>CAKZPD010000033.1 GCA_937138475.1 uncultured Sulfitobacter sp. | reverse complement strand
GGCAGCCAATACTGTTCGCATGACTACCAGAAGATCCTGCGCCAGCATGGCTTCAAAGTCTCCATGAGCGGCAAAGGCAATTGCTATGACAATGCCGCTGTCGAGACATTCTTTAAAACCATCAAGGCCGAGCTGATCTGGCGGCAGTTATGGGCAACCAGGCGGCAAGTTGAGATGGCGATCTTCGAATACATCAATGGCTTCTACAATCCGCGCCGACGGCACTCAGCACTCGGCTGGAAAAGTCCGGTCGCATTCGAACGGAAAGTGGCTTAAACGAGCACTTGGGGCGGCACAAATACGCGACAGGTCCAACGTGAGCCTCCGCAAAGGTCAGCATGAAGGTCTCATTAGCTTCGAAACATTCCAGCGCATCCAAGACAACCTTGCTGGCCGCAAGCGGCTGCCGGCGGCGCGGAAAGACTTCAATGAAGATTTTCCGCTCCGTGGGTTCGTTCAGTGTGGATGCTGCGGCAACGCCATGACAGCGGCATGGTCGAAGGGCTGCCGCCGCCACTACGCCTACTACCGCTGCGAGACTCGTGGTTGCGAGGCGAAGAGCAAGTCAGTCCCTCGGGCTAAGATGGAAGACGCCTTCGCTGAGATAATGGAAAGCGTACAGCCTGCTCGTGATCTCTTCGATCTGGCGAAGGCAATGCTGCGTGACGCATGGGACATGCGCCTGGCTGTGGCGCATGGCGAAAAGGATGAGCTTGAGAAGCAGCTCAAGGACGTTGATCGGCAAATCGAGAGCCTTCTGGATCGGATTGTCGATGCAACGAGTGCGTCAGTAGTCAGTGCCTATGAAGCGCGTATCGAGAAGCTGGAGCGACACAAGATCGTGCTCGCCGAGCGGGTTGAAACAACCGTGCCGCCAAGGGGACGGCTGGAGGATTGTATTGAACTCGCTCTGAAATTCTTGGCAAACCCCTGGAATCTATACAAAAATGGAGACTTCACATTGCGTCAGACAGTGCTCAGATTGGTCTTTTCTGAGCCACTCAAATACGGGCAAAATGGGGTGTATGGAACTCCCGAATTATCCTTCCCTTTCAAGTACTTAGCGGGAATTTCGGAGTCAAAAAGCGAGATGGTGCGGGCGGTGGGAGTCGAACCCACACGGGCACACGGCCCAACAGATTTTAAGTCTGGTATGTCTACCATTCCATCACGCCCGCATTGGCTTGGTAAAGGTCTTTAAACAGATTGATCTGGGAAGAGCAATGCGTGACTAGATGTCCTCGCCCTTTGGGGCCAGCGGGCCGCCGGGCAAGAGCAAAAATCGTTCTGACAGCCAGGGGTTAAGCGCCAAAGCCGCCTGCAATTGTTGCCGCGCCTGGGCGATCTGCCCCAGTTTCAACAAGGTCAGCGCCCGGCCTGTCAGGGCTGGAACATGATCCGGGGACAATACCAGCGCCCGATCCAAATCGGACAGAGCATCGACAAAATCTTCGCGCAAAAAATGAATATAGGCGCGCTGATTGAAGCCTTCGGCGTAATGCGGGCAATAGTCGATCAGACGTTCAAAATCGGCCATCGCCCCCAGGAAATCATAACTGCTGCGGCGGGCAAGCCCCCGGTCCAAAACCTGCTGCGCCGCGTCATCGGGGGCCTGCAACCAAACCTGCCACATCAGGCCCGACACCAGGCGCCCTTCGCTTTCAGACGACGCGGCGCGGGCGCGGTCAAACAAACCGCGCAGCTGCGCGCTTTGATCGGGCACCGGCGGACAGGCAGAGGCCGCCGGCCCGGAAAACGCGGCCAAAACCATCGCAAGACAAAGCTGTTTCATGGGTCAATCGTGGCGCGAAATCGCCTCGGGTCAAGGGTTTTCCGCCAACATGACCTCTTTTACCGCCTCCATCGCCACATAGGTTGAGGTTGCCGACACGAACGGCAGGGCCGAAATCGTGTCACCCAGAAAGCGCCGATAATTGGTCATATCTCTGGTGCGCACCTTCAACAAATAGTCAAAATTTCCAGCAATCATATGGGCTTGTTCGATTTCAGGCACTTGGGCGACGGCGGCGTTGAACGCTGCCAGCGCGCTTTCGCGGGTATCGCTTAGACGGACCTCGACAAAGGCCACATGATCCAGACCCAAGCGAATGGGATCCACCATCGCACGATAGCCCAAGATCACGCCGCTGTCCTCAAGCCGGCGCAGCCGCGCCTGGGTCGGGGTTTTTGACAGCCCAATCTGCTTGGCAAGATCGGTGATGCTGATCCGCCCGTCCTTTGCCAGAACGCTAAGAATCATTTGGTCATAGCGATCCAGGCGAATTTGGTCATCTTCACCTGCTTTATGCTCAATCTTCATGACATTTCACCATCATTTTCCACACCTTTGGTCAATACGACCCAATTATTGGATGTATACACATCAAAACCCCTTCAGCCAAGGCCGATGCTATGACCCCTCCCTCTTCCCTGACCCTGCGCATTGACGAAAAAACCTATGCCGATCCTGCGCAGACCTTGAATGAATTGATCCAGACGGCGGCGATCGACGATAAGGCGCGCGGGCAAATCTGTGCCGACGCCGCGCAGTTGGTGCGCGACATTCGCGCCACGACCTCGCCTGGAATGATGGAGGTTTTTCTGGCGGAATACGGCCTGTCCACCGATGAAGGCGTTGCGCTGATGTGCCTGGCCGAGGCGCTTTTGCGGGTGCCGGATGCCGATACGATTGACGCATTGATCGAAGACAAGATCGCCCCCTCTGACTGGGGGCGCCACCTTGGGCATTCGACCTCAAGCCTGGTGAACGCTTCGACCTGGGCGCTGATGCTGACCGGCCGCGTGTTGGATGACGAACAACCCGGCCCCGTGCGCCATTTGCGCGCCGCCATCAAGCGCCTGGGAGAGCCGGTGATCCGCACCGCCGTTTCGCGCGCGATGAAGGAAATGGGTCGCCAGTTCGTGCTGGGAGAGAACATCGCATCCGCGATGACCCGTGCGGCCGGCATGGAAAAGAAAGGCTTTACCTATTCTTATGACATGCTCGGCGAAGCCGCCCGCACCGAGGCCGACGCCCGGCGCTATCATCTTAGCTATTCGCGGGCGATTTCGGCCATTGCAACGGCTTGTCACGACGACGATATCCGCAAAAATCCCGGCATTTCGGTCAAGCTGTCGGCGCTGCACCCCCGCTATGAGGTGGCCCAAAAAGACACGGTCATGACCGAACTGGTGCCGCGTCTGCGCGCCTTGGCGCTTATGGCAAAATCCGCAGGCATGGGCCTGAACGTCGACGCAGAGGAAGCAGACCGCCTGGCGCTTTCGCTTGAGGTCATCGAAAGCGTGATGGCCGAACCGGCCCTGTCGGGCTGGGACGGTTTTGGCATCGTTGTGCAGGCCTATGGGCCGCGCGCCGGCACCGTGATCCAGACCCTGTATGAGATGGCGGGCAAATACGACCGCAAAATCATGGTGCGACTGGTCAAGGGCGCCTATTGGGACACGGAAATCAAGCACGCCCAGGTCGAAGGGATCGACGGCTTTCCGGTCTTTACCAACAAGGCGGCGACCGATGTGTCCTATATTTGCAATGCCAAGACGCTGTTGGGGATGACCGACCGGATTTACCCGCAGTTCGCCACCCATAACGCCCATACGGTTGCCGCGATCCTGCATCTGGCCACAGACACAGAAAGCTTTGAATTTCAACGCCTTCATGGCATGGGCGAGACCCTTCACAGTTTGGTTCTGAACAAACACAACACCCGCTGCCGTATCTATGCGCCGGTCGGGGCGCACCGTGATCTGCTGGCGTATCTGGTGCGACGGCTGCTTGAAAACGGCGCCAACTCCAGCTTTGTTAACCAGATTGTCGATGACAATGTGGCGCCTGAAATCGTCGCGGCCGACCCGTTTGAAACCTATCGCCCGGGCGCGCCAAGCATCGCCAAAGGCCCCGACTTGTTTCAGCCGGCGCGGCGCAATGCCATTGGCTTTGACTTGGCCCATGGTCCGACCTTGGTCGCGCTTGAGGCCGCGCGCGCGCCTTGGGCGACGCATGAATGGCAGGCCGCGCCGATCCTAGCGGCGCCGCGCCAACCCACACCGGCAAGCGATATCATCAACCCCGCAGACCCGGCGGACCGCGCCGGACAAGTGGAAAACAGCACCGCCCAGGACGTGCAGGCCGCATTCGGTGCAGCGGCAGCCTGGTCCACCCCCCTGCCCGAACGCCGCGAGGTGTTGAACCGCGCCGCCGATCTGCTTGAGGAAAACCACGGTCAGATCTTTGCGCTTTTGGCACGCGAGGCCGGAAAAGGGTTGCCTGACTGTGTGGCAGAGCTGCGCGAAGCGGTTGATTTTATGCGCTATTATGCGGCCCAAGCAACAGCAGAGCCGCCAGCCGGGGTGTTTACCTGCATTGCGCCGTGGAACTTTCCTTTGGCGATTTTCTGCGGACAGGTCTGTGCGGCCTTGGCGGCGGGCAACGCCGTGTTGGCCAAACCGGCCGCTCAAACGCCGCTTGTTGCGCATCTGGCCGTGCGCCTTTTGCATCAGGCCGGGGTGCCGGCGGCCGCCTTGCAGCTTTTGCCGGGCGGCCCCGATGTTGGCGCCTTGCTCACGTCGGACGCGCGGGTCAACGGGGTTGCCTTTACCGGATCGACGGCGACAGCACAAAAAATCCGCGCCGCGATGGCACAACATTGCGCCCCCGGCACCCCGCTGATCGCGGAAACCGGCGGCCTGAACGCGATGATCGTCGACAGCACCGCCTTGCCGGAACAGGCGGTTCAGTCGATCATCGAAAGCGCGTTCCAATCCGCCGGCCAGCGCTGCTCGGCCTTGCGTTGCCTTTATGTCCAGGAAGACATTGCCGCAGATTTCACCAAGATGCTGATCGGCGCCATGCAAGCGCTGCGGCTGGGAAAACCGTGGGATTTGTCCACAGATGTGGGGCCAGTCATCGACCAAAGCGCGCAGAAAATCATTCAAGATCATATTGATACCGCAAAGTCCGAAGGTCGCCTGTTGGCCCAGCTTGCGGTGCCGGCACAAGGCACATTTGTGGCGCCAAGCCTGATCAAACTGGACGGAATCGCCCAGCTGGGGCGTGAAATCTTTGGCCCTGTTTTGCATATGGCGACCTTCAAGGCCCAAGATCTGGACCGGGTGATTGATGCGATCAACGCAACTGGCTATGGGCTGACCTTTGGTTTGCACACCCGTATTGATGACCGCGTTCAACATGTCTCAGAGAGGATCGAGGCGGGAAATATCTATGTAAACCGCAATCAAATCGGGGCGATTGTCGGATCGCAACCCTTTGGCGGAGAAGGGCTTTCTGGTACCGGGCCCAAGGCGGGCGGGCCGCATTACCTGCCGCGCTTTGCCGCGCCCGATCACCAAACCACCGATGCGGTCTGGAAGGCCCCTGCCGGCCTTCCCGCCTTGCCAGATCAACCGCCCAGCCCGCTGACCGCACAGCTTTTGCCCGGCCCAACCGGCGAATCCAATCGGCTGAGCACCCTGCCCCGCGCCGCGATCTTGTGCATGGGCCCCGGCCCCGAAGCCACGCTGGCGCAGGCCCGCGCGGTCGAGGTTCTGGGCGGCGTTGCCCTGCGGTCAACCGGCCAGATCAATCCAGATGAACTGACCAGCGGCCCGGCCTATGGCGGTGTGATTTGGTGGGGGGCACCCGAAACCGCCCGCGCGATTGAAACCGCCCTGGCCCATCGCACCGGCGCGATCATCCCGCTGATGACCGGATTGCCTGATCTGGCGCGTGTCCGCACCGAACGGCACGTTTGTGTCGATACGACGGCCTCGGGCGGGAATGCCGCGTTGCTGGGGGCCTCGGCTTGACTTGCCCAAGGGGCCTTGATCGCAAGGCCCCTTGACCACCGCGCGGTCATGCCCCAAATCATCAGCTATGTTTCCCATTCGTGATCACAATCCATCCGGGCAAAAACCCGTTGTCACCTATGCGCTTATTGTGGCCAATGTTCTGATTTTCTTCAGCTATGCCGGGATGTTGGGGCAACCCGTTCACATCGCTGGCTTTTTTGGCGACTGGGCGATGATCCCGGCCCGCATCAGCGGCGGGGATGGGTTTTACACATTGATCAGCTCAATGTTTTTGCACGGTGGCTGGCTGCATTTGGCCGGGAACATGCTGTTTTTATGGATTTTCGGCGATAACGTCGAAGACAAGATGGGCCGCGCCGCCTTCTTGCGCTTTTATCTGCTGGCCGGCGTGGCAGCCGCCGGCGCGCAATATCTGACGGCGCCCTTATCTGATGTGCCCATGGTCGGCGCGTCGGGGGCGATCGCGGGGGTGATGGGCGCCTATCTGTTGTTGTTTCCCAAAGCCCGCGTTGATGTGTTGATGATTTTCATCATCTTTTTCCGCATCTTTGCGATCCCCGCCTGGGCGGTGCTGATCTTGTGGTTTGCAATGCAATTTCTGGGCGGCATCGGCAGCGACAGCGGCGCCGCCGGGGTGGCCTATTGGGCCCATGCCGGCGGGTTTGCCGCCGGTCTGATCATGTGTCTGCCGCTGTGGCAACGCCTGGGCGGGCAAGAATTTTGGCGCGCCCATCACGGCCATCCACCCCACCCGGTTGCCCGCTATTCCCTAAGCCAAAGCCGCATCCCCAAGCGGCGCAAACGCCGCGGCCCCTGGGGTTGAACTTAACCCCGTACCTGCTTGGCAAAGCTTGAAAAAACCGGCTCGTTCGCGCACAGGATTGACCCGTTTTCAACGATATCTTCGCCCGGTGCGATGGCTTCGGTTAATCCGCCTGCCTCGCGGACGATCAGGCTGCCGGCCGCCACATCCCATGGCTTGAGGCGCCGTTCCCAATACCCATCAAGCCGCCCTGCCGCCACATAGGCCAGGTCAAGCGATGCCGCGCCCCAGCGCCGCACACCCGCCGAGCCGGGCAGCACACGCGCCAGCTCTTGCAGGGTGTCGGGCAGATCGGACCGCCCGGCAAACGGCAGGCCCGTGCCGAACAAACATTCGATCATCCGGTGGCGCCCCGATACACGCAGACGGGTTTCATTCATCCAAGCGCCGGTGCCTTTTTCGGCAAAGAACATCTCGTCTTTGGCGGGGTCAAACACGACGCCCGCAACAATTTGGCCTTTGTGCTCCAACGCGATTGATACCGCCCAATGGGGCAGCCCGTGCAGGAAATTCGTCGTGCCATCCAACGGATCGACGATCCAGCGGCGGGTTGGATCCTGTCCCTGGTCTTCGCCGCCTTCTTCGGCCAACCAGCCATAGGTCGGACGCGCGCCCATCAGGTCTTCTTTCAGAACACGTTCCGCCGCCAGATCGGCCTTGGACACGAAATCGCCCGCGCCCTTGCGCGACACCTGAAGGTTCTCGACCTCGCGAAAGTCTTTGACAAGGGACCGGCCAGCGCGCCGCGCGGCTTTGATCATAATGTTGAGATTTGCGCTTCCGATCATGTCTTTCGCCCCTTGATGGATCAAATTGCGGCTATAGGTGCTATCGCTGCGAATGCCAAGGGCCAATGGCCTGTGGCGGTAAAGATCGCGCCGCTAGCCCATTATGGTTTTGCGCAACATATTCAAGGCGACAAGGATCAGGAACAGGGCGAACACCCGCTTGAGCGGCTTGGCGTCCATCCGATGCGCCAGCCGCGCGCCCCAGGGGGCCGTGATCAACGTCATGGCGATAATCACCAAAAAGGCCACCAGATTGACCGACCCAACCGTCCAGGGCGGGCGCATATCCGCCGGGACCGGCGTCAGCAACAGCCCGGCAACCGATGGCACGGCGATCAGCACACCAAACCCTGCCGCCGTGGCGACCGCCCGGTGAATTGGCACGTTGAACAAGGTCATGACCGGCACGCCGAAACTGCCGCCGCCAATGCCCATCAGCACCGATAAAAACCCCATAACCGGGGCCAGGATAGCCCGTTTTACTCCCCCCGGCATCTGCATCCCCAAACGCCAGCTGCTTTGCCCCAGCAGCATGTAAACCCCAACGATCAATGCCAATCCACCAAAGATCATCTGCAACGTGCCGGTGCGCAGCTGGGCCACCAATGCCGTGCCAAGGATGGCCCCCAGCACGATACCCGGCGCCCATCGGCGCAGGATGTCCCAATCCACCGCGCCCTTTTTGTTGTGGCTGGCCACGCTGCGCAGGGACGTGACGATAATGGTCGCCAGCGACGTGGCAACACACATGCGCATCAGCGCCGCCCCGTCATAACCAAGCACCCCAAACGCATAGAAAAACGCCGGCACCAATACGATGCCGCCGCCAACCCCCAGCAGCCCCGCCAAGACCCCGGCAAAGGCGCCAATCACCAGTAACAGCACCAACATCTGTATCAACACAGCCATTTTGCCGGCCCTTTCCTTGTGTTATCGCGCGGGCGTATCGGCCGGGACCAAAGGCGGCACCAACGTCAACGCATGTTCTATCAACGCAGGCGATGCGCCGGGGCGATGCGCCTCTTCTGAAAGAAACCGCCGCCAGGCCCGTGCGCCAGGGCGCCCGTTGAACAGACCCAGCATATGCCGGGTGATCTGCGCCAACCGCCCGCCGCCATCCAGATGTGCCTGCGCATAGGGGATCATCGCCCGCGCCGCTGCTTCGGGGCTTTGCCCGCCCGGCAGGCCAAAGATCCGCGCATCGGCGCCGTGCAAGATTGTCGCCGGCGCATGATAGGCCGCCCGGCCGATCATCACCCCGTCCAAACCTGCCTCAAGAAACTCCGCTGCCTGATCCAGCGTGTCGATGCCGCCATTGATCGACAGGTGTAAATTCGGAAACAGCCCCTTCATCTGCATGACCAGATCATAATCCAATGGCGGAATGTCGCGGTTTTCCTTGGGCGATAACCCTTGCAGCCAGGCCTTGCGCGCATGGATAATCACCCGCTCGCAGCCGGCCCCGACCAACCGGGCCAAAAATTCGGGCAGGACGGTTTGCGGGTCTTGATCATCAACCCCGATACGGCATTTGACTGTCACCTCGATATCAACGGCGGCCCGCATCCGCGCCACACAATCAGCAACCAGCGCCGGACGGGTCATCAAGATTGCCCCGAATGCGCCCGATTGCACCCGGTCCGAGGGGCAGCCAACGTTCAGATTGATCTCGTCATATCCGGCTGCCGCGCCAATGCGGGCCGCCTCTGCCAGCTCATCTGGATCTGACCCGCCCAGCTGAAGCGCAAGCGGATGTTCGGCCTCGGCGTGGTCCAGCAAATGCAATGCACCGCCGCGCACCAAGGCGGGCGAAGTCACCATTTCGGTATAAAGCAGCGCCTGACCGCTCAGCTGGCGGTGCAGATACCGGCAATGGCGATCGGTCCAGTCCATCATCGGCGCCACCGACAAACGGGCGGCACGGCGGGTGGCGGCAATTGACATTGGAAATGCTCGGTTCATCACAAGATCACGTTTGGGTCCATTCTTGCGGCTTTTGCACCAATTTGGCGACCTTTAAAAGGGCCCCGCCGCCTGCCCCGGCCATGGCCCTTTGTTGTCTGCCGCCGGGCGCCGTCCCGCAGGGATCGGCGCCCGGCCCATTATCGCGCACGCGCGTCAGCGCGTTCCTTTGGATCACGCCTGCCGCATGGGCGCTAGCTGGCAAGTGTCGGAAGGAACAGCACGATGCCCGGAAAAGCCACCAAAAGGGCAATGGTCACGCCATCAGCGATGAAAAACGGGGTGACGCCGCGAAACACATCCTGCACGCTCAGATCATCGCGCACCCCCGCCACGACAAAGCAATTCAGCCCGATGGGCGGTGTGATCAGGCAAAACTCGGCCATTTTGACCACCAGGATACCGAACCAGATCGCGCACATCGGGCCGCTCATGCCAAAGGTGCTGTCGGCTGCGCTGACGTATTCACCGCCATTGAGGGCCATCACCGCCGGGTAAACCACCGGCAAGGTCAAAAGCAGCATCCCGATCGCATCCATGAACATGCCCAGCACCGCATAGGCCAGCAAGATACAGATCAAGATCAACATCGGCGACATTTGCAGCGATGTGATCCAATCGGCAAAGGCACCGGGCAGATCGGCAAACCCCAAGAAGCGCACATAAATCAGCACGCCCCAGATGATCGTAAAGATCATCACCGTCAGTTTGGCCGTTTCCAACAGCGCCAGCTTCAGCTCTTTCCAGCGCATTCCGCGATAAAGCGCCATCAGAAACACGATAAACGCCCCCACGGCCCCGCCTTCGGTCGGGGTGCCCCAGGCTTCGCCGAAGGGGTTGTAAACAAAAAAGATGATGATCACCACGACCGCCACAATCGGCAGGGCCGGTGGCAGCGACACAAAGCGTTCGCGCCAGCTAAAGCCGGTGACCGGCGGGCCGACGTTTTTCCACACCATGGCAATCGCCACGATCATAAGCCCATAAACCAGCGCCGAAAACGCCCCTGGGATAAACCCGGCCAGCAGCAGCTTGCCCACATCCTGTTCAACGATGATCGCATAGATCACCAGGATCGCCGAGGGCGGAATAAGCGAGGCCAGCGTGCCCCCAGCCGCCACCACCCCGGCGGCAAAGCGTTTGTTATATCCGGCCTCAAGCATTTCCGGGATGGCAATGCGCGCAAACACCGCCGATGTGGCCACCGACGCCCCCGAAACGGCGGCAAACCCGGCCGTCGCAAAAACCGTCGACACCGCAAGCCCACCCGGCACCCAGGCCACCCAACGCTTGGCGGCCTCGAAAATCGCTTTGGTCAGACCGGCGTGATAGGCCAGATAGCCGATCAAGATAAAGGTCGGGATCAGGCTCAGCGCCTGGCTTGAGACCTTGGAATGGGGCACCTGCCCCGCGGTTTTGATCGCAACGGTCAAGGCCCAGTCCAGCTGATCCCACTGCATGCCCTTCTTGGCCCAGAAAATCCAAACCAGCCCAATCAACCCGGCCATCGCGGCGGCAAAGGCGACGCGCATGCCCAGCACAACCATGACCAGCATCCCGGCCGAAACCCAAAGCCCAATTTCAATCGGTTCCATATCAGCCCCGCCCTTCCATCAATTCGGCCTCGGCCATGGCCTGTGCGGCAGCATCCTGAACCAAAGGCACCGCCACCGGGGCCTCAAGCCCCAGCACAAAGGCCCGGCCATACCCCCAAACCTGCAACATCAGTCGCAGGCTGATCACGCCAAAGGCCACCGGCACCACCAGCTTGGCCGGCCAGGCCGGAATGCCGATATCAATCGAACTGTCGCGGCTCCAGAGCGGGGCGGCGAAATCAAAGCTGCGACCGAAATGCGACCAGGATCCCCAGATCAGCGCCAGCATCAGCACCAAGATCAACAGCACCGACACCAGCTCGGCCAACCATTGCGCCCGGCCACGCAGCTTGCCGATCAACAGGTCCATCCGCACATGCCCGCCGTGGCGCTGGGTATAGGACACGCCCATGATGGCAATAAACGGCATCGCGGTTTCGATCCAATCGACATAGCCCGGCAGGGGGGATCCGAAAAACTTGCGTCCGCTGACCGAATAGGCGGCCAGGAACATCAGCATGAAAACCGCCAACCCCGAAATCAGGGCAAACACCGTCTCAAGCCGCAAAAGCTGACGATCCAGCCGGCTGAGCAGCGACGCGTCTTCAAGCACAGCAGAGGAACCAGCCATGATGCAATCCTTAAACTTTGGGGGGAAATAATGATCGGGCCGCGCGGCAGATGCTGCGGCGGCCCGATACCAAAATGGCGGCGTCTATTTGCGCTGCTCGGCCAGGGTGTCGATCACCAGATCATACAATTCCTGGGCCGGAATACCTTGCGCCGACATGCTGGCGATCCAGGCTTCGCGTGCCGGATCGGCTGCGGCCTGACGGAATTCAGCCAAGGCTGCGTCGGAAAAATTGACCTTTTCAACGCCTTTTTCGGTCAGGATACCATCCCAGCGGGCCAAAAGGTTGCCATAGTTTTCCAGATAATGGGCGATTGCCTCGTCCACCGATCCATCCAGCGCCTCGCGATGTTCTGGGCTTAGGGCTTCATAGGCGTCGACATTCACCACCACCGGGCAATTGACGGTGCCGGGGTTCAAGTTTGCGGTCCACCAGTCGGCCTGATTGATCGTGCCAAAGGACAAATGCGCGTGCTGGGCAAAGGCAACCGTATCGACCACCCCTGATTCCATCGCCTGATAGGCCTCGGTCGCGGTCACGGATGTTGGCACGGCGCCAACGGCTTCGAATGCCTTACCCAAACCGCCCGTGGCCCGAACGCGCATCCCGGCGAATTTGGACAGCGCATCGCGCGGCGCGCCGGTGCCCACCAGATTGTATTGCGGCATGGGCGAGGTCATCAACAGCTTGGCGTTCCAGCGCCCCAGATCCTTTTGCACGGCAGGATGGGCATAGACCGCGTGGCTGACCGCCACCTCTTCCTCAAGGGTGTTCACACCCAGGAACGGCAATTCAAGAACGGTAATCGTGGGGTTTTTATCGGCGTGATAGCCGGCGCAAAACTGGGCCATTTCAAAGGCGCCGATGGAAATGCCATCCAGATTTTCGCGGTTCTTGGACAGCCCGCCATAGCTGACATTCATGGTAAATTCGCCGCCGGTTTTTTCGCTGACCAGTTCGGCCAGTTTTTCAACATGCTCGGTAAAGGCGCGCCGTTTGCCCCAGACGGATACATTCCATTCGGTGGCCGCGGCCTGCGTGACAAAGGCAAAGCTCAGCGCGCAACATGCGGCGCCTGACAGAAACTTGTTCATTGGTCATCTCCCTTGATTTTAGGGGCCGTGCTGGCCCCGATTGCAATCAGGCTAGACAATGTAACCATTGCTGCCAAGCCCAGAAAATCCCGTGATTTTTATGGGCGATGGGTCTGCACCGCAACCTGTGCGGGTTTGACCCAAGCCCCGGCGGGCGGGCGCGGCGATGATTCTGCCCTGCCTGCCTGCGCGGCAAAAGCGCAACGATATGTCGCAGGCCGGCCGGTGACATTGGCAGATGTTGCGCAGCAAGACCGGACCAAAAGGCGATCCCCGCTTGACACATGGTTGACACCCAAGACCGCGAAAATTTACATAAAATGGGCTTTAACCCAGCATTACTTTACAAAAAGTGTGGCGATGTTGAAAAAACTTTACTATTAAATCCTTACTTTCCCACAGGTTATTTCATTATTTTCAAATCAGGTTATGATGGCGCGTAACGGGGGGACAGGGCAAAAGCGTCATTGCGCTGCGCCGGGAACAATGGTCCTTTCATCATGAATGCGCCAAGGGAGGAGCCTTTTATGTCTGACACCGCCACCATCGCCAAAACCTATCCACCATCCGCCGAAATGGTGGCCAAGGCCCATGTGGACGCGGCGCGCTATGATGCGATGTATGCCCAATCAACCACCGATCCCGATGGATTCTGGCGCGACCAAGCCGCGCGGGTCGATTGGATGCGCCCGTTTGAAACGGTCAAGGATGTGAATTTCGATTTGGGCGCCGTGTCGATCAATTGGTACAAAGAAGGCACGCTGAACGTATCGGCAAACTGCGTGGATCGCCATCTGGCCACCCGCGCCGATCAAACCGCGATCATCTGGGAGCCCGACAGCCCCACCGAGGACGCGCGCCATATCACCTATGCGCAATTGCACCAGTCGGTCAGCAAAATGGCCAATATCCTCAAGGATCTGGGCGTTGGCAAAGGCGACCGGGTCATCATTTACCTGCCGATGATCCCCGAAGCGGCCTATGCCATGCTGGCCTGCGCGCGGATTGGTGCAATTCATTCGATTGTTTTTGCCGGGTTTTCACCCGATGCCCTGGCCGCGCGCGTCAATGGATCCGAGGCCAAGCTGGTCATCACCGCCGATTTTGCCCCGCGCGGTGGGCGGGCGACCCCGCTTAAGGCCAATGCAGACAAGGCGCTTGAGGGCTGCGGCGCCGATGTCAAATGCCTGGTGGTCAAGCGCACCGGCGGCGAAACAGCGTGGACCGAGGGCCGCGATTTCGATTACAACGCGCTGGCACAATCTGCATCTGCCGATTGCCCGCCCACCGAAATGGGCGCCGAAGATCCGCTGTTTATTCTTTATACATCCGGATCCACCGGCCAGCCCAAGGGCGTGGTGCACACCACCGGCGGCTATCTTGTTTATGCCGCGATGACCCACGAAATCACCTTTGATTACCATGACGGCGATGTTTACTGGTGCACCGCCGATGTGGGCTGGGTCACCGGCCACAGCTATATCGTTTATGGCCCGCTGGCCAATGGCGCCACGACGCTGATGTTCGAAGGCGTGCCCACCTTTCCCGACGCCAGCCGGTTCTGGCAGGTCTGCGAAAAGCACCGGGTCAATCAGTTTTACACCGCCCCCACAGCCATCCGCGCGCTGATGGGGCAAGGCAACGGCTTTGTTGAAAAATGCGACCTAAGCAGCCTGCGCGTGCTGGGCACCGTCGGAGAGCCGATCAACCCCGAGGCATGGACCTGGTACAACGATGTGGTCGGCAAGGGGCGCTGCCCGATTGTTGATACCTGGTGGCAAACCGAAACCGGCGGGCATCTGATGACCCCCCTGCCCGGCGCGCACGCCATGAAACCCGGCGCAGCGATGAAGCCGTTTTTCGGGATCAAACCCGTGGTGCTTGATCCAACCTCCGGCGCCGAGATTTCCGGCAATGATGTCGAAGGGGTGCTGTGCATCGCCGACAGCTGGCCGGGCCAGATGCGCACCGTCTGGGGCGACCACGCGCGGTTCGAGAAAACCTATTTCGCCGATTACAAAGGCTATTACTTTACCGGCGATGGCTGCAAACGCGACGCGGATGGCGATTACTGGATCACCGGGCGGGTTGATGACGTGATCAACGTCTCGGGCCACCGGATGGGCACCGCCGAAGTCGAAAGCGCATTGGTCGCCCACCCCAAGGTCGCGGAATCGGCGGTTGTTGGCTATCCCCATGATATCAAGGGACAGGGGATTTACTGCTATGTCACCTTGATGAACGGTGAAACCCCCAGCGAAGAGCTCCGCCAAGAACTGCGCACATGGGTGCGCGGTGAAATCGGCCCCATCGCCAGCCCGGACCTGATCCAATGGGCGCCCGGTCTGCCCAAGACCCGGTCGGGCAAAATCATGCGCCGCATCCTGCGCAAAATCGCCGAGAACGACTTTGGCGCGCTGGGTGATACATCGACCCTGGCCGATCCGTCGGTGGTCGATGATCTGATCGAAAACCGCATGAACAGGGCCTAAGATCATGGATGGCACACAAACCCCGCAGGCGGCCATGGTTCTGATCTTGCTTGGCCCGCCCGGCGCTGGCAAAGGCACGCAGGCGCGGCGCCTTGAGGACCGATTTGGCCTGGTTCAGCTTAGCACAGGCGATTTGTTGCGCGCAGCCGTCGCCGCCGGCACCCCGGCAGGCCGCGAGGCCGAGGCGGTGATGAAGGCCGGCGGCTTGGTCAGCGACCAGATCGTGATCAATATCCTGCGCGACCGGCTTGACGGCGCCGATTGCGCCAATGGCGTCATTCTTGACGGCTTTCCGCGCACCGACGCCCAGGCGACCGCCCTTGACACGCTGCTGGGCGAACGCGGTCAACGCATCACTGCAGCGATTTCGCTTGAGGTCGAAGATCAGGCGATGATCCGCCGGGTGGCCGGGCGTTTCACCTGTGCCGATTGCGGCGAAGGGTTTCACGAGGACTTTAAGCAACCCAAGCAAAGCGGCGTTTGCGACAAATGCGGCAGCACCCAGATGACCCGCCGCGCCGATGACACCGCCGAAACCGCGGCCCAGCGTCTGGCCGCCTATCACACCCAAACCGCACCGCTGATCGCCCATTATGAAACGGCGGGCGCCTTGGTGCGTGTTGATGCCATGGGCGAGATCGACACCATTACAGATGCGCTGACCCAAACGGTGGAAAACGCAATCAACGCCTGACGCGCCCCAAGACCGCCCCGGCCCGGCAAAAGCCACGCTTGATTTGCCCGGCCGGGGCGCACCACCAAGAATTGCCACTGGACAAGCCCCGGCCCGGCATGGCACCCGTCCGCCCATGAGCCAGACGCCCTTCACCCCATCCCCCGAAACCAGCCGCGACTTGCGCCGCGCCTTTGGCCGTTTTGGCACAGGTGTCACCGTGGTGACGGTGCAATCAGACCACGGCCCGCTGGGGATGACCGCCAACAGCTTTACCTCGGTCTCGCTTGATCCGGCGCTGGTGCTTTGGTCTGTGGCGCTGGCCTCCAAGCGCTGCGCCGCCTTTGTCGGGGCACAGCATTTTGCGATCCATGTGCTGGCCGCCGATCAAACCGATCTGGCCCAGCGTTTCGCCCGCCAAGGTCTGGATTTTTCCGCAGACCCCTGGCACCTTAGCCCGCAGGGGGTTCCCATCCTTCACGGCTGCCTGGCGGTATTTCATTGCAACACCCAGGCCGTACACCCCGCCGGCGACCATGCCCTGGTCATCGCCCAGGTCGACCACGCCGAACTGCCCCAAGACGACCGTCCCGGCCTGCTGTTTGAGCGGGGGAAATTCGGCCAATTGACCGATCTGCCCGCGCTTTAATAATCTTTTTCGAAAAACACACCAAGGCCGGTGTCCCCGCCGGTGCCCACCCGCCCCTTGACCGTCACCGACGGGGTCAGATCAAGGTTCAGCGATATGTCTGCCTTGCCTTCGGAATCGGCGGTTACATCAGAATAGACATTCTCTGATACATATTTTCCGGCGCGGAACTGGGTCGTGCCCTCTTGCGAGGTCGTGACATCAAAATCATCCAGGCCAAAGCTGTCGCGCAAACGCGCCACCAGACCGGCGCCGCCCCGGCCTGACAATTCCGCCACGGCGCTGGCCAATTGCAACGCCTGAAAGGCCGAAATGCGCGTCAGGCTGCGCCCGAACAGCAATTGGGCCAGAACTTCGTCCTCGGGCAGGCTGGGCGTGGACACAAAGCTGACAATGGGGGCATTCGCCGGCCCCTCCAAGACAATCTGCGCCGACCCGCTTTGCGTGCTGGTCTGGGTCACAAACCGCACATTGGGCACAGCGCCGCCCTGAAAACGGGCCGCGCCCTCGATCAGATCAAAGCGTTTGCCCAACAGGTCGATCCGGCCACGGATCAGGTCGAACTGGCCCGCAGAGACCATATTTTGTGTGGTCCCGCTCAGGCCGATGGCCCCGCCCATTTCGGCATCAATCCCGCGCCCGCGCACAAATATCTTGGACGGGGCGCGGATATCCACATCCAAGCCAACCACCGGGCCGGGGCTGTTGTCTTGCGGGCCGGCACCCGCCCGATCCAGCGTTTCAAGCACCGCGGCGCCGGGGGCGATGTGACGGATGTCAGGGATATCCACCAACGCCGCCGCCCGCGCCGAGGGCACAAACACGAGGGTCTCAAGCAGGGTCAGCCCACCGACCAACCGCGGCCGTGCGATGCTGCCTTGCAGGTGCAACCCGCCGCCAATCACCGCCCGATAGAGCTGTGGATCCATCACCGTCACACCTTGTAAATCAAGCGCCACGTCCAGATCACCCGGCCCGGTCAACCCAATCGTGCCCTGCGCGCCAATCTGCCCCCCTGCCGCCACATCGGCGCGCAAATCCAGCCGGGCCGCCGCCTGGGCCAAGCGCAATCGCGCGTCGATCCCTGTCAGGGACAACCGCAGGTTTGGCGCCGAAAACCTTGCATCCTGCGCGATGATTTCACCGCTCAGCGATGCCAGCTTGGGCGGGCCTTGCACCGCCAAATCAAAGCGGGCCTGGCCTTGCACCTGCCGGGGCCGCAAGAACGGTTGGGCCAGCGCCAGCGGCAATTGCCCTTGCACGCGCAGATCCATCTGCGCGCCGGCCAGACCGTCCAAATCTGCGCGGGCGCCGGCTGGCCCTTCCAGACGGGCAGCGATTTGCCAGCCCTGCGCGGCCTGCTGGGCGCGCCCCTGAAAATCAAGGGCACCCGACAATTCCGGCACCAAAAGCGATATATCCAAAAGCCGCGCGCGGGTTTCAATTTGGCTGTTGGCGCTGCGCCACACCCCGGATGCCTGCGCATCAACGGCGCGGTTTTGCAAGGTGGCGCGGCGCAAAGCGGTGCCGGTTTCGTCGCGCACCGCAGAAAGCTTTATCTGACTTGCCCCCTGCAAAAGCGGATCCAGATTGGGGTGATCCACAGATAAATCCTGGGTTTTGCCGCTTATATCCACGTCAAACCGCCCCGCCAACAGCTGGGCCCAGCCGCGCAGACCCAATTCCGCCTGACCGTGCAGACTGCGCCCGGCAATCGCGGAAAACCGCTGTAAGCTTTGCGCGGCAAGGGTCAGATCGAACCGCAGCGGGATGCCCTGTGTCAGCGGGCCGATAATCACATCGCCGCCCAGATCGAAATCGGTGCCCCCCAGATGCAAATCATGCAGGCGCAGCGGTTGGCCTTCGATATAGTTGATCTGCCCCGCCCCGCGCAGCGTTCCATCAAGCGCCTGCGCAAGCGCCGGATCAACGGGCGCAAGCCCTTCGGTTTCCATGGAAATCTGCGCCAACAGTTGGCCGACTGACCCGATATACCCCTGCAAGCTGCCGTCCAGCGCCAGGGAAACCCTGCGGGCCTGGCCGGCACTTGATCGCAGATCAAAGGCCTCAACCCGGCCCTTGATACGTTCGGCCTGCGCCAGATCAAAGTCCAGCGACAGCTGCCCGCGCCCCAGGCTGCTGTCCCCCCAAGGCAGCACCAACGCCGCGCCCGACGGATCCCCCAAACGGGCCGAGAGAGATGCGAAATCGGGCCAAAATTCGCGGTTCAGCCGCAGTTTGCCGCGCAGATCCAAGGCCCGCGTGCGCAGCCATAAATCATCAATCTGCGGGCCGCCCTCCGCCGGCAGCGCCGCGGAAAACCTCAGCTGAGCCGCCGCGCCCAGCAACGGGGCATAATCTGCCGGCAAAAGCGGTCTTAGATCGCCTTGCAGGTTTGCTTTGACTTGGCGTCCTTGGGCGCTTGGCTGCATATCAAAACCGCCGGTCAACCGATCTTGGCCATCGGTGGCCAGGGCCAGCTTGGCCTGGAACTGCGGCAAGATACCCTGCCCGCTGAGCGTCAGATCAACCGCCGGCGCCCCCGGCAGATCAAGCGCACGCGCCAACAGGCCGCCAGATGGCTCTGACACCGCCGCGTGAATGTTAAGGGATTGATCCAATGCCGAAAAATTCAGCACAATATCCAAAGACCCAAGGGTTTCATCCAGCCGCTCTGCGCCCGCCTCAAGGCGCAATCCCTGTGCATCGGCGGCGGCCAGGGCGGTGATGGTCAGGCTGGCGGGTGCGCCCAGAATATCTGGCCCAAGGTCGGCCCGGCGGATGTCAAAACGGTCGATTTGCAGCGCAACGGGCAGTTGCGGCCAGGCGAAATCGCCAGCCTCGGCGCTGGTTGGGGGGGCCTTGGGCAAACGCTGCCAGTCGATGTGCCCGATGCTTAGGGTTTTGACCTCAAGCCGGCCACGCAAAAGCGCCGCGCGGTTCCAATCCAACGTCAGATCGCGCAGATCGGCCCAGACCCCTTGCCCATCCGCCACCGTCATCCGCGCGACGCTGGCGGTGCTGCTTAGGGCGCCTTCTACGCCAAAGACCTGAACAACCCGGCCTTGGCCTGACAGGGCCGCCTCAAGCGTTCGGGCCAGAAACCCCTGATCTTGTTGGGAAAACGCGGGCCATGGCGCCGCCATCATCCCCAAGACCAAGATAAGACAATGCAGATACCTCAAAACGCTTGCCCAATCCCAACATAAAGGTGCAGCCCGCTGCCATCCCCCAGGGGCACCGCCGTATCAAGGCGCAGCGGTCCAAGACCCGTATCATAGCGCAGACCAACCCCGGCGCCGCTGTGCCACGCGCCCGACCCGTCAGGAAAGGCCTCGGGGCCGACATATCCGGTATCGACAAAGGCCACCCAACCCAATTTGCCCGATGTGCGCAGGCGCAGCTCGGCCGATAGGGCGGTAAAGGCGCGCCCCCCTGTAAGGTTGCCGCCCTGCATAACACCAAGCGATTGATATGATTGGCCCCTTACCGTGCCGCCGCCGCCGGAAAAGAACAGGAAATCATCCGGGGCCTCGGTCAGCGACGGGCCGCTCAGGCTGCCGATTTGCGCGCGCAGCGCCGCGGTCAGCCTGCCATCAAAACTGTGATATGCACGCAGATCGGCCCTGGCCAAAAGCCCGCCCTGCCCGCCCCCCAAGGCGGCAAACGGGTCCAGATCAATCGCCGCATAATAGCCGGTCTTGGCATCCAACGGGCGATCCTTGTAATCGAACGTCAGCCCAAAGGGCATCAAAAGCAACGAATAATCGCTTTCGCCGCTGGTGCTGCGGATCAATCCGCGCCGCACCGCCGCACCAAGCCGATAGCGGCGGCGCGGCGTGGCGATGCGTTCGAACCCGGTCTCAAGCGTGATCTGCCGGGCGGTAAAGCTGGCCTCGTTGCGGTGCTCAAGATCGGCATTGGCATAGAAATTCGTGTCCTCGTTCAAGGTGGCCGGGCGCTCGAACACTGCCAGGGCGCGATAATCCTCGCCGCCGGTGTCGCCCGCGATCCCTTTGATTTCCCCATCCAGCCGCAGACGCTCGGCGCCGCCCAACAGATTGCGGTGCAACCAGTAACCGCTGATCATCAGCCCATCCTGGCCCGACAGCTCGGCGCCAAAGCCGATGCGCCTTGGCTTGGCCTCGGTGATTTGGGCGGTCACATCCAACTGGGCGCCGCGCGGGGGATCGCGGGGTTCCAACACCACCGACTGAAAGGCGCCGCTGCGCTGTAAACGCTGTGCCGCGCGGTCCAGTTCATCCGGGGTAAACAGCGCGCCCTGCGGCAGCCCGGCCATTTCAACGATCCGCGCGCTGCGTACCGCGCTGTTGCCCGCGGGGCGCAGCCGGCCAAAGCGAAAAACCGGGCCGGGCGCGATCTTGATATCGGCGTTCAGCCGCGCGGTGCGATGATCGGCCGACAAGGCCTGCGCCGCGATCCGCGCCTTGGCATGGCCCTGATCTTGCCACCGCCCCAGCGCCTGTTCCGCCGCCGCGCGCAGGATGTCGATCCGCGCCGGGGCGCCGGGCTGCAAGGTTTGATCTGGATCGCTCGGCGCCACCTGCGGGGCAAGGCGAACCCGGCCAAAGACAAACGCCGGCCCCGGCACGATGCGAATGGCCGCCCGGTCAATTGCCGGCAACCGCGTCAGGGCCGACATCTGGGCCGCTTCTGTTCCGTCAATGGCAATCGAAACCTGCGCGCCAAAATACCCCTGCGCATAAAGAACGCCCAGCAAACGCGCATAATCGGCCTGGGCGTCGGAAACCGCCTCGAACGGGGTGCGCCCCTCTTGCTCTGCGCGCTCAACCAAAAGCGATCCGGCCCGCAGGGCGGCATCAATTTCAGGGTTGGGCGCACCGCTCAGCGTGACTTGGAACGCCGCTGCCGGACGGGGCAACCCGATGATCTGCCCCATGACCAGCAGCGCCAAAACCCCAATAAGGAAAACCCGTGTAACCACAGAAATATGCCTGAACCAAAGAAAGAAATGCCCGCTCAGTTACCCATATTTGCCCCAAGGGTGCAAACAGGAAGCCACCAGATTTTGCGCTGTCACGCAATGGTGAGAGACACAGAGACAACAAATAAAAGGGGGGGATGGTGGGTCGTGAGAGGCTCGAACTCCCGACATCTTCGGTGTAAACGAAGCGCTCTACCAACTGAGCTAACGACCCGGTAGCGGGGTCTTAACCCAAAGTGGCCGAGGGCTTCAAGCCCCAAAAACAAGCTTTGTTTGAACTTGATCTTTTATTTTGAAAACAACGCCCTGACCGCCATCTAAATCGGTCAGATCATCCCCCCCGCGCCCCAAAAGAATGGCGCGCAGCATCCGCGATGTGATTCCATGGGTGACAAGCACGCTGGGCCGGTCGATTTCTTGCAAAAACCTCTGGCACCGGGTGAAAAGCGCCCCAAGCCCTTCGCCGCCGGGCGCAGAGCGATAAAGGGCCAGATCGCCATCCGCGCTGGGATTGCCGCGCGCATCTTGCGGCAGATCGGACACCAGCGCGCCGGCCCAAGCGCCGATGCCGATTTCCCGCAACGCGTGGCGGCGATGGATCTTCTGACCCGGCAGGGCGATTTTTGCGGTTTCAAGGGCGCGGCCCAAAGGGCTGCTGAGCACTTGAAACCCCTCAAGGTCGCAGGCGGCCAGAATCGCCTGCTGTGCGCGGGCCTGTTGATGCCCCAAGGCCGTCAACGGGGAATCATACCCCCCCTGAAGCCGCCCGGCGGCGTTCCATTCGGTCTGTCCGTGGCGCAGGATAAAAAGCTCGGGCATGGTCATACCGCTGTGTCGACCAAAAACATCGGGTTGAAAAGCCTAAATTGGCCGGGCAGCGGCCGGGTTAAAACAGCTCCAGATCGTTGCTTTCGGGCGGTTTGGCGGCGATCTGCATGACCTCGTCGGGGATTTCGCTGCTGATACGCTGAAGCGCCCGCCCAGTGGCCGGCCAAAACTTGAGCGACCGCGCCGAGGTGCCGCCAAAGGAATGCCCCACGCATACAATCCCCTCGCGGGCCAGGAATTGCAGCGTGAAATCGCTGTTGGCGCGGCCGATATCGCTTAACCCCGAGACCATCTTGGCGCCGCCAAAAGCCTTGGCCTGAAGGCGATGCCGCTGCCCGCCCTGTTTGAGAATCGCATTTATCAACAGCTCCATCGCGTTGATGCCGGCCAAATTGCCCGGTCCGTGATCGGCGGCGCTGGTGGCAAGCAGCATGTGATTCATCCCGCCAACCCCCGCCACCGGATCCCACAAACAGCAGGACACACAGGATCCAAGCAGGGTCGAAATCACCTGATCGGGCCGATCGCCGATGGCCTGTTCGCCTTGGGTAATCAACATCTTATCCATCAACACCGCGCCCTTTTGCCGATGCAGCTGGCCCGCAATGCCGCGCCCATCTTGTCAAGGGGCACCTGCGCCCGCACCGCGCCGGTTTCAAACGCCGCGCGCGGCATGCCGTAAACGACGCTGCTGCCCTCGTCCTGGGTCAATGCAATGGCGCCTGACTGGGCCAACTCCACCACTCCTTTGGCCCCATCCCGGCCCAGGCCGGTCAGAACCGCCGCGATGACATCGCCGCCAGCCCGCGCCGCCGACGAAAAAAGCGCATCAACCGATGGAACATGCAGCGGCTTGCCACGGGGCGGGCGGTGCCGAATGACCCAGCCGCGCGTGGTCTGAACCACCTCGGTGTGGGCGCCGTCGCTGGGCGCCAGCATGATATCCCCGTCTTGCAACACGGCGCCATCCGCGGCCAGACCGACAGATTGCGGCAGATCACGGTTCAACCGCTTAGAGAAACTTTCAAGGAAATTGCCGGGCATATGCTGCACAATCACCACCGGTGGCCCCTTTGGGTCCAGTTGCGGCAGCACCGTCTCAAGCGCGGCAACGCCGCCGGTTGACGCCCCGATCACAATCAGCGCCCCGGCCCGGTGACCGCCCGTGGTCATCGCCCCCAAGGGTTGGCGCGGGCGCGAAATGCGTGGCTGTGTCCGCGCCGCCGCAACAACACGGTCGCAAATATCGCGGGCCAAATCGGCATCGAACCCGCGCGCCGGTTTGACCATGCAATCCACCGCCCCCAGCGACAGCGCCCGAATGGCCGCATCACTGCCGCGGCTGGTCAGGCTGGACATCATCACCACCGGCATCGGGCGGGCGCGCATCAACCGGTCAAGAAACTCAAGCCCGTCCATGCCCGGCATCGCCACGTCAAGGGTCAGCACATCCACGGGCATGGATTTCACCACCTCGCGCGCGGCAAGGGCATCGCCGGCCTCGGCCACGACATGCAGGCGCGGATCCGCCTCAAGCACCAGGCGCAGCCAGGCGCGCATTGTCCGGCTGTCGTCAACGATGGCGACCGATTTGGGCCGCAAGGCGCGCCCGGTCATGAATGACATACCAACATAAAAGGCCCCAAAGGATTTCCTTGGGGCCGTGATAGATCACTCAGGTGAAGGCAGGTTTAACGCCGGGCAAAATGTGAAAAAAATCAGCGCCGGTCAGGGATCAGTAGCAAAATGTCGGCAGGGGTTGGGAAACGGCAGGCGGATCAGAACAAAAGGGTAAAAATCTGCGCCCATGTGTAAATGCCGCCGGCAACCATCGGAAGGATCCACCACCCGCTTGTCCATTTCGCATCGAACGAAGGCGCCGTGAGTGGAGCAAAGCCATCAAAGGACGAAGAATCAGTATGGAGTGAGCTGTTAAACATAAAATTCTCTAACGGGTGGTGAATAATTCCTGATCAACCCTAGCCCGCACGGCCCAACCACGCAAAATATCTTGCGGCGCACACAGATATCTTTGGATAGCACGCCCCCCCCCCCCTTGGCGACACTAAAAGGTTTGCAGTCGCAGCATTTTAAGCAAATCAGATAGTTAGATTAAGCAAAAATAAGATAGTGATCAGAGGAGGTTCAGCTCAATCGCGCGTAAAACCGCTTGGGTCCGGTTTTTAACCGACAGTTTTGCACAGATCGACCGCATGTGCATTTTGACCGTCATCTCGGTCAGGTCCATCTCGCGGGCGATTTCTTTGTTGGTGTGCCCGATCTGAAGGTATTTCAGCACGTCCATCTCGGCCGGGGTGATGCCCAGGTCTGCGTTGGCGCCGTCGGACTGGCTTTGCAGATAATAAGACGACGGCAGAAACATCTCGCCCGAGGCGATCAACCGGATGGTGTTCACCAGGGACTTGGACGGCAATGTCTTGGGAATATACCCTTTGACGCCCATCTGGATGGCCCGCGCGATGAAACTGTTTGAAACACTGCCCGAAAACACCACAACGGCGCTGTTGGGGTTCAGCTCAACCGCTTTTTGCACGCTGGACAGCCCGTGCATCCCCGGCATTTCAACATCCAACAAGATCACGTCATATATTTTGTCTGACGAAAACTCGGTAATGGCGTCCTCAAAGTTCTCAACGGCAGTGACCTCGGCGCTCAGCGAATTGGTCAGAAAGATATCAATCATCTCGCGGACCAACTGGTGATCATCCGCAATTAAGATAGACAAGTCTTTGGTCTGCGCGTCTTCCATCATCTTATTTCGGCTCTTTTTTGCATCAACTATCCAATTCTTGCTAAATATACAACGCAAGACAGGTTTTCCACCACTATTAACAATCAAATCTTTATGGCGTATAAGTATCCAAAGAGTTAAATCTAACGCGAAGGAAATCTACCCAATGGCCCAACAATCAGACAACCCTAAGTTCAGTTAACTTAAGGATTTATTTATGACTGATTTGCATTTCCCGCAGAAGAATTCCGCCATCAACGCGCTGCGCCGCCGCTGCATCGGCCTTTTGGCCGGGTTGGCCCTGGCCCCGGCCCTTGTCGCGCCGGCCCTGGCGGGCGACCCGCTTGCCGCCGCCACGTCAGAGCCATTGCTGACCGTCATCGGCGAAATCGCCCAGACCAACGCCGGCGCCAGCGCCCAGTTTGACCGCGATATGCTGGACGCCCTGCCCCAGGTCAGCTTTGAAACATCCACCCAGTGGACCGACGGGATTAACCGTTTTGCCGGCCCCAGCCTGAAAACGGTTCTGGAACGCGTGGGCGCAAAGGGTGGCGTGATAAAAGCCAAGGCCGCAAACGATTATGTTGTTGAAATCCCGATGGATATCCTTTCGGATGACGCCCCCATCGTTGCGTCGTCTGTCAACGGTGAACCGCTTAGCCTGCGCACCAAGGGGCCATTGTGGATTGTATTTCCCTATGACAAGTCCGAAATGTATCGCCGGGGCGAGGTCTATTCCTATAGCATCTGGCAATTGGTTGAGTTGAATATCACGGCAAGGTAATCGGTGACGCACATAACCAAAACACGTCGAAAACGTCGTGGGCTTCGGCTGGATCACACCCTGTTCGTTGTGATCGCGCTGGTCGGGCTGTTGCTTGTTGGCATCAGCTCGTCCTTTTATTACAACCGCGAGCTGATCAAATCTTCGCAAGATATGCAAAGGGTTCAGACCGACAACATGACCTGGACGATATCTCAACTTGAGGTAGAATTCAGGCGGATGGAGCTCGCGCTAGAGCGGGCCTGGGGCAACAAACGCGTTGACCAAAAAGAGTTCATTAAAACTTTTGACATTTTCTACAGCCGGGTCAGCAGTTTTGAGGCCATTCTAGCCCGCGCCGAACTGGGCCTTGGCGCGGACGATATTGCCACGATTATCACCATCACCGACCTGCGCAACGAGATGGCCAGACTGATCGACGAAACCCCCGCCGGTCAGCCCCTGCCCTATGCGACCTTGTTCTTTCAGGTTGAAAAAGTCAGCCCAAAAATTCGCGAAGCCTTGGTTTCGATCTTTGCGCTTTTGACCAAACGCACCAACGAATTTTCGACAAGACACCAGGATTTGCTGAACGATTACGGCAGCTATTCTATCTATTACGAAATCGCTCTGGTGATGGTTTTGCTGCTTGGGTTGCGGCTGAACTATGTTGCGCAGGCCCGTGCGAAAAAAATGCGTGATCTAAGTGATGTGTTTGAAAAGACGATCGAATGTTCGGCGGATGCGGTGATTGTTTGCGATGAAAACATCCGCGTCACGCAATTCAACCCGGCGGCCGAACGGATTTTGGGCTATTCCCAGGACGAGGCAATCGGCACCCATGTCAAAGACCTGATCGTGCCCGATCATTTGATGCCCTTGTTCCACAACGAATTGAAAATGCTGCTGCAAACCGGCACCAACAACATCCTGGCCGAGGGGCGATCGGTGCGCCGGGCCCGCGACAAATCGGGCCGCGAATTCCCGGCCGAGGTCACAGCCGTATCGACCAAGACATCCCACGGCGTTCCGATTTACCTTTTGTTCCTGCGCGATATTTCGTCGCGCCATGAAACGCAGCGCAAGCTGGAAAAGGCGCTGGCCACCGCCGAAGAAAGCGTGCGCGCCCGTGAAAGGTTCCTGGCGGTCATGTCGCATGAAATGCGCACGCCGCTGCAAGGGGTTATTGCCTCGCTTGATTTGATCAAGGAATCGGATTCGGATCTGGACCACGATCAACTTGTTGAAACGGCGCTGAAATCCAGCGAACAGGCCCTGGCCCAGGTCAACAATATTCTTGAATTCACCCGCATGTCTGAAAAGGGTTCGGATGATCACAAGGTGAATTTCAAACTGATCGACGTTGCACATGATTTGGCCCATGTGAACCAATCGCTGCTGTTGACCAAGGGCAACCGCGTCAATCTGATCCTGGATCCGGAATGCGAACGCACCGTGTGGGGATCCAAGCGGGATCTGGACACGCTGATGCAGAATTTGTTCAGCAACGCCAACAAGTTCACCGCCGACGGGGCCTTGACCATTCGGATGAAAAGCCAAGGCATCCAAGACGGCAAACTGTCGATGCGCATCCAGGTCGAGGACACAGGCATCGGCATCCCCGATCACATGAAGGCGCGGGTGTTTGATGATTTTGAAACCGCCAACAAGGATGTGCCCAGCAAACAGATGGGCACCGGGCTGGGCCTTGGCATTGCCAAACGCGCAGCAGACCGTTTGGGCGGCACGCTGGATCTGACCAGCGAAATCGGCATTGGCACCATCTTTACGCTGCGGGTTGATTTCGACCTGGTCGAAGACCCCCAAGAGGCCCTTCCCGAACCGGCCCCTGCCGACCAGCAGCCCCAAGACTTTAGCGGTTTTTCCGTTTTGATCGCCGAGGACCATTCGACCAATCGCAAGCTGATCGAAATGATGCTGGGCCGATTTGGTTTCGACGTTACCAGCGCCGAAGATGGCCGCGAGGCGGTCGAATGCGCCAAGCACGGGCGCTTTGATCTAGTGGTGACTGACATCAACATGCCCAATATGGGCGGGCTTGAGGCTGCGGCGATTATCTCGCAGCAAGAACAGCACCTGCGCACCCCGATCATTGCCATGACCGCCTTCACGGTCGAGGACCTGGCCGAATTTGATCAGGCCGGCATTGCCTTTATCGTGCCCAAGCCGGTGACGCTGTCCAGCATTTCCCGGATGCTCAAACGGTTGTGCGAAGAAGGGCACCTGACCCGCAGCCACACCAATGACGACACATCCCCCCCACCCCAAACACAGGAGGCCCCAATGGATCACCCCAACAGCTTGGACACCAGTATTTTTGACGAATTGGTCATGATTGCCGGGCCAGATGCCGCACGCAGTTTTGTTGACAAGTTCGTGCAGGAGCAACGCGATTTCATCGACAATGCCAACCGGCTTTTGCTGGCCGACGACACCCAGGCCGCCAGCAAAATCGCCCACAAGGCCATCGGCAGCGCCGCGTTGATGGGGGCGTCGGAATTGGCCAAAACCATGCGCATCGTCCAGAACAACGCGAAATCTGACCAACGCGATCAATCCCTGCAAGAGCTGGGCAAGGCGTCCAAGATGCTTGAGATGGCCCAATCTGATATGGAAAACCACTTGAAAACCGCCTGTTAACCCGGTTTTCGCCGGCAGAAATCCCCGTTAGGGCGATCTGTCTCTGGACAGCGGCAAAGCGCGGCGGCTAAAGATAGGGAATTGCCAGCAAAGGGGCCCTTTTGACATGCCGTCGCTTTTGATCCTGAACGGACCGAACCTTAATCTTTTGGGCACACGCCAACCCGAGGTCTATGGCTCGACCACGTTGCAAGACATCGAAGACATGTGCCGCAGCCATGCCGCCAAGACCGGCTGGACAGTAGATTTTCTACAGTCAAACCACGAAGGCGCGCTGATTGATGCCATTCACCAAGCCCGCGGTGTCAAGGATGGGATCATCTTTAACGCTGGCGCTTATACGCATACATCCGTGGCGCTGATGGATGCGATTTCCTCGGCCGAGGTGCCGGTGGTTGAGCTGCACCTAAGCAACATTCACGCCCGCGAGGCCTTTCGCCATAAATCCTTTATCGCGCCGGTTGCGGTGGGGCAGATTTGCGGCTTTGGCGCCCATGGCTATATCCTGGCGATGGACGCAATGCGCGCCCGGATCGACGGATGAGCCTGCGCAGCTATCTTGGGTTCTTGACCAATTGCAGCAGTCTGGAAGAGCTGTGGGAGGCCCATACCACCAAGATGGCGCAGTTCGGCTTTGATCGGCTGATTTACGGGTTCACACGTTATCGCACCCACGATTCGCTTGGGGATCCTGATGATTTCATCATCCTGACCAACCACAGCCAATCCTATATCGACGTGTTTCTTGGCGAACAAAAATACAACGACGCCCCCATGGTCAAATGGGCGCAAACCCATGACGGCGCTGCCAGTTGGGATATCATCGAACAGATGTATACCGCCCGCACCATGACCAAAGCAGAAGAACGCTTCTTTCATTTTAATCAACAAAATCAAGTTACCGCAGGATATACGATCAGCTTTAGATCGGTATCACAGCGGTCCAAGGGGGCCATCGCCCTGACCGCCCGCACCGGGCTGAGCCAATGCGACGTCAACGCCATCTGGGCCGAGCATGGCGAAGACATCCACCTGATGAACAACATTGCCCACCTCAAGATATTGACCCTGCCATACAACGCCCCCGCCCGCACCCTGACCAAGCGCCAGCGCGAAACCCTTGAATGGGTCGGAGACGGCAAAACAACCCAGGAAATCGCCACCCTGATGGGGCTGACCCCGCCAACAGTCGAAAAGCATCTGCGACTCGCTCGCGAGGCGCTGGCCGTTGATACGACCGCCCAGGCCGTTCTGAAGGCCGCATTTTCGAACCAGATGTTCACGCAGCGGTTGTAACCCGCACCGTAATTCGCGCTTTTTGACGCAAGTAAGGATTCCCATACTTGCTTATTGTCACAAAAAAGTGCAAAATTCCCGTGTTCCGTGAGTGGTGGCTTAGCTGCTGGAGCTTCCAGGTTGATCGTTTCGCAATATCGAGGCCTCTCATCCTGACCGGTCTAACCGGACCCCGGCCCAGAAAAGTATTCTTCCTTATTCTGGGTCGGACCTTTCGCCCCCAAAATCCCTGATCCCCCGGTTGACGCTGCGGCGCCGGCGCGCGCCCTGCCCCGAGACAACAAAAAAGACAACGCATAAAAAAACGGGGCGCCACCATATGGGGCACCCCGTTTACATTTTCATCGCTGGCGGGCGATCAGCCCTGCGCGGCTTTTGCGACCTCGGCGGCAAAGTCTTCTTTGACGACTTCGATGCCTTCGCCAACTTCAAGCCGGACAAAACCGGTGATGGTGGCGCCGGCCTCTTTGGCTGCGTCGCCCACGGTCACGTCAGGGTTCACCACGAACTGTTGGTTCAGCAAGGTGACTTCGGACATGTATTTCTTCATCCGGCCCACGATCATCTTTTCGATCACCGCTTCTGGCTTGCCGCTTTCGCGGGCAATATCCATCTGAACCTGCTTTTCTTTTTCAACAACCGCTGGGTCCAGATCGGCTTCGGACAGGGACGCGGGGTTGACCGCGGCAATATGCATGGCAACCTGTTTGCCAAAGGCTTCGTCGCCGCCGGTCATTGCGACCAAAACGCCGATTTTGCCCATGCCGGGCGCCGCTGCGTTGTGCACATAAGACACCACAACATCGCCGTCGATCGCGCTCATCCGGCGCAGGGACATGTTTTCACCGATGGTGGCGATCTTGTCGGTGATCACTTCGGAAACGGGCTTGCCGCCCATATCCGCCGCATTCAGCGCGTCCAGATCGGCCACACCCACTGCAACAGCGGCGATGCCGCTGACCATGGCTTGGAATTCAGCGTTCTTGCCAACGAAATCAGTTTCCGAGTTTACCTCGACCGCGACGCCGTGGCCGCCTTCGACGGACACTGCGACCAGACCTTCGGCCGCGGTGCGGCCCGATTTTTTCGCCGCTTTGGCCAGACCTTTGGTGCGCAGCCAATCAACCGCCGCTTCCATGTCGCCATTTGTTTCGGTCAACGCTTTTTTCGCGTCCATCATGCCTGCGCCGGTGGAATCGCGCAGTTCTTTGACCATAGATGCAGTAATCGCCATCTGATCTTCTCCTGTATATCCAAAGGGAATGGGGCAGGATGCACCCTGCCCCAGCGCGGCCAGCAAGCCGCCTGTGTCTTACGCTTCGGCGGCTTCGGTTTCGGCCACGGTCTCTTCGACCAGACCGGCTTCCATTTCGCCCAGATCAACACCAGCTGCGCCCAGTTGCGCGCTCATGCCGTCAAGCGCGGCCCGCGAGGCCAGATCGCAATACAGGCTGATGGCGCGCGATGCGTCGTCGTTGCCCGGAATGATGTAATCCACGCCATCAGGCGAGCAGTTGGTATCGACAACCGCAACAACCGGAATGCCCAGTTTGTTGGCTTCGGCGATGGCCAATGCTTCTTTTTTGACGTCGATGACAAAAATCAGATCAGGGCGGCCGCCCATTTCGCGGATACCGCCCAAAGACGCCTGAAGCTTGCCCTGGTCACGTTCCATGCCCAGACGCTCTTTTTTGGTCAGGCCGGCAAAGCCGCGCTCGGATTGTTCGTCGATGTTTTTCAGACGGGCAATCGACTGGCTTACGGTCTGCCAGTTGGTCAGCGTGCCACCGAGCCAGCGGTGGTTCATGTAATACTGGGCGCATTTTTCGGCTGCATCGGCGATCGGCTGTGCCGCCTGGCGCTTGGTGCCGACGAACAGGATGCTGCCGCCTTTGGCAACGGTTTCACGGATGGCGTTCAGCGCCGCGTCCAACATGGGAACGGTCTGTGTCAGGTCCATGATGTGGATGCCGTTGCGTGCGCCATAGATGAACGGACCCATGCGTGGGTTCCAGCGCTGTGTTTGGTGACCAAAGTGAACGCCAGCTTCAAGCAATTGGCGCATGGTGAACTCGGGAAGAGCCATGTCTTTATACCTTTCCGGTTTTATCCTAGGGCGGGGTCTCGACGCGGATGCGCCAACCGGCGGACGATCGGGGATGTCTCCCCCGAATGGCCCAATCCCACCTGCGGGTTTCAGTGCGGCGCTGATAGACCACCCAAGCCCCCTGCGCAAGGGGAAAAACGCCTTGTTTCACGGGCTATGGTGCGGGCCTGGGGGGCGGGGCAATGGGCGGGGGGGATGGCGCGTGCGGTTGATCCAGGGCAAAGCCGCCGCGCACCGCGTCCTCGGCCATTTTGGCCAGAACCTTGCGCCCTGGCACCCCCGACACGGCAATCGGCGGGTGATAGCGCAGCCGCACCGCGCCGTGCCGCGGCAGCGCCAACATTGCCACCAGATGCGCCCCAAAGGACATATCCCCCCACCAGCCATAAAGCCGCGGTTCGGCGCCGGGGGGCGGGCAATACACCACCGACACCGGCTGAACCCAGATCGCGTGCTTCAGCTCGGGGGCAAAAAACGACGCAAAGAGCGTGGTCTTGAACGGCAAGACCCGTTGCCCATCGGTGCTGGTGCCTTCGGGAAAGAACAAAAGCTTGTGCCCCGCCAACAGCCGATCGCGAAACAGCGCCGTCTGCACCCGCGCCTTTTTGGGGTTGCGTTCGATGAACACCGTGCCGGTCGCCCGAGCCAGCCAGCCAATGCCCGGCCAGGCCTCGACCTCGGATTTTGATACGAAATAGATGCGCTTTACCGCGTTCAGCACGAACACATCCAGCCAGCTTGAATGGTTGGCCACCACCGCGCCGCGCTGCATCATCGGGGCGCCATGGACCTGCAGGCGCAGCCCAAGAAGCCAAAGCGCACCGCGGCACACAAACACCGTGATGAACGGGGTGACAGGCCGGTGCAGCCCAAACAGCGGGCGTTCGGCCAAACGCACCAGCAACAGCACGATCAGCCCGCCAAACACCAGCGCGGCCATCGGCACACCGCGCAGCAAAATTCGGCAAAGCCCGGCCAGGCGTATGGGCGCATAGCTTATGGTGCTGCCGTCATCCCAGATCATGCGATGCCCCCTGATAAAACCGGGCCTGCCGGGCGTTCATGGTTTGGGTGTCCAGGATCAAACACACATCCGTTGTGTTGAACGGCCGGTCGATAAAGGCGCCGTCACCGACCACCCCGCCCAGGCGCAGATAGGATTTGATCAGGGCCGGCATTGCCTGCATGGCCTGGCGCGCATCCAGATCAGGCGGTGCGATGATATCCATTGGCGTGTAATCCTTGGCCCGCACCCGCAGGGCCTCGGGGGCCAGATACCGATGGAACAGCAACGACAACGGCATCGCCAAGGGCGCCTGATCGGTGCCATGAAAGCTGGCCACGCCGAACAGAAGGTCAATCTGGTGCCGGGCGACATAGCTGGCCAGGGCGCTCCAGAGATGAAAGAGCGCCGGCCCGCCGCGATAGGCCGGATGCACACATGAGCGCCCCAGCTCAAGCAGGTTGCGGCCGCTGGCGCGCAGCTTGCCCAGATCATATTCGCTTTCGGAATAGAATTGACCGGCCTGCGCCGCCTGGGCGCTGCGCATCAGGCGATAAACGCCGACGACCTTGCCCTGGGAATGAGGATGGGGCTGGGGCTGGGGCTGGGGTGCGCCGGTTGGCCCATCGCGGTGTGGATCTGTGTTTTGGGGATCGGCATCTTGGGGATCTGCCAGCAAAATCAGATGATCGCAAAACGGGTCAAAGGGGTCTTGTTCCTGCCCGGTGCCATGATCGACCATGGCGCCGCTGCCGCCCAGCTCTTGTACAAAGACCTGATAGCGTAGCGCGCGCGCCGCCGCGTGCTCTTGTGGTGTTGATGCCAGTTTTGCAATGAATTTCACCGCCCTGCCCCGCGCCTGCTTTCTCTGCCGCCCTGATAGGAGACCACCGTTGCGCAAACAAGTATTTTAGCACAAACTGCCTTGAGGCCCGGCACGCGTTAACGATTTGGAAACCATGTTCAGACATCAAAGACAGGCAGTAAAGGTTTCAACGATGTCTCGACGACTATTTTTCCATGGTCCGGAAAATTGACGGTTACGCGCCCAGCAATATTGCTTTGGACCTGCCCTATGCCCCATTCGGGAACCTCGGGGCAGCGCACCAGCATTCCGGGCGTCAGTATCGCACTCAGATCGTTCATAACCAGTAACCTCGGGGAAAAATAATGGGCAAAAGCCAAGCCAATCTTGCCGCGCTTTTGGGCAGCCGCATCTGTCATGATCTTATATCGCCAATCGGGGCGATCAACAACGGGCTGGAGCTTTTGGGCATGACCGGCGAAGTCATGGGCCCGGAGATCGACCTGATCCGCGACAGTGTCGGCAATGCCAGCGCCCGGATCCGGTTTTTCCGCATCGCCTTTGGCAGCGCCGGGGAACAGATGGTTGGACGGTCCGAGACCATTTCGGTGATGGGCGATTACCTGCAAACCGGGCGGATCAGCGCCAGTTGGAACCCAAGGGAGCCGCAGTCGCGCGAAGAGCTGCGCCTGGCGTTTTTGGCGTTCTTATGTCTGGAAAGCGCCATGCCCTATGGCGGTGATGTGCAGATTGATCAATCCGCAGGTCAGTGGGTGCTGACCGGCAGCGCCGAGAAATTCAACATCAGCGATGCGCTTTGGGCGGTGATTGACGGGGCCGAGCCGCCCGAGGAATTGCAGCCGGCCCATTTGCAATTTGCCCTGTTGCCCCTGGTGGCGGGGGATGCAGGACGGCAGGTGTTGATCAACCGGCCGCCCGGCCAGATTGAGCTGTGTTTTTAGGCGCGCGGGGCGGGCGCCGGGTGCCTGGTTGGATGGCGGGATCTGGCTGAGGGGGTCGGAGCCTCCGGCGGGGATATTTTAGAACAAAAGAAGCCGGCGCCCTGTGTGGAAATCAGCGGCGGCGGTATCAGCTGCGCAGGGTGCCGTTGCCGCGCACGAGGTATTTGAAGCTGGTGAGTTGGCGGGCCCCGACAGGGCCGCGGGCGTGCAGTTTGCCCGTGGCGATGCCGATTTCCGCCCCCATGCCGAATTCCCCCCCGTCAGCGAATTGGGTCGAGGCGTTGTGCATGACGATGGCCGAATCCAGTTGCGCCATGAAGGCGGCCGCAGTCTGGGGGTTTTCGGTCAGGATGCAGTCGGTGTGCTGCGATCCGTATTGGCGGATATGGGCAATCGCGTCCTGGGTGTCGGTCACGGTTTTGGCCGCAATGATCATATCAAGGTATTCGCAGCCCCAGTCCTGGGCGGTTGCGCGGGTTGCGCCGGTCAGGTCGGCCAGCGTTTCATCGGCGCGCACCTGCACGCCCGCCTCGGTCAGGGCCTGGATGATCTGCACCCCGAGGGTGGCGGCCACGTCCTGGTGGATCAACAGACATTCGGCAGCGCCGCAGATGCCGCTGCGCCGGGTTTTGGCGTTCAGCACCACGGGCACGGCTTTGGCCGGGTCGGCCTGGGCGTCGACATAGATATGCACGATGCCTTCGAGGTGGGCAAAGACCGGCACGCGCGCCTGGTCCTGGACCAGGGCGACCAGCCCTTTGCCGCCGCGCGGCACGATCACATCAATCACCCCGACCATTTTCAGCATTTCTTGGACGGCGGCGCGATCGGTTGTGGGCACCAGCTGAATGGCCGCAGGTGGCAGGGCGGCGTCTTGCAACCCCTGGACCAGGCAACGGTGCAGCGCCGCCGAGGTATGGAAGCTTTCGGAGCCGCCCCGCAGGATCACCGCGTTGCCCGCCTTGAGGCACAGCGCCCCGGCATCGGCGGTCACATTGGGGCGGCTTTCGTAGATCACCCCGATCACCCCCAGCGGTGTGCGCACGCGCTGGATATCCAGGCCATTCGGCGGGGTCCAGGCGTCGATGATTTCACCGACGGGATCGGGCTGTTCGGCGACGCTGCGCAGGCCGTCGATAATGCCGCGCAGCCGGTCAGTATCAAGCTTGAGACGATCAAGCATCGCCGCGCTGAGGCCCTTTTCCGTGGCGGCCTGCATATCCTGGGCGTTGGCCGCAAGGATCGCATCGCGGGTGCGCCAGACCGCATCGGCCGCAGATATCAGCGCCGCATGTTTGCGTTCGGCGCTGGCGGTTGCCAGTTGGGCCGCCGCTGCCTGAGCGCGGGCGCCGATATCGGCCATGAGGTCAGAAACGGATTGGGTCATGTCGCGGTCCTTTGCAAAGGGTTAAAGCGCCATATCATCGCGGTGGATCAGCGCCGCGCGGGCCGGATACCCCAGCAGCGCTTCGATTTCATGAGATTTGCGCCCCTGGATCAATCTGGTTTCCGCCGCCGTATAGCGCGTCAGCCCATGGCCCAGCACATGGCCGTCTGTATCACAGATCGCGATGGAATCGCCGCGCTGGAAATTGCCCTTGATGGCGCTGACACCGGCGGGCAAAAGGCTTTTGCCCTTGCGCAGCGCGGCCACCGCCCCGGCATCCAGAACCGCCGTCCCGCGCGGTTTCATCGCCGCGATCCAGCGTTTGCGCGCGTCTTGCGGGTTGGTTTGTGCGATGAACCATGTGGCATTGGCGCCGCCTTCGATGGCGCGCAGCGGGTTCATGCCGAAACCGGCCGCGATGGCCATGGCACAGCCGGCGTGGGTTGCTGTTTTGGCTGCCATCAGCTTGGTCTTCATGCCGCCCTTGGACAGGCCGGACCCGGCATCGCCGGCCATGGCTTCGATCTGCGGGGTGATGGCCTGAATGGTGTCAAACCGCGTGGCGCCCGGATCCTGGGCCGGGTTGGCCGAATAGAACCCATCAACATCCGAAAGCAAGATCAGCTGATCGGCGCCCACCGTCACGGCAATCTGCGCCGCCAAACGGTCATTGTCGCCAAAGCGGATTTCATCGGTGGCCACGGTATCGTTTTCGTTGACAATCGGCACAACGCCCAGCGACAAAAGCTGTTCCAGGGTGGCGCGGCTGTTCAGGTATCGCCGGCGATCGGCGCTGTCTTCCAGCGTTAGCAGAACCTGCGCGGTGGTGATCGCATGGGGGGCCAGCTCTTCCTCATAGGCGCGGGCCAGGCGGATCTGCCCCACCGCTGCGGCGGCCTGTGACTGCTCAAGCGCGAGCTCTGCCATCGGCAGGCCAAGCACCCCGCGCCCCAAGGCAATCGACCCCGAGGACACCAGCACCACATCCGCCCCCGCAGATTTGAGCCACGCCACATCCGCAGCCAGCGAGGCCAGCCAATCGCTGCGCAACTGGCCGGTGCTGCGATCCACCAGCAAAGCCGAGCCAATTTTGATCACAATGCGTTTTGCGGCGCTTAGGGCTGCCAAGGCGCTTCCTCCTGCGCGGGGCGCTGGCGCAGACGATCATCGTCGATCTGGCCGCGCAGATGGCGCAACACTTCGGGCACGCCAAGCTTGGCAACCCCCGACATCAACATCACCGCCCCGCCCGATGCCTTTTCCAGGGCTGCACGGGCCAGGGCCTGTTCGTCATCATCCAGCGCGTCGACCTTGTTCAGCACCGTCACGCGTGGTTTGTCAGCCAGATCACCGCCATAGGCCTCAAGCTCGCCGATAATGGTGCGGTAATCCTCGGCGACGGTTTCTGACGTGCCATCCACCAGATGCAGCAAGACCGCGCAGCGTTCCACATGGCCCAAGAACAAATCGCCCAGCCCGCGCCCCTCGGAGGCGCCTTCGATCAGGCCGGGAATATCGGCCACAACGAATTCGGTGTTGTCGATGCCGACAACGCCAAGGTTGGGATGCAATGTGGTGAACGGGTAATCGGCGATCTTGGGGCGGGCATTCGATGTCGCGGCCAAAAAGGTTGACTTGCCCGCATTGGGCAGGCCCAAAAGCCCGACATCCGCGATCAGCTTGAGCCGCAACCAAAGGGTGCGTTCGACCCCATCTTGGCCCGGATTGGCCCGGCGCGGCGCCTGGTTTGTGGCGGATTTGAAATGCAGGTTGCCAAACCCGCCGTTTCCGCCCCGCGCCAGTTGAATTTTTTGCCCGACCTCAGTCAGATCGGCGATCACGGTTTCCTGATCTTCGTCAAGGATTTCCGTGCCCACGGGCACGCGCAAGACAATATCTTCGCCGTCTTTGCCGGTGCGCTGACGCCCCATGCCCGGTTGACCGTTTCTGGCAAAGAAATGCTGTTGATAGCGAAAATCAATCAGCGTGTTCAGACCGTCCACGGCCTCGGCCCAGACGGTGCCGCCATTGCCGCCATCGCCGCCATCCGGCCCACCATATTCGATAAACTTTTCGCGCCGAAAGCTGACGCAGCCGCCGCCCCCTGCGCCCGAACGGATATACACTTTGCACAGATCAAGAAATTTCATGACGCTTCCCTTAGGCATTTCCGCAAAAGGTTTACAGCCTTTTCGACCAAGAAACGCGCAATTACGATGAGTGAGGGGCTTTTACGGCTGCTTGGTCGCCGGGTCCAGCTTTAAACTATAGGTCCAGGTCGGCACCGAGGCATCGCGCGCCACGCAAAACACCTCGGCGTCGCCGAGATATTCGAAACCGCAATGGGTCAACACCCGCGCCGAGGCAGGGTTATCCTGGAACACCGCCGCGAACATCGTCTTGTTGCCCATCGGATTGGCCTGCACCAGCGCCTGCACCGCCTCGGAGGCCAGGCCGGTGTTCCAAAAGGCAGGCGCAATCCAATAGCCCACCTCGCTTTGATCATCGGCAATATGTTCCAAGGAAATCAATCCCATAACCTCGGATCCGCCCGAGGCGCTGGCATCAATCGCCCACACGTCTTCCTCGCGCGGTTCGGCCATGGCACGGATGACAAAGGCCTCGGTTGCGGTGGGGGGCAGCGGATGGGGAATAGAGGTGGTCATCCGCGCGACCCGCCGGTCCGAGGCATAAAGTTCAATCAACCCCATATCGGATTTGCGCAGCGGTCGAAGCACAAAGCGCTCGGCTGTGATGGTGGGTTGTGTGCGCTGAGGGGCAATATTCATCTTAAAAGGCTCCTGCGAATAATACAAAAAGGACCGAAGCAATGGTTAATCCGGCAAGGGTCCACATCAGATAGGGTTCAAATCGGCTTCCTGAAAGGCGCCGTGCGATGCCATCGCCGGCCAAAACCCATAATGGGTGTAAAACCGCCTGACATAGCAGTAAAATTATTGCGATTGAGGCCGTTGCCATCAGGCTGGAGGTGCCAGGCGCCACAAAAGCGGTAAAACCGCCAACGATCATCGCCCAGGCCTTGGGGTTTAGCGGATGCACAATAAGCCCCGCCAAAAACCCCGGCGCCACATCGCCGCCGCCCGCGCCAAGGCGCAATTGTGTGACCCGCCAGGCCAGCCAGACAATATAAGCGGCCGATATGTATTTTAGGGCGGTAAAAACGCCGGGGAACTGGGTGCCCAGCTCCATCAGGCCAAACCCGATGGGCCAAATGATCAGCTGCTTTCCCAGCATGACCCCCAACATAAACGGCATGGCCCGGCGAAACCCGATCCGGGCACCGGTGGTCAGCAAAGCCATATTCGCAGGGCCGGGCGTGCCCACCTGCGAAGCGGCGAAAATTGCAAAACTGGTCACGGCGACAGACATGGGGGTTTACCTTAGGTCAAACACGAAGAAGGGGACCGGCTTATCACCGATCCCCTTTTGATTTTCACCACCTTTGGGTTCGGCTTATTCAGCGGCCTCCGCCACTGGCAGAACCGAAATAAAGGTGCGGTTTTTGAGACCCTTGTGGAAGGTCACAGCGCCGTCAACGGTTGCAAAGATCGTGTGATCCTTGCCCATGCCAACGCCTTCGCCTGGCCAAAACTTGGTGCCGCGCTGACGCACGATGATGTTGCCAGGAATTGCAGCCTGACCACCATAAAGTTTCACGCCCAAACGACGGCCCGCTGAATCGCGACCGTTTCTGGATGAACCGCCTGCTTTTTTATGTGCCATATCGGTCTCTCCTTAGCCTTTGATCAGATCTTGGGCCTGTGCGATCCAGCCTTCACGCTCGATCTTGCCCTTGAACGAAAGTTCTTCGTCGATTTTCGCAACGTCCGCTTCGGTCCAGCCTGCGATCTGCGCATAAGAGGTGATACCGGCCGCAACCAGTTTCTTCTCAAGCGCAGGGCCAACACCCGACAGTTTCTTCAGATCGTCAGACGCGGCATCTGCTGTGGCAGCGGCTTTTGCTGGCGCAGCTTTCTTGGGGGCGGCGGCGGCAACGGCAACGGCGGAAACCGAACCGGTGGCGGCTTTGACGCCCGACTTGTCCGCGCCCGAGGCCAGAATGTCAGTGACCTTGATCAAGGTCAGCTTTTGACGGTGGCCCTTGGTCCGCTTGGACGAATGCTTCCGGCGGCGCTTGACGAAATTGATAACCTTTTCGCCTTTGATCTGATCGACCACCTCGGCCTGAACCCCTGCGTCTTTGACGAAAGGTGCGCCAACAACGGTTGTTTCACCGCCCAGCATCAGGATGTCGTTGAATTGTACTGTTTCGCCAGCGTCAGCAGCCAGTTTCTCAACACGAAGAATGTCTCCGGATTGAACTTTGTACTGCTTGCCGCCGGTCTTGAGGACCGCAAACATGCGTCTTTCCTTTACTTTGCCGCGTTCTGTGGTCCCCGGATGGGCGTTTTGGCCAATGCCACCTCGAACAGCGCACCCGCGTTGGGGTGTCTTGATATAAACCACGCGCCCGGAACGGACGCGCAGCACGAAGCCGCCTGATGCACCAGCAAGGATGTCTTGTCAAGCAAGGAACAAAAAAGCACCCGCCAAAAACGGCGGATGCCCTGTTGCGCCCGATCTTGGCGGGTTATTGATCGAGGAACGACCGCAGCTTGCGGCTGCGGCTTGGATGCTTGAGCTTGCGCAGCGCCTTGGCCTCGATCTGGCGGATCCGTTCGCGCGTTACGCTGAATTGTTGGCCCACCTCTTCCAGCGTGTGATCGGTGTTCATACCGATGCCGAACCGCATCCGCAGCACCCGTTCTTCGCGCGGGGTCAGGCTGGCCAATACGCGTGTCGTGGTTTCCTTGAGGTTTTCCTGAATGGCGCTGTCCAGCGGCAGCACGGCATTCTTGTCCTCGATGAAATCGCCAAGCTGGCTGTCCTCTTCGTCGCCGATGGGGGTTTCCAGCGAAATCGGCTCTTTGGCGATCTTCATCACCTTGCGGACCTTTTCCAATGGCATTTGCAGTTTTTCGGCCAGTTCCTCGGGCGTCGGTTCGCGGCCGATTTCATGCAGCATCTGGCGCCCCGTGCGCACCAGCTTGTTGATGGTTTCGATCATATGCACCGGAATACGGATGGTGCGCGCCTGATCCGCGATGGACCGGGTGATCGCCTGACGGATCCACCAGGTGGCATAGGTGCTGAATTTATAGCCGCGCCGGTATTCGAATTTATCCACCGCCTTCATCAGGCCGATGTTGCCTTCCTGAATCAGATCCAGGAATTGCAAACCGCGGTTCGTGTATTTCTTGGCAATCGAGATCACCAGCCGCAGGTTGGCCTCGACCATTTCCTTTTTGGCTTGGCGGGCCTCTTTTTCACCCTTCTGGACCTGCTGCACGATGCGGCGGAATTCAGAAATATCAAGCCCGACATATTGCCCGACCTGTGCCATGTCGGTGCGCAGGGCCTCGACGCTTTCGGTCGAGCGTTCGATAAACATCTGCCAGCCACGGCCGCTTTTCTCGGCCATCCGGTCAAGCCAGTTGGGGTCCAGCTCGTAACCGCGATAGGCGTCGATGAATTCCCGGCGGTTGATCCGGGCCTGATCGGCCAGTTTCACCATCGAGCTGTCAATCTGCATGATCCGGCGGTTGATGCCATAAAGCTGATCAATCAGCGCCTCGATCCGGTTGTTATGCAGATGCAAGTCATTGACCAACAAAACGATTTCAGCCCGCAGCTTTTGATACAGCGCCTCATCCGCATCCGAGAACGACCCGTCTTCGTTCAGGGTGGCGGAAATCCGGCTGTCCTGCATTTCAGACAGTTTGACATAATCGTCGGCGATAATATCAAGCGCCTCAAGCACCTGCGGCTTGAGCGCGGCCTCCATGGCGGCCAGGCTCATGTTGGCCTGTTCGTCGTCGTCGTCATCGTCGTCTTTGGCAATCGGATTGCCATCGGCGTCCAGCTCTTGTTCGTTGCTGTCTGTCGGCTTTTGGGTGGTGCCATCCGGGGCGGGCACAACGGGTTCAACGCCCTCGTCCTCGTCCAGCTGGTTGCCAAAGGTGGCCTCAAGGTCGATCACATCGCGCAGCAAGATGTCTTCGGACAAAAGTTCGTCGCGCCAGATGGTAATCGCCTGAAAGGTCAGCGGGCTTTCGCACAGACCGGCGATCATCGTGTTGCGCCCGGCCTCGATCCGCTTGGCGATGGCGATCTCGCCCTCGCGGGACAGCAATTCAACCGATCCCATTTCGCGCAGATACATCCGCACCGGATCATCTGTCCGGTCCAGCTTTTCGGCGCTGCCCGATGACAGGGTGATTTCACGCGCCCCGCCGGTGGTCATCAGCTCGGTCGAGCCTTTGGCCTCTTCTTCTTCGGCGTCTTCGTCCTCGATGATATTGATGCCCATCTCGGACAACATCGACATCACGTCTTCGATCTGCTCCGAGCTGACCTGATCGGGCGGCAGCACGGTGTTCAGCTGATCATAGGTGATATAGCCCTTTTCGCGGGCTTCGCTGATCATTTTCTTGACGGCGGCTTGGCTCATGTCAAGCGAATGGCCGTTATCCTGATCGTCGGTCTTGGCGTCGTCGTTTGTGTCTTTCGCGGCCATCTATTGCTCCTTGAAGGGCTAAACGATTCGCTTGAACCGAATCAGTAAGGGATCATCTACCGACTTTTACCGATTCGGCCAGCCATTCAACGCCTTTTTCACCCTGTTCTCGTTCAAAATTGGTTAACTGCCCGGTTTCTCGAATCGAATCGTTCCCATTAACGCGTCCAGCGCATCGCGTTCCTCGCGACTGATTCGCGCCCCATTGGCCCCCAGATCAAAATCGCCCTTGTCTTCTTGGCCGCTGCGCTTAGCAAGATCCGCCGCCCGCGCCGCCTGGGTCAGGCGCCAGGTCACGCCTTCGTCGGCCTGCCCCGACAGATCCAGCGCCGCGTCCTCGATTTCGGCGCTCAGCCCGCGCTGGCTGGCCAGTTTCGCCAGCTCTTCGGTCACGGTCAGGCGGGCTTTTTCCAGGTTGCCCGGCGCGCGAATACACGGGATGACCGCGATGTGATTTTGCGCCAGCAAAGCCGCAAGGGCCGATGGCCCCGCCGCCGCTGCAATCTTGTCGGCCGATTGCCCCACATGCGCCAGCAGCACCGATCGTAAATGCGCCAGATCCGGGTCGCGACATTCCATCCGCTCAAGCCCCGATTCCATGGATTCGATCAAGGCGGGATGGGTCGCGACAATTGCCAAAATCGCCGCCTCGCGCAGCTGCATGTCATCGCGCGCCAGCGCCAGAACCGATGCCTTGGTTGTCTGCACCGGCGCGCCCTTGTCATCCCATTTGCGGCCCGCACCGCGACGCGCACCCGATTTGGGTCGAAACAGTTGCCAGCGCAGGTCTTTGATTTCCTGGCCATAATGGGCACGGATCGACGGATCCTGGATCAGCTTGATCTTGTCGCGCAGCGCCTTGTCCAGCGCCGCCTTGCGTTCGGGGCTGTCAAACACCCGGCCTTCGGTTTCGCGCTGCCACAGCAGACGCACCATCGGCATGGCCTGATCCAACAGCTTTTGTAGCGCAGGCGCCCCCCCTGCCCGCAGCAGGTCATCGGGGTCTTGCCCTTCGGGCATGATCGCAAACCGCAGCGATTGGCCCGCCTCGACCAACGGCAGCGCCAGATCAATCAACCGCATTGCCGCGCCCAAACCGGCCCGATCCCCATCCAGCGCGATAATCGGCTCGGGCGCGATGCGCCACAGCATCCGCAGCTGATGTTCGGTAACGGCGGTGCCAAGCGGCGCAACCGCCGCGCCAAATCCGGCCTGTTGCAAGGCGATCACGTCCATATAGCCTTCGGCCACGATCAGCGGCTGCCCCTGCCCTGCGGCGGCGCGTGCCGGCCCGTGGTTATACAGGCTGCGCCCCTTGTCAAAAAGCGCGGTTTCAGGCGAATTAAGGTATTTGGCCTTGTCGGCCGGGTCCATCGCCCGCCCGCCAAAGGCAATCGCCCGCCCCCGCGCATCGCGGATGGGGTAAATGATCCGCCCGCGAAAGGTATCATAGGGTTTGCCGCCGCGCGTCGACGCTTTGGCCAGCCCGGCGCCTAAAATCAAATCCTCGGGCACCGATTTGGAACGCAGATGATCCCACAGCCCCTGCCAGCTGTCCGGGGCAAAGCCCAGTTCCCAGCGGTCAATCGCCGCTTCGTCCAGCCCGCGCTTTGCCAGATAGGCCCGCGCCGCCCCTGCCGCGCCGGTGGCCAATTGCAAGCGGAAAAACTGCACCGCCTGCTCCATTACCTCGGCCAGTTGGCTGCGCAGATCGGCCTTTTGCTGGGCTTGTGGGTCTTGTTTGGGCACCGGCATCCCGGCCTCGCGGGCCAGAATTTCCACGGCCTCCATAAAGCCGACGTTCTCGGTTTCACGCACAAAGGAAATTGCATCGCCCTTGGCGTGACAGCCAAAACAATAGTAATACCCTTTGCGGTCATCGACGTGAAAGCTGGCGGATTTTTCCTGATGGAACGGGCACGGGGCCCACATATCACCCTTGGCCTGATTGGATTTGCGCGCATCCCACATCACTTTGCGCCCGACAACCTGAGACAGGCTCGACCTTGTGCGCAATTCGTCCAAAAATCCGGGTGGCAGGCTCATACCCTAGTATATCTGTTCTGGGCCGGGCAAAGTCCAGTGCCCAACCGCCGGCAAATCATTCGCAAGCCGTGGGTGTATCAGGCAGGCCCGGCACCGCGCCTAGCCAAGCCCCAAGATTGCCTCTTGCAGGTCATGCACCAAGGTGGCCGCCATGGATCGGAATACCAAGAACAGCACTCGATCTGGGCCAAGACGTGTGATTGAACCGTTCATATGCTGAATCTGGCTGCGCAGCGTATGGCCCTGACCAAAGCTGGCAAGGCGCGTATCGACCGGCACCAGCCGGGCCAGCACATCTTCGATCCCGGCGCCTTGGACTTCGATTGCCGCCCAAGCATCCGATTGATCGGCCAGCGCCGCATGATCGGCCAATGCGGCACCGGGGGCCGGGCCGATCAACATCGCCGCCTCGCGGCCAAACCAGATGATCCGGCCCGGCGCCGCGTCAAGACTGCGGTTTGGGGCGGGCCAGCCCAGACCATGCGCCGCCCGCAGCGCCCCATCCAGCGCCGCCGCCTGCCCGGCAAAGGGCGCCACATGGGTCAGGTGCCCCACATCGGCCGCGCGGATGGAAAACCCTGCAACATCAAGCGGAAGGATGCCCTGCGCCGGGCCTGCTGCCATCAGATCAACCACGGGTGCGTCCTCCTTCGGGGTCAATAAATACCGGATCGCAAATCTGCACCTGGGTCTCAACGCCGCGCAAATGATCGACTAGGCGCAGTGTCTCTCCGATCCGTGCCGGGCCGTTCTTTACAAACGCCAAACCGATATCATGGCCCAGATCAGGCGAAAACGCGACCGAGGTCACATAGCCCTGATCAAAAGCACGCTGGGCCGGATCGCCGGGGTTGAACAAATGCGCCCCTGCGGTGATCTTGCCCGTCGCTGCCACCGGACGCAGCCCAATGAACCGTTCGCGCATCGGATCAAGCAATCCTGGTCGCTGCGACATGGTTTTGCCGATGCAATCCTTTTTGGCGCTGACCATTTTTTCAAAGCCACAATCAAAGGCTGTGGTGCGCCCATGGATTTCCGCATGGGTGATATGGCCCTTTTCGATGCGCAGCACATTCAGCGCCTCCATCCCATAGGCGCCGCCACCGTGTTGCTTGGCCATCTCGACCAGATGCGAAAACAGGCTGGCGCCAAAGCGCGCCGGCACCGCGACCTCATAGGCGTGCTCGCCCGAGAAGGAGATCCGAAACAACCGCCCCTCGACGCCGCCAATACGGATGGCACCGCAGGACATAAAGGGCCAGGTTTCATTGTCGATCGGCGTCTCTAACAATTGGTTCAGCAAATCCCGCGATTTGGGACCGGCCACGGCAAATTGCGCCCATTGTTCGGTGACCGATGTGTAACGCACATCCAGATCAGGCCGCAAACATTGGCTGACAAAGTCCAGATGCCGCATCACCTCGCCTGCGGCGGCGGTGGTTGTGGTCATCACATAATGCTGCGGACCAAGCCGCGCGGTGGTGCCATCATCCATGACATAACCATCTTCGCGCAGCATCAACCCATAGCGCACCCGGCCTTGCTTGAGCGTGGAAAACATATTGGTATAGACCAAATCCAGAAACGCCCCTGCATCTGGCCCCTGAATATCAATCTTGCCCAAGGTCGATACGTCGCAAATGCCCACCGTGTTGCGCACAAAGCCAACCTCGCGGTCGCAGGACTGTCGCCAGGTTGTTTCCCCCGCGCGGGGGAAAAAGCTGGGGCGATACCACAGGCCGGCTTCGATCATTGGCGCCCCTGCCGCCAGGCTGGCGGCATGGGATGTGGTAAACCGCTGCGGGGCAAAGCCCATGCCCTGCCCACCGGCGCCCATGGCGGCAATCGACACCGGGCTATAGGGTGGGCGAAAGGTGGTCGTGCCGGTTTCGGGAATGCCGCGCCCGGTCGCATCGGCCAGGACCGCCAGCGCCGCCACGTTCGAATTTTTCCCCTGATCAGTCGCCATCCCTTGGGTGGTATAGCGCTTCATATGCTCGACCGAGCGAAAGTTCTCGGTCGCCGCCTGTTTGACATCCTTGACCGTCACATCGTTCTGAAAATCAAGCCAGGCACGGCCCTTGCCCGGAACCGCCCAAAGCGGATCAATCCGATAGGGCGCATCCTCGGCGCTGGGTATTTCCAGCTGCGGCGCCTCAAGCCCGATCTTGGCCAGCGCCTCGCGCGTTGCGGCCACGGCCTCGCGCAGGCAGGCGGCTGTGGAAAAGGCACCGTTACAGGCCCCCACCGCCGTCAATCCCGGAATGGCCCCCGGCGTTGGAACGAAACTGGCGATATCGGCGCGCCAGGTGGGTCGCCCATTCATGTGACAGGTCAAATGCACGCTGGGATTCCAGCCGCCTGAAACCGCCAGACAGCCCACGGCGATCTTGCGCGCGCGCCCCTGATGGCGCACGGTGATGGATGTCAGCCCCAGGCGCCCGGCCGATCCTTCAACCACCGCGCCGGTCAATACCTCATAGGGGCCGGCGGGCACCTTGGCATCGGGGCGGCTGTCGATCACCGCCACAACCTGCACCCCGGCGGCCACCAGATCCTGCGCCGTCTTATGGGCGTCGTCATTGTTGCCAAAAATCGCCACGCGCGGGGCCGGGCTGACGGCCCAGCGGTTGACATAGGCGCGCAAGGCCCCCGCCGTCATCACACCCGGCCGGTCGTTGTCCGCAAAGGCGATCGAACGCTCAATCGCGCCGGCCGCCAATATCGCCCGCTTGGCAACAATGCGCCAGAAAACCTCCTGCGCGGGGCTGCCCGCGGGTTTGCGCTCAAGCGCGCCATAGGTGCCCTGATCATAGGCGCCGGTCACCGTGGTGCGGGTCATCACCCGAACATTTGGCATGGCGCGCAGCTCGGCCAACACAGCCTGCCCCCAAGCGGCCCCGGTCTGGCCGCCGATCTCAAGGCGCTCCGCGTTCAACCGGCCACCGGGCTGGCTGTCCTCATCTGCCAAAATCACATCAGCCCCGGCCAGGGCTGCCAATTTGGCCGCCATCAACCCAGACGGCCCGGCGCCAATCACCAACACATCACAATAGGCAAAGGCTTTTTGGTATCGTTCATCGGGCGCCGCGCCGCTCAACCCGCCAAGGCCCGCCGCCCGCCGGATCACCGGCTCATAGATTTTCTCCCAAAAGGCACGGGGCCACATGAAAGTCTTGTAATAAAACCCTGCCCCCAAAAACGGCCACAACCGGTCATTTACGCTCAGAACGTCGCGCTTCAGCGATGGCCAGGCGTTCTGGCTGAACACCTCCAGCCCTTCGGATATCTCCTGCACAGTGGCCCGCACGTTTGGCTCTTGCGCCGCGCCGCGCCCCACCGTCACCAGGGCATTTGGTTCTTCGGATCCGGCCGATAACACCCCGCGCGGACGGTGATACTTGAACGACCGCCCGATCAACCGCTGCCCACGCCCCAACAAGGCCGAGGCCACAGTATCCCCCGCAAACCCTTCAACCGGCACCCCATCAAAACTGAACCGGATCACCTTGCTGCGATCCACCATACCGCCGTTTTGCAACCTCATTGCACGCCCCCCGCCTCTGGCCGCGCCAAAGCAACATCCAACACCGCATGGCTCACCGTATCGCGTGTCACCACCACCCAGGCCCCGCAACCGGCCTCGTGATGCCACAAATCCCGCACCTGTCCCGCCGGGTTATCACGCAGATGCACATAGCTATCCCAGGCCGCCGCCCCGGCATCTGGATCCGGCCGCGCCAAGGCCACCGCATCGCCTTTGTAATAAAACTCGCGCCGGTCGCGCGTTCCGCAAATCGGACAGGCCAATCTCATCGCTTCCCCCTCAAGGCGCCGCGCGCCCCATCGTTCTTTTGTTCAAAAATATCCCCGCCGGAGGCACCCATCGCGCGCCTCTAATGCAGGTTGTGCTGAGAGCCGGTGCCCTCTTCATCCATAATCCCAACCCCGGTGCGGAACCGGTCCAGACGGAACTTTTCCGCCGCAACATGGGGCTGATCCGTCGCGATCAAATGGGCAAAACAATCCCCGGACGCCGGCACCGCCTTAAAGCCGCCATAGCACCAGCCGCAGTCGATGAACAAACCGTCAACACCAGTGCGGTCAATGATCGGCGATCCATCCGGGGTCATATCCATGATGCCCCCCCAGCTGCGCAATACCTTGGCCTTGCCAATCATCGGCATCAAGGTCATGCCCGCTTCCATAACGTGCTCCACCATCGGCAGATTTCCCCGGCTGGCATAAGACGCATAGAAATCCAGATCACCGCCAAACACCAGCCCGCCCTTGTCCGACTGGCTGATATAAAAATGCCCCATGCCAAAGCTGACCACATGGTCGATACAGGGTTTAAGTCCCTCGGTCACAAAGGCCTGAAGCACATGGCTTTCGATCGGCAGGCGCATCCCGGCCATCGCCGCGACCTGCCCGGACCGTCCGGCGGCGGCGATCCCGACCTTTTTTGCCCGAATGGCGCCGCGCGTGGTTTGCACCCCGATGACTGCGCCATTTTCGATATCAATGCCCGTAACTTCGCAGTTCTGAATAATATCCACGCCGCGCAGATCCGCGCCCCGTGCAAACCCCCAGGCCACCGCATCGTGGCGCGCCGTGCCGCCGCGCGGATGCAAAAGCCCACCATAAATCGGAAACCGCGTGTTTTCGAAATCAAGATAGGGCAAATGCGCCCGCACGCCCTCGCGATCCAGCAAGATCGCATCATCGCCCTGATTGATCATCGCATTGCCGCGCCGCACAAAGGCATCGCGCTGCCCATCGGAATGGAACAGGTTGATCAGACCGCGCTGGGAATGCATGACGTTGTAATTCAGATCCTGCTCAAGCCCTTCCCACAGCTTCAGAGAGTGGCTGTAAAATTCGGAATTGCCCTGCAAGAAATAGTTGGCCCGCACGATCGTGGTGTTGCGCCCCACATTGCCGCCGCCGATATAACCCTTTTCCAGAACCGCGATGTTGGTCATCCCATATCGCTTGGCCAGGTAATAGGCGGTGGCAAGCCCGTGCCCGCCGCCACCAATGATCAGCGCATCATATTCGGCCTTTGGCGCCGGATCGCGCCAATGGGGCCGCCAGCCCTTGTTTCCGGTCAATCCCTCGCGCAACACGCGCAGCCCTGAAAACCGCATGATCTCTCCTTGACAGATGACAGGGCGCGGCGGCCCTGCCCTGCCACTGGTATCAACCCGGCCGGCCCATGCAAACGCCGAATTCGACATGGTGGCGTCGTTTTCAGATTTTCTTGCCCTCTGTGGCGGGGCCCGGCCCTAAAGCCCCTTGGCGCGATAGCTGGCGGCCACTTTGCCGATTGCCACCAGATAGGCCGCCGTGCGCAGATCATCCACATCATCGCGCCCGTGCCAGACATCGGCCATCGACTGATAGGCGATGCGCATCGTGTCATCCAAGCCTGAACGCACCAGCTCAAGCTCGTCCGCGCCGCGCAGATATTTATCCTTGAAACCGGGGCTTAGGGTCCAGCCCAGCTCCTTGTCCTTGGACAGGCGCTCCAGCTCGTTGATCAACAGCTGATGGCGCGATTCTTCCTGGCGGCGTTGCATCCGGCCAAAGCGGATATGGCTCAGGTTCTTGACCCACTCAAAATAGCTGACGGTCACGCCGCCGGCATTGGCATACATATCGGGAATAATCACCACGCCCTTTTCGCGCAGCACCTGATCGGCCCCGGCCGTCACCGGCCCGTTCGCCGCCTCGATGATCAGATTTGCCTTGATACGATCGGCGTTGTTCAGGTTGATCACCCCCTCCATCGCGGCGGGGATCAAGATATCGCATGGCTCTTCCAGAACACTGGCGCCCTTGTCGACGTGATGGGAATCGGAATAGCCAGAAATCCCGCCATGCTTGCCGATCCAGGCGCGAATTTTTTCGACTTCCAATCCGGCAGGATTATAAAGCGCGCCGTCATGTTCGATGATACCAATGACCTTGCAGCCGTCTTCCTCTGACAAGAACTTGGCCGCATGATACCCCACATTGCCAAGCCCCTGAACGATTACGCGTTTGCCATCCAGATCGCCGGTCAACCCGGCCTTTTTAACGCCTTCGCTGTCGCGGAAAAACGCCCGGAGCGCAAATTGCACGCCGCGGCCCGTCGCCTCGACCCGGCCCGAGATACCCCCGGCATTCAGCGGCTTGCCCGTGACACAGGCATTGCCGTTGATGTCGGTGGTGTGGATGCGTTTATATTGATCGGCGATCCACGCCATCTCGCGTTCGCCGGTGCCCATATCGGGGGCCGGCACGTTCTGCGACGGGTTGATCAAATCGCGCTTGATCAGCTCATACGCAAAGCGGCGGGTGATCTGCTCCAGCTCGTGTTCATCATATTCACGCGGATCTATGCACAAACCGCCCTTGGATCCCCCGAAGGGGGCCTCAACCAGGGCACATTTATAGGTCATCAGCGCGGCAAGCGCCTCGACCTCGTCCTGGTTGACCCCCATGGAATACCGAATGCCGCCCTTGACCGGTTCCATATGTTCGGAATGCACCGAACGATATCCGGTAAAGGTGTGGATCTTGCCCCGCAAACGCACCCCAAAGCGCACGGTATAGGTGGCGTTGCACACGCGTATCTTTTCCTCAAGACCTGGCGACAAATCCATCAGGCTGACGGCCCGGTTGAACATCTGATCAACGCTTTCGCGAAAGCTTGGCTCTTTTATCGGCTGGTTCACGGGGGTTTTCTCCTGGTTGGAATGTGCCGCTGGCGCGCTGCCTGGGGTCATGAATATTAGGCAGTTATTACAATATACTGCGACAAGCTGACACAGGTAATCATGAGGATCAAGGACAGTTTGATCGTAAATTTGACAGGTTTTCCCCGACCCCCGTCCAGATTGCGCCAGATTTAGAACATATTTCCCAGCCATCACCACCGGTGCTGCATTCAAAGGGGGCAGCGCTGATGGCCAATCCAAGACTTCATGTCCGTTTCCTTGGCAAAATCCGCATCTTTCACCGGGACGAAGGCGGTGTGATCACCATCTTTGCCATCATGATGTTGCTGATGATGTTGATGGTCAGCGGTATCGGCGTTGACCTGATGCGCAATGAAATGGAACGCACCCGGCTGCAAAACACCCTGGACCGTGCCGTGCTGGCGGCCGCCGATCTGGATCAAACCCTGGACCCGGCCGCCGTTGTCGCCGATTACTTTAACAAGGTCGGGCTGGCCAGCTATCTAAGCGGCGTCACCGTGACCGAAGGGTTGAATTTCCGCACTGTCGTCGCCGATGCCAACAGCCAAAGCCCCACACAATTCATGAGCATGGTCGGCGTGAATTCCCTGCCCGTTCCCGCCCAAGGCAGCGCCGAAGAGCGCGTTTCCAAGGTCGAGATTTCGGTGGTTTTGGATATTTCCGGCTCAATGAAATATGGCGACAAGATGGCCAATCTGCGCGATGCGGCGAACACCTTTGTCGATACGGTCATCCGCCCCGAGACCCAGGACCTTGTCTCGCTTAGCCTTGTGCCATATTCGGAACATGTAAATGCCGGGCCGAACATCTATAACCAACTGAACACAAACCATTATCACAACTATTCGCATTGCGTGGAATTTCCCGACAGCCACTTTGGCGCCAGCGCGCTTGATCTGTCGGCGACCTATAGCCAGATGCAGCATTTTCAGTGGAACACCTATTCGATTCAGTCCGGATCGCAGCAAAACACCCGCTATGACACCGTTTGCCCGCGCGAAAGCTTTGAGCGGATCACCCCCATCAGCCAGGACGCCCAGGCCCTGAAAGACCAGATCGACCAATTGCGCCCACGGGCCGGAACCTCGATCTTTTTGGGGATGAAATGGGCCGTGGCGATGCTGGATCCGGCGTTCAACACCATCACCAATGCCTTGGTCTCGGGCGCGGTGGTCGATGCCACATTCGCCGATCGCCCGGTCGCCTATGACGACAGTGAAACCCTGAAAACCGTGATTTTGATGACCGACGGGCAGAACAGCAACTCAAGCCGGATTTCAAGCTGGGCTTATAATTCAAGCAGCGAATATGTGCATTGGAACAACTATAACTTCCAATGGTATCTTTATAATTACGTCTCTTATTATAACCGGCCCTACTACTATTGGCAGAAATACACCGCATCACACGGCGATGGCCTTTTGGACGACATCTGCGACGCCGCCAAGGCACAGGGCATCGTAATCTGGGCCATCGGTTTTGAAACAACCGACCACGGGGCAGACACGATGCAGAACTGTGCATCCTCGCCCAGCCACTTTTTCCGGGTCGAAGGGATTGAACTGTCCGAGGCGTTTCAGGCCATCGCCCGGCAGATCAACCAACTGAGGCTGACCCAATGACCCGATCGCGTCTTCTTTCCCGATTTGCCAAGGCCGATGATGGCCAGATGATGGTCGAATTCGCCCTGCTGGTACCGCTGATCTTTACGGTGTTCCTGACCTCGGTCGAGATGGGCGTTTATTCGATGCGCCAGATGTTTCTGGATCGCGGACTGGATATGACGGTGCGCACCATTCGCCTGACCACCGGCGATATGCCCCAACATGCCGCGCTGAAGACCATGATTTGTGACAACGCCGGATTTCTGGCAGATTGCGAAAACACCCTGCGCCTTGAGATGCAGCCGGTTGATCCGCGTGGGTTTGCCGGCCTTCCCGAGGGGGCAGATTGCGTCGATGTCTCGGAACCGGTGGCCCCATTGCGCAGCTTTGTGCCGGGCGACGATCACCAGCTGATGATCCTGCGCGCCTGCGTGAAATTCGATCCGGTCTTTCCCACCACCGGTCTTGGCTTTGCCTTCAGCAAAGATGGCGCCGGCAAGGCCCGCATGGTGTCGATGGCCGCATTCGTACAGGAGCCGTCGACATGATCCGTCATCCGCTGCGTCAGTTTTTCCGGGACGAGGCCGGCAATATCGCCATCGAGGCGGTGATCGTCCTGCCGATCTTGTTCTGGGCCTATCTGTCGATGTTCGCCATCTTTGATGCCTATCGGCAATATGCCATCAACCAAAAGGCGGCCTTCACCATTGGCGATCTGATTTCGCGTCAGACCACCCCCCTGGATGCCGCGTTCTTATCCGGGACGCGCGACCTTTTCGATACGCTGACGCGGGGCCAAACCGTGTCGTCAATGCGCGTGACCTCGGTGCGGTATGACGCAGAAACCGACAGCTATGCCCAGGATTGGTCGCAGGCCCTTGGCGCCGCCACCGCCGCCGAAGACCCAATGGTGCAAGAGTGGGCCGATCAACTGCCGGTGATGCCCGACAATGAACGGGTGATGGTCGTCGAAACCTGGAGCGACTATGACCCGCCGTTCAACACCGGGCTGACCCTGTCGCAAATCCACAACTTTGTTTTTACCCGCCCCAGATATGCGCCGCGCGTGCTGTGGGAGGACGTGCCCTCGGGCAGTTAACCCGCGCGTTTGGCGATCAGGATCGCGATCATCTCGGACATATTTTTGGTGGCGCTGGCCGGTGTCATGCCACCAACGCCGATGCGCCGCCCCATCCGCCACCACAACCCCGGACGCCACTGGCGCGGGGCTGTATATGCCAGACGCAGCAAGAACCCGTTCGACGGTTTGAACGCGAAAAAGCCGCGGTCAATGCTTTGGATATCTTCGATCCGGGCCAAAACCTGGCCACCGCGTTCGCGCAACTGCGTTTCAGTCAGTTCAAGCACCAGCGCGGTGCTGCGCCGCATCATGTCGGCGATGCCCAAAAAGCCGGCGCCAAGCCCCAACAAGAACAACCGCCATATCAGCGCCGGTGTGGTTGTCACCGCCAGATACAGAACCAGCCCCCCCAGCAATACCAGACAGGCAATGCCCAAAACACGCCGCCCATAAGAGGCAGAAACAGTTGCAAGGATTTCATCGGGGTCAAGATCATTCATGCCCTTGGCTTTACGCAAGGGCGCCGCGTCCGGCAAGCCGCAAGTTGGCCGGCCTAAAAAAGATCGCCCAATATCTTGCGCAGGCTTTCCGGCCGATAGCGCGGATCGCGTGTCACCCGGTCGCGGGCGCTGGGGTGCATATCACGGTCCTGGGCCGGCCCGCTGCGCCATTGCAGCAAGCTGCCGGCGATGCGATAGACAACACTGGGATCGTCAATTTCAGGCGCAATGATCCCCGCATCCCCAACCAGATCCCCCAACCGATCTGGGGTTTCCACCCGCAGGCCCAGACGTTGCGCCCCCTCAAGCACCCAAGCCAGCGAAAAGGCGGTCAGCCCGCGCGCCTCGGCCGATCCGCCAACGATGCTGTGATCCCCGACAAACCACATCTGCTGATAGGGGCGATTGGGGCTGTGATCGCCCCTGTTCAACCCCGGACCGCCCGGACCGGGGTCCAGGTTGTCCCACAGGCTGGGCACAAAAAACACCCGCCGTTCGTCAATTGCCACCGCATGGCGCGCGGCCTCGACCATGCCGCTTAGCTGGGTGTCGTGAAACCGATAGCGCCCATTCCAAAGCGCCGCAAGCGGGCCGAAAAGCGGCTCTGGTATGCCAAGGGCGCCGACGGTGTCCCAAATGCCCAGATACCCCACCCGCACCAAATGCGAGCCATCGCCGCGCTTTTGCACATCATAAGCCGAGGTGGCAAAATTCGGCGACAGTTTGCGCCGCGCCGCCCAGACATGGTCTTGATCCGGGGCGTTTTGCTTTCCTGCCGTGCGATACAGCCGGAACGCTTGGTTGACCATGCGCCGGCTTGGGGTATCCAATATGCCGCATTTTCGGATCATCCCAGCCAGCGACCGCGCCGTGTAAGCCCCGCGCGAAAAGCCGAAAATCATGATCTTGTCACCCGGCTGGTAATTCTGGCACAGCGCCTGATAGGCCTCTTTTATGTTGGCATTCAGCCCCCAGCCAAAGGCACCGCCGCCCATTTTGTGCAGCAGCTTGCGCCAAAACCCCGTGACCTTGCTTGAGGCGCCAACCCCTTCAAAATAAAGCGCTTTGTGATCAGGGCTTTGGTCGCAGGCCTGATACAGCTGATACACATGGGTGGGGATTGAAATGGTCGGGCTGTTCCAAGTCCCGTCACAAAATATCGCTATGACGCCCAACTGGTCACCTTTGAAAATACACACTCGCCAACAACACAACCCTAACGTGTTATTGGCGAATGTAAATCTTCAAATTCTTGAACCTGCGGGGCTTGCCAATCAGTCTTTGCGCCGGCCCTCGGTGTGCTTGCGCAGCTTGCTTGGGCCGGCCTTTTTGCGCCCCTTATAGGGGTTGGCGTCATTTTGGCCCCGCATCCACAGACGAATGGGCGTGCCGGGCATATCAAAATCGACCCGCAGACCGTTCACCAAATACCGGCTATAGCTGTCAGGCACTTTGTCGGGATGCGAACACATCACCACAAAGCCCGGCGGCCGGGTCTTGGCCTGGGTCATATAGCGCAGTTTGATGCGCTTGCCCTGCGGCGCGGGGGGTGGATGGGCCTCGACCATGCCGGTCAGCCAGCGGTTCAGCTGCGCCGTCGTCACCCGGCGGTTCCACACATCATAGGCCCGCATGATTGCCCCATGCAGCCGGTCCAGACCGCGGCCGGTTTTGGCGCTGACCGTGACCAGAGGCGCCCCGCGCAACTGCGGCAACAGCCGTTCAAAGCTTTCGCGCAGGTCTTTCAGTTTGGCCTGTTTTTCGTCTTCAATGTCCCATTTGTTGACCGCAACCACAACGGCGCGCCCTTCGCGTTCGGCCAGATCGGCGATACGCAGGTCTTGTTGTTCAAACGGAATGGCCGCATCCAAAAGCACCACCACGACCTCGGCGAATTTAACCGCCCGCAGCCCATCGCTGACCGACAGCTTTTCCAGCTTTTCCTGAACCTTGGCCTTTTTGCGCATTCCGGCGGTGTCAAAGATGCGCATCGGCACCCCATCCCATTCCATCCGCAACGATATGGCATCGCGGGTGATTCCTGCCTCGGGGCCGGTCAACAGACGCTCTTCGCCCAATATCTTGTTGATCAGGGTGGATTTTCCGGCATTGGGTCGCCCAACAACCGCCACCTGCAACGGCTTGGCGTTGGTCGGAACCGGCGTGGCTTGTTCCATATCGCCCAGATCTTCGTCCAGGGTGACGTCGATTTCTGGTGCATCCTCGGCAGCACGCGCCGCAAATTGATCGGCCAATGGCATCAATTGCGAATAAAGATCATTCAGCCCTTCGCCATGTTCCCCCGACAAGCGGATAGGTTCCCCCAGCCCAAGCGAATAGGCTTCGATCACCCCGGCATCCGCAGCATTGCCTTCGGCTTTGTTCGCCGCCAAAATCACATGCGCAGAGCGTTTGCGCAGGATATCGGCAAAAACCAGATCCGACGGGGTGATGCCAGTGCGCGCATCCACCATGAACAGACATATATCCGCCATATCCACCGCTCGTTCGGTCAGGCGGCGCATCCGGCCCTGAAGGCTGTCGTCTGTCACCTCTTCCAGGCCTGCGGTGTCAATCACCGTAAAGCGCAGATCGGCCAGCCGCGCCGCCCCTTCGCGCAGATCGCGGGTGACGCCGGGCTGATCATCGACCAGCGCAAGCCGTTTGCCGACAAGACGATTAAACAGCGTGGACTTGCCCACATTGGGCCGTCCGACGATCGCAAGGGTGAAAGACATGGTCAAAGGCTCCAAAAGCCGGGGATAAGCCTTGGGCTTTACCCCAAAGACCTGCAAACGAAAAGGGGGTCAACGCAAGGCAAGCAATTGACCCGCTGTCGTGACCAGATAAAGCGTGCCATTTGCCACGACAGGCGCCGTGCTGGCGCCGCGCGGCAAGGCGGTTTGATGCGCCAAGGTTCCATCCACGGGATCAAACGCGCGCAAAGCCCCATCGCTTGAGGCGACATAGATCAGCCCACCGGCCAAGATCGGACCATAGTTCACAAAAACCTCTGACCGTTTGCGCGGGCGGTCCTTGACGAAATGCGGCAACGGCTGGGCCCAGATGCGCGCCCCGGTCTTGGCATCCAGCCGCAGCAAAGCGTTCTGATCCGACACGGCGAACACACTGCCGCCCACCGGGAATACCGGCCCGGTTGTGCCCTCGGCTGCGGTCCACAGCCGCGCCCCAAGCCCCAGATCCAGCGCCACCAAGCGCCCTGATTGATTGCCGACAAAGGCGGTATTGCCATCCACGACCGGCGCCCCGGTCAGATCCCCCACCTTGGCCAGCGCCCGCCCCTCGCGTTCGCCGACAACTGCGGTGCCCCAGCGCCGCAAGCCGCCACGGCGAAAGATCGCGTGGACATCGCCTGATCCAAACCCAAAAATCGCAAAGTTGCGTGACACCGCCGGGGCCGGAGCGCCCAGAACATTGTTCACATTCGCCGGCGCCGTGGTTTGCCACAGCACCCGGCCATTGGCGCCATCAATCGCCCAACCGGTGTCATCGCCCGCCGTCACATAGACGATCCCGCCCGACACAGCCGGCGCCCCCGATCCGGTGCCCCCCAACGCCTGACGCCATTTCTCGGCGCCGGTTTTCACATCCAGCGCCACCAACATGCCATAGCCATGCGCAACATAAAGCGTGCCTTGCGCCACCGCCAGACCGCCGCCCGTTGCCTCGCCTGAATTGTCGCGGGCGGGTTTGATATCGACCTGCCACAAGACTGTGCCATCATCGCCTAAGGCGCTGACTGTGGTGGCGGCATCCAATGTAAAGATGCGGCCATCGCTGACCACCGGGTTGGCCGTGATCCGCTGGCGGCGGCTGTCGCCGGCGCCGATGTCCGCGCTCCAGGCGATGGAAAGATCCTGCGCCAACTGCGGATGCGCGGTGCGGCTGGCCGGGGTGCCGATGCCCTGCACCCAATCCACATTCACCACCGGGCGCGGCAAGGTGATGGCTTTGCTTTGGTTTTCCGGGGCGGCGACCGCGATGCCCGCTGTGGCGCCGGCCTCGGTTTGGGAGCGGATATTTTCGCGTTTGCCGACCAGAATGGTTTCCGGCTCGGAACAGCCGGCAAGGGCCAAAACCGCCACCAGCCCAATGTGCCACATACGCTTTGCGCGATAGGGGGTCGCCGGTGCTGCCATCCGTGGTGCCATGTGCTGCTCGCTTTTCTAAAACCTGTGTGCCGTATTTCTAATGCGAAAAACGGCTGTCGATCAATTGATCGGTTGCGCCATGTTTTCGATTTCCGGAACGCCGCCAAGCGCCACGATCAACTGCAAGGCGCGCTGTTGCAGATCGGCGCGCACTTCTGCATCCGTCAGGATGGACTGAAGGCGTTCAATCGCGGCCGGTGTCTCGCCCGAGGCCACCTCAAGCAGCGCCAATTGCTCTTGCGCCAAAAGCCGCAGGGGCGCGCCCGGCGCCGACAGGTCCTGGAACCGGTCGCGCAGCGCGGCATTGGACAGGCTGCCGGCCTGCGCCGTTGCCGATTTGAACCCTGCAATCTGGCGATAGATCAGCGGCACCGCCGCATCCTGTGCCAACGCATCAAGCTGCGCCGCCGCGCCGTCTACATCCCCCGCCAGAACCGCCTCGGACGCCGTCAGCAAGGCCAAAGCCGCGCGCGTTCCCGCCGAATGCGCATCCAGTTCCGCCAGCCCGGCAGCGCGCTTTGCCGCATCCGGGTCGGACAGGGCCGCCAGCATCGCATCGCCAAGCCCCTCGGCCTGGGTGCGGGCCGTGGCTTTGCGGTATTCTGACACGGCAGCGGCGCCAACGATCAGCACAACCGCCAACACCGCGATCCATCCATAACGCCTGAGCAACCCAAACAGGCGATCGCGGCGGACCTCTTCTGTGACCTCGTCGATGAAACTGTCTGTGTTGCTCATGATTGCCTGCCTTCACGGGGTTGCTTTGCCTTCTTCTAACGCGCAGCCGCAGACAAGCCAAGAGCAAGCAAATCCCATTGCAGGGCATCGGAAAAAAAACTAATCTGAACTGGTTAGTTTAGCGTAAGTGCTTATATAGCGCCTAACAAAGCACAACTTCCACTGCGCAGCTTTCTGCGACGACCAAGAACGGGGCCCTCTTTCATGCGTGTTTTCTCTTTGCTGGCTGCCATTGCCGTGTCAGCGTTTTTGTATTTGCTGATTTTTGAACGCCCCACCCTGTTGGGCGCCGATGACAGCGGCGAACCCGTGACCCAAGATCAGCCCGCCGCCGCCGATCCGTCGCGGCTGGTCAAGGTGATTGTCAAGAAATCCGTGGCCCAAGGCATTGATAGCGCAGTGGTTTTGCGCGGACAGACCACAGCAGCACGACAAGTGAACGTGAAATCAGAGACCTCGGCCGTGGTGGTGTCTGAACCGCTGCGCAAAGGCGCCGAGGTCGAACAGGGCCAAGCCCTTTGCGTGCTTGACCAAGGCACGCGCGGCGCGCAGTTGGATCAGGCCCGCGCCGCCCTCGCCGAGGCCAAGGCCCGCGTGCCCGAAGCACAGGCCCGCCTGACACAGGCCCAGGCGCAATTGGAAGAGGCCAAAATAAACCAAAACGCCGCCTCAAAGCTCAGCAAAGACGGCTTTGCATCGACCACCCGCGTTGCCAGCTCGGATGCGGCGGTGGCCGCAGCCGAAGCCAGCGTGCAATCGGCCCGCGCCGGCCTCGAGGCCACCAAGTCAGGCATCCAGGCCGCTCAGGCCGGGGTGGCATCGGCCAGCACGGAAATCGACCGGCTGACGATCAAGGCCCCCTTTGCCGGCTTGCTGGAAAGCGACACAGCCGAATTGGGCACGCTGTTGCAGCCCGGCGCGCTTTGCGCCACCGTGATCCAATTGGATCCGATCAAGTTGGTGGCCTTTGTGCCAGAAACCGAGGTCACACAGGTCAACGTCGGCGCCTTGGCCGGCGCCAAGCTGGCGGCCGGTGGTGCCCAGGTGCAGGGGCGCGTGACCTTTCTGTCGCGCTCGGCCGATGAAACGACGCGCACCTTCCGGGTGGAAATCGAAGTGCCAAACCCTGATGGACAGATCCGCGACGGTCAAACCGCCGAGATCTTGATTTCCGCCATGGGTGCCCAGGCGCATCTGATCCCGCAATCGGCGCTGACGTTGAATGATCAAGGTGTCTTGGGCCTGCGAACCGTGGATGATCAGGACAAGGTCGCCTTTCACCCGGTGCAGATCATGCGCGACACGGACAAGGGCGTTTGGGTGACAGGCTTGCCGCAAACCGCAAATGTGATCACCCTGGGGCAGGAATATGTTATTGCTGGGGTTCAGGTTGCGCCAAGTTTTGAGGAGCAAGGCCAATGACCGGCATCGTCGATTGGGCCGCCAGCCGCGCCCGTATGGTTCTTGCGTTTATTCTGCTGTCCCTTGTGGTTGGCGGCTATGCCTATTCGACCCTGCCCAAAGAGGGCGAACCCGACATTGAAATCCCGGCGCTTTTTGTATCGGTGCCATTTCCGGGGATTTCGGCGGCAGACAGCGAAACATTGCTGGTGAAACCAATGGAGACCGAGCTGGCCGATCTGGACGGGCTAAAAACCATGTCGGCGACAGCAGCCGAAAACTATGCCGGGGTCGCGCTTGAGTTCGAATTTGGCTGGGACAAGACCAAAATCATGGCCGATGTCCGCGACGCCATGAGCAAAGCCGAGGCAAACTTCCCAACCGGCGCCGAGCAATATTCGATCAATGAAATCAACTTTTCGGAATTTCCGATTATCATCGTCAATCTGACCGGGCCAGTTCCAGAACGCACAATGGTGCGTGTTGCCAAAGACCTGCAAGATGAACTTGAAGCAGTCGATGCCATTCTCGAGGCCGGGATCGCCGGCAGTCGCGATGAAATGCTTGAGGTCATCATCGACCCGCTGCGCCTTGAGGCCTATAACGTCACCGCAGGTGAGCTGATCCAGACGGTTCAAAACAACAACCAACTGATTGCAGCCGGCGAAATCGACACCGCGCAGGGCACGTTTTCCGTCAAGATCCCCTCGTCTTTTGACGAGCCGCGCGATGTTTACAACCTGCCGGTCAAGACAAATGGCGACCGCGTCGTGACGCTGGGCGATTTGGCACAGATTAATCTGACCTTTGAAGATCGCGTCGGAACCGCCCGGTTTAATGGTGAAAATTCCGTTGCGCTGCAGGTGGTGAAACGCAAGGGGTTCAACCTGATCGACACCGCCGCCAAGGTCAAGGAATTGGTCGCCGCCAAGCAGGACAGCTGGCCGCAGGGGCTGCGGGTGGCGGTGCAGGTCGGCACCTCGAACGATCAGTCGCGCATCGTGGACAGCATGGTGCAGCAGCTGCAAGGATCGGTGTTCACCGCCATTGCGCTGGTGATGATCGTGGTTCTTGCGGCCCTTGGCACCCGCGCCGCCTTGTTGGTGGGCTTTGCCATTCCAACGTCGTTCTTGCTGTGCTTTGCTTTTCTGGCATTGATGGGGATTTCGATTTCCAACATTGTCATGTTCGGCTTGATCCTTGCCGTGGGGATGCTGGTCGATGGGGCCATCGTGGTGGTGGAATACGCCGATGCCCGTCAGCAAGAAGGCGTCGGCCCGATGCACGCCTATGTCGAGGCAGCCCGGCGCATGTTCTGGCCAATCATTTCGTCAACCGCGACAACGCTTTGCGCCTTTTTGCCGATGCTGTTCTGGCCCGGAGTTCCGGGCGAGTTCATGGGCATGCTGCCCGTCACCTTGATTTTTGTTCTCAGCGCGTCGCTGGTGGTGGCCTTGATCTTCTTGCCGGTTATGGGCGGCGTGACCGGGCGACTGGAACGTTGGATGGCCCAAAACATGACCCAGATTGCCAATCTGCGTCTGCCATTGCATCTGGTCTTGTTTCCCATCGCCATCGCCGGAATGGTCGCGGCCAGCACCATCTTGCCGCTGCTGTTTTCCGGCATGGGCGGTCGTTTTTCGCAGATGGACGGGCTGAACCTGTTGGGATCGGTGGTCCCGACCTTTGCCTTGGTGTTTTTGCTGATCGTTCTGGCAGCGGCCACGATTGCCGTCGGCCTTGGTGGCTTTATGCTGGCGCTTTTGGCGGCCTTTGCCCTGCTGACACGGATGGGCAAAATCGGCCAGGCGCTGGCCGCACGCCTGTTCCGCGCCGAAGCGCCGAAAATCCACGCCGGTTATTCGCGCTCTGGGTTTGGGCGTGTGATCGAAGCCATCGCAGGCAATCCGGTCATGCCCTTGGTCATGGCCGGCGCCGTTTTCATTTTCGTCGGCAGCGTCCTGATATTCTTCACCAATAACAACAAGGGCGTTGAATTCTTTGTCGAAAGCGAACCGGAACAGGCCATCGTCTATGTTTTGGCGCGCGGCAACCTGTCGCTTGAGGAAAAAGACGCGCTGGTGCGTCGGGCCGAAACCATCGTTTTGGCGCATCCGGGCGTCAAGAACGCCTTTTCCTTTGCCGGCGAAGGCGGTCTGAACACCGATGCCTCGGGTGCGCAGGTGCCCAAGGATATGGTCGGCCAAATTCAGTTGGAAACCATCCCTTGGGAAGACCGCGCGGACCGGCCCGAACTGGATGGGGACATCGTTCTGGCCGAACTCACCGAACAGCTGGGCGCCTTGCCGGGTGTGCGTATTGAAATTCTGGCGCAGGCCCGCGGCCCCGCCAGCGGCAAGCCGGTTCATTTGCGCCTGAAGGGCGACAACTATGCCAGCCTGCTTGAGGCCACCGCCATCGCCCGGCAAACCTTTGAGGACACCCCCGGTTTGACCCTTGTCGAAGACACCCGCCCCCTGCCCGGCATCGATTGGAAGATCGACGTCGATGTGGAAAAGGCTGGCCGCTATGGGGCAGATGTTGCCACCGTTGGCGCCATGGTTCAGCTGGTTACGCGGGGGATTTTGCTTGATACGATGCGGGTCGATACATCGGACGAAGAAATCGAGATCCGCGTGCGATTGCCGCAAAAAGATCGCCTTCTCAGCACGCTTGATACCCTTAAGGTGCGGACAATGGACGGGTTGGTGCCCTTGTCGAATTTCATCACCCGCACACCGGTGGCCAAACTGGCCGAGATCAACCGCGTCGACCAAAAGCGCTATTTTGATGTCAAAGCCGATGTCGCGCCCGGCCTGATGAAGCTGGTTGATCCCAAGGGCGAAATATTGGCCATTGCCCGCCCCGCCGGCGACGATGCCAATCTGCGCGCCATTGACGGCACCCCATACCGGGTTGCGGCCAATGCCGATCGCGACCTGCAAGACGGATTAAACAGCGGCGATTTGCGGCTGATACCCGTCAACCCGAACGAGCGTATCGAAGTTCTGAGCGCGTGGTTGGCCACTGAACCCCTGCCCGATGGGGTCAGCTTTGAATGGACCGGCGACCGCGAAGAAGAGGCCGAAAGCGGCGCCTTTCTGCAATCGGCATTTTCGGCGGCGCTGGGGCTGATGTTCATTATCTTGCTGGCACAATTCAACAGCTTCTATAACTCTATTCTGGTGCTTTTGGCGGTGGTTCTGTCCACAACCGGGGTGCTGATCGGCATGCTGGTCATGGATCAGGCGTTTTCCATCATCATGACCGGAACAGGCATCGTGGCGCTGGCTGGGATCGTGGTGAACAACAATATCATCTTGATTGATACCTATCAGGAATTCAGCCAATACATGCCACGGATCGAGGCCATTATCCGCACCGCACAGGCGCGTATTCGCCCCGTTCTGCTGACCACCATCACCACAATGGCAGGCCTGGCGCCGATGATGTTCGGCCTAAGCCTGAACTTTGCCGATGGCGGCTATACCATCAACAGCCCCACCGCCCTGTGGTGGAAACAGCTGGCGACGGCCGTGGTTTTTGGCCTTGGCATTGCGACGGTTTTGACGCTGATCGTCACGCCTTCGATGTTGGCCATCCGGATTTGGGCCACCACCTATTTGCGCTGGATCGCCCAGTTGTTGGCCAAAATGTCGATGGGCAGCGCCTCGCGGGCGGCACAAGATTGGGCTTTGCAACGCGATGCAAAACGGCTGCAATCCAAGGAATTCATCTGGGACGACGGCAGCCCCGACGCGCAGGTGCTGAAAGCTGCCGAATAACCTAGCCGGAAAAGCGCTGGGGCAGGATGCCGCTGCGGGCATTTGGCCCCAGCAGCGCCTGCCGGGCCGCAAGGCTGGGATGCTTTTGTTCGGATTTGTCGATGCCAATCAGCCGGGTCTTGCGGGCGACAAACCACTTGCCATATCCGCGAAACGTGCCGACCGAGGGCGCCGCCGGGTCCAGCTCGAACCGGGCGCGCCAACCGGTTGGCAACGGCAGACCGCGGCTTTCCATTTGCTCCAGCACCCAAACGAGGGGGATATTCGCCAGCGGCCGGGCCTCATCAAAGCCGCCAAGCTGCCCGCCGACATCCCCATGGCTGCCGGGGAACCACATCTGTTCGACATGCCCTTCCCACCCCTCGACGCTTTCCCACATGACCGGGGCAAAGGCCGCGCGGGTTTCATCGGCGGCAAGCGCGTGAAAGCCGCTTTGGACGTTGTGGCTTAGCTGGTGGTTATGAAAGGCGTGATGGCGTTGGGTGAACCGACGCAGAAACGGCAGCGGCCAGCCAAGGGATTTGACGGTGTCCCAAACGCCAATCGCTTCGATTGAAATGGACGGGTGGCAAAACGCCCGCGCAAAAACCCGCGCCGTCTGGCTGCCGGGTGCGCCTTCATAATGGCGGTACACCTCGCGGATGTTGCGTTCGGTCGCGTGTTCGGCCCGCAGCAGCCCAACCAGATCAATAACCCCCGCCAACGAGCGCACCGCATAAGCCCCGCGCGAATAGCCCATCAGAAAAATCTGATCCCCCGGCCGATACCGCGAGGCCAGATACCCATAGGCCCGCCGGATCTGGCGGTTGATCCCGCGCCCAAGCAACACGTCAATCGCCGAACGCCAATCCGTCCATTGCAGGCCCGGCTCGTAATAGATCGACAGGCTTGGGCCAATTTCCCGGCACAGCTTATAGGCAATGCCCGCATTGGTTTCACACCCCGGTTCCAACAGCGACATGGTGCCATCCAAGATGATGACATGGGTCACTTGCCCACGCCGAGGCCCAAAATCGCTGGGCGGGCGCGACCAGATCTTTGCGCTTAGCCACCGCCAAAGACGCGCGCCCGGCAGTGGACGGCCGGATTTATTCGGCTTTGGCGTCGTCAAGGGTTAGCAGCTCCCAAATTCTGTGTGGGGTGAACGGCATGTCGGCCTGCCGAATACCCCGATCCCACAAGGCATCTTGCACTGCATTTGCAACCGCTGCCAAGGCCCCAACCGTTCCCGCCTCGCCGCAGCCTTTCATGCCCAGCACATTGGCGGTTGATGGCACCGGCTCTGAGGTGAAGTGAATGAATGGCATATCGGCGGCGCGGGGCATGGCATAATCCATAAAGCTGGCGGTCAACAGCTGACCGTCTTCGTCATAAACCACCCGTTCGCTTAGGGCTTGCCCGATCCCCTGCGCAACCCCGCCATGCACTTGACCTTCGGCCAGCAGTGGATTGATAAGATTTCCAAAATCATCAACGACATAATAGCGGTCAACGCGGGCTTGACCGGTTTGAATGTCGATTTCCAGCTCCGCGATGTGGCAGCCATTGGGAAAGCTGCGGCCATCCAGCTTGGTGCGCGCACTATGGGTCAGCAGCGCCGGCTGATTGGCGTCGCGCACCATTTGTGCCACCTCTTGCATTGTCGGGCTCAGGTTCGACCCCTGTATGCGGAACCTGCCATCATCGAATGCGATATCTTGCGCCGACACGCCGGTTTGCACGGCCAGAAATCCGCTGAAACTGGCGATGATCTTGTCAACAGCGGCCAGGGTCGCGGTGCTTTGCGTCGTCACCGAACGCGATCCCCCGGTGCCGCCACCCTTGGCAATCAGATCGCTGTCACCCTGGACCACGGTGATTTGGTCGGCCGGGATGCCGGTTTGATCGCTCAGAAACTGGGCATAGACCGTTTCATGCCCCTGACCATTCGATTGGGTTCCGACAAATATAGAAACCCCGCCATCGTCATTAAACACGACCTTTGCGCCTTCGGATGGATCACCCAGGATGCTTTCGATGTAATAGCAGATGCCCATACCCCGCAGCGCCCCTTTGGCCTGACTTGCCGCGCGGCGGGCGGCAAAACCGGGCAAATCGGCGAAATCATGGCTGCGCGCCAGAAGGCGCGGGAAATCCCCCACATCATAGGTTTCCCCCGTCGCCGCCGCATAGGGAAACTGATCGGGTTTGATGAAATTGATCCGGCGCAGGGTCAGCGGATCAATGCCCAACTCGCGCGCGGCGCGGTCCATGACCCGTTCCAAAACATAGATCGCCTCGGGGCGTCCAGCACCGCGATAGGCATCGACCTGCACCGTGTTGGTGTAATACCCCTCAACCTGAAGCCAGCTGGTCTGGATGTCGTAAACCCCTGTCAAGACACGCGAAAAAAGCTGGGTCTGGATCGGTTGACCAAACTGAGAGTTATAGGCCCCAAGGTTGCATTTGCTGCGCACGCGATAGGCCAGGATCCGGTGGTTTTCATCAAAGGCCAGCTCGGCCCACGAGGTCAGATCCCGCCCGCCATTGTCAGACAGCATTGCCTCGGTTCGTTCTGACATCCAGCGGACAGGCCGGCCCAGCGCCCGCGCCGCTTGCGACACGATAAAGGGTTCAGGGTATCCCATTGCTTTCATGCCAAATCCGCCGCCGACATCGGGGTTGGTCACGCGAATCTGGTGATCCTCAAGGCCGAAGGCGGCGCTGATCTGGTCTTTGTGAACCCAAACGCCCTGCGCATTCAGCGCAACATGCAGCTTGCCGTTGTCCCATTGGGCAAAGCAGCCGCGTGGTTCAATCGAATTGGCGATGATGCGATTGTCTGCGACCTCAAGCGCCACGGTGCGGGCGGCACGGTCAAAGGCCGCCTGCGTTGCGGCTTCGTCGCCCATGCCCCAGTCAAAGGCACAATTGTCCGGGGCCTCTGGGTGCAGGGGCTCTCCGCCTTTGGACAGGTCCATTTTGGCGGGCAGCTCTTCATATTCAAGGGCAATCAGCTCGGCCGCGTCGCGGGCCTGATCCAATGTATCGGCAACAATCAAGGCCACGGGTTCCCCAACATACCGCAGGCGATCCTTGGCCAGCATCGGGCGCTTGGGTGCGGCGCCGCTGGTGCCATCCCGGTTGGTGACGGTGGCGCCGCGCATAAAGATATTCATGCCTGCCGCCTCAAGGTCGGTCACGGTCAGGACCGCATGAACCCCCGGCGCCGCCAACGCGTCGGCTGTTTCCAACTGGGTGATCACCGCATGGGCAACCGGCGCGCGAAACACAAAGGCCCGCAGCGCGCCTTGTGGGGCGATGTCATCCACATAACCGCCCTGCCCGGTCAAAAACCGCAGATCTTCAAAACGGGTAACAGGTTGAGATTTGCCGAATTTTTCCATGGTATTCCCCCGGTATGCGCACGTCTTGTGCGGACATTAGCGGGGCCGGCGGGCTTGTCCAGTGCAAGCCGGGTCAATTGCCGTCACAGATCCGGGCCAAGGGCGGCCATGGCAACACAAAAGGCCCAGCGCCCAGACAGATCCGGGTTTGCCCTAGGGCGATTTGATCGGGGCGGTAAACTGCATCACATCGGCATCAACGATCTTAAGCCTGACCCGGTGCACCTGTTTGTCGGGCACATCGGCCAGGGTTGCGCGGTCAATCACCACGCGCACGCCGTCATCTTCCAGCGCCGTCACCGCATATGAAAAATCCATCTCGACCTCGGCCAAATGAAACCGCGGCACCTCGCGTTCGTCCGAGGCGGCAATAAGGGCCACCGCCTCCATTTCGCGGCGCAGCGCCGCCACCACCTCGGCCAGGCGCGGATCGGGCAGCTTGCGATTGCCGCCCGGCTTGACGGGCACCGCATTCTTGAACGCTTCGGATTTGATCGGTGTGGCAATCGTAAATGTCGGCGGCTTTATTGGGGCACGTCCCATCGGATGCTTCCTTTCCTTTCTTGGCTTGCCTTGGCAACCGTCGCTATTTGTCGGGCACGTTCACAAGGGCCGCCAGCCCATCGCCAACAATCCGCGACAAGCGTCCGTGCAGATCATCATCATGGGTCGCCCGCAGGTTCATCTTGACCGACAGCTTGCCATGGGTGCGAAAATTACGGTTGGTTGCGGAATTGGCCACCGCCCCCTTGATCACCGGCGCGGCGACCCGCGCCGCTGGCAAAAACCGATCGCGCGACGGTTGCGGCGCGGCGGCTTTTTCCTCGGACTGGGTGGTGACATCCAGGTCAAGCTCAATCGTGGCGGTTTCAATCCCAACGGCGGGCATCTGCACCAGGGACAACAAAGGCGCACGAATTTCCGCTTGGGTTTCGATCACTTCACCGGGGGCCGAAGGATCACCGATGCTGCGCGTCATGCCAAAGCTGATCTCGCGCAGTTTGAGGGATTTCACCTGCTTGTTGCCCACCTTTGTGGTGACTTCCTCCAGACCATAATCCAGCAAGAACGCCATATATTCGCGTTCGGCGGCGATCTGCGCCTCTTGGATGGCCCGAATAGGGCCACCCAAAAGCGCGCCGATGTCAAAATCTTCTTCCGCCATCGCTTAGCTCCCGTCGTCGGTATCAGCCTGACTGGTGATGGCATCGGCAAAGATGCTCAGCACCCGCTGAAACCCCTCGGGAACCCGTTGCTTGGCCTGCATATGCAGTTTCAGCGTGGCAGAGCGTTCCGTTTGCTGGGACGCTTTGCGTTCATAGGCGGCAGAAACATTGAAATTGGCCTTGAACGACGCCGAACTGGTGACGCTGGCCTTGCCATAAAGAAACGCCGCAAGGCCACTGGTTTGCGCTTTGACCTGGGTGCTGGCCTCGTACTCCGTGCTGGCGCTTGAAGATAATTTCAACTGATTGGACTTGGTAATCACGTCGCGAATGCGGAATTCGAAATCCACGGTCAGATCCTCAATCGCCATATGCGGGGCCTCGACCATGGCAAGGGTCGGCACGGTCAATGTGACTTCTTCTTGGGTCACGGCCCCATCCGACGGATCGGTCACGCCCTTGAGGTATTTGAACGTCATGGTGCGCAAGGCCCCGAATTCATCGGTGCCGACCGCGTCAACAAATTCAACCGTGGAATGGGCCGACAGGGCCTGGGCCTCGATTGCGGCGGTCAAGGGCGCTGACAGGTAATATCCAAGTGGCAAGGCTTGGGTTTCGGCTGCAATATCTACTTTGGCCATATTTAGTCCTCCAAAAATCCCTGAATTAATACTTTAGTATTAGTATATTCTGACCGCGCCGAACAGTCCGGGATTCCATACCCGGCGGGTTTTCTCCGAAATCGGTCAAATCCTGCGTTCAAAGACACCGCCCCCCAAGAATTTCCGCGCCAAACGCTTTCCCTTTGCACCGTTCTTGGCTAATCAGCGACCAAGCTGACAAAGGACGCAGATATCATGGCGCTGGACAAAACATTTGACGCAAAAGCAGCCGAAGCCCGGCTTTATTCTGCCTGGGAAAACGCCGGGGCATTCAAGGCCGGGGCCAATGCGTCCCGTGACGAGACGTTCTGTATCATGATCCCGCCGCCCAATGTCACCGGTTCGCTGCATATGGGCCACGCGTTCAACAACACCCTTCAGGATATCTTGGTGCGCTGGCACCGGATGCGCGGTTTTGACACCCTGTGGCAGCCCGGACAGGACCATGCAGGCATTGCCACCCAAATGGTTGTTGAACGCGAAATGGCGGCCAATGGCGAAGGCACCCGCAGCGAAATGGGCCGCGACAAGTTCATCGAGCGGGTCTGGCAGCAAAAGGAAAAATCCGGCGGCACCATTATTGATCAGCTCAAGCGGCTGGGCGCCTCATGCGATTGGTCGCGCAATGCCTTTACCATGGACGATAATTTCCAGCAGGCGGTGATCAAGGTCTTTGTCGACATGTATCACAAGGGGCTGATTTATCGCGGCAAGCGGCTGGTCAACTGGGATCCAAAATTCGAGACAGCCATATCTGATCTTGAGGTCGAAAACATCGAGACCGACGGCCATATGTGGCATTTCAAATACCCGCTGGCCGGCGGCGCGACCTATACCTATGTGGAAAAGGACGAAGACGGCAATGTAATCCTAAGCGAGGAACGCGACTATATTTCCATCGCCACCACCCGCCCGGAAACCATGCTGGGCGATGGCGCAGTCGCCGTCCACACAAGCGATGAACGCTATGCGCCGATTGTTGGCAAGCTGTGCGAAATCCCCGTTGGCCCCAAGGATCAGCGCCGCCTGATCCCGATCATCACCGATGAATACCCTGACAAGACCTTTGGGTCCGGGGCGGTCAAGATCACCGGCGCCCATGATTTCAACGACTATGGCGTGGCGATGCGCAATGGCATCCCGCTTTATGCGCTGATGGACACCATGGGCGCGATGCGCGCCGATGGCCTGCCCTATGCCGAGGCCGCCGCCCTGGCCGGTGCCATCGCCCGTGGCGAAACCCCCGCCCCCCAGGACGCCACCGCCATCAACCTGGTGCCGGACGCCTATCGCGGTCTGGATCGCTTTGAGGCCCGCCAAAAGGTGATCGCCGACATCACCGCCGAAGGGTTGGCCGTGATGACCATTCACGTCAACAAGGACGAAGATGGCAACGACATCCAAACCCAGGTGCCTTTGGTCGAAAGCAAAAAGATCATGCAGCCCTTTGGCGATCGTTCAAAGGTCGTGATCGAACCCATGCTTACCGATCAATGGTTCGTCGACACCGCCAAGATCGTCCAGCCCGCCATCGACGCCGTGCGCTCAGGCGAAACCCGGATTTTGCCCGAACAGGACAAAAAGGTCTATTTCAACTGGCTTGAGAATATCGAACCCTGGTGCATCTCGCGTCAGCTGTGGTGGGGGCATCAGATCCCGGTGTGGTTCGATGAAGACGGCAATGAATATTGCGCGGCCTCAGAAGGCGAAGCCCAGGCCATGGCCCCCGGCAAAACCCTGACCCGCGATCCCGACGTTCTGGATACCTGGTTCTCCTCGGGGCTTTGGCCCATCGGCACGCTGGGCTGGCCCGAACAAACCGCCGAGCTGGATAAATATTTCCCGACCAATGTCTTGATCACCGGCTTTGACATCATCTTTTTCTGGGTCGCGCGGATGATGATGATGCAATACGCCGTCGTCGGGCAAAAACCCTTTGATACGGTTTATGTGCATGCGCTGGTCCGGGACGAAAAAGGCAAGAAAATGTCCAAATCACTGGGCAATGTGCTTGATCCGCTGGATCTGATCGACGAATTCGGTGCCGACGCCGTGCGCTTTACCCTGACCGCCATGGCCGCCATGGGCCGGGATCTAAAACTCAGCAGCGCCCGCATCGCCGGCTATCGCAACTTTGGCACCAAACTGTGGAACGCCTGCCGCTTTGCGGAAATGAACGGTGTGTTTGACGGCACCGGCGCGGCGCAAGATGTCCGCGATCTGGCCCCGCAATTTGCCGTGAACAAATGGATCATCGGCGAAACCGCCAAGGTCCGCGAAGACGTGGACAGCGCGCTTGAAAACTACCGTTTCAATGACGCGGCCAATGCGCTTTATGCCTTTGTCTGGGGCAAGGTCTGCGATTGGTATGTGGAACTGTCCAAACCCCTGCTGCAAGACGCCGCCAACCAGGATGCCGCCGCCGAAACCCGCGCCACCATGGCCTGGGTTCTGGATCAATGTCTGACCCTGCTGCATCCCATTATGCCCTATATCACCGAAGAACTCTGGGCCGCGACCGGCACGCGCGCCAAGATGCTGGTGCACGCAGACTGGCCCAGCTATTCCACCGCGCAATTGATTGATCCTGATGCAGATGCCGAAATCAACTGGGTTATCGCGCTGATCGAAAACATCCGCTCGACCCGCGCCCAGATGCATGTGCCCGCCGGCCTGCATGTGACCTTGATGGTGACCGATCTGGATGAAACCGGCCGCGCGGCCTGGCACCGCAACGAGGCCATGATCAAGCGCCTGGCGCGGGTCGCGACGCTTGAACATGTCGCGCAATTCCCCAAGGGCTGCGCATCGGTCACGGTTCCGGGCGGCACATTCGGCCTGCCCCTTGCTGATATCATCGATATCGATGCGGAAAAGGCCCGGCTGGAAAAATCCATGGACAAACTGGCCAAGGAACTGGGGGGGCTGCGCGGCCGCCTGAACAACCCCAAATTTGCGCAATCCGCCCCCCCAGAGGTCGTCGAGGAAACCCGCGCCAACCTTGCCCTGCGCGAAGAAGAACAAAACCAGCTTCAGGCGGCCATCGCGCGCCTTGCCGAACTGGGTTAAGCGGATGGGGGGCGTTCCCCCCACTCGCCGCTTTCTTTTGTTCTTAAATATCCCCGCCGGAGGCTCCCGCACTTTACCCGCGCGCTGCCTCTGGCGATTACTGGAAAACCGCTGGCCTTTTGGCGAAATGCGCCGCGACCACTTCCAACTGTTCGGGTTGCCCTATCAATGCCGCCTGTTCCCGCGATTCGGCCAACAATACCTCTTCGGCGCCGGCCTGCTCCGCCAGATCAATCAAACGTTTCGCCGCCCGTATGGCCTTTGGGCTTTTGCCGGCAATCTGGGCCGCCAACGCCATGGCCGCCGCCTTGGGATCGGCCTCGATCCGCGTCACCAGCCCCCATTCAAGCGCCGCCTGCGCCGTCACCGGCTCAGCCGTATAGGTCAACAGCCGCAGCACGTCCGATCCCACCAGCTTGGGCAACAGCACCATCCCGCCCATATCGGGAACCAGCCCCCATTTCATTTCCATCACCGCAAGCTGCGCATCATGGCCCGCAATACGAATATCGGCCCCCAGCGCCAGTTGCAGCCCGGCGCCGAACACCGGCCCATGCAGCGCCGCGATCACCGGGATCTCAAGCCGGGTCCAGGCCAGAACCATTTCCTGCCATTGATTGGTGCGGCCCATGCCATGCGTGCGGGGCATGATCGTTTCAACCGGATCCTTGCCGACCATCGCCCCAAAGGCCCCCAGATCAATCCCGGCGCAAAAGCACGGGCCATCGCCGGCCAGAACCACAACCCGCGCATCCGACTGGGCCACCTGGGCCGCCGCGTCAATCACCGCGTCAACCATCGCCTGATCAACGGCATTCCTCTTGTCAGCACGGGTCAGCGTAACCTGCGCGATGTGATCGGAAATCTCGACTTTGACCCGTTGCATCTTTTGCCCCTCCGGTTGTTTGGCGTTGCCGCATTAAACCCCCGCAGTGCCCCCATGACCAGCAAGACGTTGCGGCAATCCGCTTGCCCAACGGCCGGCGCTGCGGTTATCTGCGGCCATGACCCAATTTCGCTTTACCCCGCTGTGCCAATCTTTGCCCGCCACGGTGCCCTTTGTCGGCCCCGAAACCCAAGAGCGCACGCAAGGCCGCCCGTTCAAAACCCGTCTGGGCGCGAATGAAAATATCTTTGGCCCCTCCCCCCACGCGGTGCAGGCCATGTGCAGCGCCGCAAGCTGGATGTATGCCGATCCCGAACATCACGAGCTGCGCAGCGCTCTGGCGCACCATCACGGCACCAGCCCCGCCCACCTTATGATCGGCGAGGGCATCGACGGGCTTTTGGGCTATCTGGTGCGCCTGTTCATTGGGCCTGGCGATCATGTTGTGACCTCGGATGGGGCCTATCCGACGTTTAACTATCACGTCACCGGATTTGGCGGGCAATTGCACAAAGCCCCCTATCGCGGCGACCACGAAGACCCCGCCGCGCTTTTTGATCTGGCGGCGCGCGTGGACGCCAAGCTGGTCTATCTGGCCAATCCCGACAACCCGATGGGAAGCCATCACAGCGGCGCCGATTTGCTGCGTGCGCTTGATCACCTGCCCCAGGGCTGCTTGCTGATCTGCGACGAGGCCTATGTCGAATGCGCCCCCAAGGGCACCCAGCTGCCCGTGTCTGCCGATGACCCGCGGGTTATTCGAATGCGCACATTTTCAAAGGCTTATGGATTGGCCGGCGCGCGGGTCGGCTATGCCATAGGGCATCGCGACCTGATTGCCGCCTTCAACAAGGTGCGCAACCACTTTGGCATGAACCGCGCCGCCCTGGCCGGGGCCTTGGCCGCCCTGCAAGACCAAGACTGGCTGACGAAAACCAACGCCAAGATCGCAACAGCCCGCGCCAGGATCGCCGCGATCGCGTCGCAAAACGGTCTGCGCGCCCTGCCCTCGGCCACCAATTTCGTAACCATCGATTGCGGAAAAGACGGCGCGTTTGCCCAGGCGGTCTTGAACGGGCTGATCGCGCAGGGAATTTTTGTGCGTATGCCCTTCAGCACCCCGCAAAATCGCTGCATCCGTGTCAGCTGTGGCCCCGATCACGATCTGGATCTGTTTGCAGCGGCTTTGCCATCGGCAATCCGCCAGGCCCAGGCCATGGCCTAGGCCCCGCGCCGGCGCGTCTTGGCCACCGACCGCGCCGCCCGCATGGCCGCCGGTTACACCCCGGCGATCACCGTTGCCGCCGCGGCTGTGCCCTTGCCGCCATGCGGCACGGCCAGCGCAGTCATCCCGGCCTCTATTCCGCCGATCAGGCCAAGAATCATATGGCCGTTGACATGCCCCATGTGGCCCAATCGGAAAAACCCGTGCCAGGCCGGATCATCGGGCGGTGCCATGCCCAGCCCGATCCCCAGGGTCAGGCCCAGCTTGCGTTCCGTCCAGTTGCGCAGCCGCGTGGCCATTGGCGGCGCCATCGACAGCGCTGTGACTGCGGCGCTGCGGTGGGCGCGGTTCGGCACATTCAGGTTCAGCGCGCCTCCCTCTTGCCAGCTTTCGCAGGCGGCCCACACGGCCTCGGCCAGGCGGGCGTGGCGCGCCCAGACCTGTGTCAGACCTTCGTCATGGATCATGTCCAACGCCGCACGCAGCCCATAAAGATGATGGGTCGGCGCCGTGCCACACCAATACTGATAGAATTCGCCGGGTGCCGCCCGCGGCGCCCAATCCCAATACGGGCTGACCCCGACGCGCGCGGCCCGGTGCCGGGCGGCTTTGTCGCTGAAAAACACAAACCCCATGCCGGGAGGCACCATCAACCCCTTTTGGCTGGCCGCGACCATGACATCAACGCCCCAATCATCCATCAAGAACGGGTCACACCCAAGCGAGGCAATGCAATCCACCATCAACAGCGCCGGGTGGCCAGCCGCATCAATTGCGCCGCGTAAATCTTTGATATTACTTTTTATTGATGTGGATGTATCGACATGAACCGCCATCACTGCCTTGATCCGCCCGTCTGTATCAGCGCGCAGCGCGGTTTCAATCTGATCGGGGTCCAGGGGGGCGTGCATCCCAAATTCAATCATCTGCACCGATGCGCCAAGCGCCCGCGCGGTCTCTGCCCAGCCATGGGCAAAGCGCCCGGTTGAGGCCACCAACACCTGATCCCCCGGTGTGATCACATTGGCCAGCGCCGCCTCCCAGGTTGCGTGACCATTGCCGATATACATCGCCACATTGTCCGCCGTGCCTGCAACACGCCGCAAATCCTGCACCAGCTTGGGCATCATGTCAGGCAGCTCGCCCGCATAGATATTTGGCGCCGCGCGGTGCATCGCGCGCAACACCGCATCGGGCATGACCGACGGGCCGGGAATCGCCAAATAGCTGCGGCCAGAAGAAAGGTTCGGTTTCGCGGTCATATCTTGGGCCTTGGATGATTGCTTTGGCGTCACACTACCTGCCGGGCGCGTCAGGTCAATATTGCCCGACGCTTGCACTTTGAGGAGCTTTGCGCATACACCCAAGGTCCGACCCGCGCGCAACACAAAGGCGACTGCATGACGAAGACCCAGTATTCATCAAGCCATCTGTTGCGCTGGCTGTTTCGGTCCTATCTTAAACCGCATCTTGGCACGCTTGGGGTGGCTGTCATCTTTATGGTGCTCGAAGGGTCGATGCTGGGCGCCCTGGCCTATTTGATGCAGCCAATGTTTGATCAGGTCTTTGTGGCGGGACAGCGCTCAATGCTGTTTGTTGTTGGATTTGTGCTGATCGCAATCTTTGCCGTGCGCGCCGTGTCGGGTGTTGTTCAAAAGGTGCTGTTGACGCGCGTGGCGCAAAAATCAGCGGCCAGCTTGCGCATAGATCTGCTGGATCAAATGATGAAACAGGACGGCGGATTTCATCAGGCCCACCCGCCGGGATTTCTGATCGAACGGGTGCAAACCGATGTCAACGCGGTCGGCGATGTCTGGCGTGCGGTGATCACCGGCGCAGGGCGCGACGCGATTGGCCTGGTGGTGTTGATTGGCGTGGCCATCAATGTCGATCCGGTTTGGGCGGCGCTGGCTTGTATCGGCATCCCGCTTATGGTGCTTCCGGCGGCTGTGGCGCAGCGCTTTGTCCGCGACCGCTCGCGCGAGGCGCGCGATCTGGGGGCGACGCTTGCCACCCGGCTGGACGAGGTGTTTCACGGCATTGTTCAGATCAAACTGAACGCGCTGGAGCAATATCAATCCCGCCAGTATCGCAATTTGACCCAGCGGTTCGTGCGCACACAGGTCCGCACCGCCTTTGGCGCCGCCGCCATCCCGGCGATGATCGACATCATGTCAGGCGTAGGGTTCATGGCGGTGATCCTATACGGCGGGTCCGAGATCATCGCGGGCGAGAAGACCATCGGCCAGTTCATGACATTTTTCACCGCGATGGGGTTTGCCTTTGATCCGCTGCGGCGCCTGGGTGCGATCAGCGGCCTTTGGCAGATCGCCGCCGCCGCCATCGAACGCATCAAGGAATTGATGGACGCGCCGGTGCGCCTGCATTCCCCGGCCCAGCCCAAACCCGCCCCCCAGGGCGCCCAGCCCATCACCTTGCAAAACGTCCGGCTCGCCTATGGCGAGGCACAGGTTCTGAATGATCTCAGCCTCAGCGCCGAGGCCGGGAAAACCACCGCCCTTGTCGGTGCATCCGGGGCAGGTAAATCAACCATTTTCAACTTGTTGACGCGGCTTGTTGATCCAAATTCAGGCACAGTGATGATCGGGGATACGCGCACCAATGAAATGGCGCTGGATGATCTGCGGGGGCTTTTCTCGGTTGTGACACAAGAGGCGCTTTTGTTTGATGAAACCCTGCGCGAGAATATCTTGCTGGGCCGCACCGATGTCACCGACGCACAGCTGCGCCAGGTTCTCGATGATGCGCATGTCAGCGATTTTCTGGCCAAGCTGCCCATGGGGCTGGACACGCCCGTCGGGCCAAGGGGCTCTGCGCTTTCGGGGGGGCAACGTCAGCGCGTGGTGATCGCGCGGGCGCTGCTGCGGGACACGCCGATCTTGCTGCTGGACGAGGCGACCTCGGCGCTGGATGCGCAATCCGAACAGGTTGTGCAAACCGCGCTGGATCGGTTGGCGGCCGGGCGCACGACCCTGGTCATTGCCCACCGGCTGTCGACCATTCGCGGCGCTGACAAGATCGTTGTCATGGATCGCGGGCGCGCGGTCGATCAGGGCACCCATCAGGAATTGCTGGACCGGGGCGGCATCTATGCCGATCTTTACCGGCTTCAGTTTCAAGACGGCAAAACCGTTCTGGACAAGGGGCAAAATGCCCCCGAACCCAAGGGGCAAGACCGCGAAAACGCCCCGCAAAGCATCTGGCAGCGCCTGGGCTTTCGCCTGTTTGGCGGTCTTTAGCGCCGATAAAATGCGGCCAATTTGCCCGGTGACAGCCCCGCGGCGTATCCCGCCAGGGTTATCAGGTTACGCAGGCCGCGCCGCAGCCACCCCTGACGTTGATATTTGGCCGCGCTGGTGGTGATCCCCGCGCCAACCGGGGCCAACCGCCCGCGCAAAGCCCGCACCAGCGCCACATCCTCAAACAATGGGATATCGGTATATCCCCCAACCTGGTGATAAACGGCACGGGGCAGCAGCAACCCCTGATCGCCATAGGGCAGCCCCATATGGCTGCGCAGGTTGGCCCATGCGGCAACCATTCGCCCCGCCATCCCCCCAGCGTCAAACGCCAGATGAAACCATCCGGCACACCCGCTGCGCAAATGGTGCCGGGCGGCGCTGCTCCAGCCTGGGTCAAGCTGGCTGTCGGCATGCAGGATCAACAGCCAATCCCCTTGGGCACATTGACACCCATGCCTAAGCTGCCCCCCGCGCGAAGGCGGCATAATCTGGGTCTCGCACCCCCATTTTTCCGCGATCTCAAGCGTCGCGTCACCAGACCCGCCATCACAGATGATCACCTCGCGGATCAGGCCGCCCTCCAGCGCCTCAACAAGGGTGGCCAGCGTGGCGGGCAAGGTTGCCGCCGCCTCAAGGGTGGGAATCACTACAGAAATTGGGGCGCGCATCAGGCTCTCTTTGCTATTGGCGACGGCTCGTCCTATATGCCAGTTAACCCCGAAAGAGGAGCCCGGAATGTCTGAGCGTCACATCCTGCGTTGCAGCGGCAAAGATACCAACGACTTTTTGCAAGGACTGGTCACAAATGATCTGCGCAAGCTGGATCAGGGCGGATTGGTCTATGCGGCGCTTTTGACCCCGCAGGGCAAATACATAGCCGATTTTTTCATGCTGCGGGATGGGGATGATATTTTGCTGGATGTGGCCCAAAGCCAAAGCGCGGCGCTGGCGCAGCGGCTTGCCATGTATAAGCTGCGCGCCGACGTGGCGATAACCCAGACGGCGCTTTATCTGCATCGCGGCCTTGGGCCCCAGATCCCCGCCGATGGCCACAGCGACCCGCGCCATGCGGGCTTGGGCTGGCGGGCCTATCGCAGCACCCAGCCCGCCACAGATGATACCACCGACTGGACCGCGCTGCGCGTCACCCACGCCATCCCCGCCGCAGATCACGAGCTGGGCCCAGACAGCTTTATTCTGGAACACGGGTTCGAACGCCTCAACGGCGTCGATTTCCGCAAAGGCTGCTATGTCGGGCAAGAGGTCACAGCCCGGATGAAACACAAGACCGACCTGCGCAAGGGGCTGGCCCGCGTTCACCTCAGCGGATCCGCCCCCGAGGGCACAGAGATTGTCCGAAATGGCAAGAGCGTCGGGATACTGCACAGCCGCGCCGGCGATCAGGCTTTGGCCTATGTGCGTTTTGATCGCTGCGGCGATGGCATGACCGCCCAAGACGCCCGCGTCACCTTGATCGAATAAAGCAGGCCCTGCGCGGCCCAAAGGCGGCGCCCTATCTCCCCACAAGGCCGGCAAGCCCCAGTGCCCCAAGGCTGCCCTGCCCGTCGCAGCCAAGCGCGACCAAATGAAAATGGCGGGTGACCGCAAGGTCACCCGCCATTTTCCAGCTTGGCGTCGCAGGGCAAAGCCCTGCGTCCTTTGGATCACGCCCGTTCGGTGTATTCCATCGTCTCGGTATTGACGACGATATCCTCATCGGGGCCGACAAAGGGCGGCACCATGACCTTGACACCATTTTCCAAAATGGCCGGTTTGAAAGAATTGGCTGCGGTCTGGCCTTTGACGACCGGCTCTGTCTCAACGATTTTGCAGACCACCTTTTGCGGCAGACGCGCGTTCAGCGCCTCGGCGTCGTAATATTCCACCACGATCATCATGCCATCTTGCAGGAATGGGCGGGTATCACCCAGCAAATCGGCCGAAAGCTGCACTTGCTCATAGGTGTCTGTATCCATGACGATCAGATTTCCATCGTCTTCATACAAAAACTGCTGGTCTTTTTGTTCAAGCCGCACGCGTTCCACTTTGTCGGCACTGCGAAAGCGTTCGTTCAACTTGGAGCCATTGCGCAGGTTGCGCATTTCGACCTGCGCAAAGGCGCCGCCTTTACCGGGTTTGACGTGGTCCACCTTGACTGCGGCCCAAAGCCCTCCGTTGTGCTCCAGAACATTTCCGGGGCGTATCTCGTTTCCGTTGATTTTTGGCATCAGGTTGACCCTTGGCAAAGTTGAAAAGATATTCGCGCCCCCTATATCTTTGCATCAAAGCCAAGACAAGATGACCAAACGGGCGCAGACGGGCAGAACTGGGCGGACAACACCGCACCGAGCCATGCAAATTATGCATAAAGGCTATGCAATATCGCTGTATCCGAATCGGATCATTTAGTCCATAAGGGCCGCAACGCCGAAAACGCAAGAGCAATAATAATTGAAAGGACGACGAGATGAAGGATTTCGTAGACGGAACCGCCTTTAACAATGAACAAGGCAACCGCGCACGGAAGCTTTTTGCCGCCGTCGTGTTGGCAGCGCTGGATGATGCGATTGCCGATGACAAGAAATACGGAAATGGACCAGAGCAGATTGCCCGCTGGGCGCGGTCGCGTGATGGCCGCGAAGTGCTGAGCTGTGCCGGCATCGACCCCAATGAACGGGTTGTCACCGGCCTGATGGATTTTGTCGGCAAAGGGGTGCGCACCTCGGTCGCGCTGTCGCGCGAAGAAAGCGAACGTCGCAACGCGGCCCAACAGGCCGAAGCGGCGTAAACCAGGTTTTCGCGGTGATCTGATCACCTGCGACCCAGCGAAAAAAACGCGTCCCCCATCGAGGGGCACGCGTTTTTTCTTGGCCAGTGGCGCCACTGGGTTGACCGCCACAAATCCATTGCCGAAACACAAGGCAGCAGCACAGCAGGCAGGGGCGTATGGCCAAGGCAATCATGATACAGGGCACCGGCAGCAACGTCGGCAAATCCTTGATTGTTGCCGGTCTGGCCCGTGCCTTTCTGTGGCGGGGACTGCGGGTCCGCCCGTTCAAGCCGCAAAACATGTCAAACAACGCGGCCGTCACCCCGCAGGGCGGTGAAATCGGGCGGGCTCAGGCGCTTCAGGCGCGGGCAGCCGGTGTTGCAGCCCATACCGATATGAACCCGGTCTTGCTCAAACCACAGAGCGCGACAAGCGCGCAACTGATCCTTCAGGGACGCCACATCGGCACCCAAGAAGCCGCCGCCTTTGGCTGCCGTAAGGACGCGCTGCTGACACCGGTCTTGCAAAGCTTTCACCGGCTTGCCGCTGATTGCGATCTGGTGCTGGTCGAAGGCGCCGGAAGCCCGGCTGAAACGAACCTGCGCGCCGGGGATATTGCCAACATGGGCTTTGCGCGGGCGGCCCAAGTGCCGGTGATCTTGACCGGGGATATTGATCGCGGCGGTGTCATTGCCCAGATCATCGGCACCCAAGCGGTCTTGGACCCTGGCGATGCCGCGATGATCTGCGGCTTTGCGGTCAACAAGTTCCGCGGCGATTTACGGCTGTTTGATGCCGGGCGTGACGACATCTGCACCCGCAGTGGCTGGCCATCGTTGGGGGTGATCCCCTGGTTTCACGCCGCGCAGACCCTTCCGGCCGAAGACGCCATGGATCTGCCCAGCCACCCGCATCGCCCAGCACCGCCCCCCCTGCCCGGCGCAAAAGGCCAAAGGTTAATCGTCGCGGTTCCGGTCTTGCCGCGTATCGCCAATTTTGACGATCTTGACCCGCTGATTGCCGAACCTGATGTCGATGTGCGAATGATCCAACCCGGCACCCCCCTGCCGGGCGACGCGGATCTGATCATTTTGCTTGGCAGCAAGGCGACATTGGACGATCTGGCCGATTTGCGCCGCGCCGGATGGGATATCGACATCGCCGCCCATATCCGGCGCGGCGGGCATGTCTTGGGGCTGTGTGGCGGATATCAGATGCTGGGCCAAAGCATCAGCGACCCAAGCGGCATCGAAGGCCCGGCCCGCCGCGCCGCCGGACTGGGGCATCTGCATGTTGATACCGTGCTTGGAAAAACCAAGCGGCTTGCGCAGTGCGACGGGCACATGACCGACAGCGACATCCCCGTGCGCGGCTATGAGATCCATATGGGCGAAACCACCGGCCCGGATCGGGCGCGCGGATGGCTGTCGTTGAATGGCCGCCCCGAGGGCGCCCAATCGTCATCCGGTCGGGTCAAAGGCAGTTATCTGCATGGGATTTTCGGGTCTGATCCGTTTCGGGCCGCGTTTCTGACCCAGCTTGGCGGGCACAGCGATCTGGCCTTTGAGGCACAGATAGACGACACGCTGGACGCCCTTGCGGACCATCTGGAACGGTTCATGGACATCGACCGTATCTGGCAATTGGCCCGCGACGTTACGCCCGTGGCCTAGGGCCGTCTGCACGGCATCCGGGACATTGTGTTCCGCAGGGTTGAGGGGTTGGTTAATCCAGCTCGTCGGTGGCGAACGCACGATGGATTTCACGGCGCACCAGCTTGCGCACATTTGCCGTGATCCGTTCGCCCAATGCCCCTTGCAATTCAGCGCGCACCAACCGCGCGACCATTTTCTCAAGCGCGTCCTCGCCGGGGGGCAGCGGATCATCCAACCGAAGCGGCGCCCCGGCCAAAGACGTCCCGGATGCAGGCGTCGGCCCCACGGCAGTGCGCGCGACAATGGCGCGCAACGCTTCGACTTTTTGCTCAAGCTCGGATTGTGGTGGCAAAGGGTCGCGCAGCTGCAAGCGCCCCTCGGCGAGGGGGGCATCCTCCGGGTTTATCCGAAATTCAGGCGCCAGCATCAGCACATTGGAAGGGCGTGGCGCCGGCTCTTTGGACTGCACCAACCGTTTGACGGTCGACAAAACATCATCTGCGTTCAAAGGTTTGGGCATTTGGTGGCCTTTCTTGGCTGTGCTTATTCTTTTTGCAACGCCTTGAGCACCTGGTCAAGCTTGGCCCCTTGCTTTGAGCGCGCAACCGGCGCCCCCTGAACCAGATCATAATAGGCCGCCGCATCATAAAGCGGCACATTCAGCCCCAGATCCTTGGCGGTCAGGGCACCTGTCGCCTGCAAAACCGCATAGGCCGCCACATAAAGATCTGCCTGCGCCGAGATCCGCGCCGCCTCTGCGTCCAACAGCTCTTGTTCGGCGTCCAGAACATCCAAAGTCGTGCGGGCCCCCAAGGTTGCCTCTTCGCGCACCCCGCGAAAGGCCACGCGCGCCGCTTTGATGCGTTCTTCTGATGCCATAAGGTTTGCCTTGACCGCCGCCAGCTGCGCATAGCTGTTGCCGACATTTTGGGCCACATTGCGCTGCACCGTGTGCAGATTGCCACGCTGGGCATCGCGGCCCGCCATCGCCCGGCGCACGCCCGACGCCAAGGCGCCACCCTGATAGATCACGCCCCCCACCTCGATGCCGATGCTGCCGTCGCGGGAATAATTGCTGGAACTGAATGTATCGCTGGCGGTCAAACGACCATTGGCCGTCACCCGCGGCGCCGTTGCGGCCTTGGCGCGCTGGATATTCAGCTCGGCGGCTTTGACCTGATGCTGGGCTGCCTTCAAATCGGGATGCACCCGCATGGCCAGTGCCTCGGCTGTTTTGACATCTGTGCCCAGTCGCGGCAATCCGCTTGGCGACACCAAATTGCCCGGCGCCTGCCCGACAACATTGCGATATTCAGCCGCCGCAGATTGCAAATTCCCCTGCGCCGTCGCCAGCCCGCTTTGGGCACTGGCCAGGCGGGCCTCGGCCAGGGCGACGTCCGTGCGCGTGACCTCGCCCACATCGAAACGATCCTTGGCCGCCCGCAATTCTTCTGTCAGCAGGCGCAGGTTGTTTTCCCGCAACGCCACGAATTGCCGCGCCGAGCGCACGTTCATAAACGCGGAAATCGCCCGCAGCAGGACAGATTGCTCAAGGCTCAGCAGGCTTTGCCGGGTCGCCAACACGGTTTCACGCGCAGCTTGCTGGGCGGCCTGCCCAGCCCCGGCATCATAAAGCAACAGCTCAGCGATCAGGCTGACCGACGCGCTGGAACGATCAAGGCTGCTAAGCACGCCCGCGGTTTGCTGTTCACCAAAGCCCCGCGCCAAACTGCCCGAATAGCGGACGATCGGCCGCAAAGCAGCAACCGCAGCGGCCACGTCTTCATCAGCGGCGCGCAACAAGGCGCGATTTTGTTCAAGCAGGCCGCTGGTGACATACGCACCCTTGAGCGCATCGGCCAAAGTATCCGCCGCCACAGGCGCGACCAAGCCCGACAGGGCACCGCCCCCTGAAAAAGCCAATACCAGGGCCAAACGTTTGGCGTTTCTACGGGCTGCTGCAAACATCTTGTTCCTCAATCGCTTTTGTTTTGTTGGCTCAACTTAAAACGATCACCGGTTTGTGCAAGGGCGCTCAAAGCGCAAAAGCGTGATCCCGCGCGAAACCCGGCAAAACCCCGGCCCCGGCATTGAACGCCATACGCCAAGAAATCTTACCGCCGTGCTTGTATCCGATGCGCATCTCGCCCAGGGCGCCTTGCATAAACAGCGCCGCGATCCGGCCGCCTTCCTTGACCTGGGCCAGCAGTTCATCTGGCACCTGCGCCACGCCGCCCTCGATCATCACCACGTCATAGGGGCCGTGTTCCGGCGCACCGACGCCAAGCGGCCCGACATGCACCACGACATTGTCCGCTCCTTCGGCGCTCAGCGCCTCGGTTGCCTCAGCGGCCATGGTTTCGTCTTCCTCGACCGCGATCACCGCTTCGGCCATGCGCGCCACCACCGCCGATGAATACCCATATGCCGCCCCAATATCCAGAACCAGCTCGTGGCGCTCGATGTTCAGCGCATCCAGCATCTTGGCCAGGGTGCGCGGCTCAAGCACCATGCGCCCACCGCCCAATTCGATGTTTTCGCCCATATAGGCCGCCTCGCGCTTGGCCGCGGGCACAAAATCTTCGCGCGGAACATGCAGCATCGCATCAATGATCGGGAATTTCGTAACGTCAGATGGGCGCACCTGCGTGTCAACCATCATCGTGCGGCGCGAGGCAAAGTCTGTCATCTGGCTCAACTCATCCGTTCAGATTCTATCACCCTCAGGGATGCCACAGTTCCACGCCCGCAGCAACGCCGCCCGCCGGTTTTTTCACAGATCCACCCAAAGCTGCCTGCCCAAAAATCACACGCGCGAAAACGCCCCCAGCAGTTGCTGCACGCACAAAAAGGGCCGCGACATGCACGGCCCTTGAAATTTGCTGAACTGGAAGCGTTAATATTAGCGCTTGGCTATTCGGTATGTTAAATTATTAAATTTTACATAAATTTATAGGATGAATAAATTAACTGCTAACATACTGCTATTGCAGTTTTTTCTTTAACGCATCCAAATCAGCTTTAAGTTCTTCTATTGCTCGCCTTGCTTGGACTTCAGTTTTGTCAGTAGTGCTATCATCTATAGTATGCGCAGCAACAACTTCAGCAACAGTTGCACTACCACGCAAAGCATCTCTAATTTCAATAAGCGTTGTAATAATCTTATCTAATGCCAAATATAGAACGCCACCTACTAACAGAACCAAAGCGTTCACAAGAAAGAGTGGGTTTTCAACTATCGCAAGCAAAACAGATAACGCAGCAAAACCAAAACACACATATGAAAAAACTCTAATTGCTTGCACTATTTAATCCTTTCTAATCCAAGTCTCACTATGCCACTGCATCGAAAGCAGCGTTTAACCAATTCCAACACGTAAAATCCAGCTTTTCCAAAAAAAATTTGCATACTGCGTCTGGTATAATTCTGTTGCGCACAAAAAAGGGCCGCCATTTCTGGCAGCCCTTTGTTTTAATTGGATTATATAACCACTCAAGTTTAACGCTTTGCTAACAAGCATACTTCCTATAATCCACTTATAGTGTACTTTTAGCAATCATTAAAAAACCGCTACCATTCCGCTGCGGAACCATTACTCGATAATGCTTTCATAAAATAGAAAACACGTATTGAAATCATAGCAGCAAGTTGAATAACTCCCACTACATACTGCTCGCTCCAAACCGCCAAAGAAACTGAAATTGGCGCTGTTATTGCCCATAGAGCAGAGAGATTTAGTCTCATCGTATCTTTGTAGTATGGTGAATTTGCCCCAAGAATTCCTCCTAAAAACCAAAATTTAAGCGATAAAAGACCGTACCCCAAACTACCAAAAAACAACCACCCAATTGAACTCTCAAATCCATTTGATGAATAAAAATTACAATACAAAAATGAAATTACCGATATCGCAAAAGTTGGTGCTAAAATAAATTTTAGTTGCGCATTGTTAGGTGTGTAAATTATTTCAGTCAAAAAGTGGTCATAAATTGTGCTTTCAATAAGTTTACCAGACAAATACCAACCGATTATCAGTGGTATTAGAATAATCGCAAACCCAACGACCATCTCCAAGTTTTCACTCAACGAAACATCAAAATCAGGAAATATTGGGATAATTACAAAGACAAAGAATACCCAAAAAATACACGCTAAAAAAAAATCGCACTACATAGTCAATCATTGTGAACACCTCGCTTGTTAAAAATACCAACTAATTATACGCCAATCGAAACAAATTAGCACTTACGCTTTCGATAACAGCACATACGCAAGCAGACTATAACGCAACCAAACCACCGCTATCACTCTGCTTCTTTAGCAGCGTATTTTAGTATCCCTCACTTTACAATTCTCAACTATATATCGCACTGCTTTCTTGAAATCTCTATCTCTGCGCAATTCTCTGTGTCTGACGTCAGCGCCTATGCCCCAATAGCCCATGCGCCAAGTCCAATAACCTTGTACAAAAGCGTGTGTAAGTTCATCCAATTTTGTATCGCCGAAGTACGGCAACCAGTAGCGTTGAGCGTGTTTTTCATACCAAACAACGCGCTGTGTTTGACCGCTGCGCCCTTTAGCAATGTGATTAACTGTCAAACGTTGTTGCTTATCTGCCCACCAAAGATGGTACAGATCATCAAACGCTATGGTATTAACAGGTTCGCTTTTTCTCACGCTTAAACGCAAGCTATCAAAGCGCTCCAAGGCGTAACGTTTGGCCTCTTCCAAATCCGTCTCGCCCGTACTTTCTTGTATGTAGGTTATCTTATTTTTGTGAATATCGGTCATACCGCGCACGTGTATGCGTACGTGATATATTGGACGCTTTGAATGCTGTCGGTGAAATAGAATTACTTGCCCGTCTTTTAGCTCGACCTTGTTCAAGTAACTTTTGCTCATAAGCATATATCCAGCAGCAAATCCTCGTAAAACAAGTGTAAATTCGCAGTGCTGTTTTGTCTACAAAGACCGTACTGCAAATGATTTGTAAAACGTTTTGACAAGGAAAAAGCGCAGTAAAAACTGCGCTTTTTCAATGGTTTAACTGATAATATTGAAGATACCAGCTTAGCGCTTGGAGAACTGGAAGCTCTTGCGGGCTTTGGCTTTGCCGTATTTCTTCCGTTCGACCACGCGGCTGTCGCGGGTCAGGAAGCCGGCGGCTTTGAGGGCGCCGCGCAGTGAGGGATCATAAAGCTGAAGCGCCTTTGAGATGCCGTGCTTGACCGCGCCGGCCTGGCCGGACAGGCCGCCGCCCTTGACGGTTGCGACCACGTCAAATTGATCTTCGGTGCCAGACACGCTGAACGGCTGACGCAGGATCATTTGCAGAACGGGACGCGCGAAATAGGCGTTTTGCTCTTTGCCGTTGACGGTGACCTTGCCCGATCCGGGCTTGATCCAAACGCGGGCGACCGCATCTTTGCGCTTGCCGGTGGCATAGGAACGGCCAAGGCTGTCGCGGACCGGCTCGCGCGGGGTGATTTCAACCTCAGGGGCTGCGCCCTGACCAGCAACCTGGTGAAGGTCTTCGAGTGTGTTGATTTCGTCAGCCATGCTTATGCACTCCGCGTGTTTTTAGCGTTCATGGATTTTACATCCAGAACTTCGGGGCTTTGCGCCTCGTGGGGGTGTTCGCTGCCTGCATAGACACGCAGGTTGGTCATGATCTGGCGGCTAAGCCGGTTGCCGGGCAGCATACGCTTGACGGCCAGGGTCACGACGCGCTCTGGGTGGTCGCCGTCCAGGATCTGTGCCTTGGTGCGCGACTTGATGCCACCTGGATGGCCGGTGTGCCAATAATGGTGCTCGTCCCGCTTGTTGCCGGTCAACTGGATCTTGTCGGCATTGATCACGATAACATTGTCACCGCAATCCATGTGGGGGGTAAAGGATGGCTTGTGTTTGCCGCGCAGGCGCTGCGCAACGATCGAGGCAAGACGGCCCAGAACAACGCCCTCGGCGTCGATCAGGATCCACTTCTTCTCGATATCTGCGGGAGTAGCAGAGAAGGTTTTCATGGACGGAATTCCCGTTTGGTTATGGCCACGGCCCGATTGACCACAGCTGAAAAAGATGGGCCGGTTATATCGCAAGCGCGCGCATGGTCAAGGGCGGGATATCTCGATTTATGATGCAATTTCAGACACTTACAAAATAGGTAATAATATACCCCACCTTGAACGGCCGCAAATACCCCTATGCCGGCGGCAGGGAATAGGTCAGGCTGGCGCGGGCGACCGGATCGGCCTGCCCCTCTGAATACAGCAATACATCCGAAACGCTGAGCGCCCTGCCCAATTTCAACAAACGTGTCTGTGCAATAAGATCGACCCCGGCCCGCGGTTTGCGCATAAAGTCGATTGAGCAGTTGGTCGTTACCGCCAGCGCCTTTGGGCCGATGCGCGCCAGGGTCATCAAATAGGCAGACACATCCGCCAGGGCAAACATCGAAGGCCCTGACACCGTCCCCCCCGGCCGCAGATGCCGGTGCTGAACCCGCAGGCGAACCGTTAGCTCGGTCTCGGTGACACGTTCCACCTGGAAATCGTCTGCGACCTGATCGAATACCTCGTGCATAAAGGCATCCAGCTCGGCTTCGTTTAATTGCAACGGCATGCTTTCCCTCATTCGCGCTTTTGCCTAGAGTTGCGCCATTCAGGCAAGGGGGGTCAAGATGACAATTCTGGAACGCAGCGACATTGGGCCGGTGGTGCATCTGACCCTGAACAATCCACAGCGTCTGAACGCGCTGTCGGATGCGATGCTGGCGGCGCTGCAAGCGGCCCTTGAAGACATCGCCAGTGGCCCCGCCAAGGTTGTGGTTTTATCCGGTGCCGGCAAGGCGTTTTGCGCCGGGCATGACCTGCACGAAATGACAGCGGCGCGCGCGGCTGCGGATGGCGGGCAGGCCGCCTTCAAGGATCTGTTTGACCGATGCACCGCCCTGATGATGCAGATCCAGACCATGCCTCAGCCGGTGATTGCCAAGGTGCATGGCATTGCCACGGCTGCGGGCTGTCAATTGGTGGCCACCTGCGATCTGGCCATCGCGGCCGAGGGAACGCGCTTTGGCGTCAATGGAATAAATATCGGGCTGTTTTGTTCGACGCCCATGGTGGCGCTTAGCCGGAACATCCCGCGCAAACAGGCGTTCGAGATGCTGACCACCGGCGATTTCATCGACGCGGCCCGCGCCAGAGAGCTGGGCCTGATCAACCGGGCGGTGCCTTTGCAAGACCTGGATGCCGAAACCCATGCGCTGGCCGAACGTTTGGCCGGCAAACTGGGCAGCACCCTCAGGATCGGCAAGCGGGCCTTTTATGAACAGCTGCAAATGCCCACGGCCCAGGCCTATGGGTTCGCCGGGGATGTGATGGTGCAAAACATGCTGCGCGATGATACGGCCGAAGGGATCGGCGCCTTCTTGGAAAAACGTGATCCAAACTGGCCACAATAGTTGCGCCGCCCTGCCCTCTGCCCTATTTGGCGGGGATGACACATGAACTTCATATCGTTGGCGGCGGAATGGCCGGATCAGAGGCCGCCTGGCAAGCGGCCAATATGGGCCTGAACGTTACTTTGCACGAAATGCGCCCGCATGTCGGAACCTTTGCCCATCAAACCGGGTTTTTGGGGGAAATGGTGTGCTCAAACTCGTTTCGCTCTGACGATGATGAACAAAACGCTGTCGGACTTTTGCATTGGGAAATGCGCCAGGCAGGTGGGTTGATCATGCAGGCTGCGGATCTGCACAAGCTGCCCGCCGGCGGGGCCTTGGCCGTGGATCGCGATCCCTTTGCACAATATGTGACGCAGCAACTGCACAACCACCCCAACATCACCGTCGAAACCGGCGAGGTCACCGACCTGCCGCACGACGGCCAGTGGATCATCGCCACCGGCCCCCTGACATCCGGGGCGCTGGCCAAGGCGATTGCCGCCAAAACCGGCGCCGAGGCATTGGCCTTTTTCGACGCCATCGCGCCGATCGTGTATTTTGACAGTATCGACATGAGCCAAGCCTGGATGCAGTCGCGCTATGACAAAGGGGAAACCGAGGAAGAGCGCACGGCCTATCTGAACTGTCCGATGGACAAGGCGCAATACGAGGCCTTTATCGACGCGCTGCTGGCCGCCGATAAAACCGAATTCCACGAGGGTGAAACGGCGGGATATTTTGACGGCTGCCTGCCCATCGAAGTGATGGCCGAACGCGGCCGCGAAACGCTGCGATTTGGTCCGATGAAACCGGTTGGCCTGACCAACCCCCATGCCCCCGAAGACCGCCCCCATGCCGTTGTGCAACTGCGGCGCGACAATAAGCTGGGCACGCTTTACAATATTGTCGGCTTCCAGACCAAGATGAAGTATGGCGCGCAAACAGATGTTTTTAAAATGATTCCAGGGCTTGAGAATGCAAGCTTTGCCCGGCTTGGCGGCATTCACCGAAATACGTTTTTGAACGCGCCGACTTTGCTGGACAATCAAATGCGTTTGCGCACACAGCCCAACCTGCGGTTTGCCGGGCAAATCACCGGGGTCGAAGGCTATGTCGAAAGCGCTGCCATGGGCCTGTTGGCCGGGCGCATGGCCGCCGCCCAGATTATGGGTGCGCCGCTTGATCCACCGCCAAACACCACAGCGATGGGTGCGCTGATCACCCATATCACCGGCGGCGCCGAAGCGAAAACCTTTCAGCCGATGAACGTCAATTTCGGCCTTTTCCCCCCGGTTGAGGGGCTTAAGGGCGGACGGCGCGGGCGCAAGGATCGCTATCGCGCTTACACAGATCGGGCCAAGCAAGATTGGCAAAGCTGGCTGCACGGTTAAGGGCCGCAGGGCGATGACAGGCTTTCGCACACGATTTGCCCCCTCGCCCACTGGGCCGCTGCATCTGGGCCATGCCTTTTCCGCCCTCTGCGCCGACCAGATGGCGCGCGCAGCCGGGGGCAGCTTTTTGCTGCGGATCGAAGACATTGACACCGCCCGCGCCCGCCCCGAATGGGAGGTGCAGATATATGAAGATCTGGGTTGGCTAGGGCTTGAGTGGCCGGTCCCGGTGCTGCGGCAGTCGGCGGGGCTGGCGCGCTATGGCGCGGCGCTGGACCGGCTGTGGGCCCAGGGGCTTTTGTATGTATGTCACTGCAACCGTAAAGACATTGCCGCCGCCGCCACCGCCCCACAAGAGGGCGGCGCGCCGCTGATCGGACCCGACGGCATTGTTTACCCCGGCACCTGCCGTCAACCCGCCAAGGGCCCGCGCCCGGATGGCGCCGCCTTGCGCCTGAACATGGTGCGCGCCCTTAAGGTCTTGAATGTTGTGCAGAGGCCGTTGGGCTTTTACGAAAAGCTGCACAGCCCCGGTTATCACCGGATCGACCCAACGCATCTGGTTGAAAATGTCGGGGATGTGGTATTGGCCCGGCGCGAGATTGGCACCTCGTATCATCTGAGCGCGGTGGTCGATGATGCGGGGCAAGGCATCACCGATGTGGTGCGCGGCGCCGATCTGTTTGACGCCACGCCGATACATCGGGTGTTGCAAGCCTTGCTGGGTCTGCCGACACCTGTTTACCACCATCACCGGCTGATCCGTGATCAGCAGGGCAAGCGGCTGGCTAAACGCGACGATGCGCGGGCGCTGGCGCGTTATCGTGCTGAGGGGGCCACGGCCGCCGATATCCGCGCCTTGTTGGGGATGTAAGCGCGCACCGCGCCGCGGCGACGGTTGCAAAGCGGGGGAGCCTCCGGCGGGGATATTTGGGAACAAAAGAACCCAAAGGTTCAGGTGGCCACAGGCACCGTGTTGAAAAAACAGCTGGGCGCGCCGGTATGGCAGGCAGGGCCGGTTTGATCGACCTTAAGCAACAGGCAGTCGCTGTCGCAATCATAGTGGAAAGAGCGCAGCCTTTGAACATGGCCGCTGGTTTCGCCTTTGACCCAGAAAGACTGGCGAGAGCGGCTCCAATAGGTGACGCGGCCGGTTTCCAGCGTGCGGGCGACCGCCGCCGCGTTCATCCAAGCCAGCATGAGCACCGCGCCGGTTGTGGCGTCCTGGGCAATGGCCGGGATCAGGCCGGCGTCGTTATAGGTAAGGCAGGCGGGATCAAAGGCGGCGGCTTGGTTCATCTGGTGGAAAACCCTTTTGCATCTTGCGTCATGGGCCTATGTAATGGGGTATCTGCATTAGGAAAACCGCAAAAGGTGCGTCATGCCAGCCGATACCGATTTGATCAAGCTTTACTCTGGCCGTATCTTGGCCCTGACCGCGGATATCCCGTTTCTGGAGCGCCTTGAGACCCCGATGGCGAGCGTGAAGCTGAGATCGCCGCTGTGCGGATCGACGGTCACGGTGGATCTGGATATCGAAGATGGCCGGATCAGCCGCTTTGGCCAGGATGTTAAGGCCTGTGCCCTGGGGCAAGCGGCAGCGGCCATCACCGGGGCTGTGATTATCGGGCGCAGTTTGCCTGAACTTGAGGCCGGGCGCGATCAATTGCAGGCGATGCTGCGCGGCGCCGGTCCTGCCCCCCTGCCGCCTTTTGATGGGTTTGAAGTGCTTGCACCTGCGCAGGATTATAAGAACCGCCACGCCTCGATTATGCTGTGTATCGATGCGGCGACAAAGGCCATGCAACAGGCCATCCAAGCCACCAGCGCCAAGGCCTAGAGAATTGCCGGCAGATGCAGCGCCACAACGAACATCACGCAAAGCGATGCGGCGCCGATGGCATCTTGTAGCAAGGTGAACTGCGCGCGGGTCGCGATTGCTTTGATTTGAATCAGACTTGCCATGACCTTCCCCTTCTTGTGTTTACACTTTGTTCTCACTTTCTTGACGCAATGTAAAGAACTTTATGAGAACAAAGCGGAACATAAGGGGTTACCCCACTGAGATAAGCGAAATGGCTTGCTCTTGCCGCATCAGCCAAAGCAGCAAGCGGGCGGCCTTGCCACGCGGAGAGGTCAGGCCCGGATCTTGGTGCAGAAGGGCGCGGGCATCGGATTGAGCGATGGCCATCAAAGTGGATTGACGTTCCAGATCGGCAACCTTGAAACGCGGCAATCCTGATTGCGCTGTCCCGATCAGATCGCCGGCGCCGCGCATCGCCAAATCGGTTTCGGCAATGACAAAACCGTCTTCGGTTTCGCGCAAGACCTCTAGTCGTCGGCGCCCCCCCGGGGACAAGGGCGGCTTGAACAGCAGCAGACAGGTGGATGCCGCCGCACCGCGACCGACCCGGCCACGCAATTGGTGCAGTTGCGCCAAGCCAAAGCTTTCGGCCTGTTCGATCACCATGATGGTGGCATTGGGCACGTTTACGCCGACCTCGATCACGGTGGTGGCCACCAAAACCCCAAGGGCGCCCGACTGAAATTTTTGCATGGCCCCATCTTTTTCAGCCGGCGGCATCTGGCCATGCACCAGCCCAACCACCCCGTCCCCCAAGGCGGCGCGCAACCGTTCGAAACGATCCTGTGCGGCGGTCATATCGACGGTTTCGCTCTCTTCCACCAGGGGGCACACCCAATAGCATTGCCGCCCCTCGGCGATGGCGGCGCGCAGGCGGGTGATGACCTGATCCAAGCGGTCCAGGCTGATTAGCGCGGTTTTGATCGGTTTGCGGCCAGGCGGCTTTTCATCCAGCACAGAGACATCCATATCGCCGTATTGCGCCAAAGACAAAGACCGGGGAATGGGCGTGGCGGTCATCACCAGCACATCAACCGCCTGCCCCTTTTGACCAAGCTCAAGCCGTTGGCGCACGCCGAAACGGTGTTGTTCATCAATGACTGCCAACCTTAGATCCTGAAAAACAACGTCTTTTTGAAACACGGCATGGGTGCCAAGCAATATATCGACCTGTCCATCGGCCAAGGCCGACAGCTTGTCACGGCGGGCGACCGATTTATCGCGCCCGGTCAGGATCTCGATGCGAACACCCGCCGCACGGGCCATATCGGCCAGCCCTTCCATATGCTGACGGGCCAGAATTTCTGTCGGGGCCATCATGACCCCCTGCCCGCCGGCCTCGACCGCGCGCAGCAGCGCCAGGAACGCCACCAGCGTTTTTCCCGCCCCGACATCGCCTTGCAGCAGGCGGTTCATCCGCAAAGGTTCGGCCAGATCGCGATTGATTTCGTCGACGGCGCGGGTTTGGGCGCCTGTCGGCTGAAAGGAAAGCGCCGCCAAAACCCGGCGTTGGAGCGCGCCCGTGCCGGCGCTGCTGCGGCCCGGTTTGCGCCTTGCGCGGGCGCGGGCCAAGGCCAGCGTCAGCTGGTGGGCCAGCAATTCATCATAGGCAAGGCGGGCACGCGCCGGGGCGTCAACCGACAAATCATCCAAGGATTTCGGCGCATGCGCCATGGAAACAGCGGCCGCGAAATCGGGCCAGTCTGCGCGCTTTTTCTGTTCAGGATCAATCCATTCCGGCATTTCCGGCACACGGCTGATCGCTGCGCGGGTGCCTTTGAACATCCCCTTTTGGGTCACGCCCGCTGTCAAGGGATAAACAGGTTCAAAACTGGGGATTTGCGCCGCATCTTCGGCGGGCACCACATGATCGGGGTGGACCATCTGCGCGGCGCCGTCAAAGCTTTCGACTTTGCCCGAGACAATGCGCGTGCTGCCTTGGGGCAGCAGGCGGGTCAGATAGTCACCGCGTGCGTGAAAAAACACCAATTGAAAAGCCGCCTGCGCATCCTGCACCTGAATTCGATAAGCCCCGCCCTTGTTCCGTGCTGGAAAATGGCGGCCTACCGAAACTTGGACCGTCACCGTCGCAGGCAAATGCGCCCCCACGATGCTGTCGCGCAATTGGCGATCAATGCCGCTGTGCGGCAAGGTGAACAACAAATCCCTTGGCGCAAAAACTCCAAGACCGGCAAGATGTTGCGCCGTTTTCGGGCCGATACCCGCCAGGGTCTCTAGCTCCGCAAAAAGCGGAAACAGCAGTTCCGGGCGACCGGTCATAACCCTTCAATCAACGCCAGCCAGGCGTCCTCGTCCAGGGTTTTCACACCCAGATCAGCGGCCTTTTTGGCCTTGGAGCCGGCGCCCGGCCCGGCAATCAGAATATCGGTTTTTGCCGACACAGACCCGGCAACCTTGGCGCCCAGGCGTTCGGCCCTGGCCTTGGCCTCGGCCCGGGTCATGCGTTCCAGCGTGCCGGTAAACACAACGGTTTTCCCCGCGACGGGGCTGTTTTGTGTGTCGGGTTGCGTGGCGGTTTCGATGTCAAGATGGCGCACCAGCCGATCAATCGCGGCGCGCTCGGCCGGTTGGGTCATGCTGGCCACCAGGGATCCGGCCAGAACCGCGCCAACGCCATCAACGCCAATCAGATCCTGCCAGCTTTCACCGCCCCGGTCCTGGGCCTGGTCGACGCTTTTGCACAGGTGTTCCCAGCTGCCATAATGCAAGGCCAACAGCCCCGATGCCGCCTGCCCCACATGGCGCATTCCAAGCGCAAAGATCAAGCGCGCCAGCGGGATATTCCGCTTTGCGTCAATGGCATCAAACAGTTTTGTTGCCGATTTATCGCCCCAACCCTCGCGATTCTTGAGCTGCTGCAAGCCACTGCCATACCGGGCGCGCAGTTCAAAAATATCGGCCGGTTCGCGGATCCAGCCATCGGCATGAAATTGTTCAACCTGTTTTGCGCCCAGCCCATCAATGTCAAACGCCCCGCGCGACACGAAATGTTTCAACTTTTCAACCGCTTGCGCAGGGCACGCCATGCCGCCCAGACAACGGCGCACCGCGTCGCCCTCATCGCGGATTGCGTCGCTGCCGCATTGCGGACATTGGGCGGGAAAGACAAAGGGGGCCGCGCCCGCGGGACGTTTGCCCAGGTCTACGTCGGCAATTTTGGGGATCACATCGCCGGCGCGATAGACCTGCACCCAATCGCCGACCCGGATGTCCTTGCCATCCCGGATCGCCGCGCCTTTGCTGTCACGTCCGGCGATATAATCTTCGTTATGCAAGGTCGCATTCGACACCACCACCCCGCCCACGGTCACCGGCGCCAGGCGCGCCACCGGCGAAAGCGCCCCGGTGCGCCCAACCTGAATGTCGATCGCCTCAAGCCGTGTCCAGGCCAGTTCGGCGGCGAATTTATGCGCAATCGCCCAACGTGGCGTGGTAGACCGAAAGCCCAAGCGCGCTTGCAGATCCAGCGCGTCCACCTTGTAGACCACCCCATCAATATCATAGCCAAGATCGGCCCGCATTTCGTCTATTTTATTGTAATGGCTTATTAATTCATCCGGCCCATCACACAGTTTGGTCAAAGGATTCACCTTGAAACCGAATGCCTCAAGCCGGGCGATGGCCCCCATCTGGGTCTTGGCCAACGGTTCTGACAGCGCCCCCCAAGCATAAGCAAAAAACCGCAGCGGCCTGGCACGGGTGATCGTGGCATCAAGCTGCCGCAACGATCCCGCCGCCGCATTGCGCGGGTTGGCAAATGTCTTGCCGCCCGCAGCATCCTGGCGTTGGTTCAATGCGGCAAAGTCTTGATGAGACATATAAACCTCGCCGCGCACCTCAAGCACCGCCGGGGCATTGCTTAGCTGATGGGGGATATCGCCGATGGTGCGCGCATTGGCGGTGACGTTTTCGCCGGTGCTGCCGTCACCGCGCGTTGCGGCCAGAACCAACCGCCCATCCTCATAACGAAGCGACAAAGACAGCCCATCAATCTTTGGCTCGGCCGTATAGGCCAGGGCCTGCTGCGCATCCAATCCAAGATATCGCCGGATACGGGTGTCGAACTCTTCCACGTCGGCCGGGTCAAACGCATTGGACAAGGACAACATAGCAACCGCATGTTTTGCCTTGGAAAACCCGTCCGCAGCCGGGGCACCCACCTGTAACGACGGGCTTTGCGCGTGAATCAGTTCCGGAAAGCGGGCCTCGATCTGGGTGTTGCGCCGGCGCAGCGCATCGAACTGCGCGTCGGTCATGATCGGGTCGTCCTGGCCGTGATAGGCCACATTCGCCCGCGCCAACAGCGCCGCCAAAGCCGCCAGCTCTTCTTGTGCTTCTGCCTGGCTTAATTTCTCTACATCGGTTGAAAACAACAAGACCTGCCCCCTACTTGCCGACCCAATCCAGTGATAGGCGGGCAACAGGGACAGGTCCAGTCGAATTGGCGCGTCCGTCAGGTTTCGTGAGTGGGTCTTTCCTGCAAATTTAACGCCTCATAGGGTCAGGCACCAATGGCCAAACGGCGTGGCCCGCCCGATTGCGCCGGTTCCGGATCGCGCAGCACATACCCACGCCCCCAGACCGTTTCGATATAATTTTCACCGCCGGTCGCGGTGCTAAGTTTTTTGCGCAACTTACATATAAACACGTCGATAATCTTTAGCTCTGGCTCATCCATGCCGCCATAAAGGTGATTCAAAAACATCTCTTTGGTCAAGGTTGTGCCCTTGCGCAAAGACAGCAGTTCAAGCATCTGATATTCCTTACCCGTCAGGTGCACCGATTTATCACCAACGCTGACCGTCTTGGCATCAAGGTTGACCGAAATCTGCCCCGTGTCGATCACCGATTGCGAATGCCCCTTTGATCGGCGGATAATCGCATGGATCCGGGCCACCAGTTCTTCGCGATGGAACGGCTTGGTCAAATAATCATCCGCCCCGAACCCAAAACCGCGTATCTTGTTTTCGGTGTCATCCGCCCCCGAAAGGATCAAGATCGGCGTTTCGATCCGGGCCAGGCGCAGTTGGCGCAGCACGTCATGCCCATTCATATCCGGCAGATCCAAATCCAACAGGATCAAATCGTAATCATAGAGCTTTGCCAGATCGACCCCTTCTTCCCCCAAATCTGTGGCATAAACATTCAGATTTGCATGGGTCAGCATCAATTCAATACTTTTGGATGTGGTTGGATCATCTTCAACAAGCAACACACGCATAGGGTTCTCCGCATCAACACTCTTCTTATCAAGGTTAACATTGGGCTGAAAAAGTTAACCACCCGTTACTCTCTAGAAGAAACCTAGCGCACAACCTAAGATTGTCTATACTTTTGTATGGATGTTGCCTTCAATGCCTTCTCGCCATGACAGGATACCGCCCGCACCCATGTCTCGAACTCTTCCGCGCTGATGCAATACCGGCGCTCTGCCGCCTTTTGTGAAATCAACCCATAGGCCACCGCCCGCACCACCGCCGCCTTGCGGGATGCAACCCAGCGTTTGGTACCCGGATCCGGCAAATCCGCCAAAGACAACACACGCCCATCCTCAAGGGTCACGGACCGTGGTCCCGCCACTTTTCTCAAATACATCTCACTTCCCCACGTTGCTCGCCTTGACATCACCTTGCCGCAACGTGCTTAAGGAGCCGTGAAAACCACCCCTTGAGAGTGTTTAAGTTTTTCATATATTCTTGCGGATCACCCGGAGAACGCCCATGCCCCTCGATACCCCGCTCAACTCGCTTGGTTTTGCCAAACCCGCCGCGCAAACCCGCGTCGTCGTTGCCATGTCAGGCGGCGTCGACAGCTCGGTGGTGGCCGCCATGCTGAAAGAGCAAGGCTATGATGTCATCGGCGTGACGCTTCAGCTTTATGACCATGGCGCCGCACTGGCGAAAAAGGGCGCCTGCTGCGCAGGTCTGGATATCCATGATGCCCGCCGGGTGGCCGAAACCATGGGCTTTCCCCATTATGTTCTCGACTATGAAAACATCTTCAAGGATGCGGTGATCGACGAATTCGCCGACAGCTATCTGGGCGGCGCCACCCCGGTTCCCTGCATCCGCTGTAATGAGCGGGTCAAATTCAAAGACCTGCTTGAAACCGCCAAAGATCTTGAGGCCGACTGCATGGCCACCGGCCATTACATTCAGCGCAAGCTTGGCCCCCACGGCCCCGAACTGCATTCGGCCGCCGATGCCGCCCGCGATCAAAGCTATTTCCTGTTCTCGACCACCTCGGAACAACTGTCGTTCCTGCGGTTTCCGCTGGGGCACCTCAAATCCAAATCCGAAACCCGCGCGCTGGCCGCCAAATACGGTCTGGCCGTTGCCGACAAACCCGACAGCCAGGATATCTGCTTTGTCCCGAACGGCAACTATGCCGAAGTGATCCGAAAACTGCGCCCCGAAGCCGCGCAACCGGGCAATATCGTCCATGTCGATGGCACCGTGCTGGGCACCCATGAGGGAATTATCAACTATACCATTGGCCAGCGCCGCGGCCTGGGCATCGGCGGGCTGGCCGACCCGCTCTATGTGGTGAAACTCGACGCCGACGGCAAAACCGTGGTTGTCGGGCCCAAATCCCACCTGGCCACGCGCCACATCCCCGTGCAAGAAATCAACTGGCTGGGCGACGCGCCTCTGACCAGCCAACCCCAATGGGATCTCGCGGTCAAAGTCCGCTCCACCCGTCCGCCGGCCCCTGCGATTCTTCATCCCATCACCGAAACCACCGCCACCATAGAGCTGCTCTGCGCCGAAGAGGGCGTCTCTCCCGGCCAGGCCTGCGTGTTCTACGACCCCACCAGCCCACGCATCTTCGGCGGCGGCTGGATACACAAAGGCTAATCCCCCGCCAACCGGCTTCTTTTGTTCTTAAATATCCCCGCCGGAGGCTCCCTGTCCCGGCGTTTGCGCAAGGCCAGCCATGACGGCGCGCGCCGCACGCAGTCCGGGGGCCTCGCCGCCCTGGCCCAAGCGCTGCATGGTCAGCGCCATCGCCTGGCGCTGCGCCTCGGGGGCATCCAATACCGCCAACAGCCCCCCCGCGACCGCCTCGGGCGTGCAAGCGGCGCCAATAAACTCGGGCACCGTGCGGCTCTCCGAGACCAAATTCACCAAGGTAACCGTATCAATCCGCATCATCCAGGTGATCAGCTTCAGCGAAAGCCGGTTCATATCATAGGCAATCACCATCGGCGTTCCCGCCGCCGCCAGCTCAAGCGACACAGTCCCCGATGCCGCCAGCGCCGCATCCGCGGCGGCCACCGCCGCCCGCTTTTGCGCCTCTGCCCCCGGCGTGCGGGGGTCAACCAAAATCGCCTCGACCGGCCACCCCCTTACGGCTGCGGCAACCGCGTCGGCAACCGCCGCCGCCGCCGGCACCACAACACGCAGGCCGGGCTGGCGCTGCGCCAAAACCCCAAGCGCCGCGCCAAACACCGGCGCCAGACGGCGCACCTCGGCCTGGCGCGATCCAGGCAACACCGCAACCAATGGCCCGGCGCCAATGCCGTGCGCGGCGCGGAAATCCTCCGCCTCTGCCGCTGTGGCGACCGGCTCTGCTACAACGGGATGGCCAACAAAATCACAGCGCATGCCATGGGCGGTCATAAAAGGCGGCTCGAACGGCAACAACGCCAAGACCTGATCAATAACCTGCGCCATTTTGGCCGCCCGCCCCGGCCGCCACGCCCAGACCGACGGCGCCACATAATGCACGGTGCGAACCGCGCTTTGGGCTTTGACCCGCCGCGCCACCCGCAGCGAAAAATCCGGCGCGTCAATGGTGATCAATACATCCGGGGCCCAGGCGACAACCGCATCGGCGGTTTCGCGGATCCGCGCCTGAAGCGCACGATATTTGGGCAAAATCTCGGCCAGCCCCATAACGCTAAGCTCGCGCATGTCAAAGCGGCTTTGCAGACCCTGTGCCGCCATGTGTTCGGCGCCAATGCCGCGAAACTCTATTTCTGGCTGCAAGCTGCGCAGCCCCGCCATCAAGGCGCCGCCCAGCTTGTCGCCCGATGGCTCTCCGGCGATGATGAACACCCGCATCACGGCGCGTCCCAGGCCCAGATGGCCAGGCCGGCGGCCTCGGCCTCGCGTCTTACCGTGTCGCGCTCAAGCACCAAGACCCGGCCCGCCTCAAGCACCATCCCCGCCAACCCCGCCTGGGCCAGCTGCGCGATGGTATCCGGGCCAATCGTCGGCATATCGGCGCGCAAATCCTGCCCGGCCTTGGATCGCTTGACCAAAACCGCGCCGGCCTGTCGCACCGCAGGGGGCAAGGCGCCCAACATATGCGCCGTGCCGCCAACGGTTTCGATCCCCCAAACCTGTCCGGCCCCTGCCACACAGGCCTGCCCGACATCCAAAGGCGCCAGGGCCTTCAACACCGCATCGCCGCGCACCGCCGCATCCAGCATCGTCTGATCCGGGGCCTGCGCCGTCAGCACCCCCGCCTGGACAACCAAGCCCGGCGCCAGATCATGGGCCGCACGCACACAAAAGCCAAAGGTCTCAAAAATCGACATCACCGCCCGCAACGCGCCGTCATCGCCGGCGGCAATGGCGGTCTGCAACAACGGGATCAAAGGCAGCGTTTCAGGGGCGATCAACGCCGGATCAATCTGCGGGCGATCAATGCCGCCGCACAGACACACGTCGCGCACCCCGCGCGCCTGCAACTGGGTCAAAAGCGGCCCAAGCCCCTCAAGCCGAAAGGTCACGTCCGGCGTCACCCCATCTGGGGCAAACCCCTCAAGCGCACAGACCAAAGGTTTGACGGCCTGCGCCTGTGCCACTGCGGCTGGCAATCCGCCGCGCCCTGCGATCAACGCCAGCATTATCCCGGCGTCAAAAAGTGCCGGTCGCTTCCGGCGGTGATAAAATCAACGATTTCGCGGACATAGGCGCTGTCGGTTTCCTCGCCCAGACGCGCCGCCCGGCTTTGAAACGTGCCTTCGCCCTGGGCCAGCATCTGGAACGCCGCCCGCAAGGCGGTGATATCGGCCCGGGCCACCCCGCGCCGCTTAAGCCCGACCAAATTCAGCCCATCCAGATCCCCGCGGGGCGCCTGCACCAACCCATAGGGGATCACGTCATTCGTCACCATGGTGACCGCGCCAATGATCGCGCCGCGCCCGATACGAACGAATTGATGCACCCCCGACAGACCACCAACGATCACGTCGTCCTCAAGCACGCAATGCCCGGCAATGGCCACCGAATTCACCAAAATACAGCGATTTCCGATCACCGCGTCATGGGCCACATGGCACCCTGCCATCAACAAAGCATCATCGCCAATCCGCGTCACGCCGCCGCCCCCTTGGGTGCCGCAATTGATTGTTACATGCTCGCGGATCCGATTTCGCGCGCCAATCTCAAGCCGGGTGCGTTCGCCCTTGAACTTGAGATCCTGCGGGATTTCACCAATCACCGCAAAGGGGAACACAACGGTTTGCGCCCCGATCGTTGTTTGCCCCGACACCACCACATGGCTTTTCAGCTCGACCTCGGGGCCAAGGGTGACATCTGGCCCAACAACGCAAAACGGGCCGACCTTGGCGCTTGGATCAATCTGGGCGCCGGCCTCGATGATTGCGCTTGGGTGAATGTTGCTCATTGCTTCGAAACCCTACGGCAGATCCATCATGGCGGTGAATTCACACTCCGCCGCCATTTCGCCGTCAACGCTGGCCACACCGCCAAACCGCCACACTTTGCCCCCCGGCTTGCCGCGCAGGGTCTTAAGCTCCATTCTCAGGACATCGCCGGGCCCGACCTTGCGGCGGAACTTGCATTTGTCGATGGCCATGAAATAGACCTTCATTTCTTTGTCCTCCATCTGGAGGGTCACGCCAACCATCACCGCAGCTGTCTGGGCCATTGCCTCGATGATGGTCACGCCGGGCATGATCGGCAGGCCCGGAAAATGGCCCTGAAAATGCGGCTCGTTCATGGTGACGTTCTTGATGCCAACCGCCCGGTCTGTGCCGTCGATATCTTCGACCTTATCAACCAAAAGAAACGGATAGCGATGCGGCAAGATCCGCTGAATCATCTGGATATCGGCGTGGGTGCGGGAAACAGTCATCTGGTCTGTCCTTTGTGTTCAAGGGCTTGAAAAGATGCCTAGCAACTCCGGCCCGCAGGGACAAGCCGCATCAGTTTTTTGCCGGCAGGTTCAGCTGTGACTGATTAAGCTGCTGGATCGCCTCTTGGGTGATGTCCACGGCGTTGACGCTGATAAACACCGAACGCCGCTCAAGAATCACCGCTGCCCCGGTGGCCCGCATCAGCTGCTCCAAGACCGGCACCGCCGCATTGAAAAAGGCCACCCGGCGGTCTTCCAGCTCTTGGTTCAGGGCGCGCGTCTTGGCGTCTTGGGTTTTGCGGGTCTCTTGCACCTTGGCATCGAACGCATCGGCCAGCACCCTGAACTCGGCCGGTTTCATAACCGACCTGCGATCTGTCAGCATTTGTTCTTCGGCCGAGAGCGCCGCCTCGATACGGCGGTTTTCGGCGGCCAGCTCGGCGCCCTTGCCCTCGAACTCGCGGGCGGTTTGCCGGCCAAAGTTGCTGTCCTGATACAGCCGGTCGGTATCTACCGTCAAAACCGGGCTTTGAACGATCACCCGGTTGGGCTGCTGGGCCAAAACCGGCCCTTGCGGCGGAACCTGTTCTTGTGCCACCGCCGCGCCGGCCCCCGCAAGACCCAGCGCCGCAATGATCAAAAACGCCTTAATTCCACGCATTGGTTCCCCGATCAGAACTGAGTTGACAGCGTGACCTCAAAGTTTTGCTCTTGGTCATAGGTTTCTTTCTTCAACGCATTGGTAAAGTTGAAACGCAATGGCCCCAACGGGGTGCTCCACAAGATCGACGCGCCGATCACATGGCGAAACGATCCATCGGCCCCCACCACCGCACTGCCGCCGGGGATGGTGACATCGCTCAGATCCCACAGGTTTGCGACATCATAGAACACACCGCCGCCAATGCCGTATTCTTCGGGCAACCCAAGGGGGAATTCCGCCTCAAAGCGGGCCGCCACATAGTAATTGCCGCCAATCGGGTCATCATTGCTGACGGATTGATCCCGTGGGCCAATGCCGCCCGGCTCAAACCCGCGAATGATCGACGGGGTCAGCAAAAAGCGATCGACCGCGCGGTTGGTGCCGCTTTGCCAGCTTAGCGCGCCGCCCTCAAGGCTGGCGCGCAGGGTGATTTCTTCGCTCATCACCTTGGTTTCAGCCACGGCCTTTGCCGTGGTCTTGATATATTTGCTATCGCCGCCCAGCCCTGAAAAATCTTGGCCAAATTTCATCAAAGCCCCGGCATTGGGGTTCAACCCACCAATGCGGGTGTCATAGCTGAACTCATAGCCAAGGGCGCTGCTGCTTTGCGCCCCTGCGGCGATCTCTGATCCGATCACCGTTCCGTGCACCGGCGTCGACCGCGACACCATCTCGTTGCGCTGCCCGGTATAAATCAGCTTCAGGCGGCTTTTCTCTCCGACGGGAAAGGCGATCGACGGCTGAAACAGCGCCCGGTCGCCATCATAAGTGGTATAGGATGAATTTGATTCCGCCACATCCAGATTGAACCCAAAGGCCACATCGCGCCCAAGAAACGCAGGTTCGGTGAAATTCGCGCCATAGCGCTTGGCCTCTTCGGCGGTGGACACCGTCAACGTCAGCTTTTGCCCCCGGCCCAAAAAGTTCTGCTCGGCAAACTGAATGGCCACGCCAAACCCATCACTGGATGAAAACGATCCCCCAAAGCTCAGCGATCCGGTTGGCTTTTCGGCCAGATCCACATCGACAATCACCTGATCGGGGGCCGACCCCTCGCGGGTATTGACCTCGGCGCTTTCGAAAAACCCAAGGGCGCGTATACGCTCGGCGCTTTGGCGGATTTCGCGTGGGTTAAAGGGATCGCCCTCAACGCTGTCGAACTGCCGCCGCACCACCTGATCCAACGTGGTGGTATTTCCGGAAATATCAATCCGCTCGACGAACACACGCGGGCCACGGCTCAGCACATATTCCACATCCAGCGTCAAACTTTCGTTGTTACGCGTCACCCGCGGTTCAACCCGCAGAAAATCCACACCTTCGCGCAGCGCCTGCCGCTCGATCCGGGCGATATCCGTTTCCACCGAAGACGGCGAATACACCTGCCCCGGCTTGACCTTCAGAATATCTTGATAAACCTCGGGCGCGACACCGTTCATCTGGCTGCTGACCGTAATGGCGCCAAATTTGAACGGCTGGCCTTCTTGAACGTTGAACACCAGGAAATAGCCATCGCGCTCTTCGGTCAGCTCGGCGTTGACCGACAGGGTGCGAAAATCCACAAAGCCCCGCGACAGATAGAAATCACGCAACACCTGTTTGTCAAATTCGATCCGGTCCTCGACAAAGGTGTCCGACCGCACAAGCGCCCGAAACAGCCCCGCCTGCTTTGTGCCCAACACCCGGCGCAAACGCCGATCGGAAAACACCCGGTTGCCAACAAAGCTCAGACGCTCGATCTCGACATTATCGCCCTCGAAAATCTCGAAAACCAAATCCACCCGGTTGTCCGACCGGCGGATGATCCGCGGTGTCACCCGCGCGGCGATGCGCCCCTCATCGGCATAGGCCTTGGCAATCGCCGCCGCGTCCCGCTCGGCTCCGGCCGGGGTAAAGACCCGGCGCTCGGCCGATCCGACCATCGCCGCCAACGCCTCATCCTTGATCCGCACATTGCCTTCGAAATTGATCCGGTTGATGGTCGGGAATTCCGCCACGCTGATCCGCAACGTGCCGGCTTGCGGGGTCAGCTCTACCGTTTCGAACAACCCCGATTCAATCAACCGCTGATAGGCATCATTCAGCGCGGCCGCGCTCAAAACCTGCCCAGGCTCCAAACCGGCCCGGCTCAGAATCGCCGCGCGCCCGATGCGGGCATTGCCATCAATCACGATCTGATCAAAACTGAAATCCTGCGCCGCCGCCATCGCCGCCGAAAACGCCAGCCCCAAGGTCGACAGGCGCAAGGCCGCTTTCAGCCCCCGCGCCCCACTCCGGCCCAGCGACCCTGCCCCCAAAATGCCAAAAGTCATGGTTCAGCCCCGATCCACTAAATAAGATTTGGATCCTGAGTATCCACTCTGATGGGGCTTGTCAAAAGCCAGTGGTCAGATTTCAGCCAAAATCGACCGACATCAAAAGACCCATCCAGCCAAGGACAAGGCCCCCACCAGCGCCGCCAAAACCGCCCAATAATCGCCGCCCAGCAGCATCAGGAACCAAAACCCACGCGCGCTGTCTGTCATCTTTGCCTCCACTCTTTTGCCATTCCCCGGCACCCTGCCCGGCAACCAAGGCCAAATTGCGGCAAAATCAGGCCCCGCGCCGGCCCACTCTCTAAAATCTGCGCGCCCCGGCCCGCTTCTTTTGTTCTTAAATATCCCCGCCGGAGGCACCCGCCGCAACCAGACAGGCGCCGCCCGACCTTATCTGCCCCACCGGCAAAACACACTCACGGGCAAAACACACTCACGGGCAAAACAAATCATTGCCAAGCGCAAACACCATCAACCCGGCCACCAGGGCCAAACCAACCGTCATCAAGATGCGCAGCGCCCCATCGCTCGGCGGACGGCCGCTGATCGCCTCATAGGCAAAAAACACCAGATGCCCGCCATCCAGGGCCGGAACCGGGAACAGGTTCAACAACCCAACGGCGGTGCTCAGCACCGCAATGAACCAAACGAACGACAACGCCCCCTGCGACGCCATCGCCCCCGAGGTCTGGGCAATGCCAATCGGCCCGCTCAGGTTACAGGTGCTGATGGCACCGCTGATCATATGCCCCAGCCCGGACAGCGATCCAGTGATGATCCGCCCAACCTGCGCCGCCCCTCCGGTCAGCGCCTGGCCCGGTCCCATTGCCTGGGTCAAGGGATCAAACGACATGCCCCCCGCCACACCAATCCGCCATTGCGTGGCAAAACCGCCCTCGGGCAAGGGTTCATCGACCCGCTTGGGCTGCAACACCATCGTCAGGCTCTCGCCGCGGCGCCACACCGTCAGGCTTAGCGGGGCGCCCGCGCCCCCCTCAACCGCAGCCTTCAGCTGCTCAAACACAAAGATCGCCTGCCCATCAATGGCGGTAATCACATCCCCCACCTGCAACCCGGCAGCCATGGCAGCGCTTTGCGGGCTCAGCGCCGATACCAGCGGCGGCAACAGCGGCGCGTCCGTCACATCAACGGCCTGGCCCCCTCGCTCCACCCGATATCTCAGGTCCGGTTGCGCCGGCAATTGCGCCAAAAACGCAGCGTATCCGCCTTCATCGGACGCGCTTGGCACCGCCCGGCCATCAATTTCCAACAGCTGATCGCCCGGCTTCAGTCCGCGCTCGGCCTGCGGCATCGGGCGCAGCGCCCCCACCGACAAAGGCTCAACCGGGGCGCCGCTGCTCATCAGCACTGCGGCAAAGACCAAGATCGACAGGGCAAAATTGAACGCAGGCCCCGCCGCCACCGTCAGCGTGCGCGCCCACAGCGGCGCGCCATGCATGGTTTCGCGCAACCGCTGCGGATCGTCTTGCGCCCCACGCATCGCCGTTGCGTCCTTGCCCGAGGCCGCATTGGCATCCCCGGCAAACCGCACATACCCCCCCAGCGGCAAAGCGGCGATTTGCCAAACCGTGCCGCGCTTGTCCTGTCTGGCCCAGATCACCGGCCCAAACCCAATCGAGAACACCTCGGCCCGAATGCCGCTCAACCGCCCGACAATGTAATGTCCGTATTCATGGATGGCGATGATCACCGACAAAGCCAGCACAAAGGCCAGCAACGTCCAGATCGCGCCGCCAAACTGGGGGATCAAACTGCTTATGTCCAAAGGATTATCCTGCTCTTTTCTGAATGATTTGCCGCGCGATGTTACGGGCCAAATGGTCAGCCTGCGCCACATTATCAAGGGTCATGCGGGTTTCAACCTGCCCCTGCGCCTCGGTCAGGGTTTGTTCAACAACGTCTGCCATCACGGTAAATCCGATCTGGCCGGCAATAAACCCATCCAGCGCCGTCTCTTTGGCGGCATTGAACACCGCCCCGTTCAGCCCCCCGGCGGCCATCACCTCGCGGGCGATGCGCAACGCCGGCCAGCGCTGCTCGTCCGGGGCACGAAAGCTCAGCGCGCCAACGCGGGCCAGGTCCAGTCGCTCAACCGGCAGGGCCGCCCGGCGCGGCCAATGCAACGCATAGCCGATGGCATGGCGCATATCGGGCGGACCCACATGGGCCATCAACGCGCCATCCTGAAACCCGACCAAGGCATGCACCAGGGATTCAGGATGCACCAAGACCTCGATCTGCTTTGGCGATACACCGAAAAACTCACGCGTTTCAATGACTTCCATTGCCTTGTTGAACATAGAGGCGCTGTCGATGGTGATCCTCTGCCCCATATCCCAATTGGGGTGGCTGGCCGCCTGGGCCGGCGTGGCATGACGCAGCTTTGCCAGCGGCCAATCGCGAAACGCGCCGCCGCTCGCGGTGATGATGATCCGTTCGATCGTTTGAATATCTTCGCCGCTAAGCGCCTGAAACACCGCCGAATGTTCGCTGTCGACGGGCAATATCGTGGCACCATGGCGCTTGGCCGCACCCAGCATCAGCCCCCCGGCACAGACCAGCGATTCTTTGTTGGCCAGGGCCAAGGTCGCCCCAACCTCCAGCGCCGCCAGCCCCGGCACCAACCCGGCGGCCCCGACAATGGCCGACATCACCCAATCGGCCGGACGGCTGGCGGCCTCGGCTATGGCGGCGGGTCCGGCGGCGGCCTCGACACCGCTGCCGGCCAGGGCAGCACGCAAATCTTCCAATAAATGCGGATGGGCCGTCACGGCCACCTTGGCCCGCAACCGTATCGCATCACCGGCCAGCACCGCGATGTTGCTGGCGCCAGTCAGGGCAACAACCTCGTAATCGGCCGGCGCACGGGCAATCAGGTCAATGGTGTTTTGCCCGATGGACCCGGTGGCGCCAAAGATACTGATCCGGCGCATCGCCTACCCCAAAACGTGTAAAAAATCGACAAAGGGCGCGATCAACAGCACAAAGACCGATGCCCCCAGCATCCCGTCAAACCGATCCAACAGCCCGCCATGTCCGGGAATAAGGGCCGAGCTATCCTTGACCCCCTGCCTGCGCTTGATGGCGCTTTCGGCAATATCGCCCATCTGCGCCGCCAAGGCCACCGCCACCGACAGCCAAACCAACTGCACCGGCGCCCCCAGGTATGGGGCAAAACAGGCCCCGACGATCGCCGCGCCGATCCAGCCAAAAACCGTCCCCGACCAGGTTTTCTTGGGACTGATGCGCGGCCAGAACTTTGGCCCGCCGATCAAACGCCCGGCGAAATACCCTGCGACATCGCTGGCAATAACCACCGAAACCAACCACAATAACCACCCCAGCCCCAGCATATCGCGCAGCAACATCATGGAAAATCCGGCCAACAAAACCAAAGCGGCAAACACCACGAAAATAGACCGCAATTGGCGCAGCTGACCCAAACCAACCAGGCTGGGCGCCAACAACACCGGCAAGGCAAAGGGCGCCGGCACATAGATCGCCAACAGGGTCGCCGCACCGGCCAATCCACCCAAATGGCGCGCCGGCCCCGGCGCATCCGGCGCCAGCATCCGCACCAATTCCCACACCATGGCGCCGCAAATCACCGCCACCATCCCATGAAACACATGGCCCCCAGCCAGGATCCCCGCCAAGCCGATCACCGCCATCGCCGCCGCCGACCCCAGGCGCGCCGCCAGATCAGACCACTGCCCGCCCCCCGGCCTCATGACCGCACCTTGACAGCACCAAACCGCCGGTCCCGCCCCCGATAGGCGGCACACAGCCGGGCAAACTCTGCCTTGGTAAAATCGGGCCACAGCGTGTCGATGAATTCATATTCCGAATAGGCCGACTGCCACAGCAAAAAGTTAGAAATCCGCGCCTCGCCGCTGGTGCGGATCACCAGATCCGGATCGGGCAAAACGCAGGTGTCCAGATATTTTGGCAAGGTCTCTTCATCGACATCCTGCGGCAAAAGCCGCCCGGCCTGCACATCCGCCGCCAGCCGCTTGGTGGCGCGGGCCACCTCGTCGCGCCCGCCATAATTGATGGCAATGGTCAAATGCACCCGGCTGTTATGGGCGGTCACGCCCTCCAGCTCGGCCATCAGATCGGTCAGCTTGTCATCCAACCGCTCGCGGTCACCGATGAACCGCACCCGCACGCCAAATGCGCTCAGATTGCGCATCTCTTTGGTAATATAGCGCCGAAACAACGCCATCAGCCCGGAAACCTCAACCTGGGTGCGCTTCCAGTTTTCGGTCGAAAAGGCAAAGATGGTCAGGTATTTGACCCCGATATCCGGGCAGCTCTCGACAATTTCACGCACCCGCTTGGCGCCGGCGTGATGCCCGTAAAGACGCGGGCGGTTGCGCAACCCGGCCCAACGTCCATTGCCATCCATGATGATCGCAACATGACCAGGACCGTGCAATTCAGGAACCGTCGGAGCCTCAGCCATCTTGTCCTGCCTCACACCTGTGCTGCCTCAAACATGCATGATTTCCGCCTGTTTGGTCTCCAGCATCTCATCAACGGTCTTGATAAAGCGGTCGGTGATCGCCTGCACTTCGCTTTCCCACAGCTTCTGGTCATCTTCCGACATCCCGTCCGCCTTGGCCTTCTTGATCTGATCCATCCCATCCCGGCGCACATTGCGCACCGCCACGCGGGCGTGCTCGGCATATTGCCCGGCGACTTTGGTCAAATCCCGGCGCCGCTCCTCGTTCAACTCAGGGATCGGCAACATGATGATCGTGCCATTCAATTGCGGATTGATCCCCAGACCCGACTCCCGAATCGCCTTTTCCACCTTGCCCACCAAGGACTTGTCCCACACATTGATTGTCACCATCCGCGGCTCTGGCACATTGACCGTGCCCACCTGGTTGATCGGTGTACGCGAGCCATAGGCATCCACCATCACCGGCTCCAACATCGACGCCGATGCCCGCCCGGTGCGCAAGGACGCAAATTCCGTCTTCAGCGCCGACATGGCGCCATCCATGCGTCGCTCCAGGTCGTCAGTGTCCAGCATAAATTCGTCTGACATGGCGGTCTCCTGCCCCTAAGTTGTCTTGATCACGATCTTTTTGGCCGATGGGCTTGCCTATCTATAGCCGCTTTGCCGCGCCGATGTATAGGCCCGCAATCTGCCAAACCGGCGCCTTCTTTTGTTCCTAAATATCCCCGCCGGAGGCTCCCGCACCCCGACATGAACGCCGCCGGCAGCGAAAGGCGCGCCCGCTCAGCCTTGCACCCGCGTATAGGTGCCCTTGCCATCCAAAATCCCGCGGAACCCGCCTGGCTCATCCAGCGAAAACACAATGATCGGCAGGTTGTTATCCCGCGCCAGCGCAATCGCCGAGGCATCCATAACCGCCAGCCGCTTGGCCAGCACATCATCATAGCTGACCTTGTCATAGCGCACCGCATCGGCATGTTTGGCCGGATCCTTGTCATAGACCCCGTCGACCTTGGTGCCCTTGAAAATCGCCTCGCAGGACATCTCATTGGCGCGCAGGGTCGCGGCGGTGTCGGTGGTGAAATACGGGTTGCCGGTGCCGGCGGCGAAAATGCACACCCGCTTTTTCTCAAGGTGGCGCACCGCCCGGCGGCGAATATAGGGTTCGGCCACTTCGTTCATGGTGATCGCGGAAATCACCCGGCAATGCATGCCCAGCCCCTCAAGCGCGCTTTGCATGGCAAGGGCATTCATCACCGTGGCCAGCATCCCCATATAATCTGCGGTCGTGCGCTCCATTCCCTGCGCCGACCCTTGCAAGCCCCTGAAAATATTGCCGCCGCCAATGACCATGCAGATCTCGACGCCCATGTCATGAACGGATTTCACCTCGCGGGCGATGCGTTCGACGGTGGGCGGATGCAGGCCAAAGCCTTGATCCCCCATCAGGGCTTCGCCGGAAATCTTCAACATGACACGTTTGAACGCGGCTTTGGGGTCGTCTTGGCTCATGCGTCAGGCTCCGATCAAGAATTATGGGAATAAGGTTTTCCTTCGCGCCAAAATGTCGGAAAATGCCGGGAACTGCAATCCGTCAAACTTTGGAAACGCATTGAAAATGTCCGGCCCTTTCGAAACCGCCCTGCGCGGCCTCAACCCAGAACAGCCGGTGCTGATCGCCGGGCCGACCGCCTCGGGCAAATCGGCGCTGGCGCTTGAGATCGCCGCCCGCTCGGGCGGGGTGATCATCAATGCCGACGCCAGCCAGGTTTATGGGTGCTGGCGTATCCTGACCGCCCGTCCCAGCCCCGAGGAAGAGCGCCGCGCCCCGCATCGGCTTTATGGTCATGTCGATACGCGCCAGCCCTATTCGGCCGGCCATTGGCTGCGCGAGGTAACGCCCCTGCTGACCCAAGGGGCCCGGCCGATCATCGTCGGCGGCACCGGGCTTTACTTTTCCGCCCTGACACGCGGGCTGGCCGATATCCCGGCCACCCCGCCCCAAGTGCGCCAGACCGCCGACACCATCAGCCTGCCCGATCTGCTGGCCGGGCTTGATCCCCATACCCGTGCCGCGCTGGATCAAAACAACCGCGCCCGCGTGCAGCGCGCCTGGGAGGTACAGACCGCCACAGGCAAAAGCATGGCCCAATGGCAGGCACAGACCGGCGCCCCGATCCTGCCGCAGGCCCAAGCCCAATGTTTCGTCATGGACGCGCCAAAGGACTGGTTGAATAGCCGGATCCACACCCGCTTTGCCCAGATGATGGACGCCGGCGCCCTGGACGAGGCACAAGCCCAGCACCAAACCTATGATCCGGCCCTGCCGGCGCATCGCGCCATCGGCGTGCCCGAGCTGATGGCCCATCTGGATGGGCGCATTACCGCCGATCAAGCCATTGAAATCGCGGTCATTGCCACCCGCCAATTCGCCAAGCGGCAACGCACTTGGTTTCGGTCGAAAATGAAGGACTGGACCGCGATAGACCCCTCGTGACCGCCGCGCTGCAATCCGCCCCCCCAAGAAACCGACCCGAAAATGTCGCAGACAGACAAATATGCGACGCAGCCTTGCATTGACCACAGCCCCCATTTCGTGCCTGATAGGGATTGCCTTGGGCAAAGCACTTTTGCCCATCATAAACGGCGCGAGAAACGCGCCTTAGCCTGACAACAGGGACGATAATGGGACTATTTATTCTTCGACGTCTGGGCGTGATGCTGCTGACGGCACTCTGCCTGACGTTCATCGTGTTCTGGCTGACCAACCTTTACCCCAATCTGGAAAAGCTTGCCAAAACCCAGGGCAACTTTCGGATGTCGGACGAAGCTGTCACCAGCTATCTTGAGAATCGCGGCTATCTTCAGCCGATGCCGGTCAAATTCGGGCAATGGCTTGGGGTTGTGCCCGGTTGGATCACCGAAAAGAAAGACGGCACCACCATGGGCCGCTGCTTTACCGCCGACACGCCCATCACAGAACGCAAGCGTTTCTGCGGCGTGCTCCAGGGCGATTGGGGGCAGTCAACGGTGTTCAAGGATGATGTCTCCAACATCGTCAGCACCCGGCTGGGCCTGACCGGCAAGCTGATGTTCATGGTCATGATCGTCATGGTGCCCATGGCGCTGTTGTTGGGGGTTTTGGCGGGAATGCGCGAGGGATCCAAGACAGATCGCAGCCTTTCCACCCTGTCCATCGCTTCGACGGCGACGCCGGAATATGTATCGGGGGTAATCTTTATCGCGGTCTTCACCAGTTCGGCCTTTGGGCTGAAATGGTTCAAAGGCTCTGCGACCTCGGCGATGGAAAGCATCACCTTTGAAAACTTTACCCTGCCGGTTCTGACCATTTCCCTTTATGGCATGGGCTATATCGCCCGGATGACGCGGGCTTCGATGACCGAAGTCATGACCGCGCAATATATCCGCACCGCCCGCCTGAAAGGCGTAAGCTTTCCCAACATCGTTCTTAAACACGCCCTGCGCAACGCGCTGATCGCCCCGTTCACGGTGATCATGTTGCAGTTCCCATGGCTGCTGAACGGGGTGGTGATTGTCGAGACCCTCTTTAACTATAAGGGGTTTGGCTGGCTGCTGGTGCAGGCGGCATCCAACAACGACATCGAGCTGCTTTTGTCGGTTTCGGTGGTGTCGGTCGTGGTGGTTCTGGTAACACAGCTGATTTCAGATATCGGCTATGTGTATCTGAACCCACGCATTCGTATTTCATAAGGGGCCGGGATCATGGACGCATTAAGCTGGGGCTCCATCCTCATTCGTATCGCAACGCAACTGACCCCGGTCTGGATCGGGCTGGTTGTCATCTTTGCCCTGTCGATCACCTATAAGCGCAAGCTGGGCCTTTATGGCAAATTGTTTGACAGCACCATTGGCATGATCGGCTTTGCGCTGGTGATGTTCTGGGTGCTGGTCGGGGTCATGGGCGGGCCGTTCGATATGCTGGTCACCCATGACCCGCTGTCGCAGATTTCCGGCATGAAGAACAAATTGCCGGGCACGCCGATGCGCAGCGCCGCCGAAGGGGAATACGCCTATTTCCTGCTGGGCGGGGACAACCTGGCCCGCGATGTGTTCAGCCGCCTGATCAAAGGCGCCTGGGTGGTGGTGCAGATTGCCCCGATCGCGACGCTCTTTGCCTTTATGGTGGGGATCACCTTGGGATTGCCGGCCGGATATTACGGCGGGCGCCTGGACACGTTGCTGTCATTCCTGGCCAACCTGATCCTGGCCTTTCCGGTGATCTTGCTGTTTTACCTGCTTGTGACGCCAGAAATCGTGCTGACCGGTATTCCCAATTACATGGCGCTGTTCCTGTTTGTGTTCCCGCTGGTTTTTATGGCGATTTTGCTCAATTCCAGGCTGTATACCCGCCCGACCGTGCGCACGCCGGTGTTGGTTGTGGTGCTGGGGATCATGGGATGGCTGTATCTGTCGCTGGTGTCGACGGACGGTTATGTGGTCGCCACGCCAAGCTATGGCATTCCGGGCCTGCCCAATGCGCTGGACCTGTTCAACATTGATCCGGGCATTCTGGTGGTCTTCGTTTCGGTGGTGTTTGTCAATTCGCCCACGGTTTACCGGATCGTGCGCGGGCTGGCCATGGACATCAAGACCCGCGATTATGTGGCCGCCGCCCAGACCCGCGGCGAAGGCCCGTGGTATATCATGTTGTGGGAAATCCTGCCCAACGCGCGCGGGCCGCTGATCGTCGATTTCTGTCTGCGGATTGGTTACACCACCATTTTGCTGGGCACGCTGGGCTTTTTCGGTCTGGGGCTGGAAAGCGAAAGCCCTGATTGGGGCAGCACCATCAACGCCGGACGGCGGTTGCTGGCGCTGTATCCCCATGCGGCGATTGCACCGGCCATGGCGTTGTTGACGCTGGTGCTGGGGCTGAACCTTTTGGCGGATGGGCTGCGCGAGGAATCCTTGCGCGACTGACGGAACGGCGATGCGGGGGCCAGCCCCCGCGCCCCCGGGATATTTAAGAACAAAAGAAGCCAGAGCGCACAACAGCGGCGCGCGTGCGAGGGAGAGGGAAATGCCAAAAACCGATTATGACGGTCCTATTCTTGAGATCGACAAACTGTCGATTTCGTTTTTCACGCGGCTGCGGGAAATTCCGGCGGTAATGGACTTTTCGGTGACGGTCAAACCCGGCGAGGCGGTCGGCCTGGTGGGCGAAAGCGGGTGCGGCAAGAGCACCGTGGCGCTGGGGGTCATGCAGGATCTGGGCAAGAACGGCCGCGTTGTTGGCGGGTCGATCAAGTTCAAGGGCCGCGATCTGGGACAGATGAGCGATGAGGAATTGCGCGACATCCGGGGATCGGAAATCGCGATGATTTATCAAGAGCCCATGGCCTCGCTTAATCCGGCGATGAAAATCGGGCGCCAGCTGATGGAAGTTCCGATGATCCATCAGGGGGTGTCCGAGCAAGACGCCTTTGAGCGGGCCTTGCAGGTGGTGACGGATGTCAAGCTGCCGGATCCCAAGCGGATCCTGAATTCTTATCCGCATCAGCTGTCGGGTGGGCAGCAGCAGCGTATCGTCATTGCCATGGCGCTGATGTCCGAGCCGTCCTTGCTGATCCTGGATGAGCCGACCACCGCACTGGATGTGACGGTCGAGGCCGCGATTGTCGAGCTGGTCAAGGATCTGGGGCGCAAATACGGCACGTCGATGCTGTTTATCAGCCACAACCTTGGGCTGGTGCTGGAAACCTGTGACCGGATCTGCGTGATGTATTCCGGCGAAGCGGTAGAGCGCGGCAGCATCCATGATGTGTTTGACGAAATGCAGCACCCCTATACCCAGGCGCTGTTCCGGTCCATTCCCCTGCCCGGCGCCGACAAAAACGCGCGCCCGCTGGTGGCCATTCCGGGCAACTTTCCCCTGCCCCATGAGCGGCCTCCGGGGTGTAATTTTGGCCCGCGCTGTGATTATTTCGAGGCCGGGCGCTGTGATCAGGGCGTTATTCCGATGGAGGACGTCGAGGGCAATGACCGCCATGCCACGCGTTGCCTGAAGTTCCGCGAGATCGACTGGAACGCGCCGATCCAAAAGGCCGAGGTCAAGGAAAAGGCCGAACCGGGCAAAGTGGTTCTGAAGATCGACAACCTGAAGAAATATTACGAGGTGGCGGCCAATGCCATTTTCGGCGGGGGCAACACCAAGGTGGTCAAGGCCAATGAGACCCTGAGCTTTGAGGCCCGCGAAAGCGAAACGCTGGCGATTGTCGGGGAAAGCGGCTGTGGGAAATCCACCTTTGCCAAGGTGCTGATGGGGCTGGAAACCGCCACGGACGGCGAGATATTGCTGGACAATGGCGCCATTCAGGACATTGCCATCGAACAGCGCGACACCAAGACCGTGGCCGATATTCAGATGGTGTTCCAAAACCCCTTTGACACGCTGAACCCGTCGATGACGGTTGGGCGGCAGATCATCCGGGCATTGGAAATCTTTGGCGTTGGCAACAGCGAGGCCGAGCGCCGCGAGCGGATGCTGCGGCTGCTGGATCTGGTCAAACTGCCGCGCGAATTTGCCGGGCGGATGCCACGCCAGCTGTCGGGCGGGCAGAAACAGCGGGTGGGGATCGCCCGCGCCTTTGCCGGGGATGCCCGGATCGTTGTCGCGGACGAGCCGGTTTCGGCGCTGGATGTATCGGTGCAGGCCGCCGTGACCGATCTGCTGATGGAAATCCAGCGCGAGCAGAAAACCACATTGCTGTTCATCAGCCACGATCTGAGCATCGTGCGGTATCTGAGCGATCGGGTCATGGTGATGTATCTGGGCCATGTTGTGGAACTGGGCACCACCGATCAGGTGTTCTCGCCGCCCTATCATCCCTATACCGAGGCCCTGCTGTCGGCTGTGCCGATTGCCGACACATCGGTAAAGAAAAAGCACATCGTCCTGGAGGGGGATATCCCTTCGGCGATGAACCCGCCTACGGGCTGTCCGTTCCAGACCCGCTGCCGCTGGAAATCCCAAGTGCCCGGCGGTTTGTGCGAACGCGAGGTGCCGCCGGTGCGGATGCTGGAGGGCAATCACCAGATCAAGTGCCACCTGTCCGACAGCCTTCTTGCACAAATGGAACCGGTCATAGAAATAAATATAGCCGCCGAATAAATAATTATAGCGTCTATAAATATATTTAGGCATCGCCCTTGATGGGGCGGTGCCTTTTTTGTTGCCACAAGCGGCGCGGCGGCACGGCAATGTCAATTTGCGAAATCAAATTCCGTCATGCGGTATTGGCAGGGTGAAAAATCCCCGTTAGCATCCCTGTATCGCACCGGTGAACAGGGCCGACGACCGGGACCGGTGAACGGGGGGTTTCAGGATATGACCGCACTGAGCTATGACGACGCTGCCCGCCATGTAATGGCCAATAATCCGCTGTTTGAAACCATGCGCACACAGATTCGCGGCGTGGAATACAGCGTGTTCAAGAACACTCCGCCGCATGTGCCGGCGCTGTTGCAGATATCGCGGGCGGCCCAAGGGGACGGCGCGGCGGAATATCTGGTCTTTGGCGACGAACGCTGGAGCTATGACGCGTTTTGCGGCGATGTCGAACGCATGGCGGCGGCGCTGCGGCAATTGGGGGTGCACAAGGGGATGCCCGTTGCGTTGGCCATGCGCAACTGTCCTGAACTGTTGATTGCCTTTATGGCCATTGCCTCGGTTGGGGGGGTCACGGTGTTTCTGAACGCCTGGTGGACCACGCAAGAGCTGGACTATGCCTTGCAAGACAGCGGCGCCAAACTGGTTCTGGCCGATGCCCAGCGGCTGGGGCGGCTGGCGCCGTTGCAACAGGCGCGGGGCTTGCGCTTGATCGGGGTGCGCGACGGCGAAGGCAAGGGCGATCTGTCGTATGGCGCGCTGCGCCGTGATGCGCCCCCCGCCCCGCTGAGCGGCCCGCAGATCGACCCCGAGGACGATTTGGCGATCATGTATTCATCCGGCACCACCGGTCAGCCAAAAGGCGTGGTCCAGACCCATCGCGGGGCGATCAACGCTGTGTTCACCTGGCTGATGCAGGCGGCGATGGCGCCGCTGATCACCCCGCCTGCGACCGATGCGCCGCCGCCACGCCCGTCGGCCCTGGTGATTACGCCGCTGTTTCATGTCACCGCCACCCATCCGGTTTTCTTGCTCAGCCTGCCTGCCGGGGCCAAGTTGACCTTGATGCCTAAATGGGATGCAACCGAGGCGCTGCGCCTGATCAAGACAGAAAAAATCACCCGCTTTATGGGCGTGCCAACCCAATCTGCCGATCTGATGCAAGCGGCGCTGGAGCGGGGCGAAACCCTGCCCAGCCTGGATTATCTGGGCGCAGGCGGGGCCAAGCGCCCCCCCGCACAGGTTGATGCCCTGCACCGGGCCTTTCCCCATGCCAATATCGCCACCGGCTGGGGCATGACCGAAACCAACGCCAATGGCATCGGCATGATCGGCCCCGATTACCTGCGCCGTCCGGGCAGCGCCGGGCGTCTTTATCCGCCCGTGCAGGAACTGCGGTTTCTGGATGACAACGGCCGGGATGTGCCCCCCGGCGAAATCGGCGAAATCACCGTCAAAAGCCCGTGCAACATGCGCTGTTATCTGAACAAACCGGACGCCACCCGCGCGGTTCTGCAAGACGGATGGCTGCGCACCGGGGATCTTGGGTTCATTGACAGCGATGGCTTTGTTACCATCGTGGACCGCAAGAAAAATATCATCATCCGCGGCGGGGAAAACATCGCCTGTCTGGATGTCGAGGGCGCATTGCACCGCCACCATGATGTGATCGAGGCCTGCGCTTTTTCCGTACCTCACCCCCGTCTGGGCGAGGTGGTCGGCGCCATGGTCCAGCTGCGCCCGGGCGCCGCAATGCCCGACTTTGCCCGCTTTTTGGAGGATCAAATCGCCAAGTTCAAAATCCCCGAACATCTTTGGGGGCAGGCCACGCCGCTGTTGCGCGGGGCAACCGACAAATTGGACCGGATCGGCATTCGCGCCGCCTGTCTGGCGACGCTGCCGGTCCAACCACAAGAACAACAATTGAAACAATAGGATAGATCAAATGAGCCACCCCCTTGAGATGAACAACCTGGAAATGTCGCAAGATGCCAAACCCTTGCTGGCGGCGGTGATCAAACATATCCGCGAAAACGTCGATCCGATCACCGATGAATTTTATCGTCTGGGGGAAGGGCGCGCCGACCGGTGGTCTTATGCGCCGGGGCAGCTTGAGCTGCTGGACGGGGCCAAGCAAAAGGCCCGCGAGGCAGGTCTGTGGAATTTCTTCCTGCCCAATGCCGAAACCGGCGAAGGTCTGTCCAACCTTGATTACGCCTATATCGCCGCCGAACTGGGCAAAAGCCCGCTGGCCCCTGAAACGCTGAACTGTTCGGCCCCCGATACCGGCAATATGGAAGTGCTGGAACGCGTCGGCACGCCTGCGCAAAAGGACCGTTGGCTTAAGCCCCTTTTGGCGGGGGAAATCCGGTCGTGCTTTGCGATGACGGAACCTGATGTGGCGTCCTCGGATGCCAAGAACATCGCCACCTCGGCGGTGCTTGAGGGGGACGAATGGGTCATCAACGGCGAGAAATATTACATATCCGGCGCGGGCGATCCACGCTGCAAGATCATGATCTGCATGGTGAAAACATCGCCCGATGCGGAACCCTTTCGCCAGCAAAGCCAGATTTTGGTGCCCATGGATACACCCGGCGTTGAAATTCTGGGGCCGATGCATGTCTTTGGCCATGATGATGCGCCGCACGGCCATATGCATATCCGCCTGAACAATGTGCGCGTGCCCGCAGATCATATCCTTTGGGGCGAAGGGCGCGGGTTCGAGATCAGCCAACTGCGCCTTGGGCCGGGGCGAATTCACCATTGCATGCGGTCGATCGGTCAGGCGGAAAAGGCGCTTGATCTGATGATTGCCCGCGCCACCGGGCGCCGCGCCTTTGGCAAGCGGATCGTCGATCTGGGTAAGAACATGGAAACCATTTCCCGCGCCCGCATCGATATCGAGGCGATGCGCCTGATGGTGCTAAAGGCCGCCAAGGCAATGGACACGCTGGGCAACAAAGAGGCGCGGATCTGGGTCAGCATGATCAAAGCGCTTGTGCCGGAAAAGGTCTGTGAAATCATTGATTTGTCCATGCAGGTCCATGGCGCCACCGGCATATCGCAATGGTCGCCCCTGTCGGGCATGTATTCCGGCCAGCGCACGCTGCGCTTTGCCGATGGCCCCGATGAGGTGCACCACCATGTCGTGGCCCGCGCCGAACTGGCGGCATTCGAGGCCTCGAACGAGCGGCGCGCCGCCATCGAGGGGCTGGCCACCGGCACCATGTTTGCGGGGCCGTGATCCATGTTTGATCTGACCGGAAAAACCGCCCTGCTGACCGGGGCCTCCAAGGGGATGGGGCTGGCCATGGCGCAGGCCCTCGCCCAGCAGGGGGCCAAGGTGGTGATATCGGCGCGCGGCCAAGACCAGCTTGACGCCGCAGCGGCGCAAATCAATCAAGAGCTCGGGGAAAAACGGGTCTTTGGCGTCGCCTGCAACGTTGGCCACAAAGAGCAGCTCGCGCAGCTGGTTGACCGCACCCGCGCATTGTGCGGGCCGGTGGATGTGGTTTTTGGCAACGCCGGGGTCAACCCCTATTTCGGCCCAACCGCAGATATCCCGGATGATGCCTATACCAAGACCATGGCCACCAATGTGCAATCCAACCTGTGGCTGGCGCGCCTGGTGGCCCCAGATATGATCGCGGCCGGGGGTGGTTCAATGGCCTTTACCTCGTCGATCGCGGCCTTCAAACCTTCGACCGAATTGGGCACTTACGGGGTTTCGAAACTGGCGCTGATCGGGTTGGTGCGCAACCTGGCGGCCGAGCTGGGCCCCCATGGCATCCGCTGCAACGCAATCTGCCCCGGCCTGGTCAAGACCGACTTTGCCAAAGAGCTGTGGAGCGACCAAAAAACCCAAGATCGCATCACCAAGGCCATCCCCTTGCGGCGCCTTGGCCACCCCGAGGACTTTGCCGGTATCGCAGTGTTCCTTGCCTCAAACGCCAGCCGCTATATGACAGGCCAAGCCCTGACCCTGTGCGGCGGCAGCAGCATGTGGAGCTAGCCCAATGGAAATAGACGGAAAAATAGTCGTCGTCACCGGTGCGGCCAATGGTATTGGCCTTGCCCTCGCCCAGGCCTTTGCCAGACACGACGCCGCCCATGTGATTTGTGCCGACCTTGACGCCGAAGGCGCCGCCAAGGCGGCAAAACCGCTGAATGGCTCAAGCTATGGCATTGACGTCGCTGATCCTGCCCAACTCAGCGCCATGATTGACGATATCGAAGCGCAAATCGGCCCCATCGACATCTTTTGCTCAAACGCCGGTATCCTGCGGGCCGGCGGCATCGAAACCAGCGATGACGATTGGCAAAAAATGTGGGAGGTCAACGTGCTGTCCCACGTCTGGGCCGCCCGCGCCCTGGTGCCACGCATGGCAAAACGCGGCGGTGGGTATTTCCTCAACACCGCCTCAGCAGCCGGACTGCTGAACCAGATCGGCTCGCTATCTTATGGCGTGACCAAACATGCCGCTGTTGGGCTGGCGGAATGGATCGCTCTCAGCCACGGCGACCAAGGCATCAAAGTTTCGGTCCTATGCCCGCAAGCCGTGCGCACCCAAATGACCCAAGGACATGAAGACCACGTGGCCGCCCTGGACGGTATGCTGGAACCCGCCCCTGTCGCCGAGGCCTGCATAGAAGCCATCAAGACCGAAACCTTCCTGGTCCTGCCGCACCCCGAAGTCCTGGGCTATATGCGCGCCAAAACCGATGACTACGATCGTTGGATTGCCGGCATGCAAAAGCTCAACCGCCGCTTCACCGCCCTGCCCTGATCACCATCACAGCCACCTATTGCGCAAAAAACTGCGCGATAAACCACATGCAACCGGTTTGGCTTTTCCGGCGCTGATACCTTCTTTTGTTCTTAAATATCCCCGCCGGAGGCTCCCCCCGCTGCAACGCGCCCGGTCTTACGTTCAGGCGCCACAAGGCGCACAACCAAACCCCCCGCGCCCGACGCTGATCACAGGAGCCTCCGGCGGGGATATTTAAGAACAAAAGAAGCAAGGGCGGCGCGCGCCATCCTTAGTCGGATTTAGGGCGCAGTGGGCGCATCAGACCTTCTTGGGCGACGCTGGCCAGCAAGCGCCCGCTTTGGTCATAGATCGCGCCGCGATTGAAACCGCGTGCCCCGCCGGTGAAGGGGGCGTCCATTGCATAGAGGTGCCATTGATCGAACATGATGGGTCCGTGAAACCACATGGCGTGATCGAGGCTGGCTGTCATCACCTTGCCTTGGAACCAGGTCAACCCATGGGGGCGTAGCGATGATCCAAGCAGGTTCATATCCGAGGCATATGCCAACAGGCAATGTTGCATCCAGGCCGGGCGGCCCTGGGCGGCCTCCATGCGGAACCACAGGTGGTTGCGGTCGCTGGCGGGTTCAGGGGCAAAAAGATCAAGCGGCGCGACTTCGCGCAGTTCGATCGGGCGGTCGCGCATAAAGTCGATGCGCAGTTTATCGTGAATTTGGTCTTGGTATTTTGTCCGCAGCTCTGCGCGGCTGGGCAGGCCCTCTGGGCCTTGGACAGCGGGCATATCGTGTTGATAGGCCCAGCCGTCTTCTTCGATATGAAACGAGGCCGACATGTTCAGGATCTGTTTGCCGTGCTGGATTGCCACCACGCGCCGTGTGGTAAAGCTGCTGCCGTCGCGGGCGCGGTCTACGGAATAGATCACCGGGATCGTAGGATCGCCGGGCCGGATAAAATAGGCGTGCAGCGAATGGCACATGCGCCCTTCGACCGTGCGATAGGCGGCCGCCAGCGCCTGGGCGATGACCTGGCCTCCAAAGATGCGCGTTGTGGTTTCGCCGCCCGCGCCCGTGCCGCGGAACAGATCGACCTCCAGCCGCTCTACGTCCAGCAGGTCAAGCAGCTCTTGGGCGATCTCGGGTATCATCGGGGTTATCCTTGGGTTTGGGCGCGCTCTGCGGCATAGGTGATGAACCTATCAAAACTTTCCGGATTGGCCATAGAGTCGCGGTTCACAACCTGTGCCGGATCGCCCCCCAGCAGAAGCTTCTTGACCGGCACCTCGAGCTTTTTGCCCGAGAGGGTGCGCGGCACCGCGTCGATCTGGATGATGTCATTGGGCACAAAACGCGCCGAAACCGATTGGCGGATCGCTGTGTTGATTTGGCCCCTAAGGGCATCGGTCAGCATTTGGCCGGGCGCAAGCACCACGAACAGCGGCATAAAGCTGTCTTTGCCCAGATATTCCAGATCGACCACCAGGCTGTCGTGGACAAAATCCAGCGCTTCGACGGCTTGATAGATTTCGCTGCTGCCCATGCGCAGGCCGCGGCGATTGATCGTCGCATCCGAGCGCCCATAGATGACCGAGCCGCCCTCGGCGTCGAATTCTATCCAATCACCGTGGCGCCAGACGCCGGGATAGGTCTCAAAATAGCTGCTGTGCAGGCGGGCGCCATCCGTGTCGCCCCAGAAATAAAGCGGCATCGACGGCAGCGGCGCCGTGCAGACCAATTCACCAACCTGGTCTATGACCTCGTGACCGTTTTCATCAAAGGCGCGCACCGCGCAGCCAAGCGCACGGGTCTGCATCTTGCCGCGTCGCACCGGCAGCATCGGGTGACCCAATACAAAGGCGCCGGACAGATCGGTCCCCCCTGAGATCGGCGCCAGCCAGACATCTGATTTGACCGCCCGGTAAACCCAGTCGAACGCATCGGGCGGCAGCGGCGACCCTGTCGCCCCCAGCGACCGCAGCGCCGACAGATCGCCAAGCGTGCCGGGGGTGATGCCCGCCTTGAGACAGCTGGTGAAAAACGCAGCACCCGCCCCGAAAAAGCTGAGACCTTCGCGCGCCGCAAACCGCCAAAGCGCGCCCAGATCAGGATGATTGGGCGCCCCATCAAACAGCGCCACGCGCGCACCCTGCCCCAGCGCCATCCATTGCGCATTCCACATGATCCACCCTGATGAGGTTAACCAGCAAAAGCGGTCGCCGGGCCCAAGATCGTGGTGCAGCGACTGTTTGGCGGCCTCGAGCAAGATACCGCCGTGGCCGTGGACGATCGGCTTGGGGTTGCCGGTCGTGCCCGAAGAATACACCACCCAAAGCGGATGATCAAAGGGCACATCAAGCGGCGCAAACCGGGCATGACCTGCCGTTATCTGCGCCCAGTCATCGCCATGATCGACCGTGATACGGTGGGTCAGCGACGGCAGGTTTTCAGCAATCCGCGCGTTGATGTCGCTGCGGTCAACCTGCTTGCCGGCATAGACATAGCGATCTTGAACAATCAACACCTTGGGTTTGATTTGCTGGAACCGGTCCAGCACCGCCACATGGCCCATATCAGGCGCGCAGATTGACCAGATCGCCCCAAGGCTGGCGGTTGCCAGAAAGGCCACCAGCGCATGATCGGTATTGGGCAGGATCGCCGTCACGCGATCGCCTTTGGTAACGCCCAGTTCGGCCAGATGCGCGGCGACATTTGCCACCTGTTGGCGCAGCGCCGCCCAGCCAAGGGTGCTGCGGCCAAAAGTTTCCGACTGCACCACCAGTGCAATATCATCGGGGCGCAAATCGGCATGGCGCAGCATTTGCGCGCTGTAATTCAGCGTCGCCCCTGGGCACCACACCGCGCCCGGCATTTTGGGATCGGCCAGGATCGTCTGATATGGCGCGCCCGAGCGGATTTCGAAAAACGACCAGATCGCCGACCAGAACCCGTTCAGATCGTCGATGCTCCAGCGCCACAGCGCGTTGTGATCGTCAAAATGCAGCCCGCGGTGCTGCGCCAGCCACCGCATGAAGGCGGCCATGGTTGAGGCCTCGGCGCGCGCTGGCGATGGGGTCCAAAGAATATCGTCTTGCGTCACAAAAGCGCCCCATGCACCAGCGCCTTGAGCTGCGACCGCGACGGATAGCTGCTTGAGGGCGACAATTGCGTGAAAAACACCGCGGTCAGATCATGCAGCGGATCAAGCCAGAAAAACGTCGACGCCATACCGCCCCAGCTGAAATCCCCGATGCTGCCGGGCACGCGGGCCCGCGCCGGATCCAGCACCACGGCGCCGCCAAGGCCAAACCCCATGCCATCCATTGGCTGTTCGGCAAAGCTGGTGACGCCCATCGACGCGATATCGCCGGGCAGATGGTTGCGCCGCATAAACGCCATGGTCGACGGCGACACCAGCCGCGCCCCGTCCAGCGCACCGCCACCACGCAGCATTAAGGCAAAGCGCATGAAATCGTCGATGGTGCTTACCAGACCGCCGCCGCCGGAATACATGCTGGCCCCATGATAGGGCGAGCTGCCTGCCTCATCCACCAGACGCAGGGTCGGGCCGCCCTGACTGCGTTCGTTCAGGGCAAAGGCACCGCCCGCCAGCGGCGTATAGAGCGAGGCAAAGCGATCCCCCGCCCCCGCCGGCACGGAAAACCCGGTTTGGGTCATGCCAAGCGGATCAAAGATCTGATCTTGGAAAAACGCAGCAAGGCTTTGGCCCGAGACGACCTCGATCACCCGTCCGATCAGGTCGATGGACACCGAATATTCCCAACGGCTTCCGGGGGCAAAGGCCAAGGGCAGGGCCGCGACCTGTGCCACCATATCCTTAAGAACCCCATCGCCCGGCCGAAACAGCAGATCGTGCCGATCCATTTGTTGCGCCAGAATGCCGGGGTTGAACGGATAGCTAAAGCCGGCGGTATGGGTCAAAAGCTGATGCAGCGTCGGCGTCGCACAGGGCTGTGTCTGATCAAGACGCGCCGCCCCCGGCACCAGCGCGTGCATCTGTGAAAACCCCGGCAGAATGTCGCTGATCGGGCAATCCAAATGCAACAGACCGCGTTCGACCAGCATCATGAGCGCGACAGATGTCACCGGCTTGGTCATGGAATAAATCCGCGCCACGGTATCGCGGGCAAAGGGCAGATCGGCGGCCAGATTGCGTTGACCGGCGTCATGGTAATAAGCCTCGGCGGCGCCGTGATGGATCAACACCGATGCCCCAGCGTATTTTGCGGCATCGACATAAGATTGCATCCAATCGCCAATCCGCGCCAGCCGATTTGGGTCAAGCACCCCGGTGGTTTGCCTTGTCATTGTGATCCCGTTCGCCCTGTTACACCTCAAGCCATTCCTTGCGCACATCCTCGCGGGCGCGCAATTCATCGGGTGTCCCCTCGAAAACCACCTGCCCGTGCCCCATCACATAGACCCGATGGGCGATATCCATGGCAATCGACAGCTTTTGTTCCACCAACAACGTGGCAATGCCGCGCTTGGCGATTTCCTGCAACAGCTCGGCGACCTTTTGGGTCATCTGCGGCGACAGCCCTTCGGTGGGTTCGTCAATCATGATGAAATCAGGATCGCCCATCAGCGTGCGGCACATGGTCAGCATCTGCTGCTCGCCGCCTGACAGCACGCTGGCCTCGACGTCCGCCCGTTCGGACAGGTTCGAAAACAGATCGAACATATCCTGCATCGACCAGCGCCCCGCCCCATCCTTTTGCCCCGGCTTGAGGCCCAGCGTCAGGTTCTGGCGCGTGGTCAGCCCCGGAAAGATATCGCGGTTTTCTGGCACATATCCAACGCCCAGATTGGCGATCTCAAACGCTTTTTTGCCGGCGATGTCCTGGCCCTTGAACTGAACCGATCCGGTTGGTTCGACCTCGCCCATGATCGCCTTGCAGGTGGTGGATCGCCCAACCCCGTTGCGCCCCAAAAGGGCGACGATCTCGCCCTCTTGGATGTTCAGGGAAACCCCCTGAAGAATGTGGGATTTGCCGTAATAGGCGTGCATGTCAGATACATTCAGCATCAGTGTTCGGCCTCCAATGCCGCGCCCAGATAGGCCTCTTGAACCTTTGGATTGCCGCGCACCTCATCGGGGCGGCCCGTGGCAATGATTTCCCCGTAAACCAGCACCGAAATCCGGTCGGCCAGCCCAAAGACCACGCCCATGTCATGTTCGACCATGACCAGGGTCTTGTCCTGCGTGACCTTGCCGATCAGATCAACGATGTAATCGGTTTCTGAATGGCTCATCCCGGCGGTGGGTTCATCCAGCATGATCACATCGGCGCCCCCGGCAATGGTGATGCCGATCTCAAGGGCGCGCTGTTCGGCATAGGACAGCACCCCGGCGGGCAGATCACGCCGCGCCGTCAGGTTGATCTGCTCCAGGATCGCCTCGGCGCCTTCGGTCAGGGCGCGCGAATTGCCGACCATATGCCAGAACGAATACCGATACCCCATCGACCACAAAAGCGAACAGCGCACGTTCTCGAACACGGTCATCTTCGGGAAAATATTGGTGATCTGGAACGACCGCGACAGGCCAAGCCGGTTGATCTGAAACGGGGACATCCCGGCCAGATCCTGCCCATGCAGCGCCACCCTGCCCGCCGTCGGCGCAAACCGCGCGGTGATCAGGTTAAAGAGCGTCGATTTACCTGCGCCATTTGGCCCGATCACCGCATGGCGTTCGCCCTTGGCGATCGACAGATCAATGCCGCGAATGATCTCGGTCCGGCCAAAGCTTTTGCGCAGGCCCTGCATTTCCAGCGCGGCAACCGCGCCCCCCTGCATCATAGCAGTCATGACCTGTCTCCTGTTGCATTGGCGCTGTGCCAGGCGGACAGCAATTCCGGCAGGTTACGGCGCATCACCGCAAAGCCCGCCGCCATGATCGCGGCAAACACCAGCCACGGCACCAGACTGTGGCTGTCCAGATCAACCCAAAACAGCGTCATGTGGTGATCCCCAAGCGAGGCATGGCGCAAATGAAAGGTCATCTCGATCAACCCGGCAAGCGCCAGAACACCGATCAGCGCCGGCCCCAGCGTCTTGATATAGGGCAGCACCAACCGGCCCGCCCGCCCCGACCGCAGCGCCGGCGCGTGCATCATCAGCAGCCCGGCCAGACCGCCGGGAAAATACATGACCGTCGCAACAAAGAGCGCCCCAAGATAAAGCTGCCACAATTCGGTCTGAAGGCTTAGCACCGTTTGCAGCAGGGTAAAGACAATCGCCCCCAGGATCGGCCCAAAGAAAAATCCAATGCCCCCCAAAAAGGTGATCAGCAAAATCGCCCCCGATTGCGTCAGGTTCAGGTTCTCTTCGGTCAGGATCTCATAGTTGATGGCAAACAGCCCGCCCGCGATCCCGGCAAAGAACCCGGCCGCGCAGAACGAATAGAACCGCACCCAGCGCGCCGAATATCCCAGGAATTCGGCCCGCTCGGGATTGTCGCGCACCGCATTGGCCATCCGCCCCACCGGGGTGCGGGAAAACAGATACATCAGCAGCGCCGACAGCATCAGCCAAAAGGCAATCAGGTAATAGACCTCGATCTGTTGCAGGAACTCGACCCCAAAGACCGGCAACCCATAGGTGCGATCGCCGCTGACGCCTTCTTCGCCTCCGAAAAAGGCGACGACAATCACCGAACAGGCGGCGATCAGCTCTCCGACCCCAAGCGAGATCATGGCAAAAACCGTGCCCGCCTTGCGGGTTGAAAACGCCCCCACGATGGTCGCCAGCCCCAGGCCAAAGAGCCCGCCAAACAGCGGCAGCAGCGGCAGGGGCAACGGCAGCCCGCCATCCTCGACCATATTCATGATATGGACGCAGAAAAACCCGCCCACCCCCATATAGACCGCATGACCAAAGCTCAGCATCCCGCCCTGCCCCAGCAGCATGTTATAGGACAGCGCAAAGATGATGGTGATCGACATCTGGTTCATGATGGTGATGGCGCTGTTCGACGTGAAAATGAACGGCATCACCAAAAGAAACGCCGCCGCAATCACCCAAGGGGCCACCGCCGCCGTGTTCATCCCGCCAAAGCGCGGGGCATTTTGTGTCTGATCTGTCATGCTTCACGCTTTCCCAAAAGGCCATGTGGGCGGAACACAAGGATCAGCACCATCAGCAGGTAGGGCAGGATCGGTCCGATCTGCGGCATGGTTAGCGTCCAAAGATCGCGCCACATGCTGTCATCCAGATCCGCCGGCATGGTAAAGCCGATCCAGGTCAGGATATCGGCAAAAGCCACGTTATAAGATGCGGCAAACGTGGTCAGCCACCCGATCAAAAGCGACGCCACCAGCGCCCCCCAAAGCGATCCCAGACCGCCAATGACGATGGTGACAAAGACGATGGACCCCAGCAGGAACGCCATGCCCGGAAAGGTGCCCAAGACAGGTCCGGCAATCACCCCGGCCACCCCGGCCAGCGCGGTGCCCACACCAAACACCCCCATGAACACCAGCGGCACATTATGGCCCAGCGCCTCGACGGTTTTCGGATAGCTCAGCGCCGCCTGAATGATCATCCCCACCCGCGTGCGGGTCAATACGAACAGCAGCGCCATGAAAATCGCCAGGGATACGAAAATCATAAAGATCTTATAGGCCGGGATGGAATTTCCGGCGATGGAAAAGGCGGTGAAATGCAAAACCTCGGGCACGGCATAGGGCATCTGGTTCTTGCCCCACAGGAACTGCACCAGCTCTTCGATCAACAGGGCCAGCCCAAAGGTAAAGATCAGCTCGGGCACATGGCCGTATTGATGGACCCGGCGCAGGCCGTATCGTTCGACCCCGGCGCCCATCACCCCCACGATCACCGGCGCGATCAGCAGGCCCATCCAGAACCCAAAGAACAGGCTGATCTGATAGGCGAAATAGGCCCCAAGCATGTAAAAACTTGCGTGGGCAAAATTGAGAACCCCCATCATCGAAAAGATGAGTGTCAGGCCGGCCGACAACATGAACAACAATAGTCCAGTCACCAGCCCGTCGATCAAATTGACGAGTATGAGGTCCATAGCCCCTCCGGTCAGGTCATTTCAGTAAAGATATGCAAAACGCCTGCCCAAGGGTTGGGCAGGCGCAAAGGCCGGTTTAAGGGCGCTTCATCTTGCAGCTGGTCGGGCTGTCCATGCCCGCCATTTTTACGGTATTTTCCGCAATCAACCCATAGCCAGAGTTGTCGTAATCAAAGGTCACACCTTCGTTGGTATGGGCCAGAACATGCACATCCTGAATGACCTGATGGTCCTCGGCGCGCATTTTCAACATGCCACCCCACAGGTTTTCGTGCTCCATGCCTTCCAGTTGCTTGGCGATGGCGACCACATCTGTGGCGGTGCCGGCACCGTCAATCGCCTTGGCCAGCATCTCGATTGTGTTGGTGATCCGCGATTGCGAGACGTTGCCGTCAGGATACTTGGCCTTGAACGCCTTGACATATTCCGCAGCGCGATCCGACACCGGCGGGTTCAGCTGCCCCTCGGACACCAGGCGCAGCGATCCCTTGCCGGTTTCACCAAAGGCGGCGGTGATGCCGTCGGCCGCCGCGTAATAGGTGTAGATCGGACCGGTATAGCCGTTCTCAAGCACCGCTTTGCCAAGGCCCAGCATATCCGCACCCCAGTTCCCGGTGATCACCGCATTGGCGCCCGAGGCCACGATCTTGCGGGCATAAGGCGTGAAATCCTTGACCTTGCCGATGGGGTGCAATTCGTTTCCGACGATTTCCGCATTTGGCATCTTGTTGCCCAGATCACGCACCGCCGCCGCGGCCACAGCCTTACCAAAGCTATAGTCCTGACCAATGATATAGACCTTATCAATGGATTTGTCCTGCGCCATGATATCGGTCAGCGCGTCCATTTTCAGATCGGCATTGGCGTCAAAGCGGAAATGCCAAAAGTTACACTTTTCGTTGGTCAACGCCGGGTCAACCGCCGAATAATTCAGGAACAATACCCGGTCATCGGGGTTGCGTTTGTTATGTTTTTCAATGGCATCGGTCAGCGCGTTCGCCACCCCGGATGAATTGCCCTGGGCAATAAACCGGATACCTTGGTCAATCGCGACCTGAAGCTGGATCAGCGATTCCTTGGGGCTGATTTTGTTGTCAAAGGCCACGATCTCGAACTTGTCGCCGCCCAAGACGCCGCCCTTGGCGTTGACCAATGTCTCGGCTGCGAATTCGAACTGATTCAGGCCATTGGCCCCCGTGCCCGCAAACGGACCGGACAGCGGGTCAATAAAGGCAATCTTAATATTATCTGCCATCGCCGCCGACGCGCCGATCACCAAGGCCAGCGCAGTGCTAATCCCGAGTTTTGATTTCTTGAACATCCGAAAAATTCCTCCCTGGAATGTGGTGGCGCTGAATTTTCGCATCTTCCGTGCCGCGCCAATACGGGAAGCCTTGCATACTCTGGCACAAAGTCAAGCATTCTGAACACGCCTTGCGTCACATTTTTGCGCATCAAAAAGGCCGCGTGACGCGCCCCCAAACTCCGAGAATTGTCGTGAAATTTACCCCGATTGCGCCGCGAAAGCAGCGACGCAATCACATTAGGATTGATCTTTAAATAATTGATTTAAAATGAATTAATATCAATATTGCAACCAACAAGTTCGAACAAAACACACCCCACCCCGCCCCAGCGACGCACAAGAAAATGACCGCCCTGCACGCCCAAGGGCCTTTGCAGGTGCCGTCGAATTATTCCGCTGTGCGGAATTAATTTCCGCAAGTCAGGTGCTGCTGCTCAGGTTTTGCGCGGCCTGTGTCAACAGCTTGGCATAGACGGTTTCAAGCTGGCGTTTCTTGACGTGAAACGATGGCCCGCCGACGTTCAACCCGAACACCCGCGCCCCATCCAATGACCGCACCGGCACTGCAATGCCGTTTACATCCGGGCGCCATTCCCCATAGCCGGTGCAATAGCCCAGCGTCTGGTATTCCTGCTGGGCCTTGTCAAAGGCCGCCCGGTGCGCCGCCGCATTCTGGGGTGCGATCCGCTGGGCCACGTCAAAGGCTTCGGCGCGTTCGTCATCATCCATACCGACCAGGATCGCCCGGCCAATCGCCGAATGAAACAATGGCAACCGCGACCCGATCCGCATCGACAGGGCCACATCCTCGCGCGAGGGTTGCACCGCCATATAAACCACATCGTCCTTGTGGCGTTCGCCCATGGCAACGGTGATGTAAGAATTCGGCCCATTGCGCAGCGCCCGCATCTGCGGCTTGGCCCGCTCGGCGATGTCCATGCCGCCCAGCACACCAAAACCCAATTGCAACACCCCAGCCCCCAGCCGATAGGTCCCGGCCCGCGAATCCGCGATCAGGTATTCCAGGGCGCACAGCGTGTGGGTCAACCGGGTGATCGTCGCCTTTGGCAGGCCGGTGCGTTCCGAGAAATCGGTATTGGTCAACGCGGTTTCGCCCATTTTGAAACAGCGCAACACCTCAAGGCCGCGCGCCAAGGCGGTGACGAAATTGCGATCTTTGCCGTCTTCTGTGTCGACGCCGGGATCATCCATCATGTTTTCTCTCCTTGGTGCAGGGCGCGCAGGCCGTGTTCGGCGAACACTGGCACATATTGGCCAACCTGCAGCGCCCTTTCCGGGTTTGAGGCATTGCCGTCAAGGGCGCGTTTCAAAACACCCTGGATGATCGCCGACATGCGGAAAAAGCTAAAGCCAAGGTAAAAGCCAAAGTGGTCAATCCCCGGCAAGCCGCGGCGCCGGCAATAGCTGTCGATAAAGGCCGCGTCCTCGGGCAGGCCCAGCGCGGCGCGATCCACCCCCTGAAGGCCGCGCCCCTGGGCGCCGGTGGGCATTTGCCACTGCATGATGACCGACGCCAGATCGGCAAAGGGATGCCCGATCGTCGACAATTCCCAATCCAGCACGGCCCGGCAGTGCGTCCCTTGCGCGTCAAAGATCATGTTGTCGATGCGGTAATCGCCATGCACCAGCGTGCGCTGGCCGTCATCGGCGGGCATCAGCCGCGCCAGATCCACGATCAGCGTGTTCATCGCCGGGATCTCCGCCGTCTCAGAGGCGCGATATTGTTTGGTCCAGCGCGCCAGCTGACGTTCGAAATAATTGCCGGGCGGGCCATAATCGGCCAGACCTACGGCGTCGATATCAACGCTGTGCAGCGCGGCCAGCACCCGGTTCATGTCATCCATCACCGCGGCGCGATCGGCGCGGTCAAGATCGGGCAGGCGCGGGTCGGTGAAATTGCGGCCCTCGATATGTTCCATCACATAGAACATCGACCCGATCACGCTGTCGTCCTCGCACAGCAGGTGCATGCGGGCGACCGGCACATCGGTGCCGGCAAGGGCACGTTGAACCCGAAATTCCCGGTCCACCGCATGGGCCGATTTCAGCAACTGCCCCGGCGGTTTGCGGCGCAGGACAAAGTTTTGCCCCGGCGTCTCAAGCAAAAAGGTGGGATTGGATTGCCCCCCTTGGAATTTTTGCGCGCTCAGCGGGCCTTTGAAACCGGGAAGATGCGCGGACAGGTATGAGGATATGGATTTGATATCAAGCGTTTGCGTGTCACTCATGCGCGGCGCCCCTGCTTAGCTATAGGTCAGCATAGGATCGGCGTTCTGCCCATCAATATGCGGGGTTTCATTGAATGTGGAAAGATGTTCACCGCGCGGGGTCACGATGATGCGCGACACCGAACAGTTCTTGACCTGAAGTTGCAGGCGGATCATTGCATCGGCCGGGGCGCCCATGATCTGGGCAACGCTTTGGCCGATTGGCCCGCCCGAGCTGACAACCAGAACCGTCTGATGCCCTTGGGCCATTGCCTGCTGGCGCGCCCCGGCCACACGCGTGGCAAAATCCCCATAGGTTTCAGGCGCATCAATGACCTTTCCCCCCTGCCATTCCAGCACGGTTTCGCGCAGGGCGGTGAAATGGGCGCGCCGGTCGCTGTGCAAATTCTTCGGCGTCTCTTGTCCGCGAAAACGGGCGTCAAGCAAACCGGCGAAATCGAATTCGTCAAATCCGGGCAGGATCTGCGGCACGGCATGGATGTTCAGGGCCTTGTTCATCCCTTCCCAGGTTTCGCGGTGGCGGCGCAGCCCGCCCAGACAGATCGCGTCAGGCACCACCCCCAGCCGTTTCAACGCAGCGCCCAGCGCCTGCGCCTGCTGGTGGCCAAGCGGCGACAGACGGTCATAATCAGCCGCGCCAAAGCTGGCCTGCGCGTGACGCACCAAGAACAGCTGCGCCGCCATATCAGGCGAACTCTTGCGCCAGGCGGCGACCGGCGGCGCGGTATTCCGCCTCAAACCGCGTTACAAGGCTCGCGACGTCGCCGATGGCATGTACGGCGCCGATGCCCTGCCCCGCGCCCCAGATTTCCTTCCAGGCCTTGGGCTTGGACGATCCATCGCTGAAATTCATCGAACTGGCGTCTGCCGTGGCCAGGTTATCCGCATCCAGCCCGGCGCGGGTGATGGACGCGCGCAGATAATTGCCCGACACCCCGGTAAACAGCGACGAGGTGACGATATCTTCGGCGCTGCCATCAACGATCATTTGTTTATAGGCCTGATCGGCATTTGCCTCGGTGGTGGCAATGAACGGCGACCCGGCATAGCCCAGATCCGCCCCCGCCGCCCGCGCCGCCAGCAGCGCATCGCCGGTGGCAATCGCCCCGGACAGGATCAGCGGCCCATCGAACCATTCGCGGATTTCGCTGATCAGGGCAAAGGGCGATTGCGGCCCGGCGTGCCCGCCCGCCCCTGCGGCCACTGCGATCAGCCCGTCGGCCCCCTTGTCGATGGCCTTGCGGGCAAAGGTGTTGTTGATCACATCATGCAGCACGATGCCGCCGCAACTGTGGGCCGCGTCATTGACTTCGGTTCTGGCCCCCAGCGAGGTAATCCAGACCGGCACCTTCCAGCGGGCGCAGATTTCCAGATCCCGGTCCAGCCGCCGATTCGACCGATGCACGATCTGATTAACCGCAAAGGGCGCGGCCGGGCGATCCGGGTTTTCCTGATTGTGGCGATCCAGGCTTTCGGTGATTTCCTTCAGCCAGCTTTCCAGCAAGGGCGGCTCGCCCTCGGCCTCGCGGGCATTAAGCGCGGGGAACGATCCGATAATCCCGGCCTTGCACTGGGCGATCACCAGCTTGGGCACCGAAATGATAAACAGCGGCGATCCAATCAGCGGCAGGCGCAGCCCGCGCAGGGCGGGCGGCAGATGGGCATCCATGTAAGCCATTACATTACCTCAAACAGGCCGGCCGCCCCCATGCCGCCGCCCACGCACATGGTGCACACCACATAGCGCGCGCCGCGCCGCTTGCCTTCGATCAGCGCATGGCCAACCATCCGCGCGCCCGACATGCCATAAGGGTGCCCGATGGAAATCGCCCCGCCATTGACGTTCAGCAGCTCATCGGGGATGCCAAGGGTGTCGCGGCTATAGATCACCTGACAGGCGAATGCCTCGTTCAGCTCCCACAAGCCAATGTCCTCCATCTTGAGGCCATGGGCCTCAAGCAGCCGTGGCACGGCATAGATCGGACCAATGCCCATTTCATCAGGTTCGCAGCCCGCGGCCATGACCCCGACACAGCGCCCCAGCGGCGCAAGGCCAAGGCGTTCGGCCATGCGGGCCTCCATCACCACGCTGGCCGATGCGCCGTCTGACAACTGGCTGGCGTTGCCGGCGGTGATGTGCTGGCCCTGTTTGATGGTCTGGCCATCCTTGAACACCGGGGACAGCGCGGACACGTTGTCATAGCTGGTGCCGGGGCGATTGCCTTCGTCCTTGGACAGGGTCACATCATGGCTGCTGATTTCCTTGGTTTCGCGGTCCTGCACCATCATCACGGTCTGCATCGGCACGATTTCATCGTCAAACCGCCCGGCCTCTTGGGCGGCATGGGTGCGGGCCTGGGATTGCACCGCATATTCGTCCTGCGCGCGCCGGGTGATGCCATAGCGGTCTGCCACGGTTTCCGCCGTTTCCAGCATGCTCATATAGATCGCCGGCTTATGCGCCTTGATCCAGTCATCGGCCGCCACGCGCATCTGCGGGGTCTGCACCATCGAAATGCTTTCGACGCCGCCGCCCACCACGACGTCCATGCCATCCAGCATCACCTGTTTAGAGGCGGCGCCAATCGCCATCATGCCGGACGCGCATTGCCGGTCCAGCGACATGCCGCCAACGGTGACCGGCAAACCGGCACGAATGGCCGCCTGCCGGGCGATATTGCCGCCGCTGTGCCCCTGTTGCAGCGCCGATCCCAGAACCACGTCCTGCACCTGGCGGGGATCAATCCCGGCCCGCTGCACCGCATGGGAAATCGCATGAGCGGCAAGCGCCTGCGGGGTGGTGGCGTTGAACGCGCCGCGATAGGCCTTGCCGATCGGGGTGCGGGCGGTGGAAACGATGACTGCGTCACGCATGTGTATTATCCTTTTTCATCATAAATTGGGCCGGCGAACCGCCAGCCGTTACCACGGCAGATCAAGCCCGCGCAGCTGCGCGGCATTCACCGCATATTTCCGTGTCTGGGAAAACGCATCCGGCAGATCCTGCGCCCCGCTTGGATCGGTGATCTGGGCGAATTGCGCGGCGACGTTCTCGGGGGTGTTGTCTGCGCCTTGCAGGGTAACCCCTTGGGTTTCGGTGATGCGGGTAACCGCGAATGTCCCGGCCCCGGCGGACAGGATCACCCGCGACGGGGCGTCATCGCTGACCAGATACAAAAGACCGGGCGTGATGGTCTCAGGGGCCAGCAGCGGCAGCGCCTCGGGCGGGAGCAAGTCCTGCGTCATCCGCGTCGCCGCCGTGGGGGCCAGCGTGTTGACGCGGATGTCGTCCCGCATCCCCTCAAGGTGCAGCACGTTCATCAACCCCACCATCGCCGCCTTGGCCGCGCCGTAATTGGCCTGACCAAAGTTGCCATAAAGCCCCGACCCGGACGAGGTAAAGACGATCCGCCCATAGCCCTGCGCGCGCATCACCGGCCAGCAGGCATGGGCACAGATCGCGCTGCCCATCAGGTGCACGTCGATCACCTTGCGAAAATCCTCAAGCGTGACCTTGGCAAAGGTCTTGTCCCGCAAGATACCGGCGTTGTTAACCAAAATGTCGATCCGGCCCCAGCGCGCCATGGTCTGGGCGACCATATCGGCCACCTGCCCTTCGTCCGCGATATCGGCGCCATGGGCCATCGCCGTGCCACCCGCCGCGGTGATTTCATCCACCACCGCCCGCGCCGCATCGCCCGAGGCCCCGGTGCCATCCGCGCCGGTGCCCATGTCATTGATCACAACGCGCGCGCCCCGCGCCGCCAGCGCCATGGCATGGCTGCGCCCCAATCCGGTGCCCGCCCCGGTGACAATCGCCACCCGCCCGTCAAAACTGATGCCCATGGCCGCGCCCCTTAATGCAGTGCTTTTTCAAAGATGTTCGGGCCGCTCATGACGTTGATGCCGCCGCTGACCGGGATCACCGCCCCGGTGACATAAGATCCCCCCTGCCCGCACAGGAACAACATGCACCCGGCGATGTCGCTGGCGCGCCCAACCCGGCCCAGCGGCACATCCGCGCCCACCTTGCTGCGCATCTCTTCATCGGCGGTGGCAAAGGCGGTCATGCCCGACACGAACGGCCCCGGCGCCAGCGCATTGACGGTGATCGCGTCCCCGGCCAGCTCTTTGCCAAGGATCTTGGTCAGATGCAGCACCGCCGCCTTGGACGCCGAATAGCTATAGGCGCCATCGCCCATCTCGCGTTCGCCCATGACCGACCCCACATTGACCACCCGCGCCGGATCATCCGCCGTGCCCGCCGCGCGCAGCATCGGCAACAGCGCCTGAGTCAGATGAAACAGCCCCGCCACATTGACCGAATTGATCTTTTCCCAGGCCTCAAAGGGAAACTGCCCCAGCGGCGCACCCCAGGTCCGGCCCGCATTATTCATCAATATATCAAGGGATTGCGTTCTGTTCTTCACCTCGCCCACCAGCGCATCGACACCCGCTTGCGTGCCCACATCCCCGGCAAAGCCTTCGGCCCGGCCGGGCGCATCAAGGGCGTTCAGCTCGGCTGCGACGGCCTCGCAGGCCGCCCCCTTGCGCGAGGCAATCAGCACCCGCGCCCCGGCCCGCACCAGCGCCTCGGCGGCCATGCGGCCAATGCCCGTCGCCCCGCCCGTCACCAGCGCGGTTTTACCATGAAGTGAAAATAATGTGTCCGGTGTCATAATGCGCCCCTGATCCTTGCGTTATATTCCGCGTATGTTTCCGATAATCTCAGCGTGATAGCTGTAATCCCCCAGCCATTCGGCACAGACCCGCGCCCGTTTCATGAACAGGCCCATGTCAAAGGCGTCGGTCATGCCGATGCCGCCGTGCATCTGCACCCCTTCGCTGACGGCCAGGATGGCCGTGGCCGTGGCCCGCGCCTTGGCGATCGACACCGCCAGTGCCGCGTCCTGCGGCGCGGCGTCCATCTGGCGGCCTGCATTCAAAACCGCTGCGGCCGTGACCTCTTGTTCGCACCACAGATGCGCGGCACGGTGCTGAAGCGCCTGAAACTGGCCGATGGTCACGCCAAACTGTTTGCGTTCATTCAAATATCCAACGGTCATGCCAAAGGCCCCGGCAACAAGGCCGGTCATTTCCGCCGCCAGCGCCGCCTGCCCCGCAAGGATGGCCGGGCGCAGCACCTGATCGGCGCGGCCCAGCAGATCATCGCCGGTGGCCACCACCCCATCAAAGGTGATATCGGCGCTGTCGCGGCTGTCGATTGCGGCGCGGGCCCGGCGCTCGATCCCCTCTGCCCCGGCGGGCAGATCAAACACCACCAGCCCGTCATCGGTCCGGGCCTGCACCAGCACCCGGTCAGCCAGCGCGCCATCCACGACAAACCCTTTGCGCCCGCTCAGCCGGTATCCGTTGCCCTCGCGCACCGCGTGCAGATCACAGCGGCCGGGGTCAAACTTGCGGCCCTCATCAATGGCAAGGGCATAGGTCCGCTGGCCTGCCGCGATCTGGCGCAGGGCCTGATCCGTGCGCCCATCAGCGACCTGCCGCAGGGCCGTCGCCGCCATCACCGCCGTGGACAAAAACGGGCTGACCGCCAGGGTCTGCCCCATCTGCGCGGCCAGAATACCCGCCGCCGCATGGCCCATATCCGCGCCGCCATGGGTTTCGGGCACCAGCACTCCGGCCCAGCCCATGCGCGCCATTTCCCCCCAAAGATCCGGGTCATGGCTGCGCCCCGCATCGCGCAATCCACGCAGATGCGACACCGGGGCCGCCCCGTCCAGAAACCCGCGCGCGGCATCGGCCAGCATGGTCTCATCTTCGCTGTGCACCAGCTTGATCATCGGCTGTGTCATGATTGCCCTCCCAGCCCCAGAACCCGGCGCGAGATAATGCCCAGCATGATCTCTGACGTGCCGCCCTCGATGGAATTGGCCTTGGTCCGCAGCCAATCGGCGGGCGCAGACCCCATCGCCCCGTCCCAGTCAAGCGCATCCAGCCCGCCGGCCGTCATCAGCAGCTCGTGGCGGCGTTTGTTCAATTCGGTGCCCATGTATTTCAGCATCGCCGAGGCATCGCCCACCTCGGCCCCGGATTCGCTGATGTCCTTATAGCGCTCAAGGGTCATCCCGGTGGCAAGCGTATCGACCTCAAGGCGCAGCGCATCGGCGCGCAGCATCGGATCAATCCGCCCCTCGGGCCCCGCCGTATCGGCCAGAATCGCGCCCAGCGCCCGCCCGCCCTGCAACCCCTGACCGCCGCCGCTGATCATCTGGCGTTCGTGGGTCAGCAGGTATTTGGCCACATCCCATCCGCGGTTTTCCTCGCCGACGATCTGGGCCTTGGGCACCTTTGCGCCATCGAAAAAGGTTTCGCAAAACGGCGAGGCCCCGGAAATCAGCTTGATCGGGCGGGTGGTGACGCCCGGTTGGTTCATGTCGATCAGAACAAAGGAAATGCCGCGATGTTTGGGGGCGGCGCGATCGGTGCGCACCAGCGCGAAAATCCAATCGGCCTTATCGGCATAAGAGGTCCAGATTTTCTGCCCCGTAACCTGCCAGTGATCGCCGCAATCTTCGGCGTGGGTCTGGACATTGGCCAGATCGGACCCGGCGCCCGGTTCGGAATACCCCTGGCACCAGCGGATGTCCCCCCGCGCGATGGGCGGCAGGTAATGCAGCTTTTGCGCGTGGCTGCCAAAATGCAGCAGCGCCGGACCCAGCATCCATATCCCAAAGCTTTGCAACGGCAGACGCGCGTTTATGCGGGCCATCTCTTCGTAAAATATCTTTTCGCGTGCCCGGTCCAATCCGGCGCCGCCATATTCAACCGGCCAGGTCGGCACCGTCAGCCCGACAGCCGCCGCCCGCTCAAGCCATTGTTGTTGCGCCGGGCTGCTGAACACCCATCCGGCACCACCCCAGCAAATCGTGTCTTCGGTGTTTTGCCCGTCGCGCATCTGTTCGGGGCAATTGTCCAAAAGCCATTGCCGCAATTGCGACCGGAAAAGGGCGGGATCCTGGGCGTGCTGCATCCGATATCCTTTTGGCAAATCTTCGGCTGTGTTCCGCTGTGCAGAATTGCATTTCAAAAATCAATTGACAAGCCGCATCTGCCCTGACCCTACTGGCGACACCCAAATCGACACAGCCCGGAGACCGCGATGAAAGCCATGCTAAGCACCCAGATCGGTGGCCCAGAGACGCTTGCGTTGACCGACCTGCCCACGCCCGCCCCCGGCAAAGGCGAGGTGCGCATCAAGGTGCATGCCGCAGGTGTCAATTTTCCTGACACCCTGATGATCCGCGATCTCTATCAGATCAAGCCGCCGCGCCCCTTTGCCCCCGGCGGCGAAGTCGCGGGCGTCGTCGATGCGCTGGGCGACGGGGTGAAGGGGGTTGCCATCGGCGATCGGGTGCTGGCCCTGTGCGGATATGGCGGATTTGCCACCCATTTGATTGCTGCAGCTGACAGATGTGTAAAGTTTCCTGACACCATGCCCTTTGATCATGCGGCGGCCTTTGTGTTCACCTATGGCACCTCGTATCATGCGCTCAAGGATCGTGCCCAGCTTAGGGCCGGTGAAACGGTCTTGGTCCTTGGCGCCGCCGGCGGTGTCGGCAGCGCCGCGATTGAGCTGGCCAAAGCCGCAGGCGCCAAGGTGATCGCGGCGGTCTCGTCCCAAGACAAGGCAGATTTTTGCACCGACATCGGCGCCGATGCGACCATTATCTATCCCGCGACATTGGACAAAACCGGGCAAAAGGCTTTTTCCTCCCAGATCAAGGCGCTGGCCCCGGATGGGGTGGATGTGGTCTACGACGCAGTGGGCGGTGATTACGCAGAACCGGCCATCCGCGCCCTGGCCTGGACGGGGCGGTTTTTGGTGGTTGGCTTTCCGGCCGGCATCCCCAAGATCCCGCTGAACCTGACCTTGCTGAAGGGCTGTCAGATTGTTGGCGTCTTTTGGGGGGCCGCAGTGATGCGCGACCCCAAAGGCCATGCCCAAAACATGGCCGAGCTGTTTGCCCTTTATGCCCAAGGCAAGATCAAGCCCCGGATCAGCGCCCGCTTTGCCCTGCACGACGCGGCGCAGGCGCTTGCGCTGATGCAAAACCGCCAGGTCATGGGCAAGGTTGTGCTTGAGATCCCCCCAAGCGCCGACCAAGCAGGCTAATCCGGCAAATGGCCGATGTCATTGAAACCGCGCACCGTCATCTGGCCGCCCAGAACCACAAGCCGGCTGATCGACCCGTTGGCCGCACCGTTAAAGGCAAAGGGCTGGGCGCCACTGGCCACCGCCAGGGCGGCCCCGATCACGCCGCCATGCACAAATACCGCCAAGCGCTGATCCCCATGCGCCGCGCCCAGCCGAAGCAGCGCCTGCCCGACCCGCCGGTGCAGCGCCTGTGTTGTCTCGGCGCCGGGGATCTCGCCCCATTCTTGGCGGCGCCGCGCCTTTTCAAAGGCCGGATCGTTCTGCGCGGCCTTGATCCGATACAGCCCATTGTCCCATTCGCCCAGATGCACCTCGCGCAGGTCAGGTTCGATGACCGGGGTCAAGCCAAGGCGCGCCGCCAAAGGCGCCGCTGTTTGATGGGTGCGCCGCAAGCTGGTGACATAGATCGCATCAATCGGCGCGCCGGCCAGGTGATCCGCCACCGCCTGCGCCTGGCGCCGCCCCTCGGGATGCAGCGCAGGATCGCCATGCCCGTCCTTGATGGCAAACGGGCGCCCCGGCACCGCCGCCTCGGATTCGCCGTGCCGGATCAACAACATATCGCAGGCCCCAGCCGGCAGCACAAAGCGATGCTGGCGGTATTCTTCGGACATAGCGCCCCCCTTTATATCCCAAAACTGAAAAAACCTGCCTGCATCAAGGCCCAAGCGCGCGGCAATGACAAGCCATGACCAAAGCCCCCGCCCATATCTGCCATCATTCGCCCAAAAATCATTCGCCCAAAACAGGAGCCTGAAATGACCCAGCCCCCCGCCCAAAACCGCGTCATTCGCGTCAAATCCCTGCCCAAGGCCACCCTTAAACCCACAGATTTTGAGCTGACAACCGCGCCGATGCCCACCCCACAGGACGATCAGCTGCTGGTGCGGGTGATCTTGATGTCGATTGACGCCGCCAACCGCAGCTGGTTGCAGGGCGCGACCTATCGCGCGGCGGTCAAGGCCGGGGATGCGATGCCAACCTATGCGGTGGCGCAAGTCATCGAAAGCCGCAGCGACCGGTTCCAGCCCGGCGATCTGGTCACCACCGAAGCGGTCTGGGCCGACTATGCCGCCGTGCCGGCCCGCGGCGCCGTCAAACTGGCACAAACCGGCGCCGGTGCCGCCAGCCTCTCGCATTGGTTGTCGGTCTTTGGCATCGCAGGCAAAACCGCGTTTCACGGGTTGATCGACGTGGGCCGTGCCCTGGCCGGCGAAACGGTGGTTGTTTCTGCGGCTGCCGGATCGGTGGGTGGATATGTGGGCCAAATCGCCAAAGCCATCGGCTGCCGGGTTGTCGGCATCGCGGGCGGCAGCGATAAATGCAGCTGGGTCCAGGACACGCTGGGCTTTGACGCCTGCGTGGATTACCGGGCGCCGGACTTTGGCAAAGCGCTGCGCGCCGCCTGCCCGGCGGGCATTGACGTCTATTTCGACAACGTCGGCGGCGCGGTGCTGGAAAGCGCGCTCTTTTCCATGAACGACCGCGGGCGCGTGGTCTGCTGCGGCGCCATCAGCCAATACGACGGCCCAGCCCCCAGCGGCCCCCGCAACCTGCCGGGGATGGTGGTGGTCAAACGCCTGCGGATGGAGGGCTTTATCGTCACCGATTTCCACCGCGACGCGCCGCGCGCCGAACGTGCCCTCGCGGCCTGGCTGCACCAAGGCAAAATCCGCATCACAGAAGACATCACCCAAGGGCTGGAAAGCGCGCCGCAGGCGCTGATCGGCCTGCTGGCTGGCGACAACAAAGGCAAACGCATGGTTCGCCTGTCCGATGACCCCGCGCCAACCGCCAACACCCCTTCGGAAAAGGCCACAACATGACCCCCATTGCCCAAGCGCTCAGCGCCGCCCAGACGCACATCGGCCACGAGGTCGGCATCTCGAACTGGATCACGGTCGATCAGCCGATGATCGACCAATTCGCGCAAATCACCCAGGACGATCAATGGATTCACATCGACCCCCAGCGCGCCGCCCGCGACACCCCCTTTGGTGGCACCATCGCCCATGGCTTTCTGACCCTGTCGCTGGCCAGCCGCTTTGCCTATGACTGCTTTGACATGGCCCCCGGCCAAAGCATGGGGATCAACTATGGGTTCAACAAACTGCGTTTCCTGACCCCGGTGCGCGCAGGCGCTGCGTTACGCGGTCGCTTTACGCTTCTGTCGGTCTCGCAGCGCTCGGAGACCGAGCTATTGCGCGAACACCAACTGACAGTCGAGATAAAAGACACCAGCACCCCGGCTCTGGTGGCCCAATGGCTGGGCCTTTCTGTTTTCGCGCGCCAGGCATAGGCCCCCGCCACCCCCTTTCTTTTGTTCTGCAAATATCCCCGCCGGAGGCTCCTGCCCGCGCACCAGGCGCCCCCGCTGCCGGCAGCGCCCCCCGGCAGCAACACCAAAACGCTTGATCTTACGCCGCCAATCGCGCAGCACAGACCCCATGACCGATCTGCCCGCTGAAACCCTTCTTGCCGCCCTGCCGCTTCCGGCGCTGATGATCGCCCAGAGCGGCACAATCACCCATGCCAACGCCGGCGCGAACGCTTTGCTGGGGCCGCAATTGACCGGGCGACACTATGTTATCGCCCTGCGCCAACCGGCAATCCTTGACGCCATAGAAGCCGTTCTGACCGGGGCCGCCCCCCAAACCGCACGCTATCTTGGCAATGACGGCGCCCGCCCCACAGTCTGGGAGGCCACGGTGACCCCGGTCAGCGCAAAGGACGCCCTGCGGGCGACTGTCTTTATGCAGAACGTCACCGCCGTCGAGGAAGCCGGCTCAATGCGGCGCGATTTTGTCGCCAATGTCAGCCACGAATTACGAACCCCCCTGACAGCGCTGATCGGGTTGATTGATACCATCCGCGGCCCGGCCCGCGACGATCCCGCGGCGCGCGCGACATTTCTGGACCTGATGGGCCGCGAAACCCAGCGCATGCAAGACCTTATCGACGATCTGCTGGATCTGGCCCGCGTCGAAGACCAAGAGCGCGTGCGCCCCCTTGCCCCCGTCGATCTGGCCGCACTTGTCCGCGCAAGCTGCGACGCGTTCACCCCCCGCGCCCAAGCGCGGCAAATGCAGTTCGCCTGCGATCTGCCGGAAACCGCATGTGTTCCGGGGGATGGCGGGCAATTGCGCCAAGTGCTCAGCAATCTGATCGAGAATGCCATCAAATACGGCCGCGCCGGCAGCGTGATTGAGATCACCCTCGGGCCGGCCATATACCACCCGATCCTGCGCGGGCCGGGGCTGCGCCTTGACATCCGCGATCAGGGGGACGGCATCGCCGCACACCACCTTGCGCGCCTCACGGAACGGTTTTTCCGCGTCGACAACCACCGCGCCCGCGATGTGGGGGGCACCGGGCTGGGCCTGGCGATTGTAAAGCATATCGTCAACCGCCATCGCGGCCGCCTGCGCATGACCAGCACGCGCGGACAAGGATCCTGTTTCAGCGTGATCTTGCCCACCCAATAAGCGCCCCAATCAAACCTGCACACCCCCCGCCTGTCTTGCCCAGCCATGGGCTGACGGCCCGCAGCCCGCCCCCCGGGCAAAAAATGCGAATTGTCACAAAACTTTTACAAAACCGTCATAAGAGTGTTGCACAAGGCCGCTATCCGGGCCGCACGGTCTTTTGATCCGCAAAGGGCCACGCCGAAAGCACATCAGGAGAATTACATGTCGCTTGCGAAACATTCCGCCCTTCTTGCCACCGCGCTGACCCTTGGCGCCGGAACCACCTTTGCACGGGATAACATTCAGGTCGCCGGATCGTCCACGGTTCTGCCCTATGCGTCCATCGTTGCCGAGCTGTTTGGCGAAAACACCGATTTCCCGACACCGGTCGTGGAATCCGGCGGCTCATCTGCCGGTCTTGCGCGGTTCTGCGAAGGCATCGGCGAAAACACCATCGACATCGCCAACGCCTCGCGGGCGATTCGCGACACCGAAATCGAGGCCTGCGCCGCAGCCGGTGTAAAAGACATCATCGAAGTGCGCATCGGCTATGACGGCATCGTCTTTGCCTCGCAAAAGAACGGCCCGGCCTTTGATACCTTTACCCCTTCCGAATGGTATCAGGCGCTGGCCGCCGAACTGCCCAAGGACGGCGCGATGCATGAAAACGCCACCAGCAACTGGACCGATGTGAACGGCGATCTGCCCGACGCCGAAATCCTGGCCTTTATCCCCGGCACCAAACACGGCACCCGCGAAGTGTTCGAAGAAAAGGTGCTCTATCAGGGCTGCAAGGACACAGGCGCCGCTGACGCAATGAAGGCCATGGGCATGGACAAAAAGGCCATCAAAAAGGCCTGCATGCATGTGCGTGCCGATGGTCGTTCGGTGGATATCGACGGCGATTACACCGAAACCCTGGCCCGCGTCAGCGCCAATGGCAACGGCATCGGCGTCTTTGGCCTGGCCTTCTTTGAGAACAACACAGACACCCTTAAGGTCGCGACCATAAACGGTGTTGCCCCCTCGGTTGAGACGATTTCAACCGGCACCTATCCGGTGTCCCGCCCGCTGTTCTTTTATGTCAAGGCGGCGCATATCGGGGTTATTCCCGGTCTGAAGGAATACGCCCAGTTCTTTATGGCGGACGAAGTTGCCGGTCCTGACGGCCCGCTTGCCGCATATGGGTTGGTCGCCGATCCGGAACTTGCTACAACTCAGGGCATGATCGACGCGCAAGCGACAATGAACTAAGCGTAACGTAACGCGCGCCCCCCGCAGCGACCGGCTTGCGGGGGGCAAACCATGTGAAGGCCCTCAGGTTTGACTTTTCTTTTACTGACGCTGATCGCCCTGCTTGCCTTTGCGGCCACCCGGATGCGGTCCTTTCAACTTGTGGGCGGCGACAGCCGCTTGCTGCATTCCCGGCCCCGGTATTATGGCAGCTATGGCGCGCTCTTGGCGTTTGGGCCTGCCTGCCTTGTTCTGATGTGCTGGAGCCTGCTGCAACCGGTGGTGCTGTCCCAGATCACCTATGCGCAACTGACCACGGATCACATCGCGGCGGCCGGATCTGCCGATCTGGCCCTTACTGAAATTCGCCGCACGGCAAACGGCGCGATCGAAGGATCCGAAGCAGCCCAGCTTTTGGCCGCGCGTCTGACCCAGCTGAAGGCCGTCGGCGATACCCTCAAGGTGGCAATCGTTCTGGTTTTGTCGGTGCTGGGCGCCGGCGTGGCCTGGGCCCAGATCACCCCGCAGATGCGGGCGCGCAACCGGGTTGAACGCAGCGTGCAATGGCTGCTGATCGCGGCGGCGTCGCTGGCGATTTTGACGACCCTCGGGATTATCCTGTCCTTGCTGTTCAACACCATCGGCTTTTTCCGCCTGCATCCGGCGACGGATTTCTTTTTTGGCCTGGTCTGGCAGCCCTCGTTCGGCGGGGGATCGTCGCTTGGGGTTCTGCCGCTGCTTTGGGGCACACTTTACATTTCCCTGATCGCGCTGGCCGTGGCCGTGCCGATTGGCCTCATGTCCGCGATATATCTGTCTGAATACGCCGGTTCGCGCTTTCGCAGCACCGCCAAGCCGCTGCTTGAGGTGCTGGCCGGTATTCCGACCATCGTTTATGGTCTTTTTGCCCTTGTCACGGTCGGTCCGTTCTTGCTGGGTGTATTTGGCAATGACGGGCTGGGCTGGATGGCCGGGGGCACCGCCGTAATCACCGCCGGGCTGGTGATGGGCATCATGCTTATTCCTTTTGTCAGCTCTTTGTCCGATGACATCATCAACGCGGTGCCGCAATCGCTGCGGGATGGATCATTGGGCCTGGGCGCCACACGGTCCGAGACGATCCGTCAGGTGGTGCTGCCTGCGGCCCTGCCCGGTATCGTCGGGGCGATCTTGCTGGCCGCTTCGCGCGCGATTGGGGAAACCATGATCGTGGTGCTGGGCGCCGGTGCCGCCGCGCGCCTGTCCATGAACCCCTTTGACGCGATGACCACTGTCACCGCCAAAATCGTCAGCCAGTTGACCGGCGACAGCGATTTCCTTTCGCCCGAGGCCCTTGTGGCCTTTGCCCTGGGGATGACCCTCTTTGCCATCACCCTGGCGTTGAATGTCTTTGCGCTGTTCATCGTGCGCAAATACCGCGAACAATACGAGTAAGCCGTCATGAGCACTTCTCTTCTGGATCAATCCAGCCGCACCCGCAAACGCAACGCGTCTGAGCGCCGCTTTGTCAGGCTGGGCCTTGGGGCGATTTTCCTCAGCCTTGGGTTTCTGGCCATGCTGCTGATCGCGATTGCCGGAAACGGCTATGGCGCATTCACACAGACCCGCATCGATGTGGCGATGACCTGGGATGCCGAAAGCATCGCCAAGGCCGAAAAATCCATCGTCAAAACCGCCAAATACAACGGTATGATCGCCAAGGCGCTGCGCGGTCAAATGGAAGCTGCGGGCATTGATCCGCAAATGAAAGACAAAGAGCTGTTGCAGCTTGTGTCCAGCTCGGCCGGGGCGCAGCTGCGCGATTTCGTAACGGCCACCGACGCCACCAAGGGGCAATTCGATTTCCTCGCGTCCTCGCGGGTGGACGGATACCTTAAGGGCCGCGTCACCCGCGCATCTCTGGCCGAGGACAAGAACCTGTCGCCCGCCCATCTGGATCTTGTGGATGCCATGCGGGCCGCCGGAATGGTTGAGCGCCGCTTTAACCTGGATTTCATTTTCGGCGGTGACGCCTCCGAAAGCCGCCCCGAGGCGGCGGGTTTGGGCGTGTCCATGGTGGGGTCGTTCTACATGGTTCTGGTCGTGCTGGGCTGCGCCCTGCCCGTCGGGGTGGCCGCCGCGATCTATTTGCAGGAATTTGCCCCGAAAAACCGGCTGACCGATCTGATCGAAGTGAATATTGCCAATCTGGCCGCCGTGCCGTCGATTGTTTTTGGTATTCTGGGGCTGGCTGTCTTTATTCAGTTTGCGCATCTGCCGCAATCGGCGCCGCTGGTCGGCGGGCTGGTGCTGACGCTGATGACCTTGCCGCGGATCATCATTCCGGCCCGCGCCGCGCTGGGCGCTGTGCCCCCGTCGATCCGCGAAGCGGCCCTTGGGGTTGGTGCATCGAAATCACAGGCGGTGTTTCACCATGTGCTGCCGCTGTCGATGCCCGGCATTCTGACCGGGGTCATCATTGGCATGGCGCAGGCGCTGGGGGAAACCGCGCCGCTGCTGTTGATCGGGATGGTCGGCTATATCGCCAGCAATCACCCCGACGGGCTGATCAGCGGCTTTACCGATCCCAATTCCGCCATGCCGGCCCAGATCTATGAATGGGCCAAACGGGCCGACCCGGCCTATATCGAACGCGCCTGGGGCGGCATCATCTTGTTGCTGGCCTTCTTGATGGCCATGAACTTTGTCGCAATCGTCCTGCGGCGCAAATTCGAGCGGCGCTGGTAGCGCGCCCAACAACGACAGAAAGCCAAAACCAGATGAGCACTGCAAAAATTTCGGCGCGCGACGTGATGGTCCACTATGGGGACAATTGCGCGCTCAAAGATGTAAACGTCGAAATCGAGGACAAGACCGTCACCGCCTTTATCGGCCCATCGGGCTGCGGCAAATCCACGTTCCTGCGCTGCCTGAACCGGATGAATGACACCATCGACGGATGCCGCGTGGCCGGGGCAATCACCCTGGACGGTGAAGACATCTATGACAAACGCGTTGATCCGGTGCAGCTGCGCGCCAAGGTTGGCATGGTGTTTCAAAAACCCAACCCCTTTCCCAAGTCGATCTATGACAACGTGGCCTATGGCCCGCGCATTCACGGGCTGGCCCGCACCAAGGCCGAGCTTGACGAAATCGTCGAACAATCCCTGCGCCGCGCCGCCCTGTGGACCGAAGCCAAAGACCGCCTGCATACCCCCGGCACCGGTTTGTCAGGCGGTCAGCAACAGCGCCTGTGCATTGCCCGCGCCGTTGCCACCCGCCCCGAGGTTCTGCTGATGGACGAGCCGTGCTCGGCGCTTGATCCCATCGCCACCGCGCAGATCGAGGAACTGATCGACGAGCTGCGTCAGAATTTCAGCGTGGTGATCGTGACACATTCCATGCAGCAGGCCGCGCGGGTCAGCCAGAAAACCGCCTTCTTCCATCTGGGCAACCTGGTAGAGTATAATGAAACCGGCAAGATATTTACCAATCCGCAAGACCCGCGGACCGAAAGCTATATCACTGGACGGATCGGATAATTTCATGAGCGACAATAACGAACATATCATGGCGGCGTTTGACCGGGATCTGGATGGGATCGAAGCGCTGGTGGTCAAGATGGGCGGCCTGGTCGAGGTGGCAATCCACGACGCCGCAAAAGCGGTGGCCACACGCGATCTTGAACTGGCCGAACAGGTCCGCACCGGCGACAAAGCCATCGACGCGCTGGAAATCCAGATCAACGAAGAAACCGCCCGCACCCTGGCCCTGCGCGCGCCCATGTCCAGCGACCTGCGCACGCTGTTGACCGTGCTGAAAATTGCCGCCGGGTTGGAACGCGCCGGCGATTACGCCCGCAACCTTGCCAAACGCACCGAGGCCCTGGCCGCGCTTGAACCGATCTCGGGCACCGATCGCACCCTGCGCCGCATGACCGCCGAGGTCCAGCAGATGCTGCGCAATACCCTTGATGCCTTTGTGCGCCGCGACATCGCCCTGGCCGAACAAGTGCGCCAACACGATGAAGAGGTGGACGAAATCTATAACGCGCTTTTCCGTGAATTCCTGACCTTTATGATGGAAAACCCGCGCAACATCACCGCCTGCATGCACCTGCATTTCATCGCGAAAAATGTTGAACGCATGGGGGATCTGACCACCAACATGGCCGAACAAATCATCTATATGGTCAGCGGCGAATTGCCCGGCGATCTGCGCCCCAAAGGGGATCAAACCGCCTTCATGACCGGCCAGGACTAACGGGCGATATGCGCCCCGCAGCCCCCGCCAAGGTCCAACCCCATGTGCTCATCGTCGAGGATGAGCCAGCCCAACGCGAGGTGCTGCGCTATTCCCTTCAGGCCGAAGGGTTTCGCACCACCGTCGCCGCCGACGGCGAGGCGGCGCTTCTGTCTGCCGCCGAAGATACACCCGATGTGATCGTGCTCGACTGGATGCTGCCCCATGTCAGCGGCCCGGAAATCTGCCGGCGCCTGCGCCGCAGCCCGGGCACCCAGAAAACCGCGATCATCATGCTTTCGGCCCGCGCCGAAGAATCCGACAAAATCCAAGGCCTGGAAACCGGCGCCGATGACTATATGGTCAAACCTTATTCGCTGCCCGAACTCATCGCCCGCATCCGCAGCCAACTGCGCCGCATCCGCCCTGCGGCGGTGCTTGATCAGCTCACCCATGGCGATCTGCGGATGGATCTCGAACAACGCCGCGTCTTTTCAAACGAACGCGAGATCCCGCTTGGGCCCACCGAATTCCGCCTGCTCGAGGCCCTGATCGAACGCCCCGGCCGGGTGCTCAGCCGCGATCAGCTTCTCGACCGTGTCTGGGGCAAGGACCAGTATCTTGGCGCCCGCACGGTCGATGTCCACATCGCCCGCCTGCGCAAGGCGCTCAGCCAAACAGACGCCCCCGCCCCGATACGAACCGTCCGCGGCGCCGGCTATGCGCTGCGCTAACCCAGGCAAACACCCCCCGGCGTTCTTTTGTTCAAAAATATCCCCGCCGGAGGCTCCCTACCGCGCATCCTGCCCCAGGGGCCGATCACGGCGCATAACGCTCCACCTTAGGTGTTGAACAAAAAGTGCAGCACATCCCCGTCCTTGACGACATAGGCCTTGCCCTCGGCGCGCATCTTGCCGGCTTCCTTGGCAGGCCCTTCGCCGCCCAGGCTTACAAAATCGTCAAAGGCAATGGTTTCGGCCCGGATGAACCCCTTTTCGAAATCACCATGGATCACCCCAGCCGCCTTGGGCGCGCTGGTGCCTTGACGGATCGTCCAGGCGCGGGCCTCTTTTGGACCAACGGTAAAATACGTCTCCAGATGCAACAGCGCATAACCCGCGCGGATCAACCGATCCAACCCCGGCTCGCTCAGATCCATCTCGCTCAGGAACATCTGCGCCTCTTCGGGATCCAGCTGGCTGATTTCCTCTTCGATCTGCGCCGAAATGATCACATGCGCATTGCCCTGCGCTGCGGCCATCTGGGCCACGGCTGTGGAAAAATCATTCCCCTCAGCCGCCTCGCTCTCTCCGACATTGCAGACATAAAGCACCGGCTTTGACGTCAAAAGCTGCAACAGCTTCCAGGCGCGCCGGTCCTCGTCATCCACCTCAACGACCCGCGCCGGGCGTCCCTCTTCCAGCGCCGCCAATGCCATCCGCATCAGACGCTCTTGTTGCACGGCCTCTTTATCGCCGCCGCGCACCTTGCGGGTGATGTTTTGCAACCGCTTTTCAATGCTTTCGATATCCGCCAGCATCAGCTCGGTTTCGATGGTTTCGGCATCCGCCACCGGATCAACGCGCCCCTCGACGTGGGTCACATCCCCATCCTCGAAACAGCGCAAAACATGGGCAATCGCATCGACCTCGCGAATGTTGGCCAGAAACTGATTGCCCAGCCCTTCGCCCTTTGACGCCCCTTTGACCAAGCCGGCGATATCCACAAAGGTCATCCGCGTCGGAATGATCTGCTTTGACCCGGCAATCTGCGCCAGCCGATCCAGCCGGGCATCTGGCACCGCGACCTCACCGACATTCGGCTCAATGGTGCAAAACGGAAAATTCGCCGCCTGCGCAGCCGCCGTGCGGGTCAACGCGTTGAACAAGGTTGATTTGCCCACATTGGGCAAGCCAACAATCCCCATTTTGAAACCCATGTCATTCACTCCTTCAAGGCCTATCCCCAAAGCCGCCTGGCCCGGAATTTTCGCGCTTGATAGGCCGCAGCCCGGCGCGGCGCAAGCGCCCTTGGCCACCCAAGGCCATTTGGCCATTGATTTTCCCAAACGCATTGGTCAAACAAGCGCAACTGATGAAAAGGCCGCTGCTATGTCTCGTATTGATGAAAAATTCGCGCAACTCCGCTCAACAGGGACCAAGGCCTTTGTCGCCTATGTCATGGCCGGCGATCCCGATTTTGACACCTCGCTGGAAATCGTGCGCGGCCTGCCCCAGGCCGGTGTTGACATCATCGAACTGGGCCTGCCCTTTACCGATCCGATGGCCGACGGCCCCACCATCCAGCTGGCCGGCCAGCGCGCCCTCGAAGGGGGAATGACCCTGTCGCGCACCTTGGATCTGGCCCGTGCCTTTCGCGAAACCGACCAAAGCACCCCCATCGTGCTGATGGGCTATTACAATCCGATTTACAGCCGCGGCGTTGACCGGTTCCTGAAGGACGCAAAAGAGGCCGGGATTGACGGGCTGATCATCGTTGATCTGCCCCCCGAAGAAGACAGCGAACTGTGCCTTCCCGCCCAGGCAGCCGGGTTGAACTTTATTCGTCTGGCCACACCCACCACCGATGACAAACGTCTGCCACGGGTCATGCAAAACACCTCGGGCTTTGTCTACTATGTCTCGATCACCGGTATCACCGGCGCCGCCGAGGCCGATGCCGGCGATGTCGCCCCCGAAGTGGCGCGCATCCAAAAGGCCGGAAACCTGCCGGTCATCGTCGGCTTTGGCGTCAACACCCCGCAAAAGGCCCAAGCCATCGCCAGCGTCGCCGACGGCGTCGTGGTCGGATCGGCCATTGTCAGCCAGATCGCCCAAGGCCAAAGCCCGGCCGACGTGCTGGCCTTTGTCAAAACCCTCGCCGACGGCGCCCACCGCGCCTAGACAGTTGATCTTGGCCCCGCTGATTGGTAACTAAAATTGACCAATCAAAAGGGGCCGCCCATGCCGGTGATCACCAACATCCAAGACCTCAAGCGCATCTATGAACGCCGTGTGCCGCGGATGTTCTTTGATTACGCCGAATCCGGCAGCTGGACGGAACAGACCTTTCGCGACAACAGCCGCGATTTCGAACAGATCCGCCTGCGCCAAAGGGTGGCGGTCAATATGACCGGCCGCAGCACCGCCACGCAGATGATCGGCCAGGATGTCACGATGCCGATCGCCCTGGCCCCGGTCGGCCTGACCGGCATGCAACACGCAGATGGCGAAATAAAAGCCGCCCGCGCCGCCCGCGATTACGGGGTGCCCTTCACCCTCAGCACCATGTCGATCAACTCGATCGAAGACGTCGCCGAGGCCACAGGCGCCCCCTTCTGGTTTCAGCTCTATACCATGACCGATCAGGACTATGTCCGCCGCCTGATCGACCGGGCCAAGGCCGCCAACTGCTCGGCTCTGGTCATCACGCTGGATCTTCAAATCCTCGGCCAACGCCACAAAGACATCAAGAACGGCCTCAGCGCCCCGCCCAAGCTTACCCCGAAAACCATCGCCAACCTGATGACGAAATGGCGTTGGGGCATTGAAATGCTTGGGGCAAAACGGCGCAATTTTGGCAATATCGTTGGCCATGTTCACGGCATCTCAGACACCAGCAGCCTGGGCGCCTGGACCACCGAACAATTCGACCCGGCGCTGGATTGGAACAAGATCGCCAAGCTCAAGGAACAATGGGGCGGCAAAGTCATCCTCAAAGGCATCCTTGACGCCCAAGACGCCAAAATGGCCGTCAAATGCGGCGCCGATGCCATCGTCGTCTCCAACCACGGCGGTCGCCAGCTTGACGGCGCCCTCAGCGCCATCCGCGCCCTGCCCTCCATCCTCGACGCCGTCGGCGATCAGATCGAGGTCCACCTCGACAGCGGTATTCGCTCGGGCCAGGATGTGCTCAAGGCCATGGCCCTGGGCGCCAAGGGCACCTATATCGGCCGCGCGTTCATCTATGGGCTGGGCGCCATGGGCGAAAAAGGCGTGACCAAAACCCTCGAGGTGCTGCACAAGGAACTCGACACCACCATGGCACTGTGCGGCGAAACCCAGGTCACCCAACTTGGCCGCCACAACCTGCTGATCCCCAAAACCTTTGCCGGCGATTGGGATAACCGCTAACCGCCCCTTTCTTTTGTTCTTAAATATCCCCGCCGGAGGCTCCAACACAGGCCCCCGGCGCAGCCCCCGCCGCATTTGCAAGCGCTGGCACAAAAAAACCCGCAAACCATCTTTTCATACCCCCCATTCCAGTCTATACGCCGGGCTTCACGCGGGCATACAGCCTTGGAGGATGCCCGCCCCAATCATATCGGAGAATTAAAATGGCCGGAGAGATCCCAGATCTTGAAGTTCTAGAACGCACGGGGACAGGCAAGGGCGCCGCTCGTCAGGCACGCCGCGACGGCATGGTGCCTGGTGTTGTATTTGGCGGCGACACTGCGCCTTTGGCGATCAATGTCCCCTTCAACATGCTGATCAAAAAGCTGCGCGCAGGGCGCTTCAAGTCGACCCTTTTCAACCTCAAGGTTGAAGGCCACGACGACGTGCGGGTGATCTGCCGCGATGTGCAGCGCCATGTGGTCAAAGACCTGCCGACCCATGTCGATTTCATGCGTCTGCGCCGCACCACCAAGGTGAACCTGTTCATTCCAGTCGAAGTCATCGGCGAAGAGGTCTCCCCCGGTTTGAAAAAGGGCGGCGTTCTGACCCTGATCCGCCCCGAAGTCGAACTGGTTGTCACCGCAGGCGATATCCCTGATCACATCACCATCGATGTGTCGGAAATCGGCATTGGCGACAATGTGACCATTTCCTCGGTCAAACTGCCCGACGGCAGCAAGCCAACCATCGACCGCGATTTCGTGATCGCACAGATTTCGGCCCCATCCGGCCTTGTCTCGCAAAGCGATGACGACGCCGAAGAAGCCGAGGCCGACGCCGAGGCATAAGCCTCACTCAGGCCGTTTGGCACAGGGATACGGGGTCGCTTGCGGCCCCGTATTTCGTTTTGCGCCCAGGCTTGCTAAACTTGCCGGGTCAAAAGGACATATAGTGATGAAGCTGTTCGTAGGGCTGGGAAATCCCGGTGCAAAATATGCCCGAAACCGCCATAACATCGGGTTTATGGCGCTGGACCGGATCGCCCGCGATCACGATTTTGGCCCATGGAAATCCAAACACCAAGGCCAGATCAGCGAAGGGCGCTTTGGCAGCACACGCGCCGTTTTGCTCAAACCTGAAACATTTATGAACAACTCGGGCCAGGCCGTGCAATCGGCCCTGCGGTTTTACAAACTGGACCCCGGTGATGTCATTGTCTTTCACGATGAACTGGACCTGGCCCCCGGCAAGCTGCGCTGCAAACAGGGCGGCGGGCACGCCGGTCACAACGGGTTGCGATCACTGCATGCCCATATTGGGCCGGACTATGGCCGGGTGCGTCTGGGCATCGGCCACCCCGGTCACAAGGATCGTGTCGCCGGCTATGTTCTTCATGATTTTTCGCGCGAGGATGCGGATTGGCTGGACGATGTCCTTGCCGGACTATCGGCCGGTGCGCCGGAACTGGCGGCGGGCGATGCGGCCAAATTCATGAATATTGCCGCACAACGTCTTGCCCCGCCACGCCCCAGCACCGGCCAAAAACCGCCCGCTTCCGCCCCCCAAAAACCGCCGATCCCCACCCCCGACAGCCGCAGCCCCCTGCAAAAGCTGATCGAGCGCTTTAAATGACCCTGGGCGCGGCCTTTCGCGCTCAGGCCGCCGCCTGTCAGGCGCTGCACTCTCCGTTCATGGCGCGTCTGCTGAACCTTTTGGCCGATAACTGGCCTGCCGGGCCGGTTGATAGATACCTGCAAGGCTTTAGCGGGGATATCGGTCCGGGCGGCGCGTCTTTGCCGCTTCGGCTGGCGGGCGGGCTGCATGCGCTGGTGCTGGGCGGCGATTGCCCGCAACTGGCCAATGTCTATCCCCCGCATGCCGCCGATGATGCACAGCTTGTGGCCGCCTTGCTGCATGCGCTGGATCGCCACGCGGATGGGTTGATCGCATGGGCCCAAAGCCCGCCCCAAACCAACGAAGTCCGCCGCAGCGCCGCCCTGATCGCCGGCGCCCATGTTGCAACCGCCCGGTTTGACCTGCCAATTCACCTCTCCGAACTGGGCGCCAGCGCCGGATTGAACCTGCTGTGGGATCACTATGCCCTCAGGGTTGGCCCACAACAGTTTGGCCCGGCGGATCCGGCGCTGACGCTGTCCCCTGACTGGATCGGCCCCCCGCCGCCGCGCACCAAAGCGCAAATCGCCTCTCGCCGGGGGGTGGATCTTTCCCCCATCGACGCAACCACACCCAAGGGCCGGCTGCGGCTGTTGGCCTATCTTTGGCCGGACCAGCCCCAGCGCCTGGCCTTAACCCGCAGCGCCGCAAGCCTGCCCGCCCCCCGCGTCGATCAAGGCGATGCCATTGACTGGCTGCAACAGCGCCTGGATACCGCCCCCACCGGGCACTTGCACCTGATCCAACACAGCATCGCCTGGCAGTATTTCCCCCAAGAGGCCCAAGACCACGGCCGCGCCATGATCACCGCGGCGGGCGACAAGGCAACCGATGATCGCCCGCTGGCCTGGCTCAGCCTTGAGGCGGCGCCCCCCGCCCATGCCCCCGGCGCCGCGCTGACCCTGCGCCTGTGGCCCGGCAATATCACTCTTCCACTTGGGCGCGCCGATTTTCATGGCCGCTGGATTCATTGGAACGGCAATATCGCTTAGCGCTGGCCCCGCGCGGTGAAATCGTGTTTCCTGACACTATATTAATCATTCCTGGGGGGCGAACACGATGCGGCGGATCATACTTTGGGCCTTGCGCCTGATCATCGCGCTGGCGCTGGCGGCGGCGCTGATCGGCATATGGAAGCGCGCGGAAATCACCCGGCTGCTGGCCGTCAACTCGCTCTTTTCAGCCGAAAAGATCGTCCACAACTTTAGCCATATGAACGCCGCCTTCCTCAGCGCCCCCGTGCCGCGCGGCACAGGCCCGGTTTCTCCGCTGCCCCAGGGCACACCACAAGCGCTGCCGACGAATGCCCCGCAATGGATCGCGGATCGGGCCGTGACCTCGCTTTTGGTGCTGCAAGACGGCAAGATCACACACGAAAGCTATTACCTTGGCACCGAACCTGGCGATCTGCGCATCAGCTGGTCGGTGGCCAAAAGCTATCTGTCAGCCCTTATCGGGATATTGCTGCACGATGGCACAATTGCCTCGATTGACGATCCGGTGATCCGCTATGCCCCGGCGCTGACCAACAGCGCCTATGCCAAGGCAAGCATCCGCAACGTGCTGAACATGGCCAGCGGGGTCCGCTTTAACGAAGATTATCTCGATTTTCATTCCGATATCAATCGCATGGGCCGGGTGCTGGCCCTTGGCGGGCGAATGGATGATTTTGCCGCAGCACAAAAAGACAGCATCGCCGCCCCCGGCCAACGCTGGCAGTATGTTTCGATCGACACCCATGTGCTCAGCATGGTGATCCGCGGCGCCACCGGGCGTTCCATTCCTGCATTGCTGTCCCAACACATCATCACCCCACTCGGCGTTGAATCCGCCCCCTATTATGTCACCGATGGCACCGGCGTTGCCTTTGTGCTGGGCGGCCTGAACCTCACCACCCGCGATTACGCGCGCTTTGGCCAGATGATCCTGCAAGGCGGACGCTGGCAAGATCGGCAAATCGTGCCACAAGACTGGATCACCGCGTCCACCACCCCATCGGCCCCCACCGACGCGGGGCAATCAGGCTATGGCTATCAATGGTGGATCCCCAAGGATGCCACCCCGCGCGAATACATGGCCCGCGGGGTCTATGGGCAGTACATCTACCTGAACGAGGCAACTGGCACGGTGATTGTCACCACCGCCGCCGACCGCGCCTTCCGCAACCCCGGCGTTGATGCCCAAAACGTTGCGATGTTCCGCCGCATCGCCCACCGCCGCTGAAAGGAAAAACATGACCCCAGACCCCGCCCTCAACGTCCTTGGCGGCCCGCTCGCGCTGTGCAGCGCCGCACCGCGAACCGGCTTTTTCCGCGATGGTCACTGCAACACCTGCACCCAGGATCAAGGCAGCCACACCGTCTGCGCCATCATGACCGCCGAATTCCTGGCCTTCTCAAAATACCTTGGCAATGACCTCAGCACCCCGCGCCCGGAATTTGCTTTTCCAGGGCTCAAACCCGGTGATCGGTGGTGCCTCTGCGCAGGCCGCTTTCTTCAGGCCCATGACGAAGGCTGCGCCCCGCGCCTGAACCTGCACGCCACCCACAAACGCGCGCTGGATATCGTCCCGCTCAGCGTGCTGAAACGCTATGCCTAAGGCCCCCGGCCCTTCTTTTGTTCTTAAATATCCCCGCCGGAGGCACCCCCGCCCACAACCGGGCGCCACGCCGCCTTGGCGCGGATGGGCTAGTCGCCCTCGGACATATCGAACTTCAGCGCCTTGGCGACGGTAAAGATATCCTTGTCACCGCGCCCACACATATTCATGCACAGCAAATGATCGCGGGGCAGCTCTGGCGCTATCTTCATCACATGCGCCAAGGCATGGCTCGGCTCCAGCGCCGGGATAATCCCCTCCAGCGTGCAGCTCAACTGAAAGGCTTCCAGCGCCTCAATATCGGTGATCGACACATATTGGGCCCGGCCGATATCATGCAGCCAGGCATGCTCGGGCCCGATCCCAGGATAGTCCAACCCCGCCGAAATCGAGAACCCTTCAAGGATTTGCCCATCATCATCCTGAAGCAAATAGGTCCGGTTGCCATGCAGCACTCCGGGGCGCCCGCCGGTCAAGCTGGCGCAATGCTCCATCTTGGCATTTACGCCTTTGCCGCCGGCCTCGACCCCGATGATCGACACATCCTGATCGTCCAGAAACGGATAAAACAGCCCCATGGCGTTTGATCCGCCACCAATCGCGGCGATAACGGTATCGGGCAAACGGCCTTCGGCCTCCATCATTTGGCTGCGGACTTCTTTGCCGATGATCGACTGAAAATCCCGCACCATCGCCGGATAAGGATGCGGCCCCGCCACCGTGCCAATGCAATAAAACGTATCGCGCACATTGGTGACCCAGTCGCGCAGCGCATCATTCATCGCATCCTTAAGCGTGCCGCGCCCGGATGTGACCGGCACCACCTCGGCGCCCAAAAGACGCATCCGAAACACGTTGGGGGCCTGGCGCTCCACATCATGCGCGCCCATGTAAACCACGCATTTCAGCCCGAACTTGGCGCAAACCGTCGCGGTTGCCACCCCGTGTTGCCCGGCGCCGGTTTCGGCAATAATCCGGGTCTTGCCCATGCGGCGCGCCAGGATGATCTGACCCAGAACGTTGTTGATCTTATGGGCGCCGGTGTGGTTCAGCTCGTCCCGCTTCAGATAGATTTTCGCCCCGCCCAGATGCTGGGTCAGACGATCTGCATAATACAGCGGGCTGGGCCGGCCTACGTAATGGGTCCAAAGGTCGTGCATCTCGGCCCAAAAACTGTCGTCTGTTTTGGCCAGGTCATATTGCTCTTGCAGCTCAAGGATCAGCGGCATCAAGGTTTCCGACACAAACCGCCCACCGAAATCGCCAAAGCGGCCGTTTTCATCCGGTCCCGTCATGAAGGAATTAAACAGATCGTCTGCCATCTTGGGCTCCTTTGCTCGTGTTGCTAGGGGTATGGCGCTTTTTCAAGGCAATGACAATTTACCCCGCGACAAATCGCTGACTTTTTCAGCTGGCCGGCACCGCCTTGGCCGCCGCAACGAATTGCGCGATCATCTGGGGGCTTTTCTCGCCGGGGGCGTGTTCGACACCAGACGACACGTCAACCTGCCGCGCGCCGGTCAACGCAATCGCGGCGCCAACGTTCTGGGCCGTCAAACCACCCGCCAACATCCAAGGCACCGGCCAACGGCGCCCCTGCAACAGGCGCCAGTCAAAGGCCAATCCATTGCCCCCCGGCAACACGGCCCCCGGCGCGGGTTTGGCATCCACCAGCAATTGATCGGCCACCTTGCCATAAAGGTCCAGGCGATCCAGGTCCGCTGCCTCGGCGATGCCCACCGCCTTCATCACCGGCAGGCCAAAGCGCGCCCGCACCGCCCGCACCCGTTCGGGGCTTTCGTCCCCATGCAGCTGCAACATATCCAGCGGCACCTGCGCAACCAGATCATCCAGCATCGCATCATCGGCGTTCACCGTCAGCGCCACCTTGGCCAACCCCGGAGGAGCGGCCAGCGCCAGCGCCCGCGCCTGGGCCGTGCTGACGTGGCGTGGCGATTTGGCAAAAAACACAAAACCGGCATAGGTCGCACCAGCGGCCACCACTGCCTCGATATCGCTCAGAGAGCGAAGCCCACATATTTTGGAAGAAATCAAACGGTGCATCCCAGCGGTTTAGCTGGCCCGGTCCAGCAAGGCCAGCACATCGTCTTGGCCCTCGTATTTTTCGCCCTTCAGCCGCGCGACCTCGCGCTCAAGCCGGCGCAGCTCGCGCGCGGTATGCGCAGCGGCAGCGCGTTCGCCGTATTCACGGATCCATTCCCAGACAAACCCAACCAAAAGCCCCACCAGCACGCCGCCCAATATCACCAGGAACAGCGGCAGGTTAATGGTTTGATCAAGGCCAAGCAGATCCGCGATTTCGACCGGCAAAAGCCGAAGCGTCACCATGCCGCGATTCGCCAGTGCCACGGCGATCAACACCGCGGCAAAACTGATCAAACAGGCATAGCGCACAAACCGCATCAGCCGCGACCGTTCAGACGATCCCGCAACAGCTTGCCGGTCTTGAAAAAGGGCACATGCTTTTCTTCGACGCTGACCGATTCGCCGGTTCGCGGATTGCGCCCCACCCGTGCATCGCGCTTCTTGACTGAAAAGGCCCCAAAGCCGCGCAATTCCACCCGTTCGCCGCGGGCCATCGCATCGGTGATTTCATCAAAGATTGTATTCACGATACGCTCAACGTCGCGTTGATAAAGATGCGGATTTTCATCGGCAATTTTTTGGATCAATTCAGATCTGATCATGGCGGCCCCCCAAAGGCAAAAATGCGCGTTTTGCGTTTTCTTAACCAAACTATAGAAAGAAAGATCGCCCACGGGAAGCGAGGCGTCGCCCGACGCGGCATTTTTTCACAGCGAACACCCTGTTTTTGGGCCGTTTTCCGCGCGCTTCGGGGCGACATCGCCCGCATTTGCCCCGCAAACCCGCCACAACCGCACCTTGCGAAAACGATTCGGCACAAAAAAGCCCCGCAACACGAATGCTGCGGGGCTTTGGTCACGTCAAAAGACGTTGGTCGCCTTACGCGTCGTCACCCTTGAGGGCCGCGCCCAGGATGTCGCCCAGGCTGGCGCCGCTGTCGGACGATCCATACTGTTCAACCGCTTCTTTTTCTTCAGCGATTTCACGGGCTTTGATCGAAACACCCAAACGGCGGGTTTTGCTGTCGATGTTGGTGATGCGCACATCGACCTTGTCGCCAACCGAGAAACGCTCGGGGCGCTGTTCGGCACGATCGCGGCTCAGGTCCGAACGGCGAATGAAGGATTTCATGCCTTCGTATTCGACTTCGACGCCACCTTCTTCGATCGCGGTGACGTTCACCGTTACGATCGAACCGCGCTTTACGCCGCCAACGGCTTCGGCGAATTTGTCGCCTCCGACGCCCTTGATCGACAGGCTGATGCGTTCTTTTTCAACGTCAACTTCCGACACAACGGCCTGAACCATATCGCCTTTGCGATAGTTCTGGATCGCGTCTTCGCCGCGCTCGTCCCAGCTTAGGTCGGACAGGTGAACCATGCCGTCGATGTCGCCGGGCAGGCCAACGAACAGACCGAATTCGGTGATGTTCTTGACTTCGCCTTCGACCTCGGTGCCCTCAGGATGCGATTCCGAGAACACTTCCCATGGGTTGCGCTGGGTCTGCTTGAGGCCAAGGGAAACGCGGCGCTTGGCGCCATCGATTTCCAGAACCATGACTTCGACTTCTTGGCTGGTGGAAACGATTTTGCCGGGGTGGACGTTTTTCTTGGTCCAGGACATTTCGGACACGTGAACCAGACCTTCGACACCGGCTTCCAGCTCTACGAATGCGCCGTAATCGGTTATGTTGGTCACGCGGCCCATATGCACGGATTCCAGCGGGTATTTCGCCGCAACCAGATCCCATGGATCTTCCTGAAGCTGCTTCATGCCCAGGCTGATGCGGTGGGTGTCTTTGTTGATCTTGATCACCTGCACCTTGATGGTTTCACCGATGGTCAGGATCTCGGACGGGTGGTTGACCCGGCGCCATGCCATATCGGTGACGTGCAGCAATCCGTCAACGCCGCCCAGATCAACGAACGCACCGTATTCGGTGATGTTCTTGACAACGCCGTCCACGGTCTGACCTTCGGTCAGGTTGCCGATGACTTCGGCGCGCTGTTCGGCGCGGGATTCTTCCAAGATCGCGCGGCGCGACACAACGATGTTGCCCCGGCGGCGGTCCATTTTCAGGATTTGGAACGGCTGCTTCAGACCCATCAATGGGCCGGCATCGCGCACGGGGCGCACATCGACCTGGCTGCCGGGCAAGAAGGCAACAGCGCCGCCCAGATCCACGGTAAAGCCGCCTTTGACACGGCCAAAGATTGCACCTTCGACGCGGATTTCGTCTGCATATGCTTTTTCCAGACGGTCCCATGCTTCTTCACGGCGGGCCATCTCGCGCGAGATGACGGCTTCGCCGCGGGCGTTCTCGACCTGGCGAAGGAACACTTCGACTTCGTCGCCAACTGCGATTTTGGGGGCCTCGCCTGGATCGGCGAATTCTTTCAGCTCAACGCGGCCTTCCATTTTATAGCCAACGTCGATAATGGCCTGGCCCGCTTCGATCGCGATAACCTTGCCTTTGACAACAGATCCCTCTTCGGGTGTGTCCATTTCGAAGCTTTCGTTCAACAGCGCTTCGAAGTCTTCCATAGATGCATTCATAGCCATGTAGCTTACAGTTTCCTTTTGTATTTGTTCTGGCCGTGCGGTTGTCTCCGCCGGTCTTGAGGTTTCAAGTTGGTCAAAATACGGCGTTCAATGGCAAAGAAATAAGGGCCGGTAGCCACCGACCCTGCCCGCAATTGCCCGCCATGGGCGTTTTCGCCCTTTCGACAAGCGCCCTTTTAGTCGCAAGCCACCGCAGGATCAAGGCCCATTGTGCGCCAATGGCCAACCCAGCAAGGCACCGCCGACGCGCTAAAGCGCTTGGCCCTTGTCCAGCAATTCTTGCAACAAACGGTCATAGATTTCGTTGCTGTCGCCGCCGCCAAAAACCGAGGCACCGCCTGAATAGGTCTGCCCATAGCTGCGCGCCACATTGATGGTCTGGATCAATCCCGAAAGCAGCTCGCGACGTTCAAGCGCCGCCAGCGGATGGATGAACACCCCCCAAAGCCGCCCCCGTGCAATGGCATAGCGCGCGTCAAGGGCGCTGTCGAAATTGGCCTGAAGCAGCCGGTGCAATTCATCCTTGTCCATAGTATCAGCGGATCGTATCGGCACCATCGCCCGCATACGGTCAGCGCGCGCGTCGACGATCACCACCAGCGGAATTTCATCCAGGGTCAACTGAACCGCCGCGCCCTCTTGGCGGCTTTCGGGGTCGATATCGCGCAGGATCTCAAACAGGCGGTCTTGGGTCATTGGCGGATCGGCCCGAACCGGGCCCACCAAGGCCGCCGCGACCAAAGCCGCCAAACTGATGATTTGTGCAATCTTCATGATCCGCCCCTTGCTTGCCCGTGCAGGCATCAGGCTAGGCCATTGCCCCCGCACAAGCGATACACGGTTCGGTGAGGGCGGCGCTCAGGGGGCCGCACGGGCGCCGTTACGCCAGTTTGCCCGCGATTGCATCAATCGCCGCCTGAACCGCCTGATCAATCCCCAGACACGAGGTGTCGATCAGCACGGCATCGGCGGCGGCCCGCATTGGCGCCACGGCGCGTTCGCTGTCGCGCTTGTCGCGGGCGGTCACATCGGCCAGAACGGTGGCAAAATCCGTGTCTGCCCCCTCGGCCAGCAGCTCTTGCAAGCGCCGCTCGGCGCGGACCTTGGCGCTGGCGGTGATAAACAGCTTTACGTCGGCGCCGGGGCAGATCACCGTGCCAATATCGCGCCCGTCCAGAATGGCGCCGCCCGGCTGCGCGGCAAATTCGTGCTGAAACGCAAGCAAAGCGGCACGCACCTGCGGCAAGCTGGCGGCGCGGCTGGCCGCCTCGGCGACGGCGGCGCTGCGCAGCCCATCGGCTGTCAGGTCTTGCGCTGTCAGCGTCTCGGCCGCCTCGATCGGGGTCATCCCCGACAGGGTCTTGGCCCCGACCGCACGATACAAAAGCCCGGTATCCAGATGCGCAAAACCAAAATGCGCCGCAACTGCGCGACAAATCGTGCCCTTGCCCGCCGCCGCCGGCCCATCACAAGCGACGGTAAAGCGCGGCGCAGTCATACGGGCGCGACCTCAAGGCGCTGAAGTTGCGCGCCAAGACCACCCATCAAGGGTTCAAAAATCGGGAAAGACGTCGCGATGGGCCCACCGTCATCCACCGCAACCGGCGCATTGGCCGCCATTCCCAAGATCAAGAACGACATGGCGATCCGGTGATCCAGATGGCTGGCGCAAGTGGCGCCGCCGGGCACCTTGCCATGCCCCAAACCCGTGACGATCCACCAATCTGGCCCCTCATCGACGGCAATACCATTGGCGCGCAGCCCTGTGGCCATCGCGTCAATCCGGTCGCTTTCCTTGACGCGCAGCTCTTTAACCCCGCGCATGACCGTTTGACCCCGCGCAAAGGCGGCAACCACGGACAAAACGGGGTATTCGTCAATCATGCTGGCGGCGCGGGCCGGGGGCACTTCGATCCCCTTCATATCAGGCGAATAGCGCGCCCGCAGGTCGGCCACCGGCTCTCCGCCCTCAAGGCGCTCGTTCTCGTATGTCAGGTCCGCGCCCATGTCGCGCAGCGTGGTGAACAGCCCGGCCCGCGTGGGGTTAAGCCCGATCCCCGGCACCAATACGTCAGAGCCGGGCACGATCAGCGCCGCGCAAACCGGAAACGCCGCCGAGCTGGGATCGCGGGGCACGTCGATCTCTTGGGCCGTCAGCTCGGGCTGCCCGGTCAGGGTGATCACCCGCCCCGCGGCGGTGTCCTCGACCGATATCTGCGCGCCAAAACCCGCCAGCATCCGTTCGGTATGATCCCGCGTGGCCTCTTGTTCAATGACCACCGTCTGACCCGGCGCGCCCAGCCCCGCCAGCAACACAGCGGATTTGACCTGCGCCGAGGGCACCGGCACCTCATAGCGCACGGGCACAGGATCGGCCGCGCCAATGATCGTCATCGGCAAACGCCCGCCCGAGCGGCCATAGGATTGCGTTCCAAACAGCGCCAGCGGATCGGTAACCCGCGCCATAGGCCGGCCATTCAAAGACGCATCGCCAGTGAATGTCGCGGTGATCGGGCTGGTGGCCATGGCCCCCATAATCAGCCGCACGCCGGTGCCGGAATTGCCGCAGTCAATGACTGTGCCGGGTTCAGCAAAGCCGCCCACGCCGACCCCATGCACGGACCAGTTGCCACCGCCATGGTCGATCACCTCGGCGCCAAAGGCGCGCATGGCCTTGGCCGTGTCCAAAACATCCTGCCCCTCAAGCAGGCCGCGAATGCGGGTCTCGCCGATGCTGAGTGCGCCCAGGATCAGCGCCCGATGCGAGATGGATTTGTCCCCCGGCACCACGGCCGTGCCGTGCAAGGGGCCGCAGGGGGTTGATGTCATTGGGATGGGCGCGCCGTGGCTGGACATAGGGGCAGTCTTTCATATGCATGCGTTGCGCACAGACCTAACCGCTTGGGCCAAAACGGTCCAGCGCAAAGCACAAGATCACAGCTTGCGAAAGGTCAGGTAATGGGGCGTGCGCCCTTCGCGCAGGGCTTTTTGTTCGTATCGGGTTGAAATCCAGTCCGGCCAGGGGGTGCGCCAGTCCTGTGGCCCTTCGGCCAGCCATTCAAAGCCGTGGCGCGGCACCTGTTCAAGGGTCTGGCGGACATAATCTTCGATATCGGTCGCCACACGAAAAATTGCGCCGGGGGCCAGCACCTGCGCCAAGGGCGCAAGATGTTCCGGGGTCACAAAGCGGCGGCGATGGTGCCGGGCCTTGGGCCATGGATCAGGATAAAGCAAAAACGCCCGCTGCACCGATCCGGCGGGCAGAACGTCAAAAAGATCCCGCGCATCACCCGGATGCACGGCAAGGTTTTCGACCCCCGCGCGGCGAATTTTCCCCAGCAGCATCGCAACGCCGTTAATATAAGGTTCGGCGCCGATGATCCCCACATCGGGGTTCTGCGCGGCCTGATGGACCATATGCTCGCCCCCGCCAAATCCGATCTCAAGCCAGACCGGCTTGCCAGCAAAAAGCTGCGGCAAATCCAACGGGGTCCGCGCTGGATTGTCCTCCCACGTGACGGGGCCGGGCGACAGGGCGTCCAGGTCTTCTTCGATATAGCCCCGCTGGGACTGTTTGAGGGTCTTGCCCTTGAGGCGGCCATAGAAATTGCGGCGCGGGCGGCTTGGGTCTGTCGTCATGGCGGCGGGTGTAGCGCCGCAGCGCAGGCGGTGCAACGGGCTTTGCAGCGCGCTTGCCCATTTGGCCGCAATTCGTCACGCTGTCCTTACCCATAAAAAACATATGAAAAGGATGTGCCCGCGATGAAGTTTTACGACTGCGCCACCGCACCCAGCCCCCGCCGTGCCCGCATGTTCATCGCCGAAAAGGGGTTGAATATCGAAAGGATCGACATATCCATCGCCCGGGGTGAGCAACTGACCCCGGAATTCCTTGCGATCAACCCGGCGGGGACGCTGCCCGCCCTGATCACCGAAACCGGCGCTGTCCTGAGCGAAAACATCGCAATCGCCACCTATCTTGAGGCCATCGCTCCAAATCCACCCCTCCTGGGCACAAATCCCGAAGAAAAAGCCCTTGTCGCGCAATGGAACGCAATGAGTGAGCAACAATGCGGCATGGCCATCGCCGAGGTGCTGCGCAACACGCATCCCAAAATGAACAACCGCGCCCTGCCAGGGCCACACAACTTTACCCAAATCCCCGCCCTTGCTGAACGAGGGTCTGCCCGCCTAACCACCTTCTTTGAGACGCTGAACGATCATCTGCAAAACACCGCCTACCTGGCTGGCGCGCATTTCTCACTGGCAGATATCACCTGTTTTGTGATGATTGATTTCGCCCGGGTTATCCGCCGGGAAATCCCACATTCCCACGTCCACAGCTTACGCTGGTTCAATGCAATAAAGAAGCGCCCCAGCGCCGATATGTAATACAAAGACGTGCCTTAAGCGCCGTTCGATCCCACCCGATAGCTTCGGGAGCCTCCGGCGGGGATATTTAAGAACAAAAGAAAGACACGGATGTGCCTGCTGAACAGACCCAGAAGCAAAAAACGCACGTCCCATAATTCCAACATAAGACTGGAACCCATACCGTTCGCCCCGCCTTGTTTTCGCGCCGACGTGTCTGCCCTGTCACACCCTGGCTTCTTTTGTTCTTAAATATCCCCGCCGGAGGCTCCAGTGCTCAGCAAAACGCTCCGCACTGTTGCCATGGCATGGGGCGCGTCAAGTCACGGCATTTTTCAACGCCGCGACAAGATCCGTCTTTTCCCACGAAAACCCGCCGTCTGCCTCGGGCGCACGGCCAAAGTGGCCATAGGCCGCAGTGCGCGCATAGATCGGGCGATTAAGCTGAAGGTGCTGTCGGATACCGCGTGGGGTCAGGTCCATGGTTTGCGCAACGGCTTTTTCGATCACAGCATCGGGCACCTGACCGGTGCCAAAAGTGTCGCAATAGATTGACAGCGGCTTAGAGACGCCGATGGCATAGCTGAGCTGAATGGTGCATTTTTCAGCCAGACCCGAGGCCACGACGTTTTTGGCCAGATAGCGCGCGGCATAGGCGGCCGAGCGGTCCACCTTGGTCGGATCTTTACCCGAGAAGGCCCCTCCGCCGTGCGGGGCCGCGCCGCCATAGGTATCGACGATGATCTTGCGTCCGGTCAGCCCCGCGTCCCCATCCGGCCCGCCGATCACAAAGGTGCCTGTCGGATTGACCCACCATTCGGTTTGCGGCGTGATCCAGCCCTCGGGGAGGACTTCGCGGATATAGGGTTCCACTATGTCGCGGATGTCGGCGCTGGTCTGGGTGGAATCGGCGTGTTGCGTGGACAGCACGATCGAGCTGACGCCCACCGGCTTGCCATCCTCATAGCGCACCGACAGCTGGCTTTTGGCATCGGGGCGCAGGGTAGGTTCAGACCCATCTTTGCGGGCCTGGGCCAGGCGGCGCAGGATCGCATGGGCATAGTGGATCGGGGCGGGCATCAGTTCCGGGGTTTCGCGGGTCGCAAAGCCGAACATGATCCCCTGATCGCCTGCACCTTCTTCTTTGATGTCGGACCCGTTGACGCCTTGGGCGATATGCGCAGATTGCTCGTGCAACAGGTTGGTGACTTCGCAGGTTTGCCAATGGAACTTGTCCTGCTCGTAGCCAATATCGCGGATACAGTCGCGGGCGATGTCTTCGATCCGCCCCATGTAATCGGCCAGAACGGCCTGATCCGACAGGCCAACCTCGCCGCCGATGACCACGCGGTTGGTCGTGGCAAAGGTTTCTGCCGCGACGCGCGCTTCGGGTTCTTGGGTCAAGAAGGCGTCCAGGACCGCGTCTGAAATCCGGTCACAAACCTTATCGGGGTGGCCTTCGGAAACGGATTCCGAAGTAAAGATATAGTTCTGTCGGGACATAGGGTGCTCCAATTAATAATAAGCGCCACGTCAGGAAGCCGTTGTGGCGCGCATGGGGCGGCTTACGCTTGTGGCGCAGAGCCGTCAATTGCTATTTCAACCGTTGCGCGCGGCCGATCGCCGCCCCGGCCAACATCAAAACCAACACAAGGCCAATAGGGCCGTCCCCCAACCGGCTGTAAAGCGTGGGCGCGCGGGGCGCTGGCAAAGGCGCGTCAAGAAACCCGGCCTGCCCCTGCCCAAGGGCTTGCAGCACCTGCCCCTGTGGGCCGACCATCGCCGATATCCCGGTATTTGCCGCACGCACCAGCGGCAACCCTTGTTCAATGGCCCGCATTCGGGCCAACGCCAGGTGTTGCTGTGGGCCGGCCCTTTCGCCGAACCATGCGTCATTGGTGATTTGCACGATCAGCCTGGCGCGCCCCGGCGCCGCGTTCACGTCTTGCGCAAAGACCGCCTCGTAGCAGATCAGCGGCAAGGCCAGCCCCACCGCCCCCAGATCGACAAGCTTGGCGCCCGCCCCGGCGGCAAAGCCAAAGCCGCGATCTGACAAGGCACCGCCCAGGCCAAAATAATTGCTGATCCAGCCCAGCGGAATATATTCTGTGAATGGGACAAGATGGTGTTTGTCATAGGTTTCAGACACTTGCCCGCCGCTGTCCAGAACCGCCAATGTGTTAAAGACCCGAAACCCTTCCCAGCGCAACAGCCCCAGAACCACAGGCGCGCCTTGGGCTGCCGCAGCGATCGTTGCGCGGTGCTTGGCGCTTTGGCCAAGCGGCCAGGGGACTGCGGTCTCGGGCCAGACGATCAAATCGGGCCTGTGCAGCCCGTCGGCCGCGCTCAGCGACAGCTGCCGATCGAAAAACACATCGGTCCAATCAGGATGCCACTTGCGGGATTGAATCGCGTTCGGTTGCACAATCCGAACCCAGTTATCGGTCAAGGGCGGATTTGACGCCGTGAACGGCCACAAAAGCAAGGCGGCGCCAATCACGCTGATGATGCGAATCTTGTGCCCTTGCCCCTGCCCTAGCCCCCAGGCCAGTGCCACCATCAAAAACATCACCCCATGCGGTCCGGCCCATGCCAGCCCCTGCCCGCCCCAGCGCCCTACCAGCGCCTGAACCGGCGCGCCCCAGGGAAAACCGGTAAACACATAGGCACGCGCCAATTCGGCCAGGGTCCAACCGACCACGACACCCAAGGCCCCCAGCCCAAGCCGGCGCGCCCCGGCAAAAGCAAGGCCCCAAAAAACCGCAAGCCCCCCCGCCATCAAGATCAGCGCCGGCAGCGCCAACCAGCCAAAGCGATCAGCCTCGACCAAGAACGGTTGGAGAATCCAGATCAGCGTATGGGCAAAATACCCCGCGCCCAGCGCCCAACCCGCGATAAACGGCCGCGCCGCGCCTTGGGCCAACAACAGGCCAAACGCCAACATCGCCAGGGTGAAAACCGGCCAGTCATAGGGCGCTTGCCCCAACGCGCCCGCCCCCCCGATCAACGCTGCGGCAAGGGTTTGCACCCAAACAGGCCAAACCGCTATGCGCCTGCACAGGGGGCCGTTCACTCTTGTGGGCCGCTCGTGCGTACGCGCAACCGCTTGATCCGGCGTGGATCGGCGTCAAGCACCTCAAATTCGGGGCCGTCCGGGTGGCTGACCACTTCGCCGCGCGCCGGCACCCGGCCCGACAACATGAACACCAGCCCGCCCAAGGTATCGATTTCCTCTTCGTCAACCTGATCATGATCGGTCAGCGACATGCCGATTTCGGCCTCGAAATCCTCAAGCGGGGTTTTGGCCAGCGCCAGATAACAGCCGGGCTTTTCCTCGGTCCAAAATTGCCCCTCGTCCACGTCGTGCTCGTCCTCGATTTCCCCGATGACCTGCTCAATCAGGTCTTCGATGGTCACAAGCCCGTCCACCCCGCCATATTCATCAATAACCAAGGCCATGTGGCGCCGTTCGGCCTGCATCTTGGTCAACAGCACACCGATGGTCATCGACGGCGGCACGAACAAAAGGGGGCGCAACATGCTTTGCAAGTCGAAATCGGCGCTGTCACCGTTGAACCCATGGGTCAAGGCCAGATCCTTTAGATGCGCCAGCCCAATCGGCGTGTCCAAGGTGCCATCATAGACCGGCAGACGCGTCAAGCCGCTGTCCTTGAACACCCGCACCAGATCCTCAAGCGAGGTGGACACCGGAACGGCGGTGATCTCGGCCTTGGGGATGGCCACATCTTCGACCCGCATCCGGCGCAGGTTGATCATCCCATGCGCGGGCATCTGGTTTTGCTGTCGCGGGGTCTGGCTGTGCGCCGGCTCATCCTCGGATGGGCTTAGCGCTTCTATGACGCGGCTGAAAAATCCGCTTTGCCTTGAGCCATCCGGCTCGGATAATATCTGTGCATCGGCAAGCGCGCTCCGCGCCGCGCCGGATGATCCGTCTGTGTCGCCCATCGGGTCCTGTTCCAAGGTTGGGCCACCTGCGTGGCCGGTCAACTCCTATATGGGTCATCCAGACCCAGTTTGCCAAGTATTACTGTCTCATTGTGTTCCATCAACGTGGCATCAAGGTCACGAATGTGATCATAGCCCAACAAATGTAACAGCCCGTGAACGATCAGATGGCACACATGATCGGCAAATGGCTTGCCTGCGGCCTCTGCCTCGCGGGTGCAGGTGTCAAATGAAATGGCGATATCGCCCAAATCGAAATACCCGCTATAGTCAAGCACAGGCGCCTGTGGTGCGCCCCCGTCCTGGGCGGCGGCCAAATCCTCAGACGGCCAGCTCAGCACATTTGTCGGCGACGGCTTGCCGCGGAATTCACCGTTCAACACCGAAATCCGTGCGTCATCACAGCCCAGCACCGAAAACATTGCCAATTGCCCATCCATCCCCAGATAGGCCAAGGCCGCATCCGCCGCGCGCTGGGTCAGCGCCTCAAGATCGACACCGGCCCAACGCGGATCCTCACACAGAACATCAAGCTCCATCCCCGCTCAGCCCGCACCCGGATCGGCTTCATAGGCCTCGATGATCGCGGCCACCAAAGGATGGCGCACCACATCGCGCGAAGTAAAATAGTTGAAACTGATCTTGGGAATGGATTTCAACAACCGCTCCGCATCCGCCAACCCCGAAGGCACACCGCGCGGCAAATCAATCTGCGTCCGGTCCCCGGTGATCACCATCCGCGACCCCTCGCCCAGACGGGTCAAGAACATCTTCATCTGCATGGTGGTGGCGTTCTGCGCCTCGTCCAGAACCACAAACGCATTGGACAGCGTGCGCCCGCGCATGAACGCCAAGGGTGCGATCTCGATCTGCTTTTCCTCGATCAGCTTGGCCAGCTGCTTGCCCGGCAGAAAATCATTCAACGCATCATAAAGCGGCTGCATATAAGGATCGACCTTATCCTTCATGTCCCCCGGCAAAAAGCCAAGGCGCTCGCCGGCCTCGACCGCCGGACGGCTCAGGATGATCTTGTCCACCTGCCCGGTGACAAACATCGAAACCCCGACCGCAACCGCCAAATAGGTCTTGCCCGTGCCCGCAGGCCCAATGCCAAAGGCAAGCTCATTGTCAAACAGCGACCGCACATAGGCCTTCTGCGCTTCCGTGCGCGGCTCCACCCGTTTCTTGCGGGTCTGGATTTCGACGCGGTCGCCAATTTCCATCTCAAGCTGATCCTGGGCAGGCGCAGCCGGCGCAAACGGCCCCATACGCAACTCGCGGTCAACATCAGCGGTCTCGACGCTGCGCCCCCCCTCAAGCCGGGCATAAAGCGCATGCAACACCCGCATCGCATCGGCCTGCGGGCCGGGCTCTGCGATCACCACCAATTGATTGCCGCGCCGCACGATCTGCACGGTCAATGCCGCCTCAATCAGCGCCAAATTGGCGTCATAAGGGCCACATAACTCAATCAAAAGCCGATTGTCTGGAAATTCTACCGTCCCCGCCGGCAAGGCCCGAGAAACGAGCGTCGGTGTCTGGTCACTTGGTGCCAAGACCTACTCCTTATGCGCTAATACCTTATTTTACCGTGCCAAGTTCAAAGCCCCGGCGCAAGCCATCCCGCCCCGTATTCACGCAAAAGAAACAAATACTACAAACACGGCGCACGGTGCTTTTCTTTTGTTCTTAAATATCCCCGCCGGAGGCTCCCCAACTGCGCCGCACCCAAACCGCGCATCGACACCTAGACCAACAGCGCCGCCAGTGAATTGCTCTTGGCCTCGGTTGCGCGCACGCGCACGATATCACCAACCGCCGCGCTACACGCGTCAATATGCACAGCATGCAGATATTCAGACTTGCCAACCATCTGCCCGGCAAGGCGGCCCGGCTTTTCGATTAACACGCTCAGTTCTCTACCCACCATGCTTTCCTGGATCTCGCGCTGATGCCGGGTGATCAGCGCCTGGATCTGCGCCAACCGGTCATTGGCGATGGCGTCGTCGATCTGCCCGCGCTCGGCCGCCGGGGTGCCCGGCCGTGTGGAATATTTGAACGAATAGGCATACCCATATTTTACCTGCTCGATCAAACGCAGCGTCGCTTGAAAATCTGCATCCGTTTCTTCGGGGAAGCCGACGATAAAGTCACCCGACAACATGATATCAGGCCGGGCCGCACGAATGCGCTCGATCAGCTCAAGATAGCTTTGCGCCGTATGGCTGCGGTTCATCCGCTTAAGGATGTGATCCGATCCCGACTGCACCGGCAGGTGCAGATATGGCATCAGCTTGGCACAGCTGCGGTGGGCTTCGATCAGATCGTCCTGCATGTCATTGGGATGCGAGGTGGTAAAGCGGATGCGCTCAAGCCCGTTGATCTCGCTCAGCTCCCAGATCAGTTCGGCAAGGGTGAGATCCTTGTGCGCCCCAGCGCCATGATAGGCGTTGACGTTTTGCCCCAACAAAGTGATTTCGCGCACCCCTCGGTCGACCAGTTGGCGGGCTTCCTCAATCACCCGCGTCGCCGGGCGAGAAACCTCTGCGCCGCGTGTATAGGGCACCACGCAAAAGGCGCAGAACTTGTCGCAGCCTTCTTGGACGGTCAAGAAGGCCGCCGGGGCGCGGGCCGCCTTGGGCCGGGATTTCAGATGCTCGAACTTATCTTCCTCAGGGAAATCGGTATCAAGCGCGCTTTTGCCGCTGCGCACCTGCTGTTCCATCTCGGCCAGGCGGTGATAGGATTGAGGCCCCACCACCAAATCAACCGCCGGCTGGCGGCGCATGATCTCGGCGCCTTCGGCCTGGGCCACACATCCGGCCACTCCGATTTTCAAATCCGGGTTCAACGCTTTGAGCGGCTTGAGCCGGCCCAGCTCAGAATAGATTTTCTCGGCGGCTTTTTCCCGAATGTGGCAGGTGTTCAGCAAAATCATATCCGCGTCATCAGCGGTTTGGGTTTCCTGATAGCCCTGATCGGCCAGGGCCTCGGCCATGCGTTCGCTGTCATAGACGTTCATCTGGCAGCCATAGGTCTTGATGAAAAGCTTTTTGGGCGCGGTCATGGGCAGGGTCCAGTTCTGGCGGGATTTGCGCGCGTGCCTAGCAGCCCCCATGCCCGCTGGCAATCCATTGCCGCACCTGGCGCCGCGTCAGCCAGGCCGCCGCCAAGCCGTGCCAACCGCAATCTGCGCCGAAGGGCGTTCAGGTCGGAGCCTCCGGCGGGGATATTTACGAACAAAAGAAGGGGCGGCGGTCAGCGGGGCGCCGGCGCGCCGCCCTCGAATGCGTTACCGGTTTCATAATCACACGGCGCCTCTTGCATTTGCAGGTGCAGCGCCGAGCCCAGATAGGGATGCGCCTTGGCCAATGCTTCGTCGATGTCGATGCCCAGGCCGGGGCGTGAGGGCGGGACGATAAAGCCGTCTTCCACCTTTAGGCCGCCTTTGATCAGGGCGCTGTGGAACGGGGTTTCGATGGTTTCGCACATGAGCAAGTTCGGAATGGACGCCGCCAGCTGGACATTTGCCGCCCATTCCACCGGGCCGGCATAAAGATGTGGTGCCATTTGGGCGTTATATACCTCGGCGATGGTGGCGATTTTCTTTGCTTCGGAAATACCGCCGGCGCGGCCGAGCGCCGGTTGCAGAATTGTTGCCGCGCCTTTTTGCAAGGCGGTGTGGAATTCGGTCTTGGTTGTCAGGCGCTCGCCCGTGGCGACGGGGATACGGACAGCGGCGGCCACCTTGGCCATTTCGTCAGGCGTGTCAGGGGGAATGGGTTCTTCGAACCACAGCGGGGCATAGGGTTCCAGCGCCTGGCCCAGCCGGATCGCCCCGGCTGTTGTAAATTGGCCGTGGGTGCCAAACAGCAGATCAGCGCGATCCCCCACCGCTTGGCGGATTGCTTTGCAAAAGGCGACCGACAGGGAAATATCGCGCATCCCCGGCATGTGGCCGCCGCGCAGCGTATAGGGGCCGGCCGGGTCAAATTTGATCGCGGTATAGCCCCGGTTTACGGCATCCAGCGCCGCCTCGGCGGCCATATCGGGCGAAGTCCAGAAGGCGGCCAAATCGTGATGCGGCAGTGGATAAAGATAGGTATAGGCGCGAATGCGGTCGTTTATCCGCCCCCCCAGCAGCGCATAAACCGGACGTTCGCGCGCCTTGCCGAGGATATCCCAGCAGGCGATTTCAAGCCCGGAAAAGGCCCCCATGACGCTGAGGTCGGGCCGCTGGGTAAAGCCCGAGGAATAGGCCCGCCGAAACATCAATTCGATGTTTTCGGGGTTCTCGCCGCGCATATGTCGGTCAAACACATCTTCGATCACCGCGCGCATGGCCACCGGGCCAACGCTTGAGGCATAGCATTCGCCCCATCCGGTGATCCCTGTATCGGTACGCAGCTTGACCAATATCCAATAGCGGCCGCCCCAACCGGGGGCCGGCGGCGCGGTCACGATGATCTCAAGGTCGGTTAGTTTCACCTGAGGCCCCTTTTATTGCGGATCAAACAAGATCACGTTGCGCTTGGCCGATCCGGCCTTGGTGTCGGCGATGGCCTGGTTGATCTGGTCCAGCCGCCAGCGCCCCGAGATCAGCTGATCAAGGTGCAGCCGCCCCTGTTGATACAGATCAACCATCCAAGGGATGTCGCGTTGGATCACCACATCCCCCATCTTGGAGCCAACCATCCCCTGCCCCACCGCCGCCAGCATAACCGGTTCAAAGCTGGCCATTGCCCCGGAATGGGGCATCCCGACCATCACCACCTTGCCGCCGCGGGCAAGGTATTTCGGCGCCGCGTCATAGGCCGGGATCGCCCCGACGGTGACAATGACCGCATCGGCGCCGCGCCCGCCCAGCGCCTGAAAGCTGTCGCGCCAGGGCTTGTCCCCCGTGGCCAAAACGCCGTGTGTGGCACCGAATTCTTTGGCGATGGCCAATTTTTCTTCGCTGAGGTCTATCGCGACAATCCGGCGTGCCCCGGCGATTCGCGCGCCCTGGATCGCATTCAACCCGACCCCCCCGGCCCCGATCACCACCACATCCTGACCGGCGCGCAACCCGGCGGCATTGACCACCGCCCCGACGCCGGTGATCACCCCACAAGCGATCAAACTGGCGGCATCCTTGGGGATATCGGCGCTGATCCGCACCACCTGATTTTGATCCACCACGACCTTTTCAGCAAAGGCGCCGGTTGCCATCGCCTGATGCAGCTTGCCGCCCGCAGCGGTTTTGATCGGACCGTGATCGCCATCATAGGGGGTTTCGCACTGGGTCGGCGCGCCGCCGGCGCAACTGCCGCAGGTGCCGCAGGCGCGAATCAATGTCACCACCACGCTGTCCCCCAGGGCAAGCCCGCGCACCCCATCGCCCATGGCGGTGATGCGCCCGGCCGCTTCGTGGCCATAGACCGCCGGCAGGGATCCACCCCAGGCACCTTCCGCATAGGAGATATCGGAATGGCAGATCGCCACAGCATCCAACGTTACTTCGACTTCGCCCTGCTCGGGGGCGCGCAGCAAGATATCTTGGATCACCAGCGGTTCATTGAACGCATGGCAGACGGCGGCTTTGATGGTTTGCATGGAATGGTCCTGTTGGGTTTTGTGTTTTGCACATGCTGACGCGGGCGGCGCGGCGCTGCAAGCGGCGATTTCAACAGGGGCGCCGGAATTTTTGATAAATTTCAACCGCTGCGGCATTTTGGGCCAAAGCGGCCCGATCAAGGCCCTTATGCCCGACATCAATCGGTTGTGGGATCAGGCCGGCCCGTCAGCCAAGCGCCTTGGCACGCGCGACAAAGGCCCGCGCCGCATCAGGGGCCTGGCCCATCTGACTGTGATCTTTGAACAGGTCACCCGGCAAATCCGGGTGGCGCGCACGGGCAATATCCTCAAGGTTGCTGCCGGTCTCGAGGGCCTTGTGGCACAAGGATTTGGTTTCGTCTTGCGCCAGGGGGCGGGCCATCTTCTGGCTTAAGGCAAAGCTGAGGGCCTCGGCGTGGACAAGACCCTGGCTTTGGGTCAGCGTGTGGGCCATGCGCCCGGCATCTGGTGCCAAGGATGTTGCAATATCAATAGATTGCGCCAAGGCGCTGGCATGGGTCAGGCAGATTTGCGGCAGCAAAAGCCATTCGGTGAACCAGGCTGCTCCGTCGCGTTGATGACGTTGGGCGCCGCCCAGTGCCAATCCCGCGCGCACGCCGGCCATCTGATGGCCAAGTGCCACCAGAACCGATGGCTGCACGGGGTTTTGCTTTTGCGGCATGGTCGAAGACCCACCGCCACCGCCCAAGCGAACCTCTTGGATGCCGCTGGCGGCCAAATCAATCAACGTTTGCCCAAAACCGGCCATCAAAGTCACATTGCGGCCCATCCAGTCACTAATACGCATAATCGGGCCGCGATCCGTGTGCCACGAACGGCCCGGATCGCCCAGGCCCAGGGCCTGGGCCAAACCGGCGCGGGTTTGCCCTGCTTGCGGCCCCAGCGCCGCACCGGTTCCCGCCGCCCCGGACAAGGACACCCACAATGCCCCGGCCCGCAAAGCCGGAAGCTCCTCAAGCGCATCAATGGCTTGCATGCCCCAATTGGCCAGAACCGCGCCCCAGCTGGTCGGGGTGGCCAGCTGACCATAGCTGCGCGCGGCCATCACCTGATTGGCGTGAACATCCGCCGCAGCTGCCAACAGGGCAATCAACCGCCGCAGATCTGCTTCGGCCAGAACCAGCGCCTGGCGCAATCGCAACATCAGCCCGCTGTCCATGATATCCTGCGAGGTCGCGCCCCAATGAACGAATTGTGCATGTTCTGGCGCGTTCATTTCCTTGCGAAACGCCGACAAAAGCCCCGGAAGGCAGACACCATTTTGCCCGACGGATTGTGCCAAGGCCCCCGGATCAATCTGAATTTCAAGGCTGGCACGATGAATGGCCGCGGCGCTTTCGGCCGGGATCACGCCCAATTCCCCCTGCACCTTGGCCAAGGCCCCTTCGACCAACAGCATCGCACGCAGGGCCGCGCTGTCGGAAAACAGGCGCCCACAGTCCTTGGTTGGGAAAAGCTGGGTATAAAGCGGGCTGTCGAACAGGCTGGCGGCCATGATTATCCTTTCACAGCTGCATCGACCAGGCACGCCCGCCCGGCCGGTTCAGCAACAAACAGCGAATGCGTGCAAGGCATCCGATTAACACCGGGCCCGATACGCGGCCCCATGCACCCGCAACAGATCAGCCGTGGCCGACTTGTGCAAGAAACGCCCCAAGCTTTTCGGCAAAGGCCTGGGGTTGTTCGACACAAGGCAAATGCCCGGCCTTGCGGATCAATTCAAACTGGCTTCCGGGAATCAAATCGACGGTTTCACGCACCAAATCCGGTGGGGTCGATCCATCCTCGCTTCCGGCGATGCCCAGGGTCGGCAGGCGCAGACCGCTGGTCGGGGTAAAGAAATCCGTGCCGGATATCGCAGCGCAACATCCCATATACCCCTGGTCTTTTTGGCGCACCAACATATTGCGCCACAGCTCAAGCTCGGGGCTGGCAAGAAATCCGGCCGAGAACCAGCGCTCCATCACCGCGTCGGCCAGGCTTTCGATCCCGTGGCGCCGCACCTGTTCAATACGCTGATCCCAAAGCGGTGGGTTGCCGATCTTGGCGGCGGTATTCGACAACACCATCGCCCGCACCAGATCCAAGCGTTTGACGGCCAGACCCTGGGCGATCATGCCGCCAATCGACAGGCCGACAAAAACACAATCCTTGACGCCCAGCCCATCCAAAAGCCGCTCAGCATCGGTGATCAGCGCGCCCATCGAATATGGCGCCGGCGGGCAGGTGCTCAGCCCGTGGCCGCGTTTGTCATAGCGGATATACTTATACCCCTTGGGCAACAGCGGCATGATGGGATCCCACAGCCGCATGTCGGTGCCAAGCGAATTGGCAAAAACAACCGGGGCGCCATCTTGGGGCCCGTCAATCCGATAGTGCAGTCGCACATCACCTACGTCAGCCAGCTTCATCCGCTTTCCTTTGCGTTTGATCAGCGCCCCGTCGGAAGGCCCGAGCCGGCGCCTGACATGTTCCGCCCAATCCTTAGCCCGCCAACGCCCGAGCGTAAACATCCGGATCAACATTGCCCCCCGATATGGTGACAATCACATCGGTGCCCTCTATTTGATCGGGCTGATAAAGGGCCGCAGCCAAGGCCACAGCGCCGCCCGGCTCGGCCACCAGTTTCAGGCGCAAGAAGGCCGCAGCCATGGCGCGCAAAGCATCTGAATCGCTGACCACCAGGCCCGGCCCCGCCAACCGCGCCAAAATGGGAAAGGTCAGATCGCCCGGCTGCGGGGTGATGATGGCGTCACACAGGCTGCCCGACAGGCGGGCGTTGCGCACGATCTTGCCGCCGGCAAGCGACCGGGCCATATCATCAAAGCCTTCGGGCTCTGCCGGGCGCACCCGCAGCTGCGGTGCCTGCGCCTCAAGCGCCAGCGCGATGCCCGATGCAAACCCGCCACCGCCGCAACACACGATCACATCGGCCTGACCGATCCCCGCTTGCGCTGCATCCTCGGCGATCTCAAGCCCGCACGTCCCCTGCCCGGCAATGACCGCCGGGTCATCAAAAGGTTTCACCAGGCTCAGCCCGCGTTCCGCCGCAAGCGCCGCGCCAATGGCATCGCGGTCCTCGTGATTGCGATCATAAAGCACCACCTCGGCGCCCAGCGCCCGCGTGTTTTCAATCTTAAGGCGCGGTGCGTCATCGGGCATGACAATCACCGCTGGCGCCCCATGTGCCTGCGCCGCCAATGCCACGCCTTGGGCATGGTTGCCGCTGGAAAAGGCAATCACCCCGCGCGCCCGCGCCGCCGGATCAAGGCCCGAAACCGCCGACCAGGCCCCCCGAAACTTGAAACTGCCGGTATGTTGCAAACACTCGGGTTTGATCCAAACCCGCCGCCCGGCGATGTCATCCAAAAAGGCCGAACGCAACAAAGGCGTGCGCCGGACATGACCATCCAGCCGGGCCTGTGCGGCGCGGATCATCTCTATGTTCATTGCAGTTGCTCCAACCAGCGGTGCAGCGCCGCCACGGATTGAGGTTCATCCAAAAACGGAATGTGGCCGCGCCCCGGCACGGTCGCCACCACCATATCCGGGCGGCGGCGCGCCATCTCACGCAGGGTCTGATCCGACAAAAGATCCGAGTTTTCCCCCCGAATACACGCAAGCGGCAAACCCTTCATCGCATCGAAAAACGGCCATAAATCGGGCAAACCCTTTTGCCCCTGCGCAAGCACCGCATCGCGCAAACACGGATCATAGGTGATCTCAAGCCCGCCCTGCGGCGATGTCTTGAAATGGGTTTTGGCCTCTTGCAGCCAACGCCCCTCGGGTACGTCCTGAAACCCGGTCATGATATGGGCCAAGCCGCTGGCGGCCTCGGCATGGGTGCGCGCGGCGGGGTTGCGTCCGATAAAGGTCTCGATCCCGGCAAGGCCGGCAGGCTCAAGCACCGGGCCAATGTCATTCAGCGCAACCCCTAACAGGCGCGCCTTGGCGATCTTGGCCAAACCCATGGCGTTCAGCCCGCCGCGCGATGTGCCCAAGATCGCCACCTGGGCAAGGCCCAGATGGTCAAGCAATTCCAGCACGTCGCGCCCCTCGACCGCCAGCGAATAATTGCGCCAGTCGCTGTCCCACTGTGATTGACCACGCCCGCGGTAATCCATCTTGATCAACCGGCAACCGGGCAAATGCGGGCTGACATATTGAAAATCCACCGTGCTGCGCGTCAGCCCCGGCAAACACAACAATGGCACCCCGGCACCACTGTCAGAAAAAAAGATTTCAAGCCCGTCCGAGGTGGTAAAACTGGCCATCAAACCCCCGCCAATGCTGGAATGCCGGTCAGATCGCCCAGCACATGCGCCGGGATCCAAGGCAAGCGATCAACCGGATCCTGGCCGCGATTAACCCAGGCCGTTTCAAAGCCAAAGCCAGTGGCCGCCGCCGCGTCCCATCCATTCGACGACACAAACAGCACCTGCCCCGGCGCACAGCCAAACCGCTGGCCAACCATCTCATAGACCAAAGCGCTGGGTTTAAAGATACCCACGGCATCGACCGACAACACATCATCCAAATGCCCCGCGATGCCGGCTGATTTCACCGCCCCGTCCAGCATCGCCCGCGATCCATTCGACAAAATCGCCGTGTTCAGCCCGCCCGCCTTCAAGCGCTGCAACATCTGGGGCACTTCGCCAAAGGCTTCCAACTCCCAATAAAGCGCCAAAAGCCGGGCGCGCAACGCCGCATTCCCCTGATGCCCGGTCTTCTCAAGCGCCCAATCCAGCCCCTGCTGCGTAACAGTCCAAAAATCGTCATGTGCCCCCGTGACCGCCCGAAGCCATGTATATTGCAGCTGCTTTTGCCGCCAATATTCCGCCAAGACCGGCCAGTCCTGCGCGATATCGGCAAATGCCGGCTCGGCCGCGGCCTGCCGCGCCGCCGCAGTGACATCAAATAACGTGCCATAGGCATCAAAAATACATGTGGTGATTGTCATCGCCTGCCCCCATTTTGCAACAGCTTGGCATGGCTGAGCTGCGGCGAAAAGGGCAAAAGATTTGCCCCCACGGGTTTACACCCGGCCCAATGCGGGCCAAATTACCCCCAGCCAAGAACCTGCGCAGATACGCGGCCTTGCCCCACACATCCCCCTTACATGATCGGACATGAAATGACCCAAGTCAAAACCGGCGATACCGTCGCCATTCACTATACCGGCACCCTCGACGATGGCACCGTCTTCGACACATCGGACGGCCGCGACCCGCTGGAATTCACCGTCGGCTCGGGCCACATCATCCCCGGTCTGGACAGCGCCCTGCCCGGCATGACCTTGGGCGAACGCAAGACCGTCGCGATCGAATGCGAACAAGCCTACGGCGCCCTGAACCCGGATCTGCGCCAGGCCATCCCCCGCGACGGCATCCCCAAGGATATCCCGCTTGACCTCGGCACCCAGCTGCAAATGCAAACGCCCGACGGCCAGGCCCTGCCCGTCACCGTGGTTGAAGCCGACGAAACCACCGTCACCCTCGATGCCAACCACCCGCTGGCCGGAAAAGATCTGACCTTTGATTTCGAAATCATCCGGATCGACCACGCCGCCTGACAAAAACGGGCGCGGCCCCAATGCGCCGCGCCCCTTCTTTCTTTTGTTCTTATATATCCCCGCCGGAGGCTCCTGCCTCTGCGGCGCAATCGGCCTTATGTCAGGGCGCGCAGATCGCCGCCCCAACCAACACCGCCGCTACAGGTTGTCGGCCTGCGGCATGCCCAGCACATGAAACCCGCCATCCACGCGGATGATTTCACCCGTTGTGCAGGCCCCAGCATCCGAGGCCAGGTAAACCGCCGTTCCCCCAACCGCCTCAAGCGTGGCGTTCGATCGCAAGGGCGCGTTCATATCCGTGTGCTTATAGGTCTTCCGCGCGCCGCCGATGGCCGCCCCGGCAAGGGTTTTCATCGGGCCGGGGGAAATGGCGTTTACCCGGATGCCCTCGGGGCCAAGATCATTGGCCAGATACCGCGTCGCGCTTTCCAGAGCGGCCTTGGCAACCCCCATCACATTGTAATTGGGCACGACCCGGTTGCTGCCCTGATAGGTCAGCGTCATGAGGGTTCCGCCGTTCTCCACCATCATCGGATGGGCGCGCCGGGCAACCTCAATGAAGGAATAGGCGGAAATATCCAACGAATGTTTGAAATTCTCGCGGCTGGTGTTCAGGAACCGTCCGGTCAGTTCGGATTTATCCGAATAGGCAATGGCGTGCACGACAAAGTCGATGGTCGGCCAGCGGGCCGCCAATTGGTCAAAAGCCCGGTCGAGCGATGCGTCATCGGTGACATCCACATCCACCATGAAATCCGACCCGACCGAGGCCGCCAGTGGCTCAAGCCGTTTGCCAAAGGCTTCGCCCTGGTAGGTAAAGGCCAGATCGGCACCGGCATCGGCCATGGCCCTGGCGATGCCCCAAGCGATGGAGCGTTCATTCGCCACCCCCATGACCAGCCCGCGTTTTCCGTGTAACAGCCCTGACATATGCGCCCCTCAGCCCAGATATTTCGACAAGATCATCGACCCGTTGGTTCCACCGAACCCAAAGGAGTTGGTCATCACGCTGTCAAGCCCGGCGTTGTCCACCCGCTGCAAGGCGATTTCTGACGCATCCAAGGCCGGGTCCAGCGTCGCGACGTTGATCGATTTGGCGATAAAGTCATTGTCGAGCATCAGCAGCGAGAAAATCGCCTCGAGCGCGCCAGCCGCCCCCTGGGCGTGGCCCGTCATGGATTTGGTGGAACTGACGGGCGGTGTGCTGCCCTGTCCGAACACCCGGCGCACCGCTTCGATTTCGCCCACATCGCCCACCGGCGTCGATGTGCCATGGGCATTGATATAGCCCACGCGGCGCCCCTCAGGCAGCGATTGCAGCGCAAGGCGCATGGCCCGTTCGCCGCCCTCGCCCGAAGGGGCCACCATGTCATGACCATCCGAGGTCGCGGCAAAGCCGGTCACCTCGGCATAGATTTTTGCTCCGCGCGCCAGCGCGTGCTCCAGCTCTTCGAGCACCACGATCCCGCCGCCGCCCGAAATCACGAACCCGTCGCGATCGGCGTCAAAGGCCCTTGAAGCGGTCTGCGGGGCGTCGTTGTATTTGCTGCTCATGGCGCCCATGGCATCAAATAGGCACGAGAGCGTCCAGTCCAGTTCCTCGCCGCCGCCGGCGAACATCACGTCTTGTTTGCCCATCATGATTTGTTCGGCCGCGTTGCCGATGCAATGCAGGCTGGTCGAACAGGCCGATGTGATGGAATAGTTGATCCCCTTGATCTGATAGGCGGTGCTCAGATTGGCCGAAACCGTCGAGGACATGCATTTGGGAACAGAAAACGGCCCGATCCGCTTGGGGGCGCCTTTTTCCAGAACGGTCTGATGCGCGGTCAGCATCGCCGATGTGGACGGCCCGCCCGATCCGGCAATCAGCCCGGTGCGGGGGTTTACGATATCGCCCGGCTCAAGCCCTGCATCCTGTATGGCCTGGCCCATGGCGATATGGGCATAGGCCGCGCCCGGCCCCATGAACCGCAGCGCCCGTTTGTCGATGTGATCCGCCGGGTCGATCTTGAGCGTTCCGGCCACCTGGCTGCGAAAGCCGTGTTCGGCCATGACCGGGCAGGCTTCGATCCCGCTGGTGCCGGATTTGAGCGAGGTCAGAACCTCGGCCGTGTTATTTCCAATCGACGATACGATGCCCATTCCTGTCACGACGACACGGCGCATGGCGATCTCCTTTTGATGCGATCCCGCTTGGGGGGTCAGGTTTCGGACAGGGCCACTTTCATATCGGTGACTTGATAGATGGTTTCGCCATCGGCCTCGACGCGCCCATTGGCAACGCCCATGGTCAGGCGGCGGGTCTGGATGGCCTTGGTGAAATCCACGAAATAGGTCAGTTTCTTGCGATCAGGGCGCACCATGCCGGTCAGCTTGACCTCACCAACGCCCAGCGCATAGCCGCGCCCCAGCCAGCCGCGCCAGCCCAGGTTAAAGCCGGTCAGCTGCCACAACCCGTCCAGGCCAAGGCATCCGGGCATGATCGGATTGCCGGGGAAATGGCAATCAAAGAACCACAGATCCGGGGTGATATCGAATTCCGCCACCACATGGCCTTTGCCATGTTCGCCGCCATCGCCGGAAATATCCGTGATCCGGTCCATCATCAGCATGGGCGGCGCCGGCAGTTGCGCATTGCCCGGGCCGAACAGCTCTCCGCGCGCGCATTTCAACAGATCTTCCTTGTCAAAACTGGTGGGGTATGGGGCCATCTTGGCGCGTCTCCTGCTCGTCTTTTTGAATTCGCTTCGGGTCTAGCACCGCGCCTAGCCATCCTGCAAGGGCCGTTGACCATTTGCCCATGTGCACCAACGACTTCGCCGCGCAATTATCAATTGAAACACCCGCCCAAGTGACCTTATACATATCACAAGTGAATTGAGGCTTGGATGACGACACAGCATTGCACCACCGGCCCTACCGCCTGGCTTTCCAAGGGCGGTCTGCGCCCAACCCGCCAGCGTCTGGCCCTGGCCAATCTTTTGGTCGGGGATGGCCAACATCGCCACGTCACAGCCGAAAGCCTGTTCGAAGCCGCAAAAACCACCGGCGACGCGGTGTCTTTGGCCACGGTTTACAACACCCTGCGCGCCTTTTGCGATGCCGGGCTGATCCAAGAGGTGACGGTCGATGGGTCAAAAAGCTATTTTGACACCAACACCCATGACCACCCACATTTCTATTGGGAAGATGACGGTTATCTGACCGATGCGCCATCGGACCAGCTGGTGATTGCCCAGGTGCCAAATGCGCCCGCCGGGGCGGAAATCGCATCCGTTGATGTCGTGATTCGCCTGCGCCGCAAATCCTAAGGGTTCGGTTTCAAAGGCACCGCGCAACCCTTGGGCCACATATGCCAAAGGCCGGTGGCAAAACCGCGTAACTCACAAGAAAATGGCGCCGGATCCCCCGGCGCCCCCCGTAATTTTCCCATGTCCGTATCCGATCCAAGGCCATGCCCTTGGGTTCGTGCCCTCAGGTTCGCGCCGCTTCGAACGCGGCCCAGGCCTGCTGAAACTCAGCAAAGGTGATTGTCTTGCCTTTGACGGCGGCAAATACGATCTGTTCCGAAGCCATCAGTTGGGCAATAGCATCGCCAAGTTTGGGCAACACATCATCTGGCACCACAACCGCGCCGTGGCGATCGGCGTGGACCAGCGCGCCGGGGGCGACCGTTAGCCCGAAAACCTGGACGGGGGCGTCAAAATCCACCACATGCACAAACCCGTGGCTGGGTCCGATGGAGCCGGCCACCACGGGAAAGCCATCCGGCAGATCGCCCAGATCGCGCATCACCCCATTGGTCAGCGCGCCCGACAGGCCGAAGGCCTTGTGGATGTTGGTGTTGACCTCGCCCCAATAGGCGCCGATGGCGTTTGGGTAATCCACGTCTTCGATCACGCAGACCGCCGGGCGCGGCCCTTGCGACATATATTCGTAATAGGCCATGCGGCGGGCCTTGATCACATCGGGTGCCTCGGTCGGCGGGGTCAGCGCCCGGATCCGCGCGGTGCGGGCATAGCCGACCATCGCGCCGCCATCCGGGTCAGAGCACAGCATCGTGCCGCGGGTAAAGGCATTAAAGCCGCGCGCGCCCTGGGCCACTTCGATGGCGTTGCACACCGTGGGGGTGTCCACCTTGCGCAGAACATCCAAAAGCAGGTGATCCATCAGTTGCCCCCCGCCATGGCTGCGCCTTCGGCCAGGGCCGACAGCTTGGCATAGGCGATATCAGGATCGACCGCGCCAAATCCCGCAAAGGTGCCAAAGCCGCAATCGCTGCCGGCGATCACCCGGTCCATCCCGACGATATCGGTGAACCGTTCGATCCGCTGGGCCACCAGCATCGGGTGTTCGACAAAATTGGTGGTGGTATCGACGACGCCGGGCACCAGCACCTTGTCATCGGGGATGTCCGATTTGCGATCCCGGAACACGGTCCATTCATGGGCGTGGCGGGGGTTCGAGGTTTCGAACAGCACATAGCGGGCCTTGGCGCTCATCAAGGTGTCAAACACCTTGTCCATGCCGATGTCACACACATGCGGCCCCTCGTAATTGCCCCAGCAGATGTGGATGCGCACCCGGTCCTGGGGCACGTTTTGCAGCGCATGGTTCAGGGCCTCGACGTGGCTGGCGGCGATTTTCAGGAACTCGGCATCGCTGAGATCGGCAAACAGCATGTGACGCGACAGCGCCAGATCCGGGCAATCCAGTTGCAGATCCAAACCCGAGGCGACGATGGTTTCGTATTCTTGCTTCATCACATCGGCCAGCGCCGCGAGATAGGCGTCGCGTGTGGGATAAAAATCATTTTGCAAGAACAGGGAAATCACCCCCGGACTGGCCGCATTCATAAAGCCGCGTTCGACCCCATTGGCCTGCATTGCGGATTTGAGGTTGGCGATATCCTTGTCCAGCGCGTCGCTGCCCTTGGAGGTTACCTGCGATGTGCACATGGGGCGGGCATATTGAGGCGTGCCACCGTCATCCGCCAAGCGTTTGAGAAAGCTGGGAAACAGCTTGAGATCGCCGGGGGCGTTGCGCGGGCTGTCGCCGGAAAAGCCGGTATAGCGATCCTTGACATAGGTGGCGTAGGAAATTTTGGAGGTTTCGCCATCGCTGACGATATCGACCCCGGCGGCCACCTGCTTGGCCACCGTGTCCATGACCGCCTGGCTCATGCAGGCATCAAAGGCCGCTGAATCATATGGTTTTTCATGTTCGCGGGCGAAGATGAAATCAACCACCTCTTGGCTGCGGGGCAGGCTGCCGACATGAGTTGTCTTGACGGTCATGATTTTTCCTTAGCTGTTGCCGGTCCAGGTTTTACCGGCCGGATCATCGGTTGCAACCACATGATACATTGCCGCTTCGCCCGTCATCGAGGGCACGGCGCAATGGGCCAGGTTTTCTGGCACGCTCATGGTGTCACCGGGGGCCAGCGTCGCGCTGCCACCATCCCAATCGACGCGCCAGTGGCCTTTGACCGGCATCAGGACCGACGGGCGGTCATGGCTGTGTTTGGTTTCGGTCGCGTTCTGACGGGTGATAAAGTCGATTTCAAAGCCCGGCTTGTCGCGGATAATGCCGGTTTCGCCGATCACCTTGACGGGGCCGTCATTGGACAGCGCCACCATATCCAGATAGCGCCGCACATAACCGCCCACCACCTGCATGGATGTGGGGCAATCGACGCGCGCCAGCTCTTCTTTGGTCAACAGCGGCATGGGGGCAACGCCAGCCGGCAGGGTTTCGCCCTTTTTGCTGTCATAAAGCTTGCCATTGTCGCCCAGCACCAGGCCATGGGCCTTGGCGTCTTCGATCACATGCGGCGCCCAGATCACGCCGCCGCCGGCATCATCGCCGCCCAGAACGGCCATGATCATGCCGTAATCGGTGCCGATGTTTTCAAACCCGCGAAAGATGTTGGTGGGGATGTTAAAGATATCGCCCTGCTCAAGGATCACCTCGCCTGCGTCGCCCTTTTCACCCCAAAAGAACCGCCAGCGCCCGGACAGGATAAAGAACACCTCGGCGGTGCGGTGGTTGTGCATCGAATTGCGGCATTTGGGGGGCTGCCCCGCCGCGCCGATGTTGAACCCATGGGGAATGGTGATGTGGACGTGCTGATCGGGGCTTTCGGAGACGCCGCCGCCGATGATGGTAAAGTTTTCCTTTTGGTTCGAGCCGGGGGTATGGGCGTCGATAAAGGCGGTTTTGCAGGGGCGCAGATCGCCGTAACGGACGATGCGCTGTTCCATTTGTTCAGGTGTCATATCTGTGTCTTTCTTGAGAAATGAATTCGTTAACCGGTTTGCAGCAGGATCTGTTTCCACACGGAAGTTTCGTCAAACAGCGTGTATTCACGGCGCAGGCCCCATGGCCCGAATTCGGCGTGGCTGATGCCCAGCAGATAGACCTGTTTGCCGGTGGGTGCGCCAAAGCGGCCCCAGCCGTCATGGGTGCCGGTCAGCGACCAGCGCACCGCCGCGCGGGGCGGCATCAGCGGATCGTCGCGGCCGATCTGGTGATCGATCTGGAATTTGGCATTCGGGAAAGAGGCGCGCAGCCCCATCCAGAATTGATCCGCCGACCCAAAGCTGTGGCCGGTTTCGCCGCTGGGGTATTCGGTCTGCACCGCCCGGTCGTATTCCTTACCGATCACGGCCATGTCGGCCCCCATGATCCGCGTCAGGATATCGGCGTATTTCTCGCCCCATTCATTGTCATTTCCGCGTCCCTTATAGGGGCCTTCGATATCGTTTTCAGGGGTCAAGGGTTTCACGCAGGCCTCAAAGCCGCCCTCGCGTTCGATCAGGTCGGCGGCATAGGCCTTGGGATCCCATCCCATCTGCCGCACGATCGCACCCTGATCGCGGATCAGCCATTCATCGTTGATCTGGTTGTTGATCGCATGGCAATCGGCGAGGATGCGATAAACCAGCTTTTTGCCCGTCGCTTCGCCATACATGCCGCTGTGCACATGGGTCGCCGTTGACAGCAGGCGGTGGGACGACAGCATGCCCTCTTCTGGGGTGCCGGACCAGATGACGTCTTCGCCCAACAGGGTGCGATCAGGGAATTCGGCCAATGTGGCCATGGTTGCGCCGATCACCGATTTATTGCCCACCACGACCGAGGCCGGAGAGCGCACGACAATGTCGTCGCTATAGTAATCATGCAGCGTGGCAATGCCGCGGTCTTCCCAGATTTCCTTGGTGATCCCGATGATGTAATCGGGGAAATCGGTAAAGCGGTTTGAAAAACCTTTCATGTCGTCCATCCTTGGGGTTTGCGCGCTGACGAGCGCGTAATCAGCGGGCCATCAAGCGCCACGCTTTGCGGTGAATTGTGGCCGGTGTTCAACCGATCCATCAATATACGAACTGTTTCCGCCGCCATCCGGTTCGCCGGTTGACGCACAGTGGTCAAATCATAGCTGGGCCAGTGGGACAGGGTCACATCGTCATAGCCCACCACCGACACGTCCTGGGGAACGCTCAGGCCCAGCTCAAAGCGCAGCACATCCATCACCGCAAAGGCCATGTGATCATTGGTCACAAACACCGCGTCGGGGCGATCCGGCGTGCTGAACATATCGCGGGCGGCCTGCTGCGCCGTCGCATAGTCAAAATTCCCCATGCCGCGCGCGAACAAGGATTGCCCGCCTTGGGCCAGCCCCTGAACAAATCCGGCCTCGCGGTCGATCTGGGTTGACGCCCCTTCCCAGCCGGCAATATGGGCGATGCGCTGATGCCCGCCCCGGATCAGGAACTCGGCCAGCTTGCGGCCACCTGCGATATTGTCTGATGTGACGCTGGACAGGCGTTCATCGCGCTGACGCCGGTTGAACAGCACAATCGGAATGCCCAGGTCTTCGCAGCGTTGCGTCAGGGTATTCGACAGACCGACCGAGGCGGCAATAATCCCATCCACCTGATAATCCAGCAATTCGTCGATGACCTGCTGGGTGGCGCCGTCATCGTTCGAGGCCATGAACACCAACACATGATATCCCTGCTGTTGCAATTGCCGCGACAAACGTTCGATGGCCTCGGGATAGAATTGATTTTCCAGATAGGCCACCACCAACCCGATGATCCGGCTGCGCCCGGTGATCAAGGACCGCGCCAGAACATTGGGCCGATACCCCAAGGCGTGCGCAGCGGCGCGCACTTTTTCAGCCGTGGATTTGCTGACCGAGGCGCCGGGCGTAAACACCCGGCTGACCGCTGAGCGGCTGACCCCGGCCTTGTTGGCCACATCGACTGAGGTGACCTTGGCCATTATTCAGCGGTCCAGCCGCCATCTACACGCAGCGACGTGCCCGTGACCATCGCCGAAGCCTCGGAGGCCAGATAAACCGCCGCGCCCATGATATCCTGAACCTCGCCCACGCGGGGCAGCTTGATCTTGTCCATGATCCAGGCCCGGCGTTCGGGATCGGCAAAGGTGGATTCGGTCAGCGGCGTTCTGATGAAGGTCGGGCAGATCGAATTGATCCTGATACCGGCCTTGCCCCATTCGATGGCCATGGCCTTGATCATCCCCTCAAGCCCATGTTTGGAGGCACAATAAAGCGCGCGGTCAATGCCGCCCACATGGGCCATCTGGCTGCTGATGTGGATAATGCTGCCGCCGCGCCCGGCCTGCATCAGCGCCTTGGCCGCTGCAACAGACAGGAAATAGGCGCTGCGCAGGTTCAGATCCATCACGGCATCGAAATCATCCGGCTGGGTTTCAACCGCCGCAGAATGCCGGGCCATGCCCGCAGAATTGATCACCACGTCAAAGGGTGTTTCAAACAGAGCGTTCAGCGCGGTCAGATCGCTTTGATCCATGGCAAGCGCTTCGGCGGATTGGCCGGCGTCCTGCATCTGGGCCACGGCGTCCTCAAGCAGATGCGCCCGGCGCGCCGCGCAGACCACATGCGCCCCGGCCTGCGCCAGCCCCGCCGCGCAAGCCAGACCGATCCCCGACGATGCCCCGGTCACCAGCGCGCGCTTGCCGCTTAGGTCAAAGGGCGGCAGTTGCGGTAACGTCATGTCAGGGCCCTCCCGGTTTCTGGATCAAACCCGGTTCGGACCTTGTTGAATTCCCGCATCCGGGCCAGCACATCGACGCCGATCTGATCATACATATGCAGCAGATCCACCAGCACCCAGTTTTCCCGGATCAGGCCGTTTTCAACCCGCCAGAAATCAAGGCTGCGCATGGTGATTTTTTGGCCCGTGGGGGCAATGCCAAGCCAGCCCCCACCGGACAGCGTCTGGCACATATCCGGCCAACCGGTCACCGCCGCATAATTCTGATCGCCAAAGAAATGGTGTTCGATTTCGTCCGGGTATTGCCCCCGGTCGGGCATGGCCGAAAGGAATGGGATCTGGTGCCAGTTGCGAAAGCCCGAGATCCCCCGCGCCGTGCCAATCCCCGCCGGGCCATACCAGCTCATCTTTGGGTGCCAGAACCGGTCCATTTCCATCACATCCGGGCCGCCCTGCAAAGGGTGACGCGTCATATGGGTCAACATATCAATAATCAATTGGCAGGTGGTCTGGGCTTGGGCCGCATCATGTGGGCCGGGAACAATCCCATCATTACTTGCCGGCGCCGGCACATGCCATTCCCGGCCCAGGCTTGGGCTTAGGGGCCAGGCATTGGCCTGCATCATCACCTCGGGGATATCCCAAAGCGCCTGCATCTGGACAATTTTGCCATCCTTGAATTCGTAAAATTCATGAAAGCGCATGTGCATCATGTGCCCGGTCGCCGGAATATCCAGCCAAGGGTTTTGATGGGTTCCCGTATAATACCCGCCGCAGCCGACGAAATCGGCCCCCTCGGGGGTGCCGCCGGCTGTGACGATATAGTCGCGGCGCTCAAGGTCGGGAACCGCCCGGACAAGCGGCCCAAAGACCTTATCCAGATAGGCCCGCGCGCCTTGCGTGGTCTCAAACGGAAAGGCCAGATGAAAGACGCAATCGGGGGCGCAGATATCATCCATGACCGCGCGCAGCGCATCCATGTCGAAATCATACATCGCCGCCCGCAGCGGCGCCAAAAGCGCCTTGTGCTCAGAATGCCTGTCCATCGCCATGGTGCCCTATTCCGCCGCGACGGGGGCAGGGGCGCCCTCGCCATAGGGCACGTTCACCCCGCCATAGCGCCGCACGCGGATGTTGCATTGTTCGGCGTGGCCCACAAACCCTTCGAGCATGCACAGACGCGATCCATAGGCGCCGATCATGGCGGCGGCCTCGTCGGTTGTGACCTTTTGATAGCTGTGGGTTTTCAGGAACTTGCCAACCCAAAGCCCGCCGGTATAGCGGCCCGCCTTTTTGGTGGGCAGGGTGTGATTGGTGCCAATCACCTTGTCCCCGTTGGCCACATTGGTCCGCGCCCCAAGGAATAGCGCCCCGTAGCAGGTCATGTTCTCAAGGAACCAATCGTCGCGGTCGGTCATCACCTGAACGTGCTCGCTGGCGATATCATCGGCCACCGCCAGCATTTCGTCATAGGTGTCGCACAGGATGACCTCGCCGTATTCTTCCCAGCTGATCCGGGCGGTGCCCGCCGTGGGCAGGATATCAAGGATGCGGTCGATTTCCGCCAAGGTGTCCTCGGCCAGCTTGCGAGAGTTGGTCAGCAAAACGGCGGGCGAATTATAGCCGTGCTCGGCCTGGCCCAGCAGATCGGTCGCGCACAGCTCGGCATCCACGGTTTCGTCGGCAATGACCATGGTTTCGGTGGGTCCAGCGAAAAGATCGATCCCGACGCGGCCAAACAGCTGGCGCTTGGCCTCGGCGACAAAGGCATTGCCGGGACCGACGATCATATGAACCGGGTCAATGGTTTCGGTGCCAAGCGCCATGGCGCCAACCGCCTGGATGCCGCCCATGACATAGATCTCATGCGCGCCGCCCAGATGCATGGCGGCAATCACAGCCGGGTTCGGCTTGCCGTTGAACGGCGGGGTGCAGGCGATGATCCGCGGCACACCGGCAACAGATGCGGTGGCAACCGACATATGCGCGCTGGCCACCATCGGGAATTTGCCCCCCGGCACATAGCACCCGACCGATTGAACGGGGATGTTCTTGTGGCCAAGGATGACACCCGGCAGGGTTTCCACCTCGATATCGAGCATCGAATCCCGTTGCGCCTGTGCAAAATTGCGCACCTGTTCCTGGGCGAACTGGATATCGGCCATTTCCTGCGGCGACAGCTGCGCGATCAGCGCGTCGATTTCACCCTGGCTCAGACGGAACGACGGGGGGGAATATTTGTCGAATTTCTCCGACAGCTCGCGCACGGCGGCATCGCCGCGCGCCTCGATATCCGCCAGGATGCTTTCAACCGACGCCCGCGTCTTGGCGTCATCCTCGGCCCGCTCCGTTTCCGGTTTACCTGTCTTGAGATATTGCACAGCCATCAAACTTGTCCTTCCTGATCCGGGCGGGGCGCGGTCTTGTCGCCCCGGTCATAACTTTCCCAGCCTTCGCCGCCGAACACATCGACGCCAAGCTGAGCCAACACATGAGGAAAATCGACCATCACCCAATTGTCGGTGATCTTGCCGTCCTCCACTTTCCAAAAATCCATATAGCGGATCTCGACCCGCTTGCCTGTCGGGGCAACACCCATGAAGGGGCCGCTGTGGGTGGCCTCTTGCCGGCCAAAGGCGGCGGCCCATTCCCCCATGAAAAGGCGCGCTTCATCAACGCAGACCTTATCGGAAAAGGCGGCCTGGAACGGGCGTTGCCAATTGTCCTGAAAGGCCTGCAACCCGATCTTGGTGCCGCAGCCCTGGTTGCCCATCCACCGGAACCCATCGGCGAAAAACGCGCCGATATCGTCGATGCGGTGATCATTCAGCCCATCCACCATGCCCTCGATCACGGCGCGGGTGGCCTCGGTCTTGGACATATCGGTATCGCGGCTCAGCTCTGCCTGCTCGGGACGTGAACCCTTCATCTGTCTTCTCCAATTTGTACCAGCGCCCTGCCCCGGACCACCGGGGTGGGTGGGCGGGAGGGGGGCCGGGGCAGGATCATCCTTTGACCGCCCCTTGGGTCAATCCCGATACAATCTGACGCTGAAAGAACATCACCAGAATGAACAGCGGCGCCGTTGCCGATACCACCGCAGCCACGGCAAACATCACGTTGCCTTCGGTCTGCGTGGTGCCAAGAAAGCTGGCGATCTTGGGCACCATGGTCTGGTTCTCTTTTTCGAGCAGCATGGAGGTGACCGCAAAATCATTATACGCCAGCAGGAAACTGAACAGCCCCGTGGTGATCACCCCCGGCCACATGACCGGAATGATGACGTGGCGAAACGCCTGGAATTGCGTGCAGCCATCCACCTTGGCGCTTTCGTCCAGCTCTTTGGGGATCTTCTGAAAGAAACTGTGCAGCATCCACAGGGTAAAGGGCTGGTTGATCGCGACCAGAACCACGATGGTGGTTGGCAAGATCCCCCACAGGTTCCATTCGAAAAACGGCAACAGATACCCGGCCACCAGCGTGATGGGCGGCATCGCCCGAAAGATCAGCGCCGTGATCAAAAGCCAAAAAGTATAGCGATAAGACGACCGCGACAGCGCATAGCCGCCCAGCGTGCCAATGGTCAGGGAAATCGCAACGGTGAAAAAGCACACGATTGCCGTATTGAACACCGCGCGCCAGAATTCTTCCTGCACCCAGGCGCCGCTATAACCGTTGCCCGTAAAGGAGCTGCCATGCTCGGCCATAGTGCGCGCCCCGGTCAGGGCGTTGCGCCAATCGGCCTTTGAGAAAAAGTCCAGTTCGACCTTGAAGCTGCCCCACAGGGTCCACAGGAACGGAAAGGCCGCGAGGATCAGCCAGGCGATCACAAAGACCGACGACGCCGTCCGAAGGGTCCAGGGTTGCTTGAATGCTTTAGAAGACATGGATCAGCCCTTTGAGTTAAAGTCGCGCCAGGTGCGGATCAGCACCGGTGACAAAAGAATGGCCACACCAAGGATGGTCAGCACCGAAGACGCCGAGGCCGATGACAGCAGACGGGTCTCGCCGCCCAGATCGTTAAAGATGAACCACGACAGCGATTGCGCATGCGCCTCGGCGTTAAAGCCAACGATTGGTTCGAACACGCGGAAGTTGTCCATCAGCTGAATAAGCGCCACGAATGTCACCAGCGGCATCAGATGCGGGATCACCACATAACGGATCTGCTGCCAGCGCGTGGCCCCGTCGATCATCGCGCTTTCGAGCGTGTCCTTGGGCAAAGTCTGAAGCCCGGCGTAAAAGACAACAAAAGCAAAGGGCGCGGAATGCCAGACCCCATAGACCATCAACATGATCCAGGTCAGCCCGGTTGACGCCTTGAGAGACAGATCAGGATTAGACAGCAGCCATTGCAGCCCCGTGCCCAGCACGCCGCGACTGTCGACCATCCAGAACAAGACAAGCGACCCGATCAGCGGCGATACGATCATCGGCAGCAGGGAAAAGAAGATCACCAACCCCTTAAGGTGCCGATGCAGGGAATTGACAGCGACCGCAATCATGAACCCAAGTATGATCAGCAGCGGCGTCACGACAAAGGTATAGGACAGTGTAAAGGCCATGGCCCGATAGAACGGCAGGTTGCCGATCTTGTTGAAAAAGTCTCCGAAACCGTCGCGGCTTTGCCAGGCCTGCGCCACCTCGCCAAAGGCCAGGTGCCCGCGATCCAGATAGATGCTCAGCCCGACAAACCGGCCCAGGGGCTGGGCCTCGCGCAGGGCTTCGGTTGCCTCCTGGTCGATGGTTGTCGACTGGGTGCATTTGAAAGGCGTGCAGTTTTCGACGGTTTTGAAAACCTGTTCATGCGGGGTGAACAAGGACTGCGTGATCACAGACACAATCGGCAGCGCAATAAACAGCAGCATCGCCAATGCCGTGGGCAGGATAAACCAGAAGAAAGTCTTGTGCTTCATGTGTCCGAACCCAAGATGTGTGTGAAAAGAGGGGGGGTCTGCGGGGAACCGATCGCCCCCCGCAGATAATCAGGCCTGCTTACTGCAGAAAGCCTTTTTCTTTGGCCGCAGCGGTATAGGCCGCTTCGACGTCCGCCAGTGCTGTGGCGGCATCTTCTTTGCCTTGCATAAAGTCGGCCAGCTCGGTGCCCAGCGCCGAATGCAGCAGACCCTGGTAGGGCAGCATTGGGTATGGAACCGATCCGGAATTCGCCGCAGCAAAGACGCCCTTGGCCGCCTCTGTTGGCTCATATCCGTCGATCAACCATACCGCCAACGACGATGTTTCGTCGTTCAGCATCTCGGGGCGGATCGCGTGGGTCAGCGCCTGGAAGGTCGCAGCTGCGTCTTCGTCCGAGATGTTCTTGGACACGGTCCAGCCATCCCACCACAGGGTGGTTGCCGGTGTGTCGCCGCCTGCAACGGTCAGCGGACCGGCAATGGCAAAGCCGTTCTTGACCTCATCCGATACGCCCTCGGCCGCGGTCATGGTCGCTGCGCGCGATCCCCACATGTGCATCAGTGCCACGTTGCCGGCACGATATTCGGCGTTGGTGGCGTTTGAATCATGGGTCAAGAAGTCGGGGTTCATATATTCCGACAGGGCTTTCATCATCTCAAGCGTGGCGATGCCCTTTTCGTTGTTGATCGACACCTCGGGTGTGCCTGTCTTGAAGAATTCACCGCCATGACCGATATACATGTTGTTGAATTCCTGCGCGAGGTTCCAACCTGCCTTGAACGGGCCACCCACTGGGTTTTCCATCAGGCCCTTTTCTTTGATGACCTTGGCCGCTGCCAGCAATTCCTCATATGTGGTTGGCACTTCAACGCCAGCCTGCTCAAGAATGTCGGCCCGGTAAACAAGGTGCTGCGCGTTGGCCATAAAGGCAACGGCCATGACCTTGCCGTCGATGGTGATCAGCTGGTTCTTTTTCAGACCCTGGCCATACTGGGCGACCAGATCATCCAGCGGACGGATCACGTCTTCGTTCATCAACGCCACGATGGACGAGTTGGCGATGATCGCCGATGTATATTCGGCGGGGTTGCCGGTCATGCCCGCAACGTTGACCTTTTGGTGATCTGCCGTCAGGTTCAACTTGACCTCGCCGCCGGTGCATTCTTGCGCCGCAGCACCCACCGCCTGGATGGCCGGGAATTCGTTGCCAACCACGTTGACACGTCCCGAAATGCTGCAATCGGCATAGGCGGTTCCAGCCGCGATTGCCATCGCGCTGGCCATAGCCACTTTCTTGAAAAACATTAATTCTCTCCCTGTGTTCGTATGTGCAGCTTTGTGCACGGTGGACCCCGCAAACGCGGGAAAAAAGAAGGGTTACTTCCCTTCGATACGCGCCCCTGTTCCAGCTTCGAACAGGTGGCAGATTTCAGCAGGCACGTTCAGCGAAACAGTCTCGCCGATCTCGGCGCGATAGGCCTTGTCGGCCTTGACGCTGACCAAGGCGCCGCCCACGCGGACGCTGACCATGGTCGCGTCGCCCAGCAATTCCATCGTATAGATCGGCGCAGTGATCGCCCCCTGCCCGTCCTGGGCAATGGACGCATCTTCGGCGCGAAAGCCCAGCGTAACAGGACCATCGGGCAGATCTATGCCTGCAATACGCACGTTGGCCGCCTCAAAGGCACCGTCTTTGACCGTGCCGTCCATCAGGTTCATGGCGGGATTGCCGATAAAGCTGGCGACAAAGGTATTGGCCGGCGTGTCATAAATCTCGACCGGGGTGCCGACCTGCTGCACCACGCCCTTTTTCATCACGACCACACGGTCGGCAAGGGTCATGGCCTCGATCTGGTCATGGGTCACATAAATGGTGGTTACGGCCAGCTCATGCGAGAGGTTCTTGATCTGCGCGCGCGTCGATACCCGCAGCTTGGCATCCAGGTTGGACAAGGGTTCATCCATCAAGAACACCTTGGGCTTGCGCACAATCGCCCGCGCAAGGGCCACGCGCTGGCGCTGACCGCCGGACAATTCCGCCGGGCGGCGCTCAAGGAATTCATCCAGCTCAACCATCGCAGAGGCGCGCATGACGCGGTCATGATGCTCGGCGGGATCAATGCCCCGCACTTTCAGCGGGAAACGAATGTTTTCATAAACATTCATGTTCGGATACAGCGCATAGCTTTGGAACACCATCGCCACGTCGCGGTCTTTTGGCTCCAGATCGTTGATGCGGTTTCCGTCAATCAGAATATCGCCTTCGGTCGCATCCTCAAGGCCCGCAACCATGCGCATCGTGGTGGTCTTGCCACAGCCCGATGGCCCCAGCAGCACCAGAAACTCTTGATCTGCGATGGTCAGGTTAAAGTCGTTTACACCGACAAAATTGCCCCAACGCTTGTTGAGATTGCGAAGCTGAATTTCGGCCATAGTGCCCCCGCTGTTGCCCCGCCACACGCGAGATTTCCCTACGGTAAAGCCCAGCAGATGGTTTTCGCAAGCGTTTTTTGCACTCGTGTGCAAAAAAGTCCAAACCTCTGTTTAATGGTGGTTTTTACATCGGCTTTCCGACAATTCCCCAAAGGCATGGGGCCGCAGGATTGCCTGCGGCGTTTCGCGCATCAGCGATGCCGTTTCGAATCGCGCCCTAAGCCAGCAACGCCTGAACCGCCTTTATGATGCCGTCGCGTGACGGCAATGTCGCGCCATAGGCCGGCCCCGTGGCGATAAAGCTGTCTTGGGCGGCAAGGCGTGCAAAACTGGCGGTGCCATGTTCGGCCAGCAAGGTCATGATCCCTTCGGCTTGCCCGCCCGTTGCGCGGCATTCATCAACCACCAGCACATGATCGCAGCCCCTGATCGCCTGCAACAGCGCGGTTTCGGGCAAGGGCGCAAGCCAGCGCAAATCAATCACCCGCAGGTTGATCCCCTGATCCGACAGGCGCTGCTGTGCCTGCCGCGACAGGTAATGCCCGTTTCCATAGGTGACGATCGCAACATCTGTCCCGGTGCCATGGACGCCAATTTCCCCCAGGGCGATCCGCTCATCCGGCGCAGGGTATTGACACATCCACGCCCCATCGTTTTCCGCGTGAAGATCGCGCATCGGATAAAGCGCGATAGGTTCAACGAACACCACCACCCGCTGTTCCTCGCGGGCCAGACGGTGACATTCGCGCAGCATTTTGGCCGCATCGGCGCCGCTCGACGGGCAGGCAATGATGATGCCCGGAATATCGCGCAGCACCGCCAGCGAATTGTCATTGTGGAAATGTCCGCCAAAGCCTTTTTGATACCCAAGGCCGGCAATTCGCAGCACCATGGGATTTGTCCACTGCCCCCTGCTGAAAAACGGCAAGGTTGCCGCCTCGCCGCGCAGCTGGTCCTCGGCATTATGCAGATAGGCCAGGAACTGGATCTCGGGCATGGGAACAAAGCCGTTATGCGCCATCCCGATGGCCAGCCCCAGGATGCTTTGTTCATCCAGCAGCGTATCAATGACCCGATCAGGGCCGAACCTGCTTTGCAGTTTCTGCGTCACCCCGTAAACGCCGCCCTTGCGGCCGACGTCCTCGCCCATCAAGACGGTTTCGGGGGCCGCCAACATCAAATCATGCAGCGCCCAGTTGATCAGCCGCGACATGGGCTGGGGTTTGTCCATTTGCGCGACATCCCCTGAAAACACAGCCGCACGGTCCGCATCAGACGGGGCATTGCGCCGCGCGCAGTCGCGTTTGGGCGGGATCAGGCTTTGCATCACGTCAGCGGCGGTCACAAGGTGCGGGCGCTGCGCGACGCTCGCGGCTTCTTGGGCCACACGGTCGCGGGTTTCATTATAGATATCAATCAGATCAGATGCTTGTGCCGCACCGGCTGCACACAAAAGCCGCGCCGAATGCAGCAAGGGGTCATTGGCCTCGTCTGCCTCGACCTCGGCCTTTGGCAAATAGCTGGTGGCCACGTCTGCCCCCGCATGCCCATAAAGGCGCACCGTGCGCAGGTGCAAGAACGCCGGTTTGCGGGTGGCGCGGACAAAATCAGCGGCCTCTTTCGCGACATGATAGGTTTCGAACAGGTCCAGCCCGTCCGCCTCAAAATACCGCAGGCCGGGGCGATGCTGCATTGACGCCTTGATCCAGCCCGCCGGCGTTTTGGTCGATATCCCGATGCCGTTGTCCTCGCACACCAGCAACAGCGGCAGGGGCGCGCCCTGAACCGCTGTCCAGCCGGCGGCATTGATTGCGCCTTGCGCCGTCGAATGATTGGCCGAAGCATCGCCAAAGCTGGCAATCGCAATCGCATCATCAGGCAATAGCCTGTGTTCTGGTGGCCGCCGCCGCGCAAGGCCGATCGAATAGGCCGCGCCCAAGGCCTTGGGCAAGTGGCTGGCAATGGTCGACGTCTGCGGCGGGATCATCAAGGACCGCGACCCCAGCACCTTGTGGCGGCCACCGCTGACCGGATCGTCCGAAGAACAGGCAAAAGACAGCAGCATATCGCGCATCATGTCCTGCCCCTTGGCCTGATATGAACGGGCAATCTGAAACGCCGCATCCCGGTAATGCAGGAACGCGATGTCATCCACGCGCAGCGCATGCGCCACAGCCGCCATGCCTTCGTGGCCCGATGACCCGATGGTATAAAACCCCTGCCCGGCCCGCTGCATTTCACGGCTTTGCAAATCCAACGCCCGGCTGAGCACCTGCGCCTGAAACAGCGCCAGCGCCTCGGCGGCAGGCAGATCGCCAGACGGGGCCTTTCCAACGGGAAAATCCTGCGCCGCAACCCGGCGCAGGAAATTTTCATGCACGATCTGTGCGCGATCCATAGACGTTCAGCCTCCGGGCTGGATTAGAAAAATGCCTGCAGCCCGGTCTGCGCACGGCCAAGGATCAGCGCATGCACATCATGGGTGCCTTCATAGGTATTGACGGTTTCAAGGTTCATCATGTGACGGATCACCTGAAATTCCCCGCTGATCCCGTTGCCGCCGTGCATATCCCGCGCCATCCGCGCGATGTCCAGCGCCTTGCCGCAATTGTTGCGCTTCACAATGCTGACCATTTCTGGGGCGGCCTCGGCCCTGTCCATCAGGCGACCCACTTGCAACGATCCTTGCAGCCCCAGCGAAATCTCGGTCATCATATCGGCCAGCTTTTTCTGGAACAGCTGGGTGCCGGCCAGCGGCTTGCCGAACTGGTGACGATCCAGCCCGTATTGACGCGCTGCATGCCAGCAAAATTCAGCAGCGCCCATGGCCCCCCAGCTGATGCCATAACGCGCCCGGTTCAGACACCCAAACGGCCCCTTAAGCCCCTCAACATGCGGCAGCAGGGCGTCCTCGCCAACCTCAACGCTGTCCATGACGATTTCGCCGGTGATTGACGCGCGCAGCGACAGCTTGTTCCCGACCTTGGGCGCCGACAGGCCAGCCATGCCCTTTTCCAAAACAAAGCCGCGAATTTTACCGCCGTGGGCCTCGGATTTGGCCCAGACCACGAAAACATCCGCAATTGGCGCATTGGAAATCCACATCTTTGACCCGCTGATCCGATATCCAGAGGCGGTCTTGACGGCGCGGGTCTTCATACCGGCCGGATCTGAACCCGCATCCGGTTCGGTCAATCCAAAACAGCCGATCCATTCACCGGCGCACAGTTTGGGCAGGTATTTCTTGCGTTGTTCTTCCGATCCATAGGCATAAATCGGATAGATCACTAAGCTGGACTGAACAGACATCATCGACCGATAGCCGCTGTCGACCCGCTCGACCTCGCGGGCGACCAGGCCATAGCTGACATAAGAACCGCCCAGCCCGCCGTATTCTTCGGGGCAAGTCACACCCAGCAACCCCATATCGCCCATTTCCCGGAAAATATCCGGGTCGGTCGTTTCATTCGCAAAGGCATCAATCACCCGCGGTTGCAGCTTTTCCTGCGCATAGGCACGGGCGCTGTCTGCGATCATGCGTTCGTCCTCGCTCAGCTGGGCGGACAAACGGAAAGGGTCTTGCCAGTCGAATTTCCCCAGGTCCGGGGCATCTTTTGCTTTGAGGGCGGGCGTTTGGGCGTTCATGGCGTGTCCTTTGCATTCGTTTACAGCAGTTGCGGCGCAGTATTGCAAAGATTGGCAAGAAACTCTAACGATGGTTTATCCTAGAACGCATGAGAAAAACTCATAGATGATTGCGCCGCGCCGATATTTGCCCTCTGTGCCGTCTTTGCTGGCCTTTGAGGCAGTCGCCCGCTTGGGCAGCGCGACAATGGCCGCAGCCGAGCTGGCCCTGACCCAAAGCGCGGTCAGCCGGCAAATCAAGACCCTTGAACAGCAGCTGGATGTGGCTTTGGTGGTGAAACAGGGGCGTGCGCTGGCCCTGACACCTGCGGGAACGGAATATGTCCCCAAAGTGCGCGAAATTTTGCAGCAATTGGCACAGGCGTCGGTTTCCGTGCGGGCCAACCCCGCCGGGGGCAGCCTGAACCTGGCCATTTTGCCCGCGTTTGGCATGCACTGGCTGGCGCCGCGCCTGCGGGATTTTGCCCGTCGCCATCCAGAAGTCACGGTAAATTTGTCCACCCGGCTGCAACCTTTTGATTTTCGCACCTCGCGGTTTGACGCCGCCATCCACTTTGGCCGGGAAGACTGGGATGGGGTGAATTTCCTGCCATTGATGCCCGAAACGGTGGTGCCGGTCTGCGCCCCCGGCCTGATACCGGGGCCTTTGGCCACCCCCCGCGATATCCTGCGGTTCGACCTGCTGCACCTTGAGACCCGCCCAAAAGGGTGGCTGCGATGGTTGCGGGCGCTTGATATCGACGTTCAGCCGCCCGAGGGCATGGTGTTCGATCAGTTTTCGACCATGGCACAGGCCGCCATCCACGGACTGGGGATCGCGCTGTTGCCAACCTTCTTTGCCGAACCTTATCTGGCTGATGGACAATTGGTCCTTGCCTCGGACCGGGCGTCGGAAAGCATCGGCAGCTATTACCTGGTCTGGCCGCAGGCCCGCACCGAAAGCGGGCCGCTGACCTCGTTTCGCAGCTGGCTGGCACAGCAATCTTTAGGCGATTGAACCGCCCCTGCCCGACTGTTGCCATAATTTCGCCCCACGCCAGCCCTAGACCAAGGCGCAACAAGCAGGAGCAAAAGCATGACAGCCACCTTTTCACAGCTTGGCGCCCTTGGCATATTGATCGGCATAGGGGCCACCCCGGTAACGGCCGCCGAACACGAGATCATAATGCTTGGCTCGTCGTTTTTCCCAACCGTGTCTTATGTCGACGCGGGCGACACTTTGCGCTTTATCAATGAAAGCGACACGGCCCTGACCGTCACCGCCGCAGGCGGGCTGTGGACCACCGGCGAGATCGCCAGCGCCGCCGAGGCGCTGATCGTTGTTCCGTCTATGGGCGAAGGGGTCTTTTATGGTGATCTGGCACAGGAAATCACCGGCCAGATCAGCTTTGGCACGCCGCCCCTGAATGATTAGAGCACCAATGACTGGGGCCGCGTGCCTTTGGTCACTTCATCGTTATGCGCCCATCAAGATACGGCTTGTAAGGCCCTGATTTCGCAAGATACTCGGCCGTTACATCGGCCAGATCCGGACCAAAATCATAGGCATTTTGGGCAGATTTGAACATTGCATACCCATCCCCGCCATTGCGCACATAATTGTTGGAAACAACGCCATAAACTTTGTCCCGGTCGATGGGCACGGCGCCGACCATAACATCCGAAACCCGCGCACCGGCCGGTTGCTTGATATCAAACGCAAAGCTCAGACCCGCCACCTGCGGAAAGCGGCCTGCCCCCTCTTCGTGCTGGCTGACGCCGTTTTCCAAGGCTTCGATCAACACCGCGCCCTTGACGTAAAAGGTCGACAGGGTGTTTTGGAATGGCAAGACGGTCAGCACCTCGCCCATGGTGACATCGCCTGCATCAATCGACGCCCGCAAACCGCCGCTGTTGGCGATTGCGACCTCGATTCCTTGTGATTTGACCCGCGCCAGCATGGCATCGGCAACCAGATTACCCATGGCACATTCCCGCGCCCGGCAATTGCCCCGATCGCCATCAATGGTATCGGCTGCGGCGGCAACCACCTTGTTGCGAATGGCCTCAAGCGGGGCGGCCGCCTCGGCGATGCGGGCAAGGGTCGCCGGATCTTCGGGCACCGCGGCGTCGATCAAGACCGGCTCACCTTCGGCTTTGATTACCTTGCCGGCGTCATCAAACAGCACGTTCAATTCACCCAGATATTTGCCATAGGCATAGGCCTGCACGATTGCGGTATCCCCGACCATGGTCGGATAAGGCCCATCGGCGCGGTCATTGCTGTTGGACAACAGCGAATTGCTGTGCCCACCGACAATGACATCAACGCCGGTCGTTTGGGCGGCGATTTGCTGATCCAGCCCATAGCCCGAATGGCTCAGCACTATGATCTTGTCGATGCCCTCGGCGCTTAGCCGGTCAACCTCGGCCTGGACGGCGGCAATGGGATCGCCAAAAACCACCCCCGGCCCCGGCGAGGCCAGCTCGTCCGTGTCTTGCGGCGTCAGACCGATCAAGCCCAACTTGGCGCCGCCGCGCTCAATCACTGTGGATTTGGCCAGTTTGCCTGCCAACAATGGCTCGGCGGTGACATCGGCATTGGACATCAGGATCGGAAAGTTTATCGCGCTCATGAAGCTGGCCAGAACCTCGGGGCCGTCATCAAATTCATGATTGCCGACTGTCATGGCGTCATAGCCCAGCAAGTTCATCATCTCGGCGGCCAATGCACCCTTGTAATAGGTGTAAAACAGCGTGCCTTGGAACTGATCGCCGCCATCGACCAAGATCGCATTTTCTGACCGCGCGCGCGCCGCCTTGACCGCATTGATCAACCGCGCGGTGCCGCCAAAGCATTTGCCTTCGGTGTTGTCTTGGCTGCTGCATCCGCTGTCATATTTGCTGATCGGTTCAAATCGGGCGTGAAAATCATTGGTGTGCAATATCGTCAAAGCATAATCGGCCCAAGCCATGGATGTTGTCATCATCAGACCCGCCGAAACGCAAAGGAATCGTTTCATTCTCTCTCTCCCTGTCAGAGATATAAAATCTTATGGTGAACCCGGCTTGCCTTTCTGTCAAAGGTTGCCTGCCGCGCGGCAAACAATAAGCAAAGCCCCGCGCCAATTGCCCTTGACCCGCGTGGCCTGTGCGGGGCATCACGCCTTTATGCTGATCTATAAAATCTTTCGCGCCGCTGAATGGGCGCAGCTTCAGGCCGATGGGCAAACCGCAGGCGCACCGATTGATGTGCAAGACGGCTTTGTGCATTTTTCAACCGCCGCCCAGGCCGCTGAAACCGCCGCCCGCCACTTCAAAGGCGAAGACAATCTGTTTCTGCTGGCTGTGAACGCGCTGGCCCTGGGCGACAAGCTGATCTGGGAGCCGTCGCGCGGCGGGCAGCTGTTCCCGCATCTTTACCGGGCGCTGCGGCGTGAAGACATCGAATGGATCGCCGAATTGCCCTTGGTCGGGGCACAGCACCGGTTTCCGGTCGGGGTATTGGGGTACATCGACCCGGCGCGCGCGCAGTTTGACGCCTTTAAGGCGCTGGACCGCAGCACCCCGATCGAGATGCTTAATCTGGTGCGGTTTCGCCCTGCGGCGGTCTATCCACAGGATCACCCCCTCGCCCAAAGCGGCCTGAGCGGCGCCGAAGCCTATGGCCGCTATGGCGCACAAAGCGCTGAAACCCTGGCGCGTGTTGGCGGTGAAATCCTGTGGCGCGGACAGTTTGCCGGCACGTTGATTGGCCCCGGCGACGAAACATGGGATGCGCTTTTCATTGCCCGATACCCCAGCGCCCACGCGTTCTTGGATATGATCAATGATCCACTTTACAAATCCGCCGTGCAGCACCGGCAGGCCGCGGTCGAAACCTCGCGGTTGATCCGTTGTGCGCCCGCAACCGCCAAGGGACAGTTTGCATGACACCGACATTGGAACAATTTGGCCTGAAACTGCTGCATAAATGCGACCCCGAGCAGGCGCATCGCCTGGCGCTTGTGGCGCTGCGGGCCGGTCTGGGACATGGGCGCGGGCCGGTGACATCCGATCGGCTGGCCTGCACGATCGCCGGGCTTGGCCTGGCCAACCCGATCGGTTTGGCGGCTGGGTTTGACAAGAATGCACAGGTGATTGCCCCGCTCGCGCGGGCCGGCTTCGGGTTTGCCGAAGTTGGGGCCGCCACCCCCTTGCCGCAACCGGGCAACCCGCGCCCGCGCCTGTTCCGCCTGACCGAAGATCAAGGCGCAATCAACCGCTTTGGCTTTAACAACGACGGGATGCAGGTCATTCAGAAACGTCTGGCCACCCGGCCAAGTGGTTTTCCGCTGGGGCTGAACCTTGGTGCCAATAAAACCAGCCCGGACCGCGCCGCCGATTTTGCCGCCGTGATGGCCCATTGCCATGCGGATGTGGATTTCGCCACGGTGAATGTGTCGTCGCCCAACACCGAAAAGCTGCGCGATCTGCAAGGGGCGGATGCGCTGGCCGCGCTTTTGGATGGGGTCATGGCGGTGCGCGGGGCCGCGCGGGTCTTTCTTAAGATTTCGCCCGACGTAAGCGACAGCGAAATCAGCGATATTGCCGCCGTTGCCCAAAATGCCCGTATTCACGCGATCATCGCCACCAACACCACATTGGACCGCGATGGGTTGCAATCACCACACCGCGATCAGGCGGGCGGGCTGTCCGGCCAGCCGGTGTTCGAGAAATCCACCCGCGTCCTGGCCAAACTGTCTGCCCGGACTGATATCCCGCTGATTGGGGTCGGCGGCATCAGCAACGCGGCCCAAGCCTATGCCAAGATCCGCGCCGGAGCCAGCGCCGTGCAGCTGTATACCGCGCTGGTATTTGGCGGTTTGTCGCTGGCCGGCACCATCGCCCGCGATCTGGATGCCCTGCTGGCGCGCGACGGCTTTGCCACAGTCGCCGAGGCCTGCGGCACCGGCCGCGCCGATTGGCTTTAGTGCCCGGCGCCGGCTGCGCCCTCTAGCGCCCGATAGCGCAAGCCCAACGTGACGCCGCGCGCAACGAACGACACCAAAAGCGCCAGCCAAAGCCCATGGTTGCCCAGCAACGGCACCAAAACCGCAGCCACCGCCGCATAGATGACAAAAGACACGATCATCATATTGCGCATATCGCGCGAGCGGGTCGCCCCGATGAAAATACCATCCAGCATCCACGCGGCCACGCCAACCACCGGCGCCGCCACCATATACATCAGATAGACCCGCGCAGCCCCGCGCACCTCGGGGTTGGTTGTCATCAGATCAATGATCGCCCCGCCTGACACCGCAAAGACGATGGCCAGACCAAGGCACGAAAGCCCCCCCCAAACCGAGGCCAGAACAGCCCCCCGCCGCAGCCGCGCCACATTGCCCGCGCCCATGGCCTGTCCGACCAGCGCCTCGGCGGCAAAGGCGAAGCCGTCCAGACCATAGGCGGTTATCATCAAGAATTGCAGCAACACCTGGTTGGCGGCCAAGGTTATATCGCCAAAGCCCGCGCCAAGAAACAAAAAGGATACGAACACCGCTTCGAGCAGCAACGAGCGGATCAAGATATCGCTGTTCAGCGCGGCCATCCGTCGCAACTTGACCCGGTCAAAAACCACCAGCCAATCGCGCCAGGCCGGCCCGCTGAACGCCGCGCGGCACAGCCACAGACCCAGGGCGGCGCCGCTCCATTCTGCGATAAAGGTGGCGATGGCGACACCGCTGACGCCCATGTCAAGGCCAAGCACAAACAGCAGGTCCAGCCCGATATTCAATCCGTTCATCCACAGCTGGATCGCCAGAACCGACCGGGTGCGCTCCTGCGCGATCAGCCAACCGGTGATCCCATACAGCGATATCGCCGCAGGGGCGGACCAAATGCGAATACCCATATAGGTGCGGGCAAGGGATTCCACCTCGGGGCTGGCGGGTGACAACCGGAACGCAGCCCAAAAGAGCGGCACCTGCGCCAGAACCATCAGCGCTCCGGCCCCGGCCCCGACAAACAGCGCGCGGGTCAAAAGGGCGCTGACCTCGGGCGTGTCGCGACGACCGGCGGCCTGTGATGTCAGCCCCACCGTTCCCATGCGCAAGAACCCAAAGATCCAGTAAAGCGCGCTGAGGATCACCGCCCCGATGCCCACCGCCCCGATCGGAGCGGCCAAGCCGATTTGCCCAACCACACCTGTATCCACCGCCCCCAAGATCGGCACCGTTGCATTTGACAGCACAATCGGAACGGCAATGTGCAGCACCCTGCGATGTGTAATCGTTTCAGGCATCGCGGTTTTGTGGCATCAAGAAATGCCCGTTGGCCTGAGCAAACAGTTTGGCGCGGTTGTCTTGCCATGCTTCGACATAGACCGACGCATAGCGCCGCCCAGACCGGTTTACCCGCGCCCGCGCATAGGCATCGCGCGGCAGGCCAGACCGCAAATAGTCGGTTGAAAATGCGATGGTTTTGGGAAGAAATCGCCGTGACCCATTGGTCAGGTCTTGAACATCCAGCGCCCCGCTTTCGATATCGTCCCACAGGGACGTCCAGCTGAGGGTGATGATCGCAGTGACCTCAAGCAGTGACGCCGTCACCCCACCATGAAGCGCCGGCAAGATCGGATTGCCGATCAGGTTGTCCTTGAACGGCAAGACACAGGTCAGCTCATCTCCGCGGCGCTCAAATTCGATGCCAAGGTATTGAATATAGGGAACCGATCCCACCAACGCGCGCAGCATTGCATCGCGGCGCTGCTTGACCACCTGCATCGGCTCGGGCTTTTTGCGATGTGCGGTCATGTTCGGGCCTCGACAGCAAAGGTGCCGCTGGCACTGGCAACCGGGTTGTCTTGGTCATCATCCGTTGCGGTGGCGCGCACAAAAGCCACGTTGCGGGTCACATGATAACATTCGGCCCGCGCGACCACCGTCTGGCCGGGCGTGGCAGCACGCATATATTCGATCCGCAAATCCAGCGTCGCCGTGCTGCCCCGGTTTGACGGGTGACACAGCGCCGCCGCACCGCAACAGGTGTCGATCAGCGACGAAACAGCCCCGCCATGCAAGACCCCGGTGTCAGGATCGCCAATGAATTTTGCATCATACGGCATTTCAATCCGCGCCAGGCCGTTCTCAAGCTCAAGCAGTTTCATGCCCAGCGCATGGGCATGAGGCAGCGCCTCAAGGAATTGACGCGCTATCTGTGACCTGTCCGTCATACCGACCCTTTCCGCGATGACACATTGCCGCCTTTATCCCCCCAGCCGCCCCCAAAGCGCAAGAGAGCATGTTGCACTTGCAGCATTTGCCGCCTAACCTTGCGATAACAGCAAGAAGAGAAGCCATGACCCAAGATCGCCTGACCTTCAAAGAAATGTGCGCCGCCTTCGATGTTACCCCGCGCACTTTGCGCTATTATGAATATATCGAATTGCTGCAACCTGATCGCGAAGGCCGCGCCCGGTTTTATGGCGCACGCGAACGGGCACGCATGAAGCTGATTCTGCGTGGCCGCAAGTTCGGCTTTCAGTTGGAAGATATCCGACAGTGGCTTTTGATCTATGAAAACGAAGGCACCCAGGCGCAAATGCAAGCCTGGGTCACCATGGCCGACAAGCAATTGGACGAATTGGCCGATCAGCGCGTGCAGCTGGACGAGGCCCTGAACGAGCTGCAAACGCTGCGCAACAACGTCGCCAAAGAGCTGGGCTAGACCCCATATCACAGCGCGCGCCCCCAGCCAAGGTGCGGGTGGTTTTCCGCCGATCCCGCCAAGTGACGTAACGTCCCCCTTACGTCAACTTGTTTGCAGGTTATATATCTTCATCAAGACCCCAGTTTCTTTCAACCAAGAGGCAAAGGATCACGATGACAGACCAGATCATGACCATTCGCGAAATGTGTGACGCCTTTGACGTTACCGCCCGCACCCTGCGGTTTTACGAAGCAAAAGAGCTGCTTTTCCCCATTCGGGACGGCCAGAAACGTTTGTTCACAAAGCGCGACCGGGCGCGGCTCAAGCTGATCCTGCGCGGCAAGCGCTTTGGCTTTAGCCTTGAGGAAATCCGCCAGTTGCTGGACCTTTACCATGTCGACGATCAGCAACAGACCCAGTTCAATCGCGCCTATGATATCGCCTGCGAGCGGCTTGCCGATCTTGAGCGCCAGCGCGACACCCTGACCGAAGCAATCGACGATCTGAAAGAACAGATCAAATGGGGCGAAAAGATGATTTCCGCCCGCGGTCACTTGCGCGCCGCTGAATAACGCCCAACCCATTCAAATATAAACATAGTCCAAAGGTTTCCCAGATGCCCAGTTACACCGCACCCGTTAAAGATTTGCAATTTGTCCTGCATGACGTGCTGAACGTCAGCCAAAGCGACATTCCCGGTTATGCTGAACTTGAGGCCGATTTCACCGCAGCCGTGCTTGACGAGGCCGGCAAGCTGACCTCTCAGGTGTTGGCGCCGCTCAATGCCGTGGGCGACCAAGAGGGCTGCCGCTTTGAGAACGGGGTTGTGCGCACACCGACCGGGTTCAAGGACGCCTTTGAACAGGTCAAGGCGGGTGGTTGGCCCGGCCTTGACATGCCCGAAGAATATGGCGGGCAAAACATGCCCTATGTGCTGGGCACCGCAGTGGGAGAGCTTTTTTCCGCGTCGAACCAAGCCTTTACCATGTATCAGGGGCTGACCCATGGCGCTGCCTCGGCGATCTTGGCCCATGGCACCAAGGCCCAAAAACAGCAATTTCTGCCCAAAATGGTCACATGCGAATGGACCGGCACGATGAACCTGACCGAACCGCATTGCGGCACCGATCTGGGGATGATGCGCACCAAAGCCGAGCCCCAAGACGACGGCAGCTATCGGGTAACCGGGCAAAAAATCTTTATCTCGTCGGGAGAGCACGATCTGGCCGACAATATCATCCACCTGGTCCTGGCCAAGATCCCAGGCGGGCCTGCCGGGATCAAGGGCGTGTCCCTGTTTATCGTCCCCAAGTTCCTGATCAACGAAGACGGGTCTTTGGGCGCGCGCAATGGTGCGGCCTGCGGCAAGATCGAGGAAAAGATGGGCATCCACGGCAACTCGACCTGTGTGATGAACTATGACGGGGCAACCGGATACCTGCTGGGCGAGGCCCATAAAGGTATGCGGGCGATGTTCACGATGATGAACGAAGCGCGCATCGGCGTTGGGATGCAAGGGCTGGCACAGGCCGATGCTGCCTATCAGAACGCGCTGGCCTATGCCAAAGATCGCCTTCAGGGCCGGGACGTGACCGGAACAAAAAACCCCGACGGGCCGGCCGATCCGCTGATTGTTCACCCCGATGTGCGCCGGGCGTTGATGGACCAAAAAAGCTTTACCGAAGGGGCGCGGGCCTTCATTTTGTGGTCGGCCACGTTGATTGATGCGGCCCATCGCGGCAATGATGCGGCGGCCGATGGGCTGGTGTCCCTGCTGACGCCGGTGATCAAAGGGTTTCTGACCGATCAGGGCTATGACATGACGGTCAAAGCCCAGCAGATTTACGGCGGTCATGGCTATATCGAAGAATGGGGCATGTCGCAATTCACCCGCGATGCGCGGATCGCCATGATCTATGAGGGGGCCAACGGGGTTCAGGCGCTGGATCTGGTGGGCCGCAAGCTGGCCCAAGATGGCGGCAAACATGTGATGGCCTTTTTTGAGATGGTCAAAACCTTTCTGAAAGAAAACGCCGGCCAGGACGCAACCTTGGATGCGACGATTTTCGATCCTCTTAAGCGGGCGTCAAAAGATTTGCAGGCCGCCGGGATGTATTTCATGCAAAACGGGGTGAAAGACCCCAATAATGCCTTAAGCGGATCGAATGATTTCATGCATATGTTCGGGCACGTCTGTCTGGGCTTGATGTGGGCCAAGATGGCGCTTGCCGCGCAAAAAGCGCTGAGCGCGGGCAGCGGTGACGCCACGTTCCATGAGACCAAGCTGGCCACTGCGCGCTACTATATGGCACGACAGCTTCCAGCGACCGCCTTGCATCTGACCCGGATCGAATCCGGCGCGCAGACCGTCATGGCCCTGGACGCTGAGGCATTTTGAGAAAAGGGGCTGCATGCCAAAGGCGCGGCCACGGGAGAGCACTATGACAGGATTTGACAGCGCCGGCGCGGGCTGGATGACCGATGAACACAAGATGCTGGCCGATATGACCGCACAGTTCATCACCACCGAATGGGCCCCCAAGTTCGAGAAATGGCGCAAACAGGGGCAAATGGACCGCAGCACCTGGGCCGAGGCTGGCAAACTGGGCCTTTTGTGCCCGTCCGTGCCGGAAGAATACGGCGGACCGGGCGGTGATTTCGGGCACGAAGCGGCCATCTTGATTGAAGGGTCGCGCGCCAATTTGGCCAGCTGGGGCCATGGCATTCATTCGGGCATCGTGGCGCATTACATCCTGGCCTATGGCACCGAAGACCAAAAGAAACGCTGGTTGCCCAAAATGGTCAGCGGCGAATTGGTCGGCGCGTTGGCGATGACCGAACCTTCGACCGGATCGGACGTGCAGCGGATCAAGACCAAGGCGGTGCGCGAGGGAAATGCCTATCGGCTGAGCGGTCAAAAGACATTCATCACCAATGGGCAACACGCCAATCTGATCATTGTTGCCGCCAAGACCGACCCCGGCGAAGGCGCCAAGGGGGTGTCGATGGTGGTTGTGGAAACCGACGGCGCCGAAGGCTTTAGCCGTGGGCGGAACCTGGACAAGGTCGGGCTGCACGCCGCCGATACGTCCGAGCTGTTTTTTGACAATATCGAAATCGCCCCCGAAAACATTCTTGGCCAGGCCGAGGGGCAAGGATTTTACCAGATGATGCAGCAATTGCCGCAAGAGCGTCTCATCATCGGGTGCGGGGCTGTGGGGGCGATGGAGGGCGCGTTGGAGCGGACCATCACCTATTGCAAAGAGCGCGAGGCCTTTGGCGGGCCGCTGACCCAGTTTCAGAACACCCGTTTCAAATTGGCCGAGTGCAAGGCCAAGACCACCGTAGCGCGCGCCTTTCTGGATGCCTGCATCAGCGAGCATCTGCGCGGCGCCCTGAGTGTCGAGAAGGCCGCAATGGCCAAGTTTTGGCTGACCGACACCCAAGGCGATGTCTTGGATGAATGTGTGCAATTGCATGGCGGGTATGGGTTCATGCAGGAATATGCCGTGGCCGAAATGTGGGCCGATGCGCGGGTGCAGCGCATTTATGGGGGCACCAATGAGATCATGAAAGAGCTGGTGGCGCGCGCCCTTTAGTGCGGGAGCCTCCGGCGGGGATATTTAAGAACAAAAGAAAGGCCGGAAGCGGCCGGAACGGGGAATAAGATGACGATGAAGCTGTATTGTTTTGGCGAGAGCGGCAATGCCTATAAGGCGGCCTTGGCGCTTGAGTTGTCGGGGTTGGCATGGGAGCCGGTCAAGGTTGATTTCTTTGGCGGGGAAACCCGGACCCCGGCGTATCGCGCCACGGTGAACGAGATGGGCGAGGCGCCGGTTTTGGTCGATGGCGATCTGACCTTGACGCAATCGGGGGTGATCCAGGATTATATTTCCGAGAAATCCGGCAAGTTTGGCGGCGCCGATCCGCAGACACGGCGCGAGATTTTGCGCTGGGTGCTGTGGGACAATCACAAGCTGAGCGGCGTGGCCGGCATGACGCGGTTTTTGATGAACTTTTTGCCCGAGGACAAGCGCCCGGCCGAGGTGATTGCCTTTAATCAAGGCCGGTTGAAGGGAGTTTACGAGGTGCTGAACGCCCATTTGGCCGGGCGCGATTGGATCGTCGGCGACGCGCTTAGCAATGCGGATCTGAGCTGTTGTGGGTATTTGTATTATCCTGAGAAGTTCGGGTTTGAGCGGGCCGACTGGCCGCATATTGATGCCTGGTTGACGCGTCTGTCGCAAACGCCGGGTTGGAAGGCGCCTTATGATTTGATGCCTGGATCGCCGGCCGACCGGGCCTGAACGGTCAAGGCCCGGCCCCGAATTGGGTCTGAACCGGGTCTTGACCGGGCGCGACGGGATCAGGTGCCGCGCTGATGTGCGCACCGTTTTGAACAATTGCGGGGGCCGCGCCCCCATAGATGATCGATTATTCGCCGAAAGGATGGGAACAATGACCGAAGCCTATATTTACGATGCGCTGCGCACACCGCGTGGCAAGGGACGTGCCGACGGATCTTTGCACGAGGTGACGTCTTTGCGGCTTAGTGCGCTGACGCTGAATGCCATCAAAGAGCGCAGCAACCTTGCCGGCCACGCGGTTGAGGATGTGATTTGGGGCAATGTCACACAGGTGATGGAACAGGGCGGATGTTTGGCGCGCTCGGCTGTTTTGGCGTCGGATCTGGACGAAAGCATTCCGGGGCTGGCAATCAACCGGTTTTGTGCCTCGGGGATGGAGGCGGTAAACCTGGCGGCCAATCAGGTGCGCGGCGGTGCGGGCCAGGCCTATATCGCCGGCGGCGTTGAGATGATGAGCCGCGTCGCCATGGGGGCGGACGGGGCGGCCATCGCGGCGGATCCTTCCATCGCGATGGAGCAATATTTCGCCCCGCAGGGGATCGGCGCCGATATCATCGCCACCCAATACGGATTTTCCCGCGCCGATGCCGATGCTTTTGCTGTTGAATCGCAACGCCGGGCAAAGATGGCCTGGGACGCGGGCCGGTTTGCCAAATCGGTGATCCCGGTGCGCGATCAAAACGGGCTGAGCATTCTTGAGCATGATGAATACATGCGACCGTCGACCGATATGCAAAGCCTTGGCGCCTTGAACCCGGCGTTTCAGGCCATGGGCGAGGTTATGCCCGGATTTGATCGGGTCGCCTTGATGAAATACCCGCATCTGGAACGGGTCAACCACATCCACCACGCTGGAAACTCGAGCGGGATCGTCGATGGCGCGGCCGCGGTGTTAATCGGGTCGAAAGCATTTGGCGAACAAAACGGGTTGAAGCCGCGCGCCCGTATTCGCGCCACTGCCAAGATTGGCACCGACCCGACCATCATGTTGACCGGCCCCGTGCCTGCGACGCAAAAAATCCTGGCAGAGAACGGCATGGCCATCAGCGATATTGATCTTTTCGAGGTAAACGAGGCATTTGCCGCCGTTGTGTTGCTGTTTATGCAGGCCTTTGATGTCGATCATTCCAAGGTCAACGTCAACGGCGGCTCGATTGCCATGGGGCATCCGCTGGGGGCGACCGGCGCCATGATCATCGGCACGCTTTTGGATGAGCTGGAGCGGAGCGATAAAGAGGTCGGCCTGGCGACGCTGTGCATCGCATCAGGAATGGGTGCAGCAACCATCATTGAGCGGGTATAGCCAACCGATGTCAGTTGACGCCAAAGCCATTTATCAAACCCTGCTTGAGACAACGCAAAAAGCGTTGTTTGAGCGGGATAGCGATACATGGATGGCCCAAATGTCATCGCCGTTCTTGATCACCACGACAGATGGCCGGCTTTTGATTGACACCCCCGAGGCGTTTCGCAAGGGCATGTTCGATTTTGTCGATGCCTTGACGGCACAAGGGATCGTGCGCATCCAGCGCGATTGCATCGTGGCGCGTCAAACCGACCCGGTGACGATCATTGGTTATCACACTGTGCAGCATTTCGATGAAAATAACGTGCCCTCCCCCGGATTGGAGGTCAAATGGACGCTGCACAAGAACAGCGATGGCAAATGGCGCGTTGCCAAATCGGATGTGTCCACCACAACGCGGCGCTTTACCCAAGCGCGCGCCGCGCAGTTTGATGGATATAGCGAACGCAATCTGACCCCCGCGCAAGAAGACGAAAAGCTGGCGCAGGCCCTGATGGACAGCGTCGATCAGGTTTTCCTAAGCGGCGATGTCAGCGGATGGATGCATTTGTTCTTGCTGCCCTTTCGGATCCAATCGGCAAACGGGCACAAGGTGCTGAAAACGCGTCAGGATGTTTACGACGAATACGATGCCACCATGCTAGAAATGCGCGACAGTGCGATCACCGACTGCCTGCGCAAGGTCGAACAGGTCGAACGCCCTGACGAAACCACCATGATCATCACCTTTCGGGCCCATATGCTTAGAAACGGTCGCTATGCCGTGCCGCCATGGCAAGAGCGTGCGCATTTCCGGCTTTGCAGCGGGTTCTGGCGGGCCTTTGCAATCGATCGCCCCCACAGCCACACCCAGGTATTGCCACCACAAATTGACTGATTTTCGGGCCATGTGCCCACCACACACACAGAAGTTCGGAGAGAAAACATGACCGATTTCACCATGATCACAGACGCCGATGGCGTTGCCATTATCACTTGGGACGTGCCCGGAAAATCCATGAACGTCATGTCTTTTGACGGGCTACGCGATCTGGATGCGCTGATCGACGGCGCGCTTGCCGACCCTGCGGTCAAGGGGGTGGTGATCACCTCGGGCAAGGCGGGATCCTTTGCTGGCGGGATGGATCTGAACCTGCTGGCCAAGCTGAAAGAAGACGCCGGCGACGACCCGGCCAGGGGCCTGTTCGAGGGCACGATGCAGATGCACCACCTGCTGCGCAAGATTGAACGCGCAGGGATGGACCCCAAGACCAACAAGGGCGGCAAGCCGATTGCCGCGGCCTTGCCCGGCACGGCGGCCGGGATCGGGCTGGAACTGCCTCTGGCCACCCACCGGATTTTTGTCGCCGACAACCCAAAGGCGCGGCTGGGCCTGCCAGAAATTTTGGTCGGCATTTTCCCCGGCGCCGGGGGCACCACCCGTCTGGCGCGCAAACTGGGCGCCATGGGCGCCAGCCCCTTCCTGCTTGAGGGCAAGATGGTCGCCCCCGCCGCCGCCAAGGCCGCCGGGATCATCGACGAAGTCTGCGCCGATCCGCTGGCGGCGGCCCGCGCCTGGGTTCTGTCGGCCAAAGACGCCGATCTGGTCAAGCCATGGGACCAAAAAGGATACAAAATGCCCGGCGGCGCCCCCTATCATCCGGCGGGCTTCATGACCTTTGTCGGTGCCAACGCCATGGTCAACGGCAAGACCCAAGGGGTTTATCCTGCCGCCAAGGCCCTGCTCAGCGCGGTTTACGAAGGGGCCTTGGTTCCCTTTGACACGGCCCTGCGGATCGAAGCCCGCTGGTTCACCAGCGTTTTGATGAACCCATCGTCCTCGGCGATGATCCGATCCTTGTTCCTGAACAAAGAAGCGCTGGAAAAAGGCGCGGTGCGGCCGCAAGGCATCGCCGATCAGCGCGTGCAAAAGCTGGGCGTTCTGGGGGCTGGCCTGATGGGGGCTGGTATCGCGCTGGTCTCGGCCCAGGCCGGGATCGAGGTTGTGCTGATCGACCAAACCCAAGAAGCCGCCGACAAGGGCAAAGCCTATAGCGCCAGCTTCATGGACAAGGGCATCGCCCGCAAAAAGGCCACGGCTGAAAAAAAGGATGCCCTGCTGGCCCGCATCACCGCGACGCCCGATCTCAAGGCGCTGCAAGGCTGTGATCTGATCATCGAAGCGGTGTTCGAAGACCCTGCCGTCAAGGCCGATATCACCAAACGCGTCGAGGCGGTGATCCCCCAAGATTGCATCTTTGCCTCGAACACCTCGACCCTGCCGATCAGCGGTCTGGCCCAGGCCTCCGGGCGGCAGGACCAGTTCATCGGCATTCACTTTTTCTCTCCGGTGGAAAAAATGGCCCTGGTGGAGATCATCAAGGGCGCCAACACCGGTGACCGCGCGGTTGCCAAGGCGCTTGATTATGTGCGCCAGATCCGCAAAACGCCGATCGTGGTCAACGACGCGCGGTTTTTCTATGCCAACCGCTGCATCATTCCCTATATCAACGAAGGGGTCCGCATGGTGGCCGAAGGCGTGGAACCGGCCCTGATCGAAAACGCCGCCAAACTTGTCGGAATGCCGCTGGGGCCATTGCAGCTGACCGACGAAACCGCGATTGACCTGGGCGCCAAGATTGCCCGCGCCACCAAGGCCGCCATGGGCAACGCCTATCCCGAAAGCCCGTCGGACGATGTGATCTTCTGGCTCGAAGGTCTGGGACGCATGGGCCGCAAAGCCCAGGGCGGCTTTTACGCCTATGACGACAAAGGCAAACGCCTGGGCCTATGGGACGGGCTGGCCGCGCAATACCCCCCTGCCCCAGAGCAGCCCGAACTGATCGAGGTCCAACACCGCTTGCTGTTCTCGCAGGTGCTCGAAGCGGTGCGCGCCCTGGAAGAGAACGTCTTGATGGATATCCGCGAAGGCGATGTGGGCGCCATCCTTGGCTGGGGCTTTGCCCCCTGGTCCGGTGGCCCGTTCAGCTGGCTGGATATGATCGGCGCGCCCTATGCCGCTGAACGCTGCGATGCGCTTGCCGCCCGTTACGGCGATCGCTTTGCCTGCCCCGCTCTGCTGCGCGACATGGCCGCAAAAGGCCAAAGCTTTTATGAAAGGTTCGGCCAGCAACACGCGGCATAATACAGCAAAGGGGCCGACCAGGCCCCTTTTCCTTTTCGCAACAGGCCGTTTCAGGATCGGCTGCGCAAGGCAATGATCACCCCTGAAACGGCGATCAGCCCGATGCCAAAAGCTTGGGCCATGCTGATCATCTGCCCCATCAACAACCAACCAAAAAACGGGCCGAAAATCATGATGGTGTATTCCAACACCGAAACCTGCGAGGCCTCGCCCAGTTGATAGGCGCGAATAAGCAACCCAACCCCCAGAACCGACACCACCGCCTGAAGCGCCACCAACCACAGCGCCGATCCCATCGGCCAGACCCAGCCGCGGGTCAAGAACCCGCCCGCCCCCGCTGCGCCCTCAATCCCCAGCCCGGCAATCACCATCAGCGCCCCCGCCCCCAACAGCGTTTGCACCAGCAATATCCCCAGCAACATGCTCAGCGTGTCTTCTTGCGCGCACAGCACCCGTGTTGCGACCGATCCGCAGGCGTAAAACAACCCGCCCGCCACCGGCATCAACATGATCCATCCCGCCAACCCGTCTTGCAGCCCCAGAACCGTCAAGATACCGGCAAAGCCGATCAACACCGCCACCACACGCCACGGGCCAATCGGCGCCCGCAGCACAAACCCGGAAATCAGCATCACAAAAATCGGCGATGTAAACAGCCCCGCCAACGCCTGTGCGATTGGCATAAAGGCCAGGGCACCGAAATAGAACGTCATCCCGATTGCAATCAGCGCACTGCGCAGCGCCACGGCCCAGATCCGCTGCGGCCGCAACCTGCCCAGACCGGCGCGCGACATCGCCCAAACCAGCGCCATCGCCAGCACCCCCCGGCAGCATAAAAACTGCCAGACGCTGATGCTTTGCGCGATCACGGCCACATAAATATCGACGAACCCCAACAAAAGCATCGCGCCAATCATGTTCAGCGCGGCAACCGCCGGACGCGTTTGGGGGGCATTGGGATTCATGTCAGGCAACTTCGCTCTTTTCTTGCGCCCGGAAATCCATATCGTGATGCGCGCGCAATGCAAGACTTTGCCAAGAACAAAACCACAAGACCAAAACCAAAAAGACGAACAGGGGAAGACCATGGGCTGGATGCAAGATGAAACCGGATTGGACAAATGCGCGGCAAATCATGTCCCGCTCAGCCCGCTGTCGCACCTGCGCCGTGCGGCGGATGTTTTTGCCAATCGCACAGCGGTTGTTTATGGCGCCCACCGCGTCAGCTATGCCCAGTATTACGACCGCTGCACCCGGCTGGCCTCGGGGTTGGCGGCGTTGGGCATCCAGCCTGGGGATGTGGTTGCGACGTTGATGCCCAACCTGCCCGCCCAGGCCGAGGCCCACTTTGGCGTGCCGGCTTGCGGGGCGGTGCTCAACACGATCAACACCCGGCTGGACATGGACACCGTGCGCTATGTGTTTGAGCACGGCGATGCCAAAGCCGTGCTGGTGGACAGCGAAATCCTGGCCCTCGCCCTTGCCGCAAAAGGCACCCGCAGCACACCGATCATCATCGAGGTCAACGATCCAAACGCCGGCCTGCCAGCCAGCCCAGAACACCTGCAATACGAAGACCTGTTGGCCAATGCCGACCCTGATTTTCAGTGGATTCTGCCCCAGGATGAATGGGAAAGCCTGGCGTTGAATTACACATCAGGCACGACTGGCCGCCCCAAAGGCGTGGTTTATCATCACCGCGGCGCCTATTTGATGACTATGGGCACTGTGATATCTTGGCGGATGGTGCTGCACCCGGTTTTCATGCAGATCGTACCGCTTTTCCACTGTAATGGATGGAACCACACCTGGATGATGCCGCTGATCGGCGGCACCTTGGTGTGCTGCCGCGACATCACCGCACAGGCAATTTATGACGCCATCGCCGATGAAGGTGTCACCCATTTTGGCGGCGCCCCGATCGTGTTGAACATGTTGGTCAACGCCCCGGCCCAAGACCGGCGCCAGTTTGACCACACGGTCGAAGTGTTTACAGCAGGCGCCCCGCCCGCCCCGGCCACCCTGGCCAAGATCGAGGCCCTGGGCTTTAACGTTACCCAGGTTTACGGGCTGACAGAAACCTATGGCCATGTCACCGAATGTATCTGGCGTAGCGACGATTGGGACGGTTTGGACCAAACCGACCGCGCCGCCATCAAAGCCCGCCAAGGCGTGGCCTTCCCGATGATGGAGCATATCACCGTGGCAGACACCCAAGGCAAAGCGGTGCCCCGCGATGGTCAGCACCAGGGCGAAATCCTTATTCGCGGCAATGCGGTGATGAAGGGGTATTACAAAAATCCGGCCGCAACGGCCAAGGCCTTTGCCGGGGGCTATTTTCACTCAGAAGATTTGGCCGTTCAGCATGACGACGGCTATATACAGATCGCGGACCGCGCCAAAGATATCATCATTTCCGGCGGCGAGAACATCAGCTCGGTCGAGGTCGAAGGCGTGTTGATGGGCCATGACGCGGTGTCTTTGGCGGCTGTGGTTGCCAAGCCTGACGAGAAATGGGGCGAAGTCCCCTGCGCCTTCATTGAACTCAAGCCCGGCGCGACCGTATCCGAGGCCGAACTGATTGCCTTTTCGCGGCTGACCCTGGCCGGTTTCAAAGCCCCCAAACAGGTGATCTTTATCGAACTGCCCAAGACATCGACCGGGAAAATCCAAAAGTTTGAACTGCGCAAACTGGCGCAAACCGGATAACCCCGCTAGACAGGGCCCAAATGTCATCGCACGCCTGGTTTTCGCGCCCGTCCGCGCGGGATATCCTGCGCCAAATCCACAAGAGCAATCCCAATGACCGCCCTTCGCAAATATGACCGGATCGAAGCCAGCGCGCTTTGGCGTCCCGCCCCCGGCGAGCAGCGCCGCGAAGTCATTATTTCCATGGGCGATGCGACCTTGCTGATCAGCGACATGAAAGACCGCCCGATCACCCATTGGTCGCTGGCGGCGCTTGACCGGGTCAATCCGGGCAAACAGCCGGCAATCTACAGCCCCGATGGCGATCCCGGCGAAACGCTTGAACTGGCCGCAGGCGAAGACAACATGATCGAGGCCATCGAAACCCTGCGCCGCGCCGTTGACAAGGCCCGGCCACATCCGGGGCGGGTCCGGTCGGTCGGGGCGCTGACCTCGGCGGCGCTGGTGGCGGCACTGCTGTTGCTTTGGTTGCCTGGCGCCTTGGTCAACCACGCGGTCAGCGTCGTGCCCGTCGCCAAACGCGTGGCCATCGGTGACACATTGCTCACTCGGATAGAGCGCCTCTCGGGGTTACGCTGCAACGCCCCCTCCGGGCTGCGCTCGCTACAGCTGCTGCGCAAGCGCATCGGCAGCGGCCCGCTTTCGGTGATGCCCGCCACCGGCCAGATCAGCCTGCATTTGCCCGGTGGGCGCATCTTGCTGCGCCGCGATCTGGTCGAAGACTTCGAAGACCCCAGCGTCGCCGCCGGCTTTGCCCTGGCCGAGCTGACCCAGGCCCAGGCCAGTGACCCCCTGCGCGATCTGCTGCGCTATGCCGGGGTCTGGTCGACATTTCGCCTGCTGACCACCGGCGACCTGCCGCCCAATGATCTGGCACAATACGCCCAATATCTGATGACCGCCCCGCGCAGCGCCCCTGCGACCGATCCGCTCTTGGCGCAATTCGCGCGCGCCAAGATCAGCGCCGCGCCCTATGCCTATGCCCTTGATGTCACAGGCGAAAGCGTGCTGCCGTTGATCGAAGGCGATCCGGCCTCCGCCCACGCCCCGGCGATGATAATGGCCGATGCCGACTGGCTGCGCCTGCAAAACATCTGCGGCGGTTGACCACCCGCACGGGGCGAACCCGCCCCATTCGGGGGGCGCCGCCCCTATTTCGTGCCGAACATCCGATCGCCGGCATCGCCTAGCCCCGGCACAATATAGCCCGACGCATTCAAATGATCATCCAGCGCGGCGGTCACAATCGGCACATCCGGATGGGCCTGCTTCATCCGCGCCACCCCTTCAGGCGCCGCCAGCAAACACAAAAAGCGAATGTTGCGCGCGCCTTGCGCCTTCAGCAAATCAATCGCCGCAACCGACGAATTGCCCGTCGCCAACATCGGATCGACCGCAATCACCAAACGGTCCTCCAACCCCTCGGGGGCCTTGAAATAATACTGCACCGGCTGCAAGGTTTCCTCGTCGCGATAAAGCCCGACAAACCCAACCCGCGCCGACGGGATCAGCTCCAATACCCCATCCAACAAGCCGTTTCCGGCCCGCAGAATGGATATCAACGCCAACTTCTTGCCATCCAGGGTTGGCGCATCCATTGGCTGCATTGGCGTCTCGATCCGCTTGAGCGTCATCGGCAAACCACGCGTCACCTCATAAGCCAAAAGCTGGCTGATCTCACGCAACAACTGCCGAAACACCGCCGTCGGCGTCTCCTTGTCGCGCATGATTGTCAACTTGTGCTGCACAAGCGGATGATCAACGACCGTCAAATGCTCCGTCATAAACAAACTCCCTCACCGATGCGAATCCACCTCGCAACCCTATGCGCCGCGCCCCACAAGGCCAAGGCCAAGCCGGCGAAATCCTCGCCCCGGCTTTCTTTTGTTCTTAAATATCCCCGCCGGAGGCACCCCAGCACCGGCCGCGCATCCCGCCCGGTGCGGCCCGATCCCGGCTGCCCCTTACGCGCCTGGCCCAGACACCCCCAAATGCGCCGCGATAATATCTGCCACCGATGTAAACCCCATATGGCCAAGGCCGCCCGCCCCGCGCCCGGCAATCAACACCGGCACCCGCTCGCGGGTGTGGTCTGTGCCACACCAACTTGGATCATTGCCATGATCGGCACATAGCAACAGCAAATCCCCAGGGCGCATCGCGGCCTGCACCTGACCGATCTGTGCGTCAAACCATTCCAGCGCATGGCCATAGCCCAACAGATCGCGGCGATGCCCGTAAAGGCTGTCAAATTCGACAAAATTGGCAAAAACCAACGCCCCGTCCGGCGCCGCATCCACCTGGTCCTGCAAATGCCCCATCAACTGAGCATCAGATCCCTTCAGAACGACATCAATCCCCTGCATCGAGAAAATATCGCCAATCTTGCCCAGCGCGATCACCGGATGCCCGGCATCTTGCAGCCAATTGGTCAACACTGGCCCCGGCGGGGCAATGGCGAAATCCTTACGGTTTTGGCTGCGGATGAACCCCGCCCCCTCAGATCCGGTGAAGGGCCGGGCAATCACCCGCCCCACGCGCATGCGATGCAAATACGGCGCCACATCGGCACACAGCTGGATCAAGCGCGCCAGGCCAAAGCTTTCCTCATGGGCGGCGATCTGAAACACGCTGTCCGCCGACGTATAGCAAATCGGCCAACCGCTTTGCATATGCTGCGCGCCCAGCCGTTCAATGATTGCCGTCCCAGGCGCGTGGCAATTGCCCAATATCCCGTCGACCCCGGCCTTGGCACAGACATGCGCGATCAGGTCGGCATCAAAGGATTGCTCGGTCTTTTCAAAGTAATGCCATTCCCAGGGCACCGGCAGCCCGGCCAATTCCCAATGCCCCGAAGGCGTATCTTTCCCGCGCGAGGTTTCGCTTGCGACGCCCCATTGCCCGACCAATTCCGGTTGCGGTGCCGGATCGCGCATACCTGATGCCAGCTCAAGCGCCGCACCAAGCCCCAGCGCCCGCAGATGCGGCAACGCCAGCGGGCGCCCGGCAGCGGCGGGAAACCCGGCGATAATATGGCCCAGGGTGTTGGCGCCCGTGTCGGGCACCGTGCCATTGAAATACAGGCCCGCATCCGGCGCCCCGCCGATCCCGACAGAATCCATCACCACTAGAAAGGCCCGGCTCATCCCGATATCCTTTCCATAATCAAGGGCTGCGCTTGCGGCCGACGCGGCCCCAGGGCAATGGCCCGCTGGACCATCCCCGCCGCCTGCTGCGCCGCTGTGTCATTGGCGGCATGCACAAAAGCCAGCGGCTGGCCAACCTCGATGGCGCTGCCAAGACGGCAAATCCGGGACAGGCCGGTTGCCGGGTTGATCCGGTCGGTTTCCACCTGTCGCCCGGCGCCAAGCGCGATCCCGGCAAGCCCAAGGGCCTGACCATCCATGGAACACACGACACCGCTGGTCAAAGACGGCACGGCGTGAACCACCGGCGCCTGGGGCAGATGATCGGCCCAGCGGATGTCAAAATCGCGCGGCCCGCCCAGCGCGGCAATCATCCGGGCAAAGCGATCAAGCGCCGCGCCCGATGCAATGGCACGGGCAATCATCTGTTCCCCCGCCTCTGGATCTTGTGCCAGACCACCCTGGGCCAGCAAAGCGCCGCCCAAAGCGCAGCTGAGCTGGGAGAGCGTGCCCCTGGCGGCGCCCGAGAGGGTGTGCATTGCCTCAACCATTTCAAGCGCATTGCCGATGGCGGGCGCCGCCGGTTCAGACATATCCGTGATCAGCGCCGTTGCCGGGCATCCCGCAGCGGATGCCGTTTCACACAGGCTTTGCGCCAGCTTTCGCGCCGCGGCGGGGTCTTTCATGAATGCGCCGCTGCCCAGCTTGACGTCCAGCACCAACCCATCAAGCCCGGCGGCCAGCTTTTTGGACAAAATAGACGCGGTGATCAGATCAATACTGTCGACAGTGCCCGTCACATCGCGCACCGCATAAAGGCGCCGATCAGCCGGGGCGATCTGGGCGCTGGCCCCAACGATGGCGCAACCGATCTGGCCCACCATGGCCCGCAACTGGGGGGTATCGCATTGGGTGCTGACGCCTGGAACCGCCTCAAGCTTGTCCAGCGTCCCGCCCGTATGCCCCAAGCCCCGCCCCGAGATCATCGGCACATAAGCCCCACAGGCCGCCAAGGCCGGGGCCAACACAAGCGAAACGCAATCGCCCACACCGCCAGTGGAATGCTTGTCCAGCACCGGCCCGCCCAGATCCCAGCCCAGCACATCGCCGCTGTCGCGCATGGCAAGGGTCAGGGCCACCCGCCCCGGCCCATCCAGCCCGTTCAGGCAGATCGCCATGGCCAAGGCCCCGGCCTGGGCATCGCTGAGGGTGCCATCAGCCAACGCCCCAGCCGCCCAGACCAGTTCACCGGCCGATGGCGCCTGTTGGTGACGCAGCTTGGACAACAGGGTGCGCGCGTCCATCAGGCCTCCATGTGGTGGGCGGAAAAGGCGCCCGGCAACAGATCGGCCAGGGGGCGTGTCACATGCACCCCGCCCAGCGTGGCCATCGTGACGGGCACATCCCCGCCGCCAAACTCCGCCAGCTTTTGACGGCACCCGCCACAGGGCGTTACCGGCTCGGGGCTGTCTGCGATCACAAAAACTTCGGTCAGTTGGCTGTCCCCCGCGGCGATCATGGCGGCAATGGCCCCTGCCTCGGCGCAGGTGCCCTCGGGATAGGCCACGTTCTCGACGTTGCAGCCCACATAGACCGCCCCCGAAGCGGCCCGCACCGCAGCGCCAACCTTGAACCCCGAATACGGCGCATAGGCCCGTTCGCGCACCTGGGTCGCGGCGGTTTGTAAATCTTGGCTCATCATAGGTGCCCCCTTTGTGCGGTTTCAAACACCCCCGGCAGCGACACCTCAAGCAGCTCAAGATCGTCGCTGGGCGCGCCATAACGCACCGACATACCAGGCGGGATCACAAAGGCATCGCCGGGCGCCAGATCATGGGGGTCGCGCCCTTCGCCCTCAAGCGTCATCGCGCCCTGCATCACAAAGGTAAAGAGAATATCGCCGCTGTGCGTGCTCCAACTTGTGGGGTGCCCATCGGGGCGCACCACATGCACCCCCGCGACATTGCCGGTATTTTCGGCGATCAAGGTGTCGCGCGCAGAAAATCCGGCCAGACGAAACGGCTTCCAAATTGCGTCATCGGCCCGGTGATGCACGAACTTTTGGCCCTGAAATACACGGTCCGGGTTGGCCGGCCCGTTGGGCAAAACCATATCATGGTCAATCGTGGTCACATGCTCGGCCGGCACGCCGATTTCGATCACTTCGATATTGTCGCTGGCAAACAAGACCTTGTGGCGTATCTCGGGCGGCTGAATAACGCAGTTCCCGGCATAAAGACGGAACGGATCGCCCTGATCCTCATAGACCAAATCCACCCAGCCCCGGTAACAAAATATCAACTGAAACCCGACCGTATGGTAATGCACCATATCCGGCACCGGCCCGCCGTCAGGTATGCGAATGTGGCTGGCGATGATCGAACCGCCAAGCCGGTCAGGAATCAGATCCCGGTAATGCATCCCCGCGCGCCCAATGACCCAAGGGGCCTGATCTGCCAGACGTCGCACCACAAAGCTGTGGGCCGTGGGCGGCAGGTAAAGCGGGGCATTAAGGGGGGCGATCTCAACGATGGTGCCGTTGGGCGCCTCAAGCCGGCGCGCACCGCCTGCAAACCCGTCTGGATCGTCGGTCAATATCCGCAGCGTTCCCGGCGCCTCGGGGGCGCCTTTTTCGATCCGCACCCGCAGCCCGTGGCCCGAAAACACCGCAACCTGCGGATCATCCGCCGGATAGATGCTGTCCATTCGCATCCCCAACACTTTGGTATAAAAGGGAATATCTTCGCGCAGCTCTTGGGTGGGCAGGCGCATTTCGGCCTTGATCTGACTCATAAATGCTCATTTTCCTTCGCATGTCACCAATGGCGATACTGCGCGCCACTGCGGGCTTTGACAAGCCAAACCCCAGGGGCCCCTGCAAGATTTTGCCACAGCGCACCCGGCCAGGAAAACTTCGGCTTGGCCTGCGCGCAAAAATAGTTTAACGCTAAACTATATTGAACAAGGGCCAGATCATGACCGATACATCCAAGCTACGAAATGCCGCCTTAGAATATCACGAATTCCCCAAACCCGGTAAGCTGGAAGTGCGCGCAACCAAGCCCTTGGCCAATGGGCGTGATTTGGCGCGCGCCTATTCCCCCGGCGTCGCCGAGGCCTGCCTTGAAATCAAAGCCGATCCCGAAAACGCCGCGCGTTTCACCAGCCGTGGCAACCTGGTCGGCGTCGTGTCGAATGGATCGGCTGTGCTGGGGTTGGGTAACATTGGCGCCCTGGCCTCCAAACCGGTGATGGAAGGCAAGGCGGTTTTGTTCAAGAAATTCGCCAGCATTGATTGCTTTGACATCGAATTGAACGAAAGCGACCCGGAAAAGCTGGCTGATCTGGTCTGTGCGCTGGAACCGACCTTTGGGGCGATCAATCTTGAAGATATCAAAGCGCCAGATTGCTTTACCGTTGAACGAATTTGCCGCGAGCGGATGAACATTCCGGTGTTCCACGACGATCAGCACGGCACCGCCATCGTTGTCGGGGCGGCGGTCAAGAACGCGCTGCACGTCGCCGGCAAGCGGTTTGAAGACATCAAGATCGTCTCGACCGGCGGCGGGGCGGCGGGGATTGCTTGCCTGAATATGTTGGTCAAAATGGGGGTCAAGCGGCAAAATATCTGGCTGTGCGACATTCACGGGCTGGTCTATACGGGCCGCGAGATCGACATGAACCCGATCAAGTCCGAATTCGCCCAAGACAGCGATCTGCGCAGCCTGGGCGATGTGATCCCAGATGCCGATCTGTTTTTGGGCCTGTCAGGGCCGGGCGTGTTATCGCAAGAAATGGTCGCACAGATGGCCCAACGCCCGATCATTTTTGCCCTGGCCAACCCAACACCCGAGATCCTGCCCGATCTGGCACGCGCGGTCGCCCCAGATGCGATCATTGCCACGGGTCGGTCTGATTTCCCTAACCAAGTCAACAACGTGCTGTGTTTTCCGTTCATTTTCCGCGGTGCGCTGGATGTGGGGGCGACGACGATCAACACGGAAATGCAGCTGGCGTGCGTTGACGCCATCGCCGAACTGGCGCGCGCCACCACCAGCGCCGAGGCCGCCGCCGCCTATCAGGGCGAACAGCTGACCTTTGGTGCGGATTATCTGATCCCCAAGCCTTTTGATCCCCGCCTTGTCGGGGTCGTATCTCTGGCCGTGGCGCGGGCCGCGATGGAAACCGGCGTTGCCAAACGGCCCATCGCCGATCTTGAGGGCTATCGCCACAAGCTGGATGGATCGGTGTTCAAATCCGCCATGCTGATGCGGCCGGTGTTTCAGGCCGCGCGGGCCACCGCGCGCCGTATTGTCTTTGCCGAAGGCGAAGACGAACGCGTGCTGCGCGCCTCGCAGGCGATGCTTGAGGAAACAACCGAAAGGCCGATCCTGATTGGTCGCCCCGATGTCATCGAAAGCCGGATCGAGCGGGCCGGCCTGACAATCCGCCTTGGCCAAGATGTCGATTTGGTCAATCCCGAAAACGATCCGCGCTATCGCGATTATTGGGGCACCTATCATACCCTGATGGCCCGGCGCGGCGTGTCGCCTGATCTGGCCCGCGCGATCATGCGCACCAACACCACCGCGATCGGCGCCGTCATGGTGCACCGGCAAGAGGCCGACAGCCTGATCTGCGGCACCTTTGGCGAATTCCGCTGGCATTTGAACTATGTCACCCAAGTTCTGGGCACCGACGCCTTGCGCCCCAGCGGCGGGTTGTCGATGATGATCCTTGAGGACGGGCCATTGTTCATCGCCGATACCCATGTGCATTCCCGGCCCACACCAGAACAGCTGGCCGATATCGCCATTGGCGCCGCGCGCCATGTGCGCCGGTTCGGCATCGAACCCAAGGTCGCGCTGTGTTCGCAATCGCAATTTGGCAATCAATCCGATGGCTCTGGCAAACGGGTGCGCGAGGCAATGGCCCTGCTGGACAGCACGCCCCGCGATTTCTGCTATGAGGGCGAAATGAATATCGACGCCGCCCTTGATCCCGAACTGCGCGCGCGCATCCTGCCGTGCAACCGGATGGACGGGCCGGCGAATGTGTTGATCTTTGCCCATGCCGATGCGGCCAGCGGTGTCCGCAACATCCTGAAAGTCAAGGCAAACGGGCTTGAGGTCGGCCCAATCCTGATGGGCATGGGCAACCGGGCGCATATCGTCACCCCGTCGATCACCGCGCGCGGTCTTTTGAACATGAGCGCCATCGCCGGAACCCCCGTCGCCCATTACGGCTAGCCCCCCAATTGCGTCGATTTGCCCGCCAGAACCGGGCAAACCGGCCTTGCGCCCTTGCCGTCGCCGCGCATAAATGGCGCAAACCTGCCCGCCGGGACCAATAAGGGAGCGCCGAAATGAGCTATCAAGACATCTATTCCGCCAGTTTGACGGACCCCGAGACCTTTTGGATGGACGCCGCCAAGGCGATTTCCTGGGATCGCACGCCCAGTCGCGCCCTGTCTGATCTTGGCGATGATCTTTATGAATGGTTCGCTGACGGCATGGTCAATGGTTGCTATAACGCCGTCGATCGCCATGTGGAGAACGGCCGCGGCGATCAGCTGGCGATTATTCACGACAGCCCGATCACCGGCACCAAATCATCACTAAGCTTTGCGCAACTGCAAGACAAGGTGGCGCGGCTGGCCGGTGCTTTGGTTGCCAATGGGGTCACAAAAGGCGACCGGGTTATCATCTATATGCCCATGGTCCCCGAAGCCCTTGAAGCGATGCTGGCCTGTGCGCGCATTGGCGCGGTGCATTCGGTCGTGTTCGGCGGCTTTGCCGCCAGCGAACTGGCCGTGCGGATAGATGATTGCGCACCCAAGGCGGTGCTTGCGGCCTCGTGCGGGTTGGAACCGGGCCGGGTGGTGGAATACAAGCCATTGCTGGACGGGGCGATTGATCTGGCCGCGCACAAGCCCGATGTCTGCCTGATCTTGCAGCGCCCCCAAGCCAGCGCCACGATGATACCGGGGCGCGATCTGGATTGGCAAAGCGAAACTGCCAAGGCCGCCCCGGCCGCCTGTGTCCCGGTCGAAGGCAATCATCCGGCCTATATCCTTTACACATCCGGCACCACCGGTGCGCCTAAGGGGGTCGTGCGCCACACCGGCGGACATCTGGTTGCGCTGAACTGGACGATGAAGAACATCTATAACGTCGATCCGGGCGACGTGTTCTGGGCCGCGTCTGATGTGGGGTGGGTCGTGGGGCATTCCTATATCTGCTATGGGCCGCTGGTGCATGGCAACACCACCATCGTTTTCGAAGGCAAACCCGTTGGCACCCCGGATGCCGGCACCTTTTGGCGGGTAATTTCCGAACATAACGTGCGCAGCTTTTTCACCGCGCCAACCGCGATCCGCGCGGTCAAACGCGAAGACCCCAAGGGGCTGGAAAAGGCCAAATACGATATCAGCTGCCTGCGCACGCTGTATCTGGCCGGCGAACGCGCCGACCCGGACACCATCCATTGGGCACAGGATTTGCTGAACATTCCGGTCATCGACCACTGGTGGCAAACCGAGACCGGCTATTCCATTGCGGCCAACCCGATGGGGCTGGATCCCCTGCCCGTCAAGGTCGGCAGCCCTTCGGTCGCGATGCCCGGATATGACATCAAGATACTGGACGACGCAGGCCATGCCCTGCCCCCGGACACATTGGGCGCCATCGCGATCAAACTGCCGCTGCCGCCGGGCACGTTGCCAACCCTTTGGAATGCCCCCGAGCGTTTTCGCAAAAGCTATCTTCAGACCTTTCCCGGCTATTATGAAACCGGCGATGCGGGGATGATCGACAAGGACGGCTATCTGTACATCATGGCGCGCACAGATGATGTGATCAATGTCGCCGGCCACCGTTTGTCCACGGGCGCAATGGAAGAAGTGCTGGCCAATCATCCCGACGTCGCAGAATGCGCGGTGATCGGGGTGTCAGACGCGCTGAAAGGCCAAGCGCCCGTCGGATTTGTCTGTTTGACCAAGGGCGTCAATCGCCCACATGCCGACATCACCGCCGAATGTGTCAAACTGATCCGCGAAAAAATCGGCCCGGTGGCCGCGTTCAAGCTGGCCGTGGTGGTGGACCGCCTGCCCAAAACCCGGTCGGGCAAGATTTTGCGCGCCACCATGGTCAAAATCGCCGATGGCGCAAGCTTTAAGATGCCTGCCACCATCGACGATCCGGCGATTTTGGATGAAATCCGCGGCGCGCTGCAAACCCTTGGCTTTGCCAAATCCGGCTAAGCCGGGCGCGCGATGCGCCGCAGATAGTCGTCGGAATAATCCACCTCAAGCTCGATCCAGATCGGCAGGTGGTCCGACATTTCATGGGTGCGCCAGCTTTTGAAGCTGCGCGCCCAGTTGCCATAGGGCTTGCCGGTGTTCGGGGCGCTGCGAATGGTTGCCGCGATATCGTGATAATCCTCGGCCTCGTCGTCGCGGAACACATGATCTTGCCAGTGCACCACCCCGTGCGCCAGCATATGCGTTACATCCTGCGGCCCGGCAAAAGCAATCTGATCATAGTATTTGCCCCCCGACAACGCGGTCGGCCCGATGTCGGGCACCGTGAACCCGTTTTCAGTCAACGCGCGAAACCCGGCATCGCTGCGATTGACGATATTCATGTCGCCCAGCAATATATGCACCTCGTCATCGGCTTGGGCGCGGCTGGCCAGAACCTGTGCGATCTGGCTGATTTCCTGATGGCGCTGCGGACGGTTCTTGACCTCTTTGAACACAATATGGGCCGAACACAGGGTAAAACGGAACCAACCGGCCTGAAAGGCGGCAAAAAAGGGTGTTCGGCCAATCTGTTCCCCGCCCGGCAGCGCCCCCTGCGGCAGCACCAGTTCACCGATCAGATTGCGAAATCGCAGTTTGTCGCGGTTATAGACAAAGGCCATGCGTTCGTGATTACCGCGCCCGCCGCCCGTGCTGTCATTGACAAAATAGCGCCAGTTCGGCCCCAACAACCCCACCAGCCGGTCCATGGCGCGCAGGTCTTTGACCTCTTGGATGGCGCAGATATCGAAATGGTCAATGATCTCGGCGATGTAATGATAGCTTTCAGGCAGGCGCAGGCGACCACCGTCAAAATGACGGATGTTCCACGATCCCAGAATCAATGAATTGGCTTTGCGCTGCGCGGTGATCTGCACCCTGAGCGCTTGGCGCAGGCCAAGCAGCTTGTTGGCGATCCACCCCGCCTGCCCCGGTCGCTGTGTCCCGCGCGGATAAAGTTGTTCATTCATGAGAGAGCGGTAAAACGCCATAAGACCCCCTTAACCAAATCACCTTGAAAGGGGGCAATCCTAGCACGAAATGCCGGTCTGTTGCGGATCTTATGTGAACTGTTCGGAAATCAGCCGTTCTTCAAGGCCATGGCCGGGATCAAAAAGGATCTTATGTTCGATGCTTGGCTCTGACCGGATTTCCACGCTGGCGACGTTGCGAAAGGATCGCGCATCAGCATCGGCCATGACCGGGCGCTTGTCCGGCTCAAGAACGTCGAACCGCACCAGAGCCGTCTTGGGCAACAGCGCCCCGCGCCAGCGCCGGGGGCGAAAGGCGCTCATCGCGGTCAGGGCCAGAACCTCGGCGCCGATGGGGATAATCGGACCATGCGCCGAGTAGTTATAGGCCGTTGATCCGGCCGGCGTTGCCACCAACGCCCCATCGCAAACCAATTCCTGCATCCGCAGGCGCCCATCCACCGTCACCCGCAGCTTGGCCGCTTGTGGACCGGCGCGCAGCAAGGACACCTCGTTGATGGCCAGCGCATGGGATTGCGTGCCATCCATCTGCGTGGCCTGCATCGCCAACGGGTTCAGCGACTGCTGTTCCGCCTCGCTTAGGCGTTGTGGCAGATCGCTTTCGGAATAGGTGTTCATCAAGAACCCGATTGTTCCGCGGTTCATCCCATAGACCGGTGTGTTCAGATGTTGCGTCGCGTGCAGCGTTTGCAGCATGAACCCATCGCCGCCCAGCGCCACAATCACGTCGGCCTGATCCAACGGCGCGTTGCCATAGCGCGTCACCAGCACCGCGCGCGCGGTCTGGGCCACATCGGTGCGGCTTGCGGTGAAGGCAATCTGAAGCGACATAATGTTTCCGATACGCAAGGAATGCGCCGAAACAAGCACATTCTTTCCAGAACTGCCAGCATTGCCGCAAGATTAAGTCAACAGGTCGCATTCCCGTCTTTCCCCGTGCCCCGGTTTCCGATACGAAACCGCAGAAATCAGCAACCTGAGTCAGGAGCACATCCATGAACGCCCAACATCGCGCCCCCGGTTTTTTCACCGATACGCTGGCCAGCAGCGACCCCGAACTTTTTGCGTCGATCACCTCAGAGCTGGGCCGCCAGCGCGATGAGATCGAATTGATCGCCAGCGAAAACATCGTTTCGGCCGCCGTGCTTGAGGCGCAGGGGTCGATCATGACCAACAAATACGCCGAAGGCTATCCCGGACGGCGCTATTACGGCGGTTGCCAGTTTGTCGACATTGCCGAAAACCTGGCCATCGACCGCGCCAGGCAGCTGTTCGGCTGTGAATTCGCCAATGTGCAGCCCAATTCCGGCTCTCAGGCCAATCAGGGCGTGTTTCAGGCGCTGATCAAGCCCGGCGACACCATTCTGGGCATGAGCCTGGATGCCGGTGGCCACCTGACCCACGGAGCCCGCCCGAACCAGTCGGGCAAGTGGTTCAACGCGGTGCAATACGGCGTGCGCCAGCAGGACAACATGCTGGACTATGATCAGGTCGAGGCGCTGGCGAAAGAGCACCAGCCCAAGCTGATCATCGCCGGTGGCTCGGCCATCCCGCGCCAGATCGACTTTGCCCGCATGCGTCAGATCGCCGATATGGTGGGCGCCTATCTGCACGTGGACATGGCGCATTTCGCCGGTCTGGTGGCGGCGGGCGAGCATCCCAGCCCCTTCCCCCATGCGCATGTGGCGACCACGACGACCCACAAGACCCTGCGCGGCCCGCGCGGCGGCATGATCCTGACCAATGATGAAGATATCGCCAAGAAAGTGAACTCGGCCATCTTCCCCGGCATTCAGGGCGGCCCGCTGATGCATGTGATCGCGGCCAAGGCCGTGGCCTTTGGCGAGGCCCTGCGGCCCGAGTTCAAGGACTATGCCAAGCAGGTGATCGCCAACGCGCAGGCGCTGTCGGATCAGCTGATCAAGGGCGGTCTGGACACGGTGACCCACGGCACCGACACCCATGTGGTGCTGGTCGACCTGCGCCCCAAAGGGGTGAAAGGCAACGCCACCGAGAAGGCTCTGGGCCGGGCGCATATCACCTGCAACAAGAACGGCGTGCCGTTTGATCCCGAAAAGCCGACCATCACGTCGGGCATCCGACTGGGGTCGCCCGCCGGCACCACCCGCGGCTTCGGCGAGGTCGAATTCCGCCAGATCGCCGACTGGATCATCGAAGTGGTCGACGGCCTGGCTGCCAATGGCGAAGACGGCAACGGCGCCGTCGAAGCCAAGGTCAAGGCCGAAGTCGCAGACCTCTGCGCACGTTTCCCGATCTATCCGAACCTGTAACTGGTCCACCCTCCAACACAGAACGGCGCCATGAGGCGCCGTTTTATTGCGTAAGATCTCTGAAAACGTTCTGGATCTCGCCCAGCGCAAACCCGGTGTTTTGGGCAAGGT
>CAKZPD010000032.1 GCA_937138475.1 uncultured Sulfitobacter sp. | reverse complement strand
TTGTCGGCGTGTTCGCCGCCATTGATGATGTTCATCATCGGCACCGGCAGCACCCGCGCCGATGTCCCCCCGACATAGCGATACAGCGGCTGCGCGGTGAAATCGGCTGCGGCCTTGGCCGCCGCCAGCGACACGCCCAGGATGGCGTTGGCCCCCAGACGGGATTTGTTGTCGGTGCCATCCAGTTCGATCATGGTCATGTCGATTTCGACCTGTTCGGTGGCATCGACCCCGACCAGGGCTTCGGCGATCTCGCCGTTTACGGCGGCGCACGCCTCTTGCACGCCTTTGCCGCCATAGCGCCCGGCATCGCCGTCGCGGCGCTCGACCGCTTCATAGGCCCCGGTCGAGGCCCCCGATGGCACGGCGGCGCGGCCCAATGTGCCGTCCTCAAGGATCACATCGACCTCGACCGTGGGATTGCCCCGGCTGTCCAGAATTTCGCGGGCGTGAATGTCGATGATGGTGCTCATGAAGTGGTTCCTTTTGGCTCGGATGTGGGCGCGTCATAACGCCCTGCGGCGGGCATGGAAAGGCTTGCTGCGCGGGGTTGGCGGTGTTTGCGCTCACGCCAGACGGTATAAATGCCCGAGGCAACGATGATGCCGCCCCCCAGCACGGTCATCCGGTCCGGCGATTCGCCAAAGACCGCCATGCCGACCACCAGGGCAAACAGCATTCGGGAATAACGAAACGGGGTGACAAAGCTGACCTCGCCGATGCGCATGGCCGCGACGATCCCGTAATACGCCACAACACCCACCGTCAGCGCCGCCGCCAAAAACGCCCAGTGCAGGGGCTGTGGCTGGACCCAGGCCGTGCCATTGGCGGCCATCAGGATAACCGCCGCCGGCACCAGCACCAGAAATGCCAAAAAGCTGAGCTGCATAGACGACGTTTGCGGCGGCACGCGCCGTGTTGCCAGATCGCGGATCGCCAGGCCGATCACCCCTTGCACGGCGAAAAGCGACAGCCAGTCAAAGCCGTCTACGCCGGGGCGAATGATCAACAACACCCCGAAGAACCCGACAAGGATCGCCAGCCAGCGCCGCCAACCCACCGGTTCTTTCAAAAACAGCGCCGCGCCCAGGGTCACGGTCAGCGGGGTGGCCTGCAAAATCGCCGAAGCCGAAGAAATCGGCGTCAACGCGATGGCCGACACAAAGCCGATGGTGCCGATCAATTCGCCAAGGCTGCGCAGGGCAATCGTTTTGCTGAGCATACTGCGGTCAAACAGCGCCTGACGCTGAAACAAAAGAATAATGGCAAACACCGCCGCGCCGCCCAACCCGATCAGGCCAAGGATCTGCCCCACCGGCAACGCCCCGGCCATCATCTTGATGAACATGTCCTCGATGGCAAAGCCCAGCATGGCCAGAACCATGATCAACGCGCCGCGAAAATTATCCATTAACTGAGCCTTTCAAATCAAGCGCGAGTTGCGGCTTGTCCCAAGGCTGCGTCCCAGATTAGCCGGGCAAGGTCAATCTTTATGCGGGGCTTTGTGCGGGGTCTTTAGCGGCACGCCATAAAGTTCCATCTTGTGGCCCCGCAGCTCGTACCCCAGTTTCTTGGCGATTTTGTCTTGCAGGGCTTCGATTTCCGCATCGACAAATTCAATCACCTCGCCGGAATTCATGTCGATCAGGTGGTCGTGGTGGTCGCGCTCGGCGTCTTCATAGCGGGCGCGCCCGTCGCCGAATTCCAGCTTGTCCAGAATCCCCGCCTCGTCGAACAGCTTGACCGTGCGATAGACCGTGGCGATGGATATCCCGGCATCTATGGCCGAGGCACGGGCATACAGCTCTTCTACATCGGGGTGGTCGTCGCTGTCTTCCAGCACCTGGGCAATCACCCGGCGTTGTCCGGTCATGCGCAGGCCCTTGGCCTCGCAGCGTTTGATGATGGGTTTGTTCATGGCGGCTCCGGGGTGATGGATTGGTTTTTTAACCAATGATCGCCATCGCGACCAGATGCAAAGTGACCCCGGCACCGGTTTTGCGCCATTTACGGCCCAAGATTTACGGCCCAGGCCTGTTTTCTTGACAGCGGCGGCAAAAGCGGCCACAAGCCGCCCAGGCGATGCCTTGTGCCGCGTGAGCACACCAGCCCTTTGGCCCGAACCGGGCCCAGGCTGATGAACAGGCCCGCCGATGTTCCCAAAATCACGCGTGGGGCCAAGCGCGACCGGACGGGGATGGCAGGGGCCATCTTCCGTGATCTGGCTGCGTGTCCCCGCCGGCGTCCACGGACATCGGCACCATAGCGGGCTGTCCCGCAGAAACTGAGTAAGTAAATGAGCGATTTCGATATGTTAGAGCTGCCAGACGTTCTGGTGGCGCGGTTGCGTGCAATGGGTCTGAAAGATCCGACCCCCATTCAGGCGCAGGCCATTCCCCATGCGTTGAACGGGCGCGATGTCATGGGGCTGGCGCAGACCGGCACCGGCAAAACGGCGGCCTTTGGGGTGCCATTGGTGGCGCAGATGCTTGAAATGCAGGGCCGTCCGGCGCCCAAGCATGTTCGGGGGCTGGTCTTGGCCCCCACCCGCGAGCTGGCCAGCCAGATCGCCCAGAACCTGCGCGGCTTTTGTGACAATACCCATTTAAAAGTGGCAATGGTGGTGGGCGGGCAATCCATCAACGTTCAGATCAAACGGCTTGAGCGCGGCGTGGATTTGTTGGTCGCAACCCCCGGACGGTTGCTTGATCTGATGGATCGGCGGGCTGTGTCCTTGGCCGATGCCAGCTTTTTGGTGCTGGACGAGGCCGATCAGATGCTGGACATGGGCTTTATTCACGATCTGCGGAAAATTGCAGCGGTGTTGCCGACGGAACGGCAGACCATGTTGTTTTCGGCCACCATGCCCAAGCAGATGAATGAATTGGCCGCCAGCTATTTGCGCCGGCCCATCCGGATCGAGGTTTCACCCCCCGGCAAAGCCGCTGACAAGGTCACGCAAGAGGTCCACTTTATCGCCAAGGCCGAGAAATCCGCCTTGTTGATCGAAATGCTGGACAAACATCGCGACGAACGCGCGTTGGTTTTTGGCCGCACCAAACATGGGTCGGAAAAGCTGATGAAATCGCTGGTCAAGGCGGGGTATGCGGCCGGGTCGATCCATGGCAACAAAAGCCAAGGCCAACGTGATCGGGCCATCGCGGCCTTCAAATCCGGAGAGATCAAGGTGTTGGTGGCCACGGATGTTGCAGCGCGCGGGCTGGATATTCCGGATGTAAAGCATGTCTATAACTTTGATCTGCCGAATGTGCCTGACAATTATGTTCACCGGATCGGGCGCACGGCGCGGGCGGGCAAGGATGGCGCGGCCATCGCCTTTTGCGCGCCCGACGAAATGGGAGAGCTGAAAGCCATCCAAAAGACCATGGGCATCGCCATTCCGGTTGGATCTGGCCGCCCATGGGAGGTGATGGACGCCCCGGCCAAGCCCAAAGGCCGCGGACGCGGGCGGGGCGGCGCCGGGCGCAGCGGCGGCGGTGGCCATGCCGGTCACGGCGGCGGTCATGGCGGCGCGGCTGGCGGGGCCGGGACATCTGCCGGGGCCAATAAACCCCAAGGTCAAAACCGGCGCCGCAGAAAACCCGCGGCCGGTCAGCGCAGCGCCTAGGCCCGATCAAACCGATGGGGGCGGCGTGTTGCCGTTTTTGATCAGCGCCGCTTTGTCGATGGGTTCATTGATAAAGCGGCTGCACCCCCAGCTTTTGGTGGATGTGGTTGACCAGATCGGCGCTCATGCCGAAACGCTGGGCCAGGGTGTCCAGGTATTCGGCCTCGCTGCGGTTATCCAGATCAATGCCCAGAACGGAAATCGCATAGACCTGTGGCGCCAGCTTGGGCGGGGTCTGTGCCACCAGCGTATCCAGATCGACGGGTGACAGGATCTCGGCCTGCACAAAGGCCGCCTCTTCGGCGCCCAGGTCGCCCCCCAGATGGCCCATCAGCTTGTCGCGTTCGCGGTCATCCAGATCGCCGTCCGACTGCGCCGCATTGATCATCGCCCGCAGCAACAGCGCGGCGGCGGCCTCTTGGTCGGCGCTGGGGGCGATTTCCGGCTCATCCGCTGTATCAAAGGCAGAGTTGAGCACCCGGCCAAAGCTGTTATCGGGTGTTTTCGTGCTGCGCCGCTGCACCATCCCCAACAAACTGGCCAGCACCCCCGAGGCACCGGATTTATCGGCCAGCCCGCTTAGCTTTTCCTGGATGTTGCTGTCATCCAGCGATTCCAGCAAATCCCCCAAACCGCTGCCGGGGACGGTCTTGCCGCCCAGCAAACTGCCCAGCACCCCCGGCGCGGGCCCCATACCAAAAAGCGGATTGCCGGCCCCTTGGAAGGGGGCGGTTGCCTCGGCAAAGCCGGTTGGGGCTTCGGCCAGTTCCGACCAAGCGCCCTGTGCGTGCTGGGCTTGTTTCAATTCGGCCATCCCAATGGCGACCTTGCTTAATGTTTTCATCAAACTCATGGACGTACCTTCCATCATAGTTACGGACACTGGATCTATTGTGACATGGTTTCGCCGATCCGGGGGCGGTTTTTCGCGGGCTTTGCGCCTTTCCGCCGGTTCATCCCGCCCTTTTTGAGGCGGGTTGGTATATAAATCGTTAACGCCTCGTCAGGTTGGAAAGGGTTTCGCAACCTTTGGGCCGGGCCGCGTGCCGGCTGTGATCTGCGCTTGGCGATTGACAAGGCGGTGCGCGCAGGTCTTGCTGCGCGGATGGAGCCCAAATCGCAAATGGATACCTTTGGCGCGGCGGCGTTGATCGCCTTTGCCGCGCATCTGGCATTTAACCAAGTGGTCATCAAAGTGACAAACGGCGGATTCAATCCGGTGTTTGCGGCCGCCATGCGGTCGGTGGGGGCCGTTGCGGTGCTGATGCTGTGGATGCGTTGGCGCGGTATCAAGGCAATCTTGCCGCGCGCGGCGATGCCGGTCGGCGCCCTGACCGGGGGCTTGTTCGCGCTTGAGTTCATGTGCCTTTATTCAGCGCTGGATTTCACCACGGTCGCGCGGGCCTCGGTGATTTTTTATTCCATGCCGGTGTGGCTGACGCTGGCCAGCCACTTTTTGCTGCCGGGCGATGGTATGACGGTGCGCCGGATGATCGGTCTGGGGCTGGCGATGGCGGGGGTTATGCTGGCGCTGTTGGATCGCAGCGACGCGGCGGCCTCGGTTTTGGGGGATGGGCTGGCGCTGGTTGCGGCGCTGTGCTGGGCGGGGATTGCGCTGTGCCTTAAGGCGACGCCCCTGTCGCGCGTCCCGCCCGCCCAGCAACTGTTGGTGCAGCTTGTGGCATCGGTGCCGCTGTTGCTTGTGGCGGTGATGTTGGTTGACCAGCCATTGCGCGACCCGCAGCCGATCCACTTTGCCGGGCTGGCGTTTCAGACCATCGCCGTGGCCAGCCTGGGGTATCTGGTCTGGTTTTGGTTGCTCAGCATCTATCCGGCGTCTTCTGTGGCCTCGTTCAGCTTTTTGTCGCCGGTGATTGCGGTGATTTTGGGGTGGCTTTTGTTGGATGAAACCGTGGGTTTGCGGGTCTGGGGGGCCTTGGTTCTGGTGGCGGCGGGTATTTACCTGATCAACCGCCGCCCGCGTCCGGCGGATCAATAAACGCCAACCAGCCCCATGGCGATCCACGGATAAAAGGTGATCAGCAACAAACACCCCAGCATGATCGCCACAAACGGCAATGCCGCCAGACAGATGGTCGAGAATTTCTCGCCAAAGGCGGTCATGGCGACAATCAGGTTCAGCCCCAGCGGCGGCGTCAGTATCCCGATTTCAAGGTTGAGGATCATGATGATGCCCAAATGCGTCACCCCCACGTCATAGGTATCGGCGATGGTGCGCAGCAAGGGCGCCGCCACCGTAATCGCCGATGCCGTGTCCATAAAGCAGCCCATCACCAGCAGCACCGCGTTGGTCATCAGCAAAAAGCCGGTCTGGCTGTCGATATGCCGGGCGATAAAGTCAACCACCAGATGCGGCACCCGTTCTTCGGTCAGCACATGGTTCATGCTGACGGCAATGGCAATCAGCGGGAACAATGTCCCGACCAGTTTGGCGGCGTCGACGGCCATCTGGTGATAATCGCTTGGCCGCAGCTCGCGAAAGATCAGGCTTTCCATTATCGCCGCATACAAAAGGGCCACCGCTGCTGCCTCGGTTGGCGAGAAAAAGCCAGAGTAAATCCCCCCAAGCAAGATCAGCGGCATCATCAGCGCAGGAATGCCGCGCCACAGGGCCCGCGCCAGCGCCATCAGCGACATCTGCCCGCGCGGCAGGTGCCAGTTCATCGCGCAGGCATAAACAGAAAACGCAACGGTCAACAAAAGGCCCGGCCCCAGCCCCGCCTTGAACAGATCGGTGATGGAGCTTTCGGTGACAATGCCGAACAAAATCATCGGGATAGATGGCGGGATAACGATGCCCAGCGTGCCGCCTGCACACAGCGCCCCGATGGCAAAATGTGTCCCATAGCCATTTTGCTTGAGCGCCGGATACAGCACCGCCCCGACCGCCAGCATCGTGACAATCGACGATCCCGAGATGGCAGAGAACACCGCGCAGCTTAGGATCGTGGCCACGGCCAATCCGCCAGGTATGCCGCGGGTGATTTCGATCATCACGTCGACCAATCGTTTGGCGATGGTGCCGCGGCTCATCACGGATCCGACCAGGATGAACATCGGCACGGCCAGAACGATCTCTCGGTCCATTGCTGACCAGATGTCTTGGGCGAAATACTCAAGCGCGCCGGCGCCCCAGATCAGATGCACGGCGCCTGCGACAAAGATCAAGATCAAGATCAGATTGACCCGCAGCACCAACAGCCCAAGCGCCGCAGCCAGCAACAGCAGCGCGCTCATTCTGCGGGGCCTTTATCTGTGGGGGCCAGTTGTGGATAAAGGCCAAAGATCACATGACGCAGCGCCGACAGGGCAAATCCAAAGGGCAGGGCGCATTGGATCGGCCAAATCAACACGTCCAGAACCACGTCGCGGTCTTCGATCATCCGGGAAAAGCCAACCAGGGTCCACGCGGCAAAGCCAAGGCCAAGCAGGATCGCCGCCGATGCCAGATGCCCCGCCCGCACCGCCAGCTGTTCCAGACGCCCGGTGGCGGCGGCGTCAAGAAATCTGGGCCGCAGATGTGCGCCCGACGCGGTGGCGATGCCAAACCCGGCCATCGCACAGACGATCAGCGCATAGACCGCCACCCGAACCGAGCCAAAGACCCCCTGGCCAAACACCTCGCGGCCGATCACATCGGCCAGCAGCGCCACCACCATGATCAAGAAGGTGGCGCTGGCGATCAGCTTTTCGATACGGGTTATGCCGCCAAGCAGGCGGCCAAGCGCAGCGGGTGTCACCGGCAGGCGCCGCGTGCATCGTCAAGCGCCGCCATAAAGCCGGGCGCATCGCCGCGCGTGCCGGCGATCACCTGATCCCAGATGGCCCGCCCGGCCTGAACCCATTGGGCGGTCTCGTCCTGGGTCAGCTCGACGATGGTCACGCCGTCCATGGCGACCCTTTGCAACATGGTGTTTTGAAAGACCTCGATCGCGTCAAGATTGTCGTCAAAGCGCATGCTGTCGGCGGCGGCTTGCAGCGCGGCCTTTTGGCTTGGGCTTAGACCGGCCCAGGTGCGCGGCGATACAATATAGGCGCCAAGATTAAGGTTGTGCCGGGTTGGTGTGTGATAAGAGACGGTCTTGTATACCCCGCTAAGCGCGTAATAAACCACATCGAAATCAACGGCTTCGACAAGGCCGGTGGAAACGGCCGATGGGGTCTCGGACGCCGGAAGCGCCTGGGGCGTGGCGCCCATGCTTTGGAAAAACGCCATCGAGGCCGGGATCGGTGCGGTGCGAATCTTGAGGCCGCGCAGATCGCCGGGGGTGCGGACCGGTGTCGCGGCATTGACATCCTGAGACCCCACCGCCGCAATGTTCAACAGATGGTATTTCTTGCCGGCCAGATCACGGGCGGTCTGGACCATGCGCGGCACGGCACATTTTGCCTCGGTGCTGGTTTCAAACAGATAAGGCAGGTTGAAAAGCCCCAGCTCGGGCGTGACGGCCGAAACGACCGGCATTGCCCCGACCCAGATATCCACCCGGCCCGACAAGGTGCCCTTGAGGGTGTCTGCCATGTTGCCCAATTGCCCGCCGGCAAATACCTCCAACTCAAGCTCAGAGCTGTCGTGAACGGCTTGGACAAATTGCATCAGCTGCTGGTGCCAGATTGACCCTTCGGGGGCGATTGTCGCGATCTTGAGCGGTTCAGCGACCAAAGGGGAGGCCCCCGCAAGGGCCAGACTGCAAAGGGCGGCTTTGATCCAAGTTTTCATCTGTGTCTCCTGTTGGGGGGCGGGCGGCCGGTCTTGGCCATCGCGGCGCCGGGCGGTTCATCACCGGGCAACCACCGCAGCACAATCAGCAACAGCGGGGCCAGCAGCGAACAAAAGATCATCCGAAACATATTGTTGGCCGCAACCTGTGCCGGGTCAAGCTCTAGCGCGACCGAAAGGGCAATCATCTCGGTCAGGCTGGCGGGGGCAAAGATCAGCACGCCGCTGGCAAACCGGATGCCCAAGGTCATCTGGGCCAACAGGGCCGCGCCCAGGGTCAGCGTGCAGAAAACCATGAACAACAGCGTGGTTTGACCGGCAAGCCGCAGTAGCCGCGGCAGGCTAAAGCGTGGCAACATTGTGCCGGCGGCGGCGCCAATCACCACAAAGCCACATGCCGGCACCCACAGGGGGATGGTCATGGTGACGCTGCCTGATCCATAAAGATACGCCGACAAAAGCAGCGGCGCCGAGATTTCCGCCGAGGGGAACTTGACCCAGCGGCCGATCCCTGCGGCACAGACCCCGCCCAGCCCCAGCACAAGCGCATCGCCCAGCGTCGGCGCCGTATGGGTGCCATGATCGGGCATGCCGGTTGTGGGCACGTCAAAGCCGGCCAGGGCAAAGGCCAGCGGAAAGCACGAGGCCCCCAGGACGATGCGAAAAACCTGAAAAAACAGCACGGCGGCGCTGTCGGCGTCGCTTTCCCTTGAGACCTCAAGAACCGTCAGGATCCCGCCCGGCAGCCCTGCAAAGGTTGCTGTGGCGGGATCGAAACCCAAAACGTGGCGCAAAAACAAAAAGCCCAGCGCCGTGCCGGTCAGGGTGATGACCGCATTCAGCGCAAGCGTATGGCCGAGGCTGCGCCAAGTGCTCAGTATTTCGGGGGTAAAGAACTGACCCAGCGTCAGACCAACAGTGATCAGCGCCAGCGCATAGACCGGGCGCGACACCCGCAAGACCGGAAACCGCTGGGCCAGCACGCTGATCGCAATGGTCGGGCCGATCAACAGCGCCAGAGGCAGGTCAAGCGCCCAAGCCACCATGGCCCCCAGCGCCGCCAGCGCATAGGTCAGGGCCTCGTGGGTCAGGGCGCTTGGTTTCACGAGGCGTCGCGCAATTCGCGCCTTAGAATTTTGCCGACCGTGGATTTTGGCAGCTCGGCGACGAATGCCACCTGTTTGGGCACCTTATAGGCGGTCAGGTTGGCGCGGCAAAAGCTGATGACATCAGCATCCGATACGCTGTCGTCTTTGCGCACGCAAAAGACCTTGACCGCTTCGCCGGTCTTGTCGTCGGGCACCCCGATGCAGGCGCTTTCGATCAGCCCGTCCATTCCGGCCAGAACGTCCTCGATTTCATTGGGGAAAACGTTAAAGCCCGACACCAGAACCATATCCTTTTTGCGGTCAACGATCCGCACATACCCACGGTCGTCGATGGTGCCGATATCACCGGTGCGAAAATAGCCGTCGGGGGTGAAAAAGCTGTCGTGTTCGTCTTCTTTCCCCCAATAGTCAGACATGACCTGCGGGCCTTTGATGCAAATCTCGCCCGGTTCATTTATCCCCAGCTCTTGGTCGGTGTCATCAAGGACTTTCATATCGGTCGATGGAAAGGGGATGCCCACTGTCCCGGTGAATTCTGGTGCATTCAGCAGGTTTGCCGTGGCAATCGGCGCGGTCTCTGACAGGCCATAGCCTTCGGTGATATGCAGCCCGGTCAGCGCCTTCCAGCGATCCGATACCGCGCGCTGCGTCGGCGAGCCGCCGCCAAATGTGACCTTGAGCTTGGAAAAATCGCATTCGGCAAAAGCCGGCGTATGCAGCAAACCAATATAGAGCGTATTGACCCCGGTAAAGCAGGTCACGCGCCACTTTTTCCATTCGGCGACAAAGGCGTCCATATCGCGTGGGTTCGGGATCAAAATGTTATGTGCCCCCATCTTGAAGTAGCTTAGGAAATTCACCATCAGGGCAAAGATATGGTAAAGGGGCAGGGCGGTGATCACCACCTCTTCGCCCGGTGTGGTCACATCCGCCACCCAGGTCTCAAAGGCGTTGATGTTCGCCATCAGGTTGCCATGGCTTAGCTTGGCGCCCTTGGACAGGCCGGTGGTGCCGCCGGTATATTGCAAAAAGATCAGGTCATCTTGGGTGATCTGCGGCGCGGTAAAGGCCATATCTTTGCCGGCGCGCAGCACCTGGGGCAAGGGGACCGACCGCTTGGCCACCAGCTCATGCACCGGCGGGTTTGGCACTTGCAAATCGCACAGATCAAACAGCCCGGTTGTCACGATTGTCTTGATCCCGGTTTCGTCCAGAATTGCCGCCAGTGTCGGCGTGACCTGATTAAAGATCACGATGGTTTCGGCGCCGCTGTCGCGCAGTTGGTGCGCCAGCTCGCGCGGGGTATAAAGCGGATTGACGTTGACCTGCACGCCGCCGGCGCGAATAATGCCAAAGCTGATCACCGGATGCGCCAGAAGGTTGGGCATCATCACGGCAACCCGGTCGCCCTTGACCAACCCACATTCGGTTTGCAGCCACGCGGCGACATCGCGCGACAGATGGTCGGTTTCCCCAAACGTCAGGTTGGTATGCAGCCCCTGAAAGGCCGGTTTGTCGGCAAAACGCGCAACCGTGGTTTCCAACAGGTCAACGACCGTGCCATCCGCGCTGATTTCAGCGGGGATATTGCCGTATTCATTTGTCCAAAGTCTGTCCATGTCTTTTCCTTACTTGGCGTCTTCCAAAACCATGTCCGCACCTTTTTCTGCCGTGACGATGGTCGGGATGTTGGTGTTTGTGGCCGGCATGTCGGGAAAGATTGAACTGTCAATCACCCGCAGCCCTTGCAGCCCATGCACCCGCAGGCGCGCGTCGACCACATCCATCGGCCCTTGGCCCATGCGGCACGAACAGACCGGATGCCACGAGGTCTGGCCCGTGCGCTTCATGAAATCAATCAGCTCTGCGTCGCTGTCCAGATCAAAGCCGGGATCGCTTTCGCGGATGATATGCTGGGCCATTTCCGGATGGCGGGCGATTTCGCGCAGCTTGCGCATGCCGCGCAATGCGGTGTCCACATCCTGGGGGTCGTCAAAGTAATTGGCGTTCATATCGGGATGCGCCGCCGGATCGCGGCTGGTGATATGCACGCTGCCACGGCTTTTGGGATAGATCTGGAACTGGCCCAATCCGATGCCCGAAAACCGGTCGGTGGGCGGGCCGCTGCTGTCAGCGTCAAGATAGCGGTCCTTGGCCGAATACATCGCAATCTGTAACTTTAGATCGGCATAGGGTTGGTCCGGGGTGGACCGGGTCATCGCATGGGCGGTGACTGTTGGCGTGGCCATCAGCCCCCGGCGCCCCAAAAGATAGGTCACAAGCGCCCGCCCGCCGCGCAGCTTGCTGGACAAAAGATCATTCAGCGTGACCTTTTTGTTAACCTCATAGTTAAAGCGCGTGTGCAGGTGGTCGATCAGGTTTTCGCCCACACCGGGCAGATCGTGGCGGATATCAATGCCCAGCCCCTTCAGGCGCTGTGCCTGCCCGATGCCCGACAGCTCAAGCAGTTTCGGGCTGACGATCGGCCCGGCCGACAAGATCACCTCGCGCCGGGCGCGCAGCTGGGTGACGGTGCCCTGATGGCTAATCTCGATCCCGCTGGCGCGCGGCCCGTCAAACAAGATGCGCTGGCACGGGGCCTCGGTCAGAACGGTCAGATTGGGCCGCCCCGCGACCGGATGCAGATATCCGCTGGCGGTGGACCAGCGCCGCCCGTTGCGGATGGTGAACTGAAGCCACCCCACCCCGTCGGATTTTTCACCGTTGTAATCGGGGTTGAAGGGGATGCCGCTGCCCTGTGCTGCGTCGATAAACGACCGGCTTATGGCATCGCGATAGACCCCATAGGTACAGCTCATCGGGCCGCCTTTTCCGCGAATCGCGCCGGTGCCTTTTGGCGCGTCTTCGACCTTTTTGAAATACGGCAGCAGATCATCCCAGCCCCAGCCGGTATTGCCGGCCGCGCGCCATTCATCATAACGCTTTGGCTCGCCGCGCACGAAAATCATCCCGTTGATCGACGACGACCCCCCCAGCGCCTTGCCACGCGGCCAAAAGATCTTTTGGCCGGTCAGGCGCTGTTCGGGTTGGGTCCAGTAATCCCAGACAACCCGGCTGTCCTGCCACAGCTTGCCAATGCCCATCGGCATGGTCATCCAAAAGCCCCCATCGCGCGGCCCGGCCTCGACCAGGGCGACGCTGTATTTGCCCCCCGCCGACAGGCGATTGGCCAAGACACAGCCCGCAGATCCCGCCCCGACAATCACATAATCAAAGTCGCGTTTCATCGTGCTGTCCCCAAGGCTTCCATCATCGCCGCCTTTTCCGCGCCCATCCGGGTGAACTGAAGGTCGGGGAAATCAATCTGCGGCGTTTGCTTGGTGAATTTTTCCGGGGCAATGATTTCCAGCTCGACCATATGCGGGCCATCGCTGTCCAACAGCGCGGGCAAGCTTTGCTCCAACGCGTCCACTGTGCCGATCTTCTGCGCGCTGGCATATCCAGCAGCCAAAGCCATGGCGCAAAAATCCACATGCCGCCCCGGACGATCAAGATTGGCCACCCCGGAAAACTGCAACCTGTTGTTAAAGACAAAGTGGATGAACCGGGCCGGGGCGACATCGGCGATTTGCGCCAGCGACCCCAATTCCAACAACAGGCTGGAATCGCCGTCCAAAACCATGACCGGGCGGCCCGGCTGGGCAATGGCCAACCCCAGCCCCAAACAAGAAGCCCCCCCCATCAGCGGCACCGAGGCCAGGTTCAGCGGGCTGGGCGACACAGCCGTGATCGCCATCATCGCCGACATGGTATTGGTGATCAACGCGTCACCGCGATGCTTGTGAATGACGGCGCAGGCCTCATAATTGTTCATGCTCATCGGGCGGCTCCTTCAGGTCCAGGCAGGGTAATAGCCAAAATGCACCACAGCCGCCCGCTTGTCGGCGCGGGCCCGATCAAATGCGGTGGCAATCTTGGGCAAATCGTCTTGGGTCTCGATGTGATAAAACGGCAGCCCCAGGCCCTCGACCACCGGCTGGGTGCGGTTGACCATAACCCGGCGGCTCTCGGCCAAAGGCTTGCCAAGGTTGGAAAACTCTCGGCCAAAAGCCCCGGCAAACACCACCAAAGGTGTCTGGCCGTCTATGCCAACCGACCGCAAGGTGTTGATACAGTTAAACAACCCCTGATTTTGCACCATGATGATCGGCTCCAGCCCGCCGATATACATCCCCATCGCCGTGGTCAGCGCCTGATTCTCGGCCGCGCATTCCACATAGGTCACGTCAGGATCGGCCCGCAGCCGGTCATGCAACGCAAATTGAATGAAATCGGGCACGGTCGTAACCGCATTCACCCCCTTGTCGCGCAGGATGTCATGCACGCGGGACGCGGGCACCGCATAGTCTGAATTTGCCACTTTCGGCCACCTTTCTCGTCATCTTGGTTGGGGCCAAACTGGCAAACCCGCCCGCCCAAGACTGTCACCGGTGTGACAAAGGCCCGAAAATCCCCCGGCGCTGCACCGCACGCCCGCCGCTTGCGCCAGGCAAGGCGCGCGCCCTCAGGCGCCCCCCCCTTGTTTCTTTTGTTCCTAAATATCCCCGCCGGAGGCTCCGGCAGTGGCCAAGATCACCGCCGCCGGCGGACATCCCCGCCGCGCGCCCCTATCGGGCGCGGTCGGTTTGCGCCCGCAAGGCGTCCATGGATAATATCTCGATGCGGCCGTATTTCTGGGCGATGATCCCATCTTTTTCCAGGGCTTTCAAAATCACATTGGTGCGTTGGCGCGACAGATGCACCATCGACGCCAGCGTTTCTTGCGATACCGCGATTTCGGGGATGAAATCCGCAGCACCGCCGCCGCCGACCCCGTTGCCCAGAAGCAAAAGCCGCCAGGCGACCCTTTCGCGGGCGCTCCAGGATCCAAACTGTTCGGCCAGCGACACCGCCAGGTTCAACCGGCGGCACAGCAGCACCACCAGCGCCTTTTGAAAATCTTGCCGCGTCCACATCAGGTTGCCCACGGTTTCGGGCGTCAGCATAAGAACCTCGGCATCGTCCTCGGTGATGGTGTCATTGGTTTCGTCAAATTGTCCAAGGCAGGGATGCACCCCCCAACAATCACCCGCCCGGATGATGTGGGTCAGCATTTCGCGGCCATCCTCGGTAAAGGCGGTCAGCCGCACCTGCCCGCGCAGAACCACGCAAAACCGCGGTGCGCTTTGACCGCGGCGGGTGATGAACGACTTGGGCGAAAACTGCCGGATGCGACCGGTTTCCAGCATCAGCTGCACCGTGGGCAAAGAGATTGCACCGCCAAAGCCGGCCGGCGCGTTGATAAGCTGCATGACTTCGTCTGCGTTCATTGGTTTATTTCCCACACTTCCCACGTTTGCCACACTCCCCACGTTTGCCAAGCTTGCCAAGCGCGCCCCATGTCCGGGGCGGCTTTTTCGGCAGGCGCTCCGGGATTGTCGCTTAGGTGATATTTTGCCGGGAAAGGTGCTGCGAAATTGGCGCCAAGTAAAGGAGGCTTTGATCCGATGGCAAACAAACCCGCAGATGGGCTGAAAAATGGCGACCCGGCATTTGGCTGGAAAGGGCGCATGGGCAAGACCTTTGCCGACAGCCAGCCCCATTGGCCCGAACCAACGCGCGCGCCCAAGGACGCCCCCAATATCGTGGTGATCTTGCTCGATGATCTGGGCTTTGCCGAGATGGGCTGCTTTGGTTCGGAAATCCAAACGCCCAATCTTGACCGGTTGGCCGCACGGGGGTTGCGGTTCAACAATTACACCACTGTGCCGATGTGTGCCCCGGCCCGTGCGGCGCTGATGACCGGCAAGAACCCCCATGCCGTCGGCGCCGGGTGGCTGACCCATGCCGATCCCGGCTTTCCGGGATACCGCGCCGCCGAAATGGCGAAAGATGCGCCGACACTGCCGGAAATCCTGCGCGATAACGGCTATGCGACTTATGCCGTTGGCAAATGGCACAACACCCCCGATACCAAGCTGTCAAGCGCCGAGGATAAATCCAGCTGGCCGTTGCAGCGCGGTTTTGACCGCTTTTATGGGTTCCTGGGCGCCGAGACCAATTATCACGCGCCGGGCCAAATCGTCGAAGGGAACGAATTTTGCGACATCAGCGATTACGGCCCAGACTATTTTTCCACCGATGATTTCGCGAGCCAGGCGATCAAGATGCTGCGTGGCCACGCGGCGACAGCTGATCCCGATCGGCCGTTCTTGCTCTATTTCGCCACCAACGCCCCCCACACCCCCCATCACGCCAAGCCCAAGGATATTGCCAAATACAAAGGGCGCTATGACGCGGGGTGGGACGCGCTGCGCCGTGAACGCTATGCGCGCCAGCGCGACATGGGGGTGATTGGTGACTGGCCATTGCCACAGGTGTCGCCCGGCGTGCCCGATTGGGACGATATGCCCAATGATCAGCTGGATATCATGGCCGCCTACATGGAGATTTATGCCGGTCTGGTGGACAACATCGACCAGAACATCGGCCGAATCGTGGATGAACTTGCCGCGTTGGGGCAGCTTGACAATACCTTGATTGTGGTGACCTCGGACAATGGTGCCTCGTCGATTGGCGGAGACGAAGGGGCAGCCAATTTCACCGAAAAACGTGTCACACAGCACGAGCCGCCCACGCTGGCGCGCAAACTGCTCGAGGACGGCATCCTGGGGGCGGTCAATACCTCGCCTGCTTATCCCAAAGGGTGGGGCAACGCGGGCAACACCCCGTTCCGGTTTTTCAAACGTACGCCGATGAACGGCGGCATTCGCGTGCCGTTCTTGATGCATTGGCCCAATCGGATCAAGGATGGCGGGGCGGTGCGCCCGTCTTGGGTGCATGTCACCGATATTGCACCGACGGTGCTTGACCTTTTGGGGCTTGATTACCCGCAGGCCTTCAACGGGTATCGCACGCGCGGCCAGGACGGGGTGTCGTTCTTGCCGATGCTGACCGATGGCGCCGCCCCCTCGCGCCGGTCGCGGCAGTATTTTGAACTGGAAGGCAATCGTGGTTTTATCAATGGCAAATGGAAAATCGGATCGTTGCAGCCGCCGGGGACCAAGATCGACCTGGACAATTGGATGTTGTTCGATCTTGAGGCCGACCCGACCGAATGCAATGACCTGTCCAAACAGCACCCGGATATTCTGGCCCGCCTGATCGAAGAATACGACCAGGACGCCTTTGCGAATTTTGCCTATCCGCTGGATAACCGCACCTTGGTGCGGGCGCTGACCAACGCGCCGGATCATGCGGGCAGGGTCAACCGGGTTCATACGTTCTATCCGGGGACCGAAGGGTATAACGCCGTGCGCGTCAGCCCGCTGGTGGCGGACCGCGACTATGTTCTGACCTTGCCGTTTGAATATGAGGCCGCAATGGAAGGGGTCTTGTTTGCGCTGGGTGACAGCCTCAAGGGGATGACCGCCTTTGTCATCGGGCAAGACCTTGTGGTGCATTACAACAGCGGCGCCCTGACCAAACACGAGCTGCGCCTGCCGATCGCTCCGGGGCGGCAGACCTTGGTGATTGATCACAAGGCCCAGGGCAATCTGCAAGCCAGCGCACAGGTGTCCTTGCAGGCTGACGGTCAGGATCTGGCCCGTGGCCAGGTCGACATGTCGCCGGCCATCCTTATGCTGAACGGCGAAGGGCTGGACATCGGGCTTGACCGCAAAACCAAGGTTTCGGCCGAATGCGAGGGGCGCGGCAGCTTTGCCTATCCCGGCCGCATTGACTGGCTGCGGATCGAACCCGGCCCGCAAGCGCCGGGCAGCATTGTAAATCAGGCCGAACTGGCCGTTCAAAGAGATTGGTAACCAAAATGAGCATCATGGACCGTATCACAGCGCAATTTCCGCAGTTGGCGGATGCGATGCAGGCTGTCCCGGCGGAATTTTCCCTTGATTGGCTGCAACAGGCGGCTTGCGATGAAATCGGATTGACCGATTTTGGCGCGCCCAGCTTCAAAGAGCCGCTTGAACGGTTGTGCGCGTCGGTTAACGAAGATGCAGACCTGAACCCCTATGGGCGTTTGCTGATGGCGGGGGTGATCCGCACCCAATTGACCAACCGATTGTTGCTGCAACAGGTGCGGACCGAACAACCCGAGCGCCTTGCGGCCCCTTTGGTCCCGCCCATCGTGGTGACCGGGTTGCCGCGCACCGGCACGACATTCCTGCATCGCCTTCTGGCGGCGGACCCGGCCCATGCGTCCTTGCCGTTCTGGCAGTTGAACCGCCCATTCCCGCGCGGGGCGCAGGACACCAAAGCGGCCCGCATCGCCGAGGTCGATGCCCTGAACGAGGTGCGGCGCAAGATCACGCCGGAACTGGACGCCAGCCACCTGATCCGCGCCGAATCGCCAGAAGAGTGCATATGGATGATCGGGCTGTCGGGATATTCGCGATTGTTCTGGAATGCCGCGCCGGTCTATGGCTTTCAAAGCTGGCAGCAAAGCGCTGATAAAACAGAAAAATATCGCGACTATCGGGATTTGTTGACCTATCTTCAGGGCGAATATCCGGGCAAGCGGCTGGTTCTGAAGGCCCCGGATCACAATGACGGCCTTCGCGAGCTGCTGACCGCGATCCCCGAGGCGCAGGTGATCCTGACCCACCGGGATATCGTCGAACAGATGGGCAGCTATTTCAGCCTGGGGCGGACCACACGGTCGCTGGCGGTCAATCGCCTGGACGCTGAAAAAGAGGCGCAGGCCCTGGTGGAAATGACCGACGTGTCCCTTGCCAAGATGGCCGCCGCGCGGGCCGAATTCCCGGATCGCATTCTGGATGTGCGCTATCGCGATATGATGCGCGATCCCCTGGCAACGGTCGAGAGCATCTATGGCTTTTGCGGGCTGTCCTTGCCCGATGATCGCCGCGCGGCCATCGCCGATCACCATGCCAAGAACCCCAAAGGCAAACATGGCAAACATGAATATTCCCTGTCCGAATTTGGGCTTGAGAATGATTGGGTCAAAGCCCGCTACGCCGAATACGAGGCGGAATTTGTCTAAAAACACCCCATGAACGCAATCGGATTGTCCCCCATGGGACAGTCCGCTATCAACCGCGGCAGTTATTGTCGCCAAAGACGCAAGGCCCGGCCCTGCGCAGTAATATTTTTACCAACGAGGACGTTGAAATGACCCCGAACCTTGCCCCCATTCCCGAGCTATATGTGTCGTATGACAGCGCGCAAAAGCTCAAAGTCGAGGCTGGAAATTTGATCAGCCATGATCTGACGCCGCGCCAGATTTGTGACCTTGAGCTGTTGATGAATGGCGGGTTCAGCCCTCTCAAGGGGTTCTTGTCCGAAGCCGATTACGACAGCGTGGTGGACAACATGCGGCTGGCCGATGGGGCGCTGTGGCCGATGCCGATCACGCTGGATGTGGGCGAAGCCTTTGCCGAGAGCATTGAAATCGGACAAGATATCGCCCTGCGCGACCAAGAGGGGGTTATTCTGGCGACGATGACGGTGACCGATCGCTGGGCGCCTGACAAGGCGCGCGAGGCGGAAAAGGTCTTTGGTGCTGATGACAGCGCCCATCCGGCGGTGAACTATCTGCATAATCACGCGGGCAAGATTTATCTGGGCGGCCCGGTGACGGGCATTCAACAACCGGTGCATTATGATTTTCGCGCCCGGCGCGATACCCCCAACGAATTGCGCGCCTATTTTCGCAAGCTGGGCTGGCGCAAGGTGGTGGCGTTTCAGACGCGCAACCCGCTGCACCGCGCGCATCAGGAATTGACCTTTCGCGCGGCAAAAGAGGCGCAGGCCAACCTGCTGATCCATCCGGTCGTGGGCATGACCAAACCGGGCGATGTCGATCATTTCACCCGCGTGCGCTGCTATGAGGCGGTGCTTGATAAATACCCGTCTGCCACCACCTCGATGAGCCTGCTGAACCTGGCGATGCGCATGGCCGGCCCGCGCGAGGCCGTCTGGCACGGGCTGATCCGCAAGAACCACGGCTGCACCCATTTCATCGTGGGGCGCGATCACGCCGGGCCGGGCAAGAACAGCGCCGGCGATGATTTTTACGGCCCCTATGACGCGCAGGATCTGTTCCGCGCCCATCAAGAGGAAATGGGCATCGAAATGGTGGACTTTAAGCACATGGTCTATGTGCAAGAGCGCGCCCAATACGAACCCAACGACGAGATCGCAGACAAGGATAAGGTGACGATCCTGAATATTTCGGGGACCGAATTGCGCCGCCGTCTGGCCGAAGGGCTTGAGATCCCCGAATGGTTTTCATTCCCCGAAGTGGTGACCGAGCTGCGCAAGACCAAGCCGCCACGGTCGCGGCAGGGCTTTACCGTCTTTTTCACCGGGTTCTCGGGATCGGGCAAATCGACCATCGCCAATGCGCTTATGGTCAAGCTGATGGAAATGGGCGGACGTCCTGTGACCCTGCTGGATGGCGATATCGTGCGCAAAAACCTGAGCAGCGAGCTGGGCTTTTCCAAGGAACACCGCGATCTGAACATCCGCCGCATCGGGTATGTCGCGTCCGAGATCACCAAGAACGGCGGCATCGCCATCTGCGCGCCGATTGCCCCCTATGCCACCACCCGCCGGGCGGTGCGCGAAGACGTCGAGGCCCACGGCGCCTTTGTCGAGGTGCATGTGGCGACCAGCATCGAAGAATGCGAACGCCGTGACCGCAAGGGGCTGTATAAGCTGGCGCGCGAAGGCAAAATCAAAGAGTTCACAGGCATTTCAGACCCTTATGACGTGCCCGAAAATCCTGAACTGGCGCTTGAGACCTTGAACGCCGAGGTGGACAACTGTGCGCATCAGGTGCTTTTGAAACTGGAAAGCATGGGGTTGATTTCAGCATGACACAGCAACAAGAGCTTTCCTATCAAGCGCTGATTGACGCGCTTGAGCCGGTGGCCCGAGAGGCGGGCGCCAAGATCATGGAGATCTATGGCACGGATGCCCAGGCCGATTTCAAAGGCGATGGCAGCCCGGTGACCCTTGCCGACAAGGCCGCCGAGGCGGTGATCCTTGCGGCGTTGAAACGCATAGCGCCGGATGTGACGGTGATTTCCGAGGAAAACGCCGCCAGCCATGCGCTTGCCGCGCCGGCACAGTTTTTCCTGGTGGATCCGCTGGACGGCACGAAAGAGTTCCTGAAACGCGATGGCAAGGGATCATTCACGGTCAATATCGCGCTGATCGAACATGGGGTACCGGTGATGGGGGTGGTTTTTGCCCCGGCGCTGGACCGGATGTTCAGCGGTGGCAAGGGCATCGGCGCCTTTGAAAGCCGCGATGGCACCCGGCGCGCCATGCAGGTGCGGGCGGTGCCGGCGTCTGGCCGTGTGGCGGTGGCCAGCGCGTCGCACCGCGATGCGCAAACCGATGCCTGGCTGGCCGGGCAGGGGATCACCGATACGGTGTCGATCGGGTCATCGCTCAAGTTTTGTCTGGTGGCGGCGGGCGAGGCCGATGTTTACCCGCGCTTTGGCCCTACGATGGAATGGGACACGGGCGCCGGTGACGCGGTGCTGCGCGCGGCGGGCGGGCGGCTGTGTTTGCCCGATGACAGCGCCTTTGATTACGGCAAGCCCGATTACCGCAATGGCGCCTTTGTCGCCTGGGGTGCGGCGGGCTGATCGCGGCGCGGCGGGCGGCCCATCGGCAAGCCTGGCTTGCCATCTGGCCCGCCCTGCCGCCCCGCATCCCTTGGCCAAAGCGTCTTTGCCTGTCTTTGACGTTGTATAATCCGCTTGTGCTGAGGCGGCGGCTTTTGCAACATGTGCGCAACACGCGGGCAGGGGGGCAGGCCGGGCCATGATCAACACAACGGGCGATTGGGTCGAACGTTTTTTCGGGCTTTCGCGGCTGAGCGATGATTTGAAGGCGCGTTTGACGCGTGGCAGCAAGCTGGTTGATTTTCCCAAGGGGGCGACGGTCTTTGGCCCGGACATATCGCCGGAAAATATGCTGTTCTTGCTGGATGGCACGATCCGGGTGCAGCAGGTATCGGGCGGCGGCCGCGAGATCGTGCTGTATCGTATTCAGGCGGGCGAAAGCTGTGTTCTGACCACGGCCTGTTTGCTGGCCTTTGAGAATTATGCCGCCGAGGGGATTGCAGAAACCCCGGTGCGCACTGCGGCTGTGCCGCGCGGGCTGTTTGATGATTTGGTCGCCGGGTCGAAGGAATTTCGCAACTTTGTGTTCGCGGCGTTTTCCAAGCGGATCACCGATCTGTTTCTGGTCATTGACGAAGTGGCCTTTCAGCGTATGGACATCCGCCTGGCGCAGCGCTTGATGGAGCTGGCGCAGGGGCAGGCCAGTGTTGCCACCACGCATCAGCAGCTTTCGGCGGAACTGGGCACCGCCCGCGAGGTTGTCTCAAGGCAGTTGCAGGAGTTTCAGCGCCGGGGCTGGATTGCGCTGCGGCGCGGGGCGGTGGATATTTTGAACCCGGCCGCCCTGACGGATCTGATCGCCTGAGGCGCAGGCCCTTTGTCAGGGCCAATGCCAAGGCCAGGGCCGATGCCGGGGCCTGGACGCTGTGCATGGGTGCCAGGCCGCGCCTCTTGCGGCTTTTGTGTTGACCGATGTCGGCATCGGGGCCTTGCCAGCCTTGTTTGGGGCCGCTACCTGTTCGGGGCGTCCGGGCGCGGCGCGGCAGATCAGAGGGCACTTTATGTTTACGGGCATCATCACCGATATCGGCACCATTTCACAGATCGAACAACAGGGCGATTTGCGCGCGCGCATTCAGACCGCCTATGACACAAGCAAGATTGATCTGGGGGCCTCGATTGCTTCGGATGGGGTTTGTTTGACGGTCGTTGATCTGGGGGCTGACTGGTATGATGTGCAGATCAGCGCCGAGACCCTGTCCAAGACCAACCTTGGCGCCTGGCGCGTCGGGACGCGGGTCAATCTTGAGCGCGCCTTGCGGGTGGGCGATGAATTGGGCGGCCATATCGTTTCGGGGCATGTGGACGGGGTGGCGCGGATCGTTGCCATGCAGGACGAAGGCGACAGCACCCGCGTGACCCTGCGCGCGCCGGAAACGCTGGCGCGGTTTATCGCCCCCAAGGGATCGGTTGCGCTGAACGGCACGTCTTTGACGGTCAATGATGTGGATGGCTGTGATTTTGGCATCAATTTTATTCCGCACACCAAGGATATGACCACCTGGGGCGCGGCTGTGGTTGGGGATGAAATCAACCTAGAGATCGACACCCTGGCGCGCTATGTGGCGCGGCTGGCGCAGATGCCGGCCTAGCGCAGGGCAATAGGGTGCCAAGGCGCCGGCAATACCGGGGGGCTTGCGGCAAAGGGCGCAATGCCTGCTGGCCAACAGCCCGGCCTTGGGCTATCAGCTGGGCACCATACGAAATGAAAGGCGCCCCGCCCCATGAGCTTTGAAACCCCCGGTCCGGTCGAACAGACCCTGCGCGCGGCCATCGCCCCGATCGAAGATATCATCGCCGAGGCCCGCGCCGGGCGGATGTATATTCTGGTTGATCACGAAGATCGCGAAAACGAAGGCGATCTGGTTATCCCGGCGCAGTTTGCCGATGCGGCAGCCGTGAACTTCATGGCGACCCATGGGCGCGGGTTGATCTGTTTGCCAATGACGGCGCAGCGGATCGAAGATCTGGGCCTGCCTATGATGGCAGTAAACAATTCTTCACGTCATGAAACAGCCTTTACCGTGTCGATCGAAGCCCGCGAGGGGGTCAGCACGGGGATTTCGGCCGCAGACCGGGCGCTGACCATTGCTGTGGCGATTGATGAAACCAAAGGCGCGGCCGATATCGCAACGCCCGGCCATGTGTTCCCCCTGCGGGCGCGTTGGGGCGGGGTTCTGGTGCGCGCCGGCCATACCGAAGCGGCGGTGGACATCAGCCGCCTTGCCGGGTTGCACCCGTCCGGGGTGATCTGCGAGATCATGAAAGAAGACGGAACCATGGCGCGCCTGCCGGATCTGGTCACATTTGCCAAAACCCATGACATGAAGATTGGCACCATCAGCGATCTGATCGCCTATCGCCACAAACACGACAACCTGCTGCGCGAGCGCGATTGCCGCGCGGTGACATCGGCCTTTGGCGGGGATTGGCTGATGCGGGTGTTCGCGGATGAAATCACCGGCACCGACCATGTGGTGCTGTCCAAGGGCGATATCACCACGCCCGAGCCGGTGCTGGTGCGCACCCATGCGCTGAATGCGCTTGAGGATGTGCTGGGCCTGGGGCCAAGCCCGGCGGACGAGCTGCCGCGTGCGATGCAGATTATCGAAGCCGAGGGGCGCGGCGCCGTGGTGCTGTTCCGCGAGCCGCATCCCAAGCTGCGCCTTGACAGCGATGATGATGAAGGCCCGCGCACGGTCAAACGCACGGGGGTCGGGGCGCAGATATTGTCATCCCTTGGGGTGAGCGAGTTGATTTTGCTGACCGACAGCCCGCAAACGCGCTATGTTGGGTTGGATGCCTATCACCTGAGCATTGTGGGCACGCGCCCGATTACCAAGTAACCCTGATCAAAGGAAAGCCAGATGGCCGGTTCTGAAAACCACTATGTCATGCCGCGGGCCACATTCGACCGCCCGGTGAAAATATTGATCGTGGTATCGCCCTATTACAAGGATATTGCCGATAATCTGGTGCAGGGCGCCAAGGCCGAGATCGAAGCATCCGGGGGCAGCTGGGATCTGATCGAGATGCCCGGCGCGCTTGAGATCCCCACCGCCATCGGTATTTCCGACCGGCGCAGCAATTTTGACGGCTATGTGGCGCTGGGCTGTGTGATCCGGGGCGAGACGACCCATTACGAAACCGTTTGCAACGACAGTTCCAGGGCGCTTGGCCTGCTGGGGCTTCAGGGGCTGTGCATCGGCAATGGCATCCTGACGGTGGAAAATCGCGCCCAGGCCGAGGTGCGGGCCGATCCGGCGGCACAAAACAAAGGGGGCGGCGCGGCGGCTGCGGCCTTGCATCTGGTGGCGCTGGCCCGTAAGTGGGGCGCCCAAACCAAGGGCGTCGGCTTTAAGCCCACAGGGGCCGGAACCCTGATCGCCACCAGCACAGATGGATCGACCACAGCATGAGCACAGTTCACAGCAACCTGTCGGGCAACCAGCGCCGCAAGATGAAATCGGCCTCTAGGCTGTATGCGGTGCAGGCGCTGTTTCAGATGGAGCATTCCGGCCAGACCGTCGAGGCGGTGCGGCGCGAGTTTCTGGAGCATCGCTTTGGCGCCACTTATGAAGGCGCGGAAATGCAGGATGGCGATGTGGTGCTGTTTTCCCGCGTTCTGGAGGATGCGGTAAATTATCAGGCCAGCATTGACCAGCTGACCGATCGGGCGCTGGTGGCAAAATGGCCATTGGGGCGGATCGACCCGACGCTGCGCGGATTGTTCCGGGCCGCCGGCGCCGAGCTGCGCGATCCGCAAACGCCGCCGCGGGTGGTGATTTCCGAATATGTCGATGTGGCGCGGGCGTTTTTCCCCGACAGCAAAGAGCCAAAATTCGTCAATGCGGTGCTGGATCATATGGCCCATGAAAACCGCCCCGAGGCGTTTTCCCAATAGGGCGCGCCGGAATCCAATAGGGCGCGCCGGAATGACGGTTGCGCGCGCGGTTGGGGCAGGAGCCTCCGGCGGGGATATTTAAGAACAAAAGAAGGCCAGGTGGCGGCAAGGCGGCGGGCCTGTGGCGGCCGGTTGCGGGCTGTGGGCCGGCTGTGGGCGGGCGGAAAAAACCTTTGGGCGGCTCTGGACATTGGGCGGGGAGGGCCCATCTTGGTTGGGTAAGGAGAGCCGAAATGTTTGAAAGAGTTACCTCTTGGATGCGCCAGCTTTTGACCCTGCGGTTTGTTGCGGAGCAGCCTGTTGCGGTGCGGGTGCGGGCCGAGGGGCCGCGCCGGCGGCCTGGTGTGACGGGCCCGCGGGTGCCGTTTTAGTATGTATTCCCGAGGACCTGTATGTACAGGTGGGCGCCAGGTAACCAGGCCAGGGCCAAGACAGAGCCAGCCCCCTCGGATTTGCTTAAGGCCACTGGAATGTAACCAGTCACGAACATAGCAGCACCCGTCACCCTGCTTAGGTAGTCCGGCTGAGGGGGTGCTGCAAGGGCCAAGCTGTGGCAGGGGCGGTTTTTCATCGCGCTTGCGTTTCGTTCCCAGTTTGTTCAATTTGCATCCATGGATAATTCTGGGAATTCCCCATGGGAGGGGGCGTCCGGCGCCGTTTTGGCACGCGGTGTGGCGCGATACCTGGCCGAGCTTGGGTTTGTATCGGTGCCTGAAGTGGTGCCGCAGCGGGGTCTGCGGGTGGATGTGATGGCCCTTGGCCCCAAGGGTGAAATATGGATCGTTGAGTGCAAATCGTCGCGCGCCGATTTCCTGAGCGATCGCAAGTGGTCTGGCTATTTGCCGTGGTGCGACCGGTATTATTGGGCTGTGGGCCGTGATTTTGATCTGGATCTGTTGCCGGAAGATGGCGGGATCATCATCGCCGACGGCTATGGCGCCGAGGGTCTGCGCGACGCGCCGGCCCAGCTTTTGTCGCCCGCGCGCCGGCGCAAACTGACCCGGACATTTGCCCGCACAGCGGCGCGGCGGTTGCAGCAGTTATGCGATCCAATGCAGCCCTAGGGCCGGGCGCGCCGCATCGCGGCTGGCCGCCCGGTGGTGCGGCGGTTGCGCGCGGCCTTGGTTATTTGCTTTTGCTGGCAGCGCGGGCGGCGGCCATAATTTCCTCGGCGATTTCCATGGCGTCATCGGGGGTGAAATCCATTGGGATTTCCGTGCCTTCTGCCTCGACAAAGATCCGGACCATGCCGGTGTTTGTGGGGCCAATTTGCAGGTTGGCTTCGATGTCGCGTTCGGTGTCGATGCCCATAGTGGCCTCCTTGGTTGTTGGCCATCGCTAGCGCGGGGGGTATGAAATTGCAAGAGACGGCAGCACAGCCCCGCCCGGCGCGCCACGAAAAACTGTCGGGATATTTCCGCGGATTTCGGCGATTTGCCGTGCCCATAGCCCTTGCAATCCGATGTCGCCCGCGCTAAATCCGCCCCAGTGCCGCCTTAGCTCAGTTGGTTAGAGCGCCTGATTGTGGATCAGGAGGTCCCCCGTTCAAGCCGGGGAGGTGGTACCATCCCCCTTTTGGCGCAAGGTTTTTCCCCAATGATGCTGGTTGGATCAGTCGGCTGGATCAGTCAGCGGTCTGGCCCTTGTCAATGGTGATCACCTGGCGCAGCTTTGCGTTGTGGCCATAGATCAAGATCTGGTTTTCTTCTGTCACGATGGCGATCCAATCGCGACCTTGGGTAAAGGCGGTGGCCTGGGCGCCGGCGGGCAGGCGGATGTGATCGGGTAATTCGACGCGATTGTCCGAGAAACGGATGACAATCAGTGCGATGATGACTAAAAGCCCGCCAATCATTGTTGCGGTCAACGCCGTAACCAACCGCCTCAGGAACCGCAGGTTCCGGGCTTCGGCCGTGTTTTCGTCAGGATTTGCCATGTCGCTCCGCCAGATCAGCTTTACCATCGGCGATACGCCGCCGCCCCGTCTTGATAAAGCGCTTGCGCGGGATGTGCCAGCCGCGGAATCGCTGTCGCGCACCCGGTTGGCGCGGCTGATCGAAGCGGGCGCCGTGGCGGTGAATGGCGCCGCCGTGCAGGATGCCAAGGCGCGGGTGACGGCGGGCGATCACGTCGACATCACCCTGCACGAGGCCAGCGAAAGCCATATTCAGCCCGAAGATATCCCGCTCGATGTGGTCTTTGAAGACGCAGATCTGATCGTTGTCAACAAACCGGCGGGCATGGTGGTGCACCCGGCGCCCGGATCGCCGTCCGGCACGTTGGTCAACGCGTTGATGGCCCATTGCGGCGCGGCGCTTTCGGGTGTGGGGGGGATGAAACGCCCCGGTATCGTGCACCGGATCGATAAGGAAACCTCGGGGTTGTTGGTTGTGGCCAAGTCGGACGCGGCCCATCATGGCCTGGCCCGTCAATTTGCCGAACACAGTGTCGAACGATATTACAAGGCGCTGGTCAACGGGGTGCCTGATGCCAATGATCCACGGCTGCGCGGCATCAAGGGCGCCTCGTTCGAGCCGGGCAATATCCTCAAGCTGACCACGCAACTGGCGCGTCACAAGACCGATCGCCAGCGTCAGGCGGTGCTGTTTCAGGGTGGGCGCCATGCGGTGACGCGGGCCCGCACCATTGAACGCTTTGGCACCCCCGAGGTTCTGGCCCTGATGGAATGTTGGCTGGAAACCGGGCGCACCCATCAAATTCGGGTCCATATGGCCCATGCCGGCCACGGTTTGGTCGGGGATCCGGTCTATGGCGGCAAACGCAAACTGGCGGCCCGTGCCCTGCCCGAGGCCGCAGCCCAAGCCGTTCAGGGCTTTGTCCGGCAGGCGCTGCACGCAGCGGTTTTGGGCTTTGAGCATCCAATCACCGGCCAGGCCCTGCGATTCGAGGCCAAGCTGCCGGCGGATATGGCCGGGCTTTTGACGCAATTGCGCCAGCCCGCCCCCTAGGGCGCCATCGCCCCCCCCAACCGCACAACACCGTGAGGCCGGCGTTTTCCGGCTGCACGAGAGGTAAACCATCGGTTAATGTTTTCGCGGTAAGCCCACTTGAACTGATCGGTTTAGTTCCCATATTCATGTTAAGCCGATATACATCGAAAGGCACATCATGGCCAATTACGCAAATCTTCCCGCCCCGACACCCGAAGGGGGCCTGAACCGCTATATGCAGGAAATTCGCAAGTTTCCTCTGCTCGAGCCCGAGGAAGAATACATGCTGGCAAAAGCCTGGGTGGAAAAAGGCGATACCGCCGCTGCGCATAAAATGGTGACATCGCACCTGCGGTTGGCCGCCAAGATCGCGATGGGCTATCGCGGCTATGGTCTGCCCCAGGCCGAGGTCATTTCCGAGGCCAACGTCGGCCTGATGCAGGCGGTCAAACGGTTCGACCCCGAAAAAGGCTTTCGCCTTGCCACCTATGCCATGTGGTGGATCCGGGCCAGCATCCAGGAATATATCCTGCGCAGCTGGTCCCTGGTCAAACTGGGCACCACTTCGGGGCAGAAAAAGCTGTTCTTCAACCTGCGCAAAGCCAAGAACCGGATCGGCGCCTTGGAAGAAGGCGATCTGCGCCCCGAAAACGTCACCCGCATTGCCACCGATCTTGGCGTCACCGAAGCCGAGGTCATTTCCATGAACCGCCGTATGGCGGGCGGTGATGCCTCGCTCAATGCCACCGTCGGCAGCGATGGCGAAGGCACCATGCAATGGCAGGACTGGCTCGAAGATGAAGACGCCGACCAGGCGGGCGACTACGAAGAGCGCAATGAACTCGAGGCGCGCCGCGCCCTGCTGACCAAAGCAATGAGCGTGCTGAATGACCGCGAACGCGACATCCTCACACAGCGCCGGCTCAGCGAAAAACCCGTAACCCTGGAAGAACTCAGCGCCGCCTACAACGTCAGCCGCGAGCGCATTCGCCAGATCGAAGTGCGCGCCTTCGAAAAGTTACAGCTGAAAATGCGCGCATTGGCCAATGACAAGGGAATGCTCTCGCTCGATCCGGCCTAAGACACGGCC
>CAKZPD010000031.1 GCA_937138475.1 uncultured Sulfitobacter sp. | reverse complement strand
GTGAAACCTATGACAGCATCAAGGCCAAGGTGCTGGCCATTGGTGGCTGGGGCGATTCCTATAAAAACGCAGTGCCGCAATTGGTCCGTGCCCTGCCGGGGGCCAAGGGCATCATCGGGCCGTGGGTGCATAAATATCCGCATTTTGCCGTGCCTGAACCGCGCATCGGTTTCCTGCAAGAGGCGCTGAAATGGTGGGACCGCTGGCTGAAGGGGGCCGACACCGGCGCCGATAGCGACCCAGATTATCGCGTTTACCTGATGGACGGGGTGCGGCCAGCGGCCTGGTACGAAACCCGGCCGGGACGTTGGATCACCCAAGACAATCGCGCCGGCAGCGACCTGCCCGTCACGACCTTTCATCTGGGGGAACAAACCCTTGGCGATCACTCTGCCAAGCTGAACAGCTTTGTGAAATCCCCCCATGATTGTGGGGCGGCGAGCGGCGAATACTGTGCCATCTGGCTGGGGCCAGAGATGCCATCGGATCAACGCAGCGACGACGCGCGTTCTGCGGTGTTTGACAGCGCCCCCTTGCCTGGGGATATGGACATCGTCGGCGCGCCGCGCCTTCATCTGCGACTGAGCGCCGATCAACCGCAGGCCCAGATCGCGGTGCGGTTGAACCACCTGCATCCCGATGGCGCCTCGACGCGGATCACCTATGGGGTGCTGAACCTAAGCCACCGGGACGGGGCGGCCAACCCCACACCGCTGATCCCCGGACAATCCTATGACATTCAGCTTGATCTGGATCATATCGCCTATCGTTTGCCAAAGGGGCACAGGTTGCGGGTGGCCGTGTCGACCGCCTATTGGCCGCTGATCTGGCCCAGCCCGCAGAGCGCCGGCCTGCATCTGTCTTTGGGCCGCATTGAGGTGCCGACCCGCGCGACCACCGGCGGCGATGAATATCACTTTGCCCCGCCCACGGCCGCCGACCCCTTGCAAACCCATGTGCTGCGCGCCGCAAATTCCGAGCGGACCCAAACCACAGACCTTGGCAGCGGTCTGGTCACGCTGAATATTTTGGATGATTTTGGCAAAGTTCAGGACGCAAATCATGGTTTGATCAGCGGATCCTGCGCCCGCGAAACATGGTCGATCCATCCCGGCAATCCCTTGTCAGCAAGGGGGTTTTGCCATTGGACAGACGAGCAAGAGCGCGACAACATCCGCCTGCGCACCGAGACCACCTGCGAGATGCACAGCACTGAAACCCACTTTTTCTTGGCGGCAAGGGTTGCGGCCTATGAGAACGATGTGCTTGTCTATGAGCGCGACATAAAGGACGAGATACCTCGGGACCACATGTGATCAAATACCGGCAAGAGCCAGAAAAAAACCTTGCGGCATTATCCAAAATGCGCAAACTTGACTCATCAATCAATAAAAAACCGCTGATAAATATGCGGAACCAAAAGGGAGAACATCAATGAATAAAGAACTTCAACATCTGTCGGAACGCGTCAGCAAGGGGCTGATGACGCGCCGCGAATTCGTCGGACGCGCCGCCGCTTTGGGTGTGACCGCCGCTGTTGCAAACACCATGCTGGCCGGCGCGGCCAAGGCCGCAGGCCCGGTCGCGGGCGGTGATTTCAAAATGGGCGTTCAGGGCGGCGAATCCACCAACAGCCAAGACCCGGCCACCTGGTCATCGGATGTGCCGATTGCCGGCGGACGCCATTGGGGCGAGCCGTTGGTCGAGGTTGGCCCTGATGGCAACCTGAGCGGCCTGGTCGCCGAAAGCTTTGAAGGATCGTCCGACGCCAAGACCTGGCGGTTCAAGGTCCGCCAAGGGATCGAGTTTTCAAACGGCAAGACCGTCACAGCCGAGGACGTGATGCGCACAATGGAGCGCCACACAAACGAGGATTCGAAATCCGGCGCCCTTGGCATCGTGCAGGGCATTGAATCCATGCGCACCGATGGCGATGTGTTCGAACTGACGCTGGGCGTTGGAAACGCCGACATGCCCTATCTGATGGCCGACTATCACCTGATGATTCAGCCCGATGGTGGCTTTGACAACCCCGGCGCAGCCATTGGCACCGGCGCCTATACGCTTGAGGCCGACGAACCCGGTGTGCGCCAGCTTTATAAACGCCGCGATAATTATTGGGGCGGCGATCAATCCACCACCGGCCATTACGACAGTTCGGAAATCATCGTGCTGAACGATGCAACCGCCCGGACCGCTGCGCTGCAATCGGGTCAGGTCGATGCGATCAACCGGGTTGAGCCAAAAATCGCCAAACTGCTTGACCGTGCGCCAACCCTAAGCGTGCGTAACGTATCGGGGCGCGGACACTATGTCTTTATCATGCATATCGACACCGCACCCTTTGACAACAACGAGCTGCGCCTGGCGTTGAAATATGCCATCAACCGTCAGGAAATGGTCGACAAGATCCTTCAGGGCTATGGCGGTATTGGCAATGACATGCCAATCAACGCGGCCTATCCGTTGTTTGACAGCAGCATCCCCCAGCGCGAATTCGATCTGGCCAAGGCGGCGGAACATTACAAGAAATCGGGCCATGACGGATCACCGATTATCCTGCGCACAGCCGACGGTGCCTTCCCAGGTGCGGTCGACGCGGCGGCGTTGTTCCAGCAATCGGCCCAAGCTGCCGGTATCCCGCTTGAGATCAAGCGCGAGCCCAACGACGGCTATTGGTCCGAGGTCTGGAACGCACAGCCCTTCTGTGCGTCTTATTGGGGCGGGCGTCCAGTTCAGGACCAGATGTATACCACGGCCTATCTGTCCACGGCTGACTGGAACGACACCCGTTTCAAACGGCCCGAATTCGACGATATGCTTATGACCGCCCGCGCCGAGCTGGACAACAGCAAACGCAAGGCGCTCTATTCCAAAATGGGCGCCATGCTGCGCGACGAAGGCGGACTGATCCTGCCGATGTTCAACGATTTCATCGATGCTGTGTCCAACAAGGTGCAGGGATATGAAGGCGATCCAAATGGTCCTCAGATGAACTGGTATGCGTTCAAGAAAACCTGGAAAGCATAAAACCCCGTGGTTCATCCGATTGTAAAACTTGTGACCCAGCGCTTGGCGCTGGGTCTGTTGTTGCTTTTTGCGGCTTCGATTTTGATTTTTGCGGGCACGACCATCCTGCCCGGTGACGTGGCGCAACAAATTCTGGGGCAATCGGCCACGCCCGAAAGCCTGGCCAACCTGCGCGAAGAACTGGGCCTGAACGATCCCCCCCTGACCCGCTATTTCAATTGGCTGGGCGGGGTGCTGCAAGGCGATCTGGGCACCGCGCTGACCAATGGGCGTGACATCGCCGACAGTTTGGCCGCGCGTCTGAAAAACACCATGTTCCTGGCCTTTTGGGCCGCAGTCATCGCCGTGCCGCTGGCGATTTTGCTGGGCCTGCTTGCGGTGCGGTTCAAGGACCGCTGGCCAGACAAGCTTATCTCGGGGGTGACGTTGGCCACCATTTCCATCCCTGAATTCATGATCGGCTATGTGCTGATTTATTGGGTGGCGATCCGCATGGGTGTTTTTTCATCGGTGGCCATCGTGAATGACAGCATGAGCCTTGGCGCCAAGCTGAATGCCATCGCAATCCCGGTCATGGTGCTGACCCTGGTCGTGCTGGCGCATATGATGCGCATGACACGCGCCGCGATCCTGAACGTGATGCAATCGGCCTATATCGAAACAGCCGAGCTAAAGGGTTTGCGGGCGCTGACCGTCATTCGCAAACACGCCTTTCCCAATGCCATCGCGCCAATTGTCAACGTGGTGATGCTGAACCTGGCCTATCTGGTGGTCGGCGTTGTCGTGGTCGAGGTGGTCTTTGCCTATCCGGGCATGGGGCAGTATCTGGTGGACCATGTGTCCAAGCGTGACGTGCCGGTGGTGCAGGCCTGCGGGCTTATCTTTGCCGCCGTCTATATCGGTCTGAACCTTGTGGCCGATATCGTTTCGATCCTTGCCAATCCGCGCCTGAGACATCCAAAATGAAGAATATTCCCATATCCGCCATGATCGGGCTGGCTTTTACCGCCGTCTATTTCCTGATGGCAATCTTTGCGCCCCTGATCGCCCCCTATGGCATGGCCGAGGTGGTCGGAGATGTCTGGGAGCCGTCGTCCTCGCAGTTTTTGCTGGGCACTGACAGCATCGGGCGCGACTTGCTCAGCCGGATGATCTATGGCGGGCGCACCACGATCTTTATCGCCACAATGGCCACGGTGCTTAGCTTTGTCACCGGATCGGTTCTGGGGTTTTTCGCGGCGGTTTCCGGCGGGTGGATTGATCAGGCCCTGTCACGGTTTGTCGATCTGATCATGTCCATTCCATCGCTGATTTTTGCGTTGGTGGTGTTGTCGGTGATGCCGACCACTGTCACCATGCTGATCTTGTTGATGGGGCTGCTGGACAGCACCCGCGTCTATCGCCTGGCCCGCGCCGTGGCGGTGGACATCACCGTCATGGATTACGTCGAAGCCGCGCGCCTGCGGGGCGAAAAGATCGGCTGGATCATTTTCCGTGAAACCCTGCCGAATGCCCTGTCGCCGCTGGTCGCGGAAATGGGGCTTCGGTTCATCTTTATGGTGCTGTTCGTGTCCACCCTGTCGTTCCTTGGCCTTGGGGTGCAACCACCCCAAGCCGATTGGGGCGGGATCGTGAAAGAAAACAAAGAGGGTATCAATTACGGCATTCAGGCGGCGCTTTATCCGGCCTATGCCATCGCCACGCTGTGCATTTCGATCAATCTGGTGGCCGACTGGATCCTGAACCGCACCACATCGCTGAAAGGGGGCCGGGGATGACCGATGCACCACTGGTCAAGGTTCGCAACCTGAAGATTGGCGCCACGGTATACCCCCCCGGCGAGCGCCCGCAGGAAATAGAGATCGTGCATGGCGTCGATTTCGATCTGGCACCGGGCAAGGTGCTGGGGCTGATCGGGGAATCTGGCGCCGGGAAATCCACCATCGGGCTGGCGGCCATGGGCTATGGCCGTGGCGGTGTCGAAATCACCGGCGGCGAGGTTTTTGTGAACGGCCGCGACATCCTGAAAGGCGGCCTGCGGCGTCTGCGGGCGCTGCGCGGCGCCGAAGTCACCTATGTCGCCCAATCGGCCGCCGCGTCATTCAATCCGGCCAAGCGCCTGATGGAGCAAATCACCGAAGCCACGATCCACCACAAACGCGCCACAAGGGCCGAGGCCGAGGCCCGCGCCATCGCGCTGTTTGAAAAGCTGGGTCTGCCTGATCCGCAGAATTTTGGCCAACGCTATCCCCATCAGGTTTCGGGCGGTCAGCTGCAACGGGCCATGACGGCGCTGGCGCTGTGCCCACAGCCCGATTTGGTGGTGTTTGACGAACCCACCACGGCGCTGGATGTGACCACACAAATCGACGTTCTGGCCGCGATAAAGGATGCCATCCGCGACACCGGCGTCGCCGCGCTTTATATCACCCATGATCTGGCCGTGGTGGCACAGGTCAGCGATGATATCATGGTGCTGCAACAGGGGCGCATGGTCGAATACGGTCACACCGATCAGATCATCAACGCCCCGCGCGAGGCATATACCAAGGCGCTTGTCTCGGTGCGGTCCATTGAGCACGCGGAAAAAGCGCCGACCCAAGAACCGGTCCTAAGCGTCCAGAACATCACCGCGCGCTATCGCGGCACCGACAAGGACGTGTTGCAAAACATCAATGTCGATCTGCACCCCGGACAGACATTGGCGGTTGTCGGGGAAAGCGGGTCGGGAAAATCCACGTTGGCGCGGGTGATCACCGGGTTGCTGCCGCCATCCGAGGGCCAGATCACATTCGATGGCCGGGTCTTGACCCCCACCCTTGCCGCGCGCCCGCTTGAGGATCTGCGCGAATTGCAGATGATCTATCAGATGGCCGACACGGCGATGAACCCCCGCCAAACCGTCGGCACCATTATCGGCCGCCCGCTTGAGTTTTATTTCGGCCTGAAGGGCGCCGAAAAGCAAAAGCGCATCAAGGAACTGCTGGATGAAATCGAAATGGGCGATGGCTTTGTCGATCGCTATCCGGCCGAGCTGTCGGGCGGGCAAAAACAACGTGTCTGCATTGCCCGCGCGCTGGCCGCCAAGCCCAAGCTGATTATCTGTGATGAGGTCACATCGGCCCTTGATCCGTTGGTCGCGGATGGCATCCTCAAGCTGCTGCTCGATCTGCAAAAGATCGAGAACGTCGCCTATTTGTTCATCACCCATGATCTGGCAACGGTGCGGGCGATCTCGGACAGTATTGCGGTCATGTATCAGGGCCAAGTCGTGCGCTATGGGGGCAAATCGCAGGTGCTTAGCCCGCCCTTTGACGATTACACCGATCTTCTGCTCAGCTCGGTTCCCGAGATGAAGCTGGGTTGGTTGGAAAACGTCATTGCCCATCGCAAAATGGAAAGCGCCGGGCATTGACCATGGATCGCAAGCTGCTGCTGATTATCATAGACGGGGTGCCGTGGCGCAACTGGCGGCGGCTGTTTGGCAACCTTGAGGGCTGGGTCGATAGCGGCGATGCCCGCGTCTGGAAGATCCGGTCGGTGCTGCCGTCGATTTCCGCCAGTTGCTATGCGTCGATCCACACCGGCGTTGCCCCGGCCGAACATGGCTGTACCGGCAATGGCAATGTCTTTCGCCTGTCCCATGACGATATCTTTAGCCAGACCCGCAAGGCCGGCGGCGTGACCGGGGCCGTCGCCCATTCCTTTTGGTCCGAGTTTTTCAACCGGCATCCCTTTGATTACGTTCGGGACATCGAATACGACGAAGCCGACAGCCCGACGATCAACCACGGGCGGTTCCACACCATGACCGGCTATGGGCTGATCAACCAGATGACCCCGTCGGATGTGGATCTGTTTGGCACGCTGACCAACCTGTGTGGGCGTTTTGGTTTGAATTACGGCATGCTGCACAGTTGCACGTTGGACAGCATGGGACATCGGTTTTTTCATGATTGCCAGGAAATGGACCATGCCTGTTTTGTGATGGATGAAATGCTGGCGCCGTTTATCCCGCGTTGGCGGGATGCAGGATACGAAGTCATTGTCACCGCCGACCACGGTCAGGACGCACGCGGCCACCACGGCGGGCGCGATCCCTTGCAGCAAGAGGCGGCGCTTTATTATTTCGGCCCTGCCGAGGGACCGCCGCCGGGGGATGTGATTGATCAGCTGCAATTGGCCCCAACGATCCTAAGCCGCCTTGGCGCACCGATCGCGGAGACAATGAGGGCCCCGGTGTTCTTGACCGATCCCGATTAAGCCTCTCCCAGCGTGGGTGGCCAGACGCCCTGTCCCAGGGCAGCGATTGCCGCCAGGATGCGCCCAAAGCTGTTGGCGGCGCGATCCGACATGCCGCGTGCCCGCAGATATCCGTGCACCAGCCCCGGTTCTTCGATCCAAAGCGCCTTGCCGCCTGCCTGCAAGATCGCATCGCGATAGGATTCGCCATCGCTGGACAAAGGATCGCACTGGGCGGTGATCATGATGCTGGGCGGCAGATTGCCAAAGTCGCGATCCTGAAGCGGCGCATAGCGCGGATCGCCCGCAAGCGTCGCCCCCCCAGATCGCACCTGACTATAAAACGCCAAATCTGCCGCCGTCAGCTGGGGGGCCATCGCATGGGTGACATAGCTGCCACGGCCTTGATCGCCGCCCAGGCCAGGATATATCAACACCTGCCCATCGACCCGCGGACCGCTGCTGCGGGCGTGATGGGCCACGGCGGCAGCCAAATTGCCGCCGGCACTGTCCCCGGCCAAAACCAAACGCGGGCCAAATTGCGCCGCGATCGCGCCAACCGCAGCCCAGGCATCGTCAAAGCAACGCGGAAAGACATGTTCGGGCGCCAAGGCATAATCCACCGAGACCACCCGGTATCCGGTGCCGGCGCAGATTTCGGCACAGATATCGTCATGGCTGTCCAGACCACCCACAACAAAGCCGCCGCCGTGAAAATATACCACCGTCACTTCGGTCGCGCCCCGGTCATAGCGCCGGCAGGGCACCCCGCCAAAACTGACATCGGTGACCGTCACATTTTCCGGGCGGCCGGCATGAAAGGCCGCGCACATTTTGTCATAAACCGCCCGCTGTTGGCTGATGCTTAGGTCGACCGCATCGGGCGGGTAAAATGATTCGCTGCGCGCGATATAGGCCCAAACCTGCGGGTCAAGCAGCGCCTTGTAATCAACCATTCAGCCCCCTGGCGTTTGCGCCATGTCCCATTCCGGGATGAAATCGCTCAGCACCCGCCCAACGGCATCGACGCTGGCCCCCTTGGCATCCACCTGGGCAATCAAACCGCGCTTTTTGTGATCGACCACAGACACCACCCGCGACGGCAGCCCGGCCTCTTGCAGGGCTTCGTTATAAATGCGGATGATCGCCAACTTGCGCAGATCGGGTTTGAAAATCTTGCCAACCGCCGTCTTGGGCAATTCGGCCATAATGGTCATATGCTTTGGCTGGGCTGCCCGCTCGTGTACATGTTCGCGCGCGAACGCAAGCAGTTCGGCCTCGGTGGCCGATGCCCCCTCAATCAGCTCAACAAAGGCGCAAGGCACTTCGCCCGAATGGGCATCGGGCTGACCGATTGCGCCGGCAAAAGCCACCGCAGGATGGCTAAGCAGGGCTTCTTCGATTTCGGCCGGGTCAATGTTATGCCCGCCACGAATGATCAAATCCTTGGCCCGGCCAGTGATCCACAAATAGCCATCGGCATCCACCCGCCCCAAATCCCCGGTGCGCAGAAAATCACCATAGAACAAATCCTTGTTCTTTGAGGTTTCGGTATAGGTACGCCCGACATAGACGCCGGGGTTTGACACGCAAATTTCCCCGATTTCGTCTGTGTCTGCCTCGACCGGGCCGTTGTTGGTCGCCTTATAGATCTTTACCCGAGAATAAGGGAACGGAATACCGATTGAGCCGATTTTCTTTTCTCCGTCCACGGGATTCCCGGACACCAGGCAGGTGCTTTCGGTCATCCCATAGCCTTCGACGATGGTGACGCCGGTGGCTTGCTCAAAGCGCCGAAACAGCTCTTGGGCCAAAGGGGCCGACCCTGAGAACGCGGTTTTCACCGTGCTGACGTCGGCATCCACCGGGCGCTGCATCATCGCCGCCAAGGCCGTGGGAACCGACACGATAAAGGTAATCTTCCAACGTTCGGTCAGCTTCCAGATGTTGTCAAACACACCTTCGCCGCGATAGCCCTGCGGCGTCGGGAACACCACATGCGCCCCGCTGGCCACCGCGCCCATCAAAATCACATGGCAGGCCATGACATGAAACAGCGGCAATGGGCACAGCAAATTGTCATTTTCGGTCAACAGCGTCTCCGCCCCGACCCAGCCATTATAGACGATCCCCGAATAGGTATGCTGCGCCACCTTGGGCATCCCGGTGGTGCCGCCGGTGTGGAAATAACAGGCAACGCGGTCCTCTTGCACATCCTCAAAGGAGAGCGTGCTGGCCTGTTTGGCCAACTCGTCGTGAAAATTCAGATAGGTCGCGTGGTTTTCGATGCTGCGCTTGGGCCGCACCAACGGCACGATCCATGATTTGGGCGGCGTCAGATAGCGCAGCAAATCGACCTCAAGCACGGTTTCGACATTGGGCGCCAGGGCCACCGCCTCGGCGGTTTTATCCGCCACATCGGTTTTCGGAAAGGGCCGCAGGGTGACAACCACCTTGGCTTCGGTTTCGCGCAGAATCGACCCGATCTGCTCTGGGTCCAAAAGCGGATTGATCGGATTGACGATGCCTGCAACAGCCCCGCCCAGCAATGTCAGGACGGTTTCATTGCAATTGGGCAAGACAAAGGCCACAACGTCGTCGGACTGGATCCCCAAACCCCGGAACATATTGGCCGCCTGACAGGATTTGGCCAACAGCTGCGACCAGGTCAGGGTTTCGGCCTTGTCCTTTGGGCCGGAAAACAGCTGATAGCTGACGGCCTTGTTGTCAGGAAATTTTCGCGCCGTCCCCTCAAGCATTGCGTAAAGCGTCTTTGGCACATCACGGCTTTCCCATGGGCCAACGGATTCAATTCGGTCGCGGTCCGCAAATCCTGCGTATGTCATTGGTCTTCCCTCCCAAGCGCCCTTTTAAACAAGAGCTTCCTTATTTGGGAATACGATGACCGGCCTTTTGCAAAAGCGCAAGCCTGCGTATGGCTTGACGTGACAGGATGGGCGGCGGCGCCTTGCTTTATTCTGCGGCGATCCCATCGGTGAACTGAAGGCGCGCCAACTGGGCATAGAGCCCGCCCTGAGCGACCAGATCTTCGTGGGTGCCGACCGCGGTGATGCGCCCTTGGTCCATGACAACGATGCGGTCCGCTTTTTTCACCGTTGCCAAACGGTGTGCGACAATCAAGGTGGTGCGGCTGGCGCTTAGGGCGTCAACGGCGCCCTGAACCTCGCGCTCGGATTGGGCATCCAGCGCCGAGGTCGCCTCGTCCAACAGCAGCACCGGCGCGTCGCGCAGAATGGCGCGGGCAATGGCGATGCGCTGCTTTTGCCCCCCCGAAAGCATCACCCCGCGTTCCCCAAGATAGCTGTCATACCCGTCAGGAAGCGCCTGAATGAACCCATCCGCTGCGGCGGCACGCGCGGCCGCCTGTATCTGGGTGTCGGTGGCGTCCGGCGCGCCGAAACGAATGTTGTCACGGGCCGACGCGGCAAAGATGATCGGATCTTGTGGCACCAGCGCGATATGTTTGCGAAAATCTGCCCGCGCCAGGTTTCGCAGGTCTTGCCCCTCAAGCGTGATGCGCCCCAAAGCCGGGTCGTAAAACCGCAAGATAAGCTGAATAATCGTGGTCTTGCCCGCCCCAGACGGGCCGACAAAAGCCACCGTTTCACCCGGCTGGATCGTCAAGGACACATCCTCCAGCGCGCTGCTGCCCGGACGGGACGGATAAGTAAACGACACGCCCTCAAAGGTAATGCGCCCCTCAACTTTGGCCGGCAAGGTTTCCGGGGCTTTGGGGTCATTTACCGTATCCTGGCTGTTCAGCAGTTCGACCAGACGTTCGGTCGCCCCGGCAGCGCGCTGCAATTCGCCCCAGATTTCTGACAAGGCACCAACACCGCCGGCAACCATGACGGCATAGATCACGAATTGCACCAAGGCGCCGGCTGTCATCTGCCCGGCCCGCACATCCCGCGCCCCGATCCACAAAACCCCGACCACCCCGGTGAACACCAGAAAAATGACAATCACCGTCATCACGGCCCGCGTTCTGATCCGGCGGCGCGCCGCATCAAACGACCGTTCAGTGACCGCTGCAAATTTGCTGCGGCTGGCGCGTTCATGGGTAAAGGCCTGAATGGTCTGCACCGCGCCCAGGCTTTCGGCGGCATCGCCCGACGAGGCGGCGATCCAGTCCTGGTTTTCCCGGCTCATCACCCGCAGGCGCCGGCCCAGCACCAGGATCGGCACCACCACCGCCGGCACAATCAACAGCACCAGCCCGGTCAGCTTGGGCGAGGTCAACAACATCAACCCCATACCACCCACAAAAATCAGCAAGTTGCGCAGCGCAATCGACACGCTTGACCCGATAACAGACAAGATCAACGTCGTATCCGTGGTGATCCGGCTGACCACTTCGCCAGTCATGATTTTCTCAAAAAACGCCGGGCTCATCCCCAGGACGCGATCAAAGACCGCCTTGCGGATATCGGCAACTACGCGTTCCCCCAAACGCGTCACCAGCGCATAGCGCAGCCCGGTGCCGATGGCCAACAAGGCCACAATCCCCAGCGCCGCTGAGAAATATTGATCCAGAATGGCCGTATCCTCGACCGAAAAATTATCAACGACCCGGCGCACCGCCAATGGCAAGCTAAGCGATATCACCGCCGTCACGCTAAGCGCTGCAATCGCCAAAGCCATCAACCCACGATAGGGCTGCAAAAACGGCAGCAAGGCCCCAAGGGCGCCAATGCGTTTTGAGGTGGCGCGCGGGGCGTCTGAAGCGGGTGCGGCGGTGCGCCTGACCATAAGAGAACCTTCGTTTTGTTGCGCTCTCTTCTGACGATGCGGGGCCTTGGGGTCAAGCGGTCCATTGCCGCAGGCCGCGCGCCGAACCCAATGGCCCCTGCCCCGCGCAATACTGGCGGCGACAGGATCTGTCGGATTTATGCCCATTCCCCCAACCGGCCTTGACATCCCCCTGCGCTGGCTTTTTCTGGTCATAACGAAAAATCACCAAAGGACTGGTCAAATGATGCGAACCCGCGCCGCTGTTGCTGTTGAGGCTGGCAAACCCCTTGAGATCATGGACGTAAACCTGGAAGGCCCGCGCAAAGGCGAAGTGCTGGTCGAAATCAAGGCCACCGGCCTGTGCCACACCGATGAATTCACCCGCTCGGGTGATGACCCCGAGGGGATCTTCCCGGCCATTTTGGGCCATGAAGGCGCCGGCGTGGTGATCGAGGTGGGCGAAGGCGTCACCAGCCTTGAGGTCGGCGATCATGTCATTCCGCTTTACACGCCCGAATGCCGCGAATGCGAATACTGCCTCAATCCCAAAACAAACTTGTGCCAATCCATCCGCAGCACCCAGGGCCAGGGCCTGCTGCCCGATGGTTCGACCCGGTTCTCGATGCTCGATGGCACGCCGATCCACCACTATATGGGCTGTTCCACCTTTGCCAATCACACGGTCGTGCCGGAAATCGCGCTGGCCAAGGTGCGCAAGGACGCGCCCTTTGACAAGATCTGCTATATCGGTTGCGGCGTCACCACCGGGATCGGCGCGGTGATCAACACGGCCAAGGTTGAAATCGGCAGCCGCGCGATTGTCTTTGGCCTTGGCGGCATTGGTCTCAATGTCATTCAGGGGCTGCGCCTTGCTGGGGCGGATCAGATCGTCGGCGTCGACCTTAATGATGACAAGGCCGAAATGGGCCGCCACTTTGGCATGACCGATTTCGTCAACCCCGCCAACGTCACCGGCGATCTGGTTGCCCATCTGGTTGATCTGACCAAGGGCGGCGCCGATTACACCTTTGATGCGACGGGCAACGTCGGCGTCATGCGCACCGCCCTCGAAGCGGCCCACAAAGGCTGGGGCGAAAGCATCATCATCGGCGTGGCCCCCGCGGGTGCGGAAATCAGCACCCGTCCCTTCCAGCTCGTGACCGGCCGCAGCTGGCGCGGCACCGCCTTTGGCGGCGCTTCGGGGCGCACCGACGTGCCAAAGATCGTCGATTGGTATATGGACGGCAAGATCGAGATCGACCCGATGATCACCCACAAGCTCAAGCTGGAAGACATCAACCATGGCTTTGAACTGATGCACCAGGGCAAATCCATCCGCGCCGTCGTCGAATACTAACCCGCACTGCAACCCCCGCCACCTTTGGCACAACAGCTTTTGGCTGGCGGGGTCGCATCTTTGTGCCGCAGGCTCCAGACGGTATGGCTGATTGTGCCGCCCTTGCTCATGCGCGGTCCGGGCTTCAGGCCCTCAGCGCGTCACGGTTGCCCCTTAATCATTGTCAGAAGTGCCGGCGCCCGCGCCTGAATTGCGCGATGCGTCAGAGGCTGGAACAGTTGTCCGCAGGGCCAGATCCTCAAGCGCCTGAACGGTTTTCTGCTGTGCAACGGCGCAGGGGGCCGGCGCGGCGGGCGGTTCGGGGTGATCCACGCGCGCGATTGTTACAACCGCCAATGCGGCGCCGGTCAGCGCGGCAATTGCCTGCGGCGTTGCATGGATCGCCTGGCCGATCAGAAGGGTATGTCCAGACCACTCAAGCTGAACACTTGTGCCCAAATCTTCTGCGCAGGCCGACAGGAAGGGCAGCAAAAGCACCGGTTGGCGAACCGGCCCCAGCAGGGTTCGGGCGTGCAATGGCCCGCCGGGCAAGGGCGCAAAATCAACAAGCGCCGCGCCCGTCAAAAGCGGGCAAAGAGCGCGCCCTTCCGGGCTGCTCCAGTTTTCGGGCGCGGCCTCTGGCGCCGTCATACCGGGCGCATCCAGCACCGCCAAAAGCGCATCCGTCCCGTCAACCCCATTGGCGCACAGCCAACCGGTTGCGGCGCCGGCCTCTTCTGCGATGCCCCAACTATAGCCCGCGCCGCGCGTCGCCTTAAGGCACAGGGCCTCGGTCTCGGTCCGGCTAAGCCGGACATATGCAGGGGCGCCGTGTTCCGCCGGGGCAATACGATCTGCGTCTGATTTGTTCACGACCCGCCACCCCCATTGAATTCAAACGGATAAGGCGCGCCGTGAAACAGGCTGATGCGCACCCATTTGTCAGATCTTGGGTCAAAATGACTGGCGCCAAAGAACGCCAGCTTGCAGCGCATCAGATCAATTGGCAGCATGTCTTTGGCGATCAGGTTGTCGCGCACCTCGGAAAAGGGAAAGATGGCTGCCTGTTGCGCACGGCGCACCATCAGGCGATGCTCTGGCTGGGCCAAAAGGAAAGACGCGACCGGTTCGGCATCATCACGCCCCTGCAAGGCCTCGAACAAGGACTGCGCAAGCCGCGCGATGCACAGCGGTTGTTCCAGATCCGCGCCATCTTCGGCGGCACGGTCCCCCAATCGCGGTTCAAGCTTTTCTTCGGACACATACCAAAACTGCGCCACCTGACCGGGTTGATCAAAGTCGACGTTCAGCGCCCATGCGTAATGGGTTTGCAACAGCGCGCGCAGCGCCCCGACCCCCATCGCGCCGTTAATGCGAAAGCCCCTGCGTTCATCCGCGCTCATGCAATCGGCAAGCCCGTCAATCAGATCGCCATGTGGTTCGATCATAATCGCCAAGAGCGCCTCTTGCCCCTCTTGCGAAAGGTGGTCCTGGCCCCATTGCCACAGCGTGTTCCAAGGCTTTGCCCCCTTGGGCCAATCTTGCAGATAGGCTTTCAAATGGCCCAGATCGCTGCGCAGATCGGCAAGGCGCTTGACCTGAATCGGGTGCTCTGAATGCCAATGGGCGGCATTGGTGATGGCATCCGCCAAGGCGGTGCGCACCCCGGCCACGGCCGCGTCCGATGCAACATCCAGGGCACGAACCCGCGCCAGCGCCTCTTCGCGGGCCGCAATCCAGTTGTTGATCAACAGCGGGTGGCGGATCAGGAACGGCGCCATGCCCAGCCCGGTCGAATTGCCAACGCCAAGCTTGTGGCAGATATCAAGGTCAAGCGTCGCGGCCTTTGCCCCGCCCTTGACCAACGCCATATGGTTGGCCACGTCCACCGTAAACCAGCGTGTCAGCCAAACCGACAGCATCTCGGCCTGGAAAGGCGCCGACAGCTCCGGGCGATCTGCGATTTGCCCGCGATCTGCCGCGCCAAACTTGCCCGAACCATAAACCGCCGTGGTGCGCATCAGATAGCCAACGGCGTCGATTTCGGCCAGATCGGGCTGACGCCCTTCGGCCAAGGCATCAACGACATGGCGGAACAAGCGCACCGAATGGTTGGCCCGGCTGAGCGATAGCTCGCGATTGGTAATCCGGCCTGCCTCTTGCAGGGGAACATTGGCCTGTAGCCGGTCAAGATCTGCCAGGGTCGGCTCGCCGTCAAACAGCGCGAATGTGGCATCCCACGCCGTGGCGATCACCCTGTCAGAGCGTTTCTCCGCCGGCAGGTCATGGGCAAATGCAACCAACGAATAGCTGCGCTGCGGCCCCTTGGCACGATAGACCGCGCGGCCCACACCCTTGTCGTCCATCTCCCAGTGGGTTCGGGAAAATTGCCAGCCTTCGGCCTGAACCCGGCGCAAAAGAATACGCAGGAACGACAATCGCATCGGGTGGGCGCTGCCCATTCGCGACAGCCGCATCACCTGATCAGGAGAGCGATAGAACTCGGCCGGAACAGGTGAGCTATGATCCATCACTTGTGCCATCGGAAAATCCTATTCAACTGGGGGCCGGGGGCGGCCAAGAAACTGGTGCCGCCCCCGGCAAAGTTAGCTTACTTTTTGCCCAAGGCCAGGGTGATCCGCAAGGCGTCCCACAAAGATGGCAGCAAAACCAGCGACACCGGCACCGCCGTCACCACGATAAAGCTTTGCAGTTTTCCGACACCGCCGCCACCGGTGCTGATCAAGATCAGCGCCATAACCGCCATCGCGATGCCCCAAAAGGCGCGCAACGCGGCCGAGGGGTTTTCATCTGACATGGCCGCCGCGATTACAAAGCTCATTGAATCCGAGGTCGTTGCGACAAAAATCATCGTCAGCACCAGGAACAGCAAAGACAGGATAAAGCCCATCGGCATCGCCTGCGTGATTGCCAAAAGTCCGGCGGGCAGGTTGAACCCCTCGAACGGGCCGGAAATCACGCCCGGCGCTGCCTGCTCAAGCGCGATACCGCTGCCACCGATGATGGTGAACCAAAAATTGGTGATGATCGGCGCAATGATCGCCAAAAGAATGATGATCGAACGGATTGACCGGCCACGGCTGATTTTCGCGATAAAGATCGCCATCAGCGGGCCATAGCCCAAGAACCAGCCCCAAAAGAACACGGTCCACCAGCCAAGCCAGCCCGGTTCGCCAAATACCCCGGCATCGCCGCGGAACATCGCCATGCTAAAGAAATTCGACAGATAGGTGCCCATTCCGCCGAAAAAGCCGGACAAGATGGACGAAGTAGGCCCGAAAACCAGCATGAAGGCCATCAGCGCAAAGGCAAGAATGACGTTGAACTTGGACAAAAGCTGAATGCCTTTGCTCAGCCCCGAGATCGCCGAAACGGTATAGATCAGCGCCAGGCCAAGGATCATCACGGCCTGGGTCATCAAGGTGTCAGGAATGCCGAACAACGCATTCAGACCATAGGACATTTGCAAACCCAAAAAGCCAATTGGGCCAACCGTGCCCGCCACAACGGCGATGATGCACGATGCGTCGGCAATCAGGCCGATCGGGCCTGTGATCGCCTTTTCCTTGAACACCGGGTACAGCAATGTGCGCGGTGCCAGCGGCAGACCTTTGTCGTAATGATAGTGCATCAACATTACTGTGGTCAGCGCGCCCAGGATGGCCCAGGCCAGGAAACCCCAATGCAGATAGGCCTGCGCCAGGGCGGCGTTGGCGCGCGCGGTCTCGTCACCGCTGAGGTCACCAAAAAGCGGCGGCGTCCACAAATAATGCGCGATCGGTTCACCTGCGGCCCAAAAAACACCCCCGCCCGCAAGCAGGGTACACATGATCATCGAACCCCATTGGAAATTGGTGAACTCGGGCTGGGCAAGATTTCCCAGAACCGCCCGGCCACCGGGCAGCACGCACAGGACCAACCCGATCAGGAAGGTCGCCAGCAACAATATTTGCCAATAAAGGCCAAAGTATTTCGCCGACCAGTTAAAGCCCGCGTCAACAAACCCGGACAGCGCGTCGATGTTGATCATCGCCATCGCGCAAAACAGCAGGATAAACCCGCCAGTGATCGCAAAAAGTGGTTTGTCCACCTTGCCAAGCCGCGCGCCCAAAGCGCCGGTCTGTGTGGTCTCGCTCATCTATAGGTTCCTCCCTTGAACGAATATGTCTGATGTGAACCGGGCCACTGTCACGGCCCATTCGATGTTTTATGATCCGCCGCCGGCGGGTCCAAAGCTCTTGGCGAAGAAGTCGCGCCAGTTGCCGCCCATGACGCCCTCAACGGCGCTGCGGTCCATGCCCGCGGCTTGCAGGCCCGCTGCGATACGGCCAAAGTCGCGGTTGTCCTGGAACCAGGCGGGCATTGGCGGGAAACCGGGGTTGGCTGCGCTGCCCTCACCATAGTCTATGGATTTGGTCCAACGGCCGACGCGCATCCATTCAACGATGCTGTCGGGCTGATCTTGGCACAGATCGGTGCCAATGCCGACTTGGCCCGGCCCCATCAAATCAGCTGTGCGCGCGATCATATCGCAAAAGCTTTGCAAGGTGCAGTTCGATCCCGCCAACAGGTGGTGAGGATAAACCGAAAAGCCAAGCATACCGCCGGTTTCGCCCAAAGCCTTCAGAACGGTTTCGGACTTGTTCCGCAGCGCCCCATGCCAGCTGTGCGGGTTGGCGTGTGTGATGGCGATTGGCCGGGTTGAATGCTCGATTGCTTGCAAAGTCGACCGCTCGGCCGAGTGGCTCATATCGACGACCATTCCAACACGGTTCATTTCGGCGACGACCTCGCGCCCCATGCGGGTCAGCCCGGTATCCTCGGTCTCGTAACAGCCCGTCGCCAGCAGGGACTGGTTGTTATAGGTAAGCTGCATAAAGCGCAGGCCAAGCGTGTGCAAAACCTCAATCAGGCCGATATCGTCCTCCATGCAAGACGGGTTTTGCGAGCCAAAGAAAATCGCCGTGCGGTTTTCGGCCTGCGCGCGCCCGATATCTTGGGCCGTCCGTCCCTGAAAGATCAGATCGGGAAATTGTTCGAACCAGCGGTTCCACTTTTCAATTTGCAGAACCGTTTCGCGGAAGGTTTCGTGATAGGTGATCGTGACATGGACGGCATCGACATTGCCTTCGCGAAGCTGGCGGAAAACCTTTTCCGACCAGTTCACATATTGCAGCCCATCAATGAGCGGTGCGCGTGTCATTCCGGCGCCCCCGCAGCAACATAAGCGGTCTTCACCGTTGTATAGAATTCAGCGGCATAGCGCCCCTGTTCCCGCGCGCCAAAGCTGGACGATCCACGCCCGCCAAACGGCACATGATAGTCTGTGCCAGCCGTCGGCAGGTTCACCATCACACAGCCCGCCCGCATATTGGCGCGGAAATGGTTGGCGCGGGCAAGGTTTGTCGTCATGATCCCAGCCGTCAGCCCAAATTCGCTATCATTTGCGATATCCAAAGCCTCGGCATAGCTGCCGGCCTTCATCACACATGTGATGGGCGCAAACATCTCTTCGCGGTTGATCCGCATATCGTTGCGCGTCCCGGCAAAGACCGCCGGGGACATGAAATACCCCTTGGTATCGCGGGTCAGACGTTCCCCCCCGCACAAAACTTGGGCGCCTTCATCGCGACCGATGCGCATATATTCAAGGTTCTGCTCAAGCTGGCCTTCGCTGACCACCGGACCGATCTGGGTGCCTTCGGCAAGGGCGTGACCAACCTGAAAGCCTTGCGCGGCCGCCACCAGTTTCTCGACAAAGGCATCGTGAATTTTCTCGTGCACAATCAACCGACTGGCGGCGGTGCATTTCTGACCCGTGCCACCAAAAGCGGCACCCGCAGCATGGGCAACCGCCAGATCAAGATCACAGTCCTCCATAATAAGCATGGGGTTTTTCGATCCCATCTCCATCTGCACTTTGGTCATATTGGCAACCGCAGCCGCGGCAATCCCGCGCCCGACCGGGACCGATCCTGTGAAGCTGATCGCGTCGATCTTGGGGCTTTCGACAAGGGCCTGACCGATCTCGCGTCCGGATCCGGTGACAAGGTTAAAGAGACCGGCGGGGATATCCTGCTTGGCAATGATTTCGGTCAGCAGCACCGCGCTCGCCGGGGTCAGATTGGCAGGCTTCCAAACAACAGCGTTACCAAAGGCCAGCGCAGGCGCGATCTTCCACGCCGGCGTTGCAACGGGAAAGTTCCACGGGCTGACAATGGCGACCACACCCACCGGCTCACGGCGCACGTCGATCTCGATGCCGGGGCGGACGCTTTCGGCCAGATCGCCCTGATTGCGCAGCACTTCGGCGGCATAATAGGTAAAGAACTGCCCCGCGCGATATACCTCGCCCTTGCCTTCCGCGATGGGCTTGCCTTCTTCGCGGGCGACCATCTCGCCTATTTCTGCGGCGCGGGCCATCAATTCCGTGCCGATGGCCATCAGCACATCGTGACGTTTCTGAATACCCGCAGCCCACCAGATCGGCTGCGCCGCGCGCGCGGCCTGCAGGGCCTCTTGCAGTTGGTCGCGCCCTGCCTGGGCGAAAGACCCGATGACGTCGCTCAAATCCGAGGGGTTCCGGTTTTCGACCTCATCGACCCCGGTTTGCCAGCGGCCGTTGATGTAAAGCTGTGTGTTCATTTCATTGGACCCCTTACGATTTAATCTTGCAAAGCTATTGGCAGGAGAACTAATTTCAAACAATCTTGAAATATTGAACAAATCTTCAGGAAAACTGAATGGCGCTGAAACTGGAAATGCTACGCGTATTTCAAACCGTGGCGGAACATGGGTCTTTATCGGCGGCCGCGGCAAAGCTCGGGCGGACGCCCTCGGCGGTTTCGATGATGTTGGCCCAGGTCGAGGACCACATCGGCGACCGGTTGTTCGAAACGGATCGCAAAAACCGCCTGACGCCATTTGGCCTTTTGGTGCTTGAGGAAAGCCGCCGCGCCAATGACGCATTCGCGCGCAGCACCGAGGCGATCCGCCGTCATGCCATGTCCACGGCCGGTTCGATCCGCATCGCTGCCGTGCCCTCGGCGACCGTGACCCTTTTGCCCGATGTGGTCGCGAATTTCCGCATGCATCGCCCCGATGTGCGGCTGGAAATCAGTGATGTGGATACGGAATCGGTGATCCGCCGTGTGCAATATGACGAAGCAGACATCGGAATTATCTCGGCCGATAGCGGAAACCGCCATAACGGCGAGGTGGTTCTGACCGATGATCTTGGTATCGTCTGCCACAAGGACATGCCGATCGCCCATGCCTGGGCCGCAGGACAACAAGACGATTGGGATATCTTGAACCTTGAACCCTTTATCGCCAACCCATTGTGCCGGCTTGTCACCGCGCCCTGTGTTCAGAACCTTTTGATGGATTGCAACCTTGAGGCCCGCAACACCACCGCCCTGCTTGCCTTTGTCCGCAGCCGTATCGGCGCCACGATCCTGCCCAAAAGCGCGCTTTGGTCCGAGCCGAGCATCCTGTTCCTGCGCCCCAATAACCACCCGGCAAAGCGGCAGCTGATCAAAATCCACACGCCAGACAAAAAGCTCAGCCCCGTTGCCCGGCAGTTCTGGGATCAGCTACAGTCGCGCTAACAAAGAAAAACAAGCAAGCGCGCGCTTGACCCCATGGCCCGGTGCGAGGCCCGGCGAAAAGATAGCGCTATTCCAATTTATGAAAGTGGCGGACCGAGGAGGATGTGATATTTATATGTGAAACAATGTGTTAGGCTTTTATTAGACAGCTGGTTCGCACAATAAACATCAATAGCTTACATCAGCTCAAGTCTAAGGTTCTTGCGGATTTACGTGTCAAGTATGGTGATACTCGGCGTGCAAAAAGGCTGCATGGCCTGACCACAGTCAAAATCGAGCATCCCACTCCAACGCTTGCCCTGCCGTCAGACATCTCATGCCCTTGTCCATGGTGAATATCCTTAAGCCACGCCTGTGCTTTTGTTGCTATTTATTGGAATTGCCTCAAAGAACTCACTTTGCTGGTGAGAAAGTGCTCGATTTCATCAAGCAGTTGGTCTGAGGGCTGTTTCCCGATCGCGCATTCCCAGACGATGCCGACTTTCCAACCGTCGGCCAAGAGCGCTTCCACATTTCGGTTGTCCCTTTCAACATTCTATTGAAATTTCCTTTTCCAGCAGTCGGCGTTGCTGGAAGGGATTGTAGCCTTGGAGCAATCCGGGTGTCTGTGCCAAAAACAGCCATGAACGAACAGCGCGGTATTCCACTTGGGTAAAACCAAGTCTGGAGACCCGCTCAACTCTCGGACGTTCACCCGAAACCTGAAGCCCCGGCGATGAAGTGCCTTGCGAAGGGCAATCTCGGGTTTGGTGTCCTTCCCTCTGATCCCAGACATCATACGTGATCGGACACTCGGCTCTACTATATCCACCACGAGAAAACTCTCCCACTTCCACATCAGGCAGGTTTGCCCTGATGCAGCATACAGCCTTGGGGATAGAAGAAGAACATGAAGGTAACATCATGAGCAATGAATTCGGCATTATTGACCTATTCGCTGGGCCGGGCGGTTTGGGGGAAGGGTTTTCTGTCGCGGGACGCGAAAGCGGGCTCCGCATGAACATTCGACTCTCCGTCGAAATGGAAAAAAATGCGGTTCAAACGCTGCGTTTGCGTGCGTTCCTCAGAATGTTTGATGGCAACTTTCCACCTGAATACTTT
>CAKZPD010000030.1 GCA_937138475.1 uncultured Sulfitobacter sp. | reverse complement strand
CATGATGGCTGCGATGAACCAGAAATCCTCCGTTACGAAAACCTCAAATCTGTCCCATAGGCGCTGACGTCAGACAGATCCCGGAACGATACGCCGCATGAGGGAGGTCGTCGAAAGAATAGAGCGGCGTCCGGAGTGGTGAGCGGGTGCGCCCAAGCGGGAGCATTTCTTTCCGGTCAGTTCTGTCCAAGGTTCGGTAGGCATGCCGCCCAGTTCGCTGCGAGGCCCGTTTGAACCAAGTGACTTTCGAACTTTTCCACATATCAATAATTACAAAAGCTTAGGGGGCAGAGAGGGTTCGCTACCAGACCCATCCGCTCCCAAACCGTCACTGGCCGACATGGAGTACATTAATCCAGCCGAGTCTCGCAGCGCTGGCGCAATAAATAATATATTACTTACGATAACTTAATGGAACTTTTCGCCAATTTCAAGTCGTTGGCAAAATGTTGCAATGCTCGGGTAGAGAACGTTTGCATCCCGTCCGCTTGTTTCGAGAAATTCACGAGTGCGCGGTGCCTTTGCAGCCATTGAGTACATTCTGACAGGTTGCCGTTAACAACATCAACGTATTGTTTCTACTCATAAATACGCATTGACCGCCTTGAGCCGACATAGGGGGTAGAGAGGGTTCGCGGCGGGTGACTCCCCCTCCGGTATATCGAAAGGAAATCGGAGGCATCTGGGTTCCATTCTGGGTTCCAATCCCCCAATAATCAATAAAATAAGGAATTTCAGTAGTTTACCATGCGCAGGGTGACGATGGCGGAGGAGGTGGGATTCGAACCCACGGTAGACTTTCACCTACGTCGGTTTTCAAGACCGGTGCATTCAACCACTCTGCCACTCCTCCGACAGGGTTCTGTTAAATCGCTGTAAATGATTCTGGAACCTCGAAATGTAAAAACCTGGAAATTGGGGAAAATTGCCAATTGGGTGCGGGGGTGCTTTTCTTTTGGGGGGGTGCAGGGTTAGGATGGCGCCAAGATCCCCTGCGCGGGGACCGGGGCAAAACAGGCAAGGCAAGGACACCGCGAGATGCGCGTTTTGAAAAGCAGGGGCTTGGGGCTGCTGGGGGCTTTGGCTTTGCTGACCGGTTGTGCGATGCCCTTTGGGGGCGCCCGCGATTATGAGCGCCCCGATATCTTTGCTGTCGCCGATACCGGTGGCTGGGATGGCAGGCCATCCCTTGGGGGGGTATGGGTGGCGCACCCCGATGTCACCACGCCCGAGCGGGTGCTGATCCGCAATGACGAAACCCAATCGGCCGTTGTCGGCGCGCTTTTTGCCCGCGACAACACCCCCCAGGATCCACTTTTGATGGTGTCGTCCGATGCGGCGGCCGCGCTGGAAATGACCGCTGGCGCGCCCGCAACCCTGAGGGTGGTGGCCCTGCGCGATGCACCCGCCGGCCCCGCGCAGACCGCATCCCTGGAAAAACCCTTTATCCAGGTGGGCATCTTTCATGTAAAATCCAATGCGACCCGGACCGCACAGCGGTTGCGCGATGCGGGGCTGTTGCCGGGCGTTCTGAAACAAAACCCGCGTGGCACACCGTTTTGGCGGGTTGTGGTTGGCCCTGCCGAAAGCCGCGAGGCGCGGGCCATGTTGTTGACTGTTGTGCAGCAAAGTGGTTTTGCCGATGCCTATCCTGTCACCCATTAACCGCACGATTAACTGCAAGGGAGCGCCGATGTGAACCGTCTGATTGCCACTTTGATCTTTGTCCATCTGGCGGTGCAGGCCGCGGCATTTGATACGCGCGCCAAGGCGGCCTTTGTACTGGATCAGACCAGCGGCACGGTCTTGCTTGACAAGAACGCCGATCAACCCCTGCCGCCGGCGTCCATGTCAAAGCTGATGACCCTTTATATGGCCTTTGAGGCGATACGGGACGGACGCCTGTCAATCGCGGAACGCCTGCCGGTGTCCTCTCATGCCATGAGCTATGGCGGCTCAACCATGTTTCTTGACACCACCGACCGGGTCAAGGTCGAGGATCTGCTGCGCGGGATCATCGTGCTGTCGGGCAATGACGCCTGCGCCGTGATTGCCGAGGCCTTGTCGCCGGACGGCACCGAAGCGGGCTTTGCCCGGCTTATGACGCAGCGCGCCAAGCTGATGGGAATGGAACAGTCGAATTTTACCAATTCCAACGGCTGGCCGCAGCTTGGGCATCTGATGTCGGCGCATGATCTGGGCATTTTGGCCAACCGTCTGATCACCGATTTTCCCGAATATTACCCGCTGTTCTCAGAGACCGAATTCCTGTTTGATGGCCGCGCGCCGCAAAATAAATCAAATCGCAACCCGTTGCTGAAACTGGGGATCGGGGCCGATGGTCTGAAAACCGGGCACACCGTCGAGGCCGGCTATGGCTTGGTGGGTTCAGCCAAACAGGGCGACCGGCGGGTGATCTTTGTGTTGTCCGGGCTTGAAAGCACCGAACAGCGTGCCAAAGAGGCGGAAACCATCGTCAATTGGTCCTTCCGGCAATTTTCCCAACGCAAATTGGTGCAAAAGGGGCAGCAGCTGGCCTCGGCCGAGGTGTGGATGGGCATGGAACCAAGCATCGGCCTTGAGGCTGCCGCGGATTTCGATGTGCTTTTGCCAGTGCTCAGCGGCAAAGAGCTGGCGGCCGAGGTGGTGTTTACCGGACCGATCAACGCCCCGATCAGCAAAGGCCAAGAACTGGGCGAGCTGGTCTTTACCCCGGATGGCCTGCCCGAGGTGCGCCTGCCGCTTGTGGCCTCAAAGGACGTGGCGCGTGGTGGATTTGTCAGCCGCATCACCACCGCCGCCATGGTGCTGTTGAAAAAGCTGAACCAAGGCCCCGAGGGCGCAATGTGAGCAAGCCCGGTTTGTTCATCACCTTCGAGGGCATAGACGGGTCAGGGAAATCGACCCAGGCCAAACGGCTTGCGGCGCATCTGCAAAGCCAGGGCCGCGATGTGGTTCTGACCCGAGAGCCGGGCGGATCAACCGGGGCCGAGGAAATTCGCGCCCTTGTTCTTCAAGGGGATCCTGAACGCTGGTCCGCAGAAACCGAGATTTTGCTGTTCACCGCCGCCCGGCGCGACCATCTTGAACGCACGATCAACCCGGCCCTGGCGGCTGGCAAGGTGGTGATCTGTGATCGCTTTGCCGACAGCACCCGCATGTATCAGGGGCTGTCGCGCGGGGATCTGCGCCCTGTCGTTGATACATTGCACAGCCTGATGATCGGCCGCGAGCCAGACCTGACGTTGTTGATCGACATGGACCCCGAGCTGGGCCTAAGCCGGGCCTTGTCGCGGCAAACGGCGGATGAACGGTTCGAAGCCTTTGGCGCCGGGCTTCAGGCACAGATGCGGCGTGGCTTTCTGGATCTGGCCGCCGAATTTCCAGACAGGTTTCGTGTCATTGATGGCAACCAGCCCCTGGATCAGGTCACGGCGGATGTTTTGACCACTGTGCAAAGCGCCCTGTCGTGAGCGCCCCAGACCAGATCGACGGCGCCCCGCACCCGCGCGATACCGCCACCCTTTACGGCCAGGCCCAGGCCGAGGCCGCCTTTTTGTCGGCCTATGCCACCGGGCGGCTGCATCATGCGTGGCTGCTTGGCGGGCCAAAGGGGGTGGGCAAAGCCACCCTGGCCTGGCAGATCGCGCGGTTCTTGTTGGCCACGCCGCCCATCGACACCGACGGATTGTTTGGCGCCCCACCTGCGCCTGCATCGCTGTGGATTGATCCACAGCATCCGGTGGCGCGGCGCATTCAATCCGGTGGCGAAGGGGGGTTGAAATCTGTCGTTCGCACCCCAAACCCCACGACCGAACGCCTGCGCGATCAGATTGTCGTCGATGACATCCGTCGGCTGGGCGGGTTTTTCCAAATGTCCGCCGCCGATGGGGGCCGGCGCGTCGTGATCATTGACGCGGCCGACGACATGAATACCTCGGCGGCCAATGCCCTGCTTAAGATGCTCGAAGAGCCGCCTGCCAACGCGACCTTGCTGTTGATCAGCCATCAGCCATCCAGGTTGTTGCCCACCATCCGATCGCGTTGCCGAAGCTTGCGTCTGCTGCCGCTCGGGGCCGCTGATATGGCCTGTGCGCTGGAACAGGCCGGCGCCCCCGGCCAAGACGCGGGCCAAGACGCGGGCGGCGCGGCGGCGGCACTGGCCGAGCTGTCGGCCGGATCGGTCGGGGCTGCCTTGACGCTGTCGCTGCTGGATGGGCTTGGCCTGTATGGCGATCTGATGGCGCTGTTTCAACGCCTGCCCGATCTGGACCGGGCGCGCGCGCTGAAACTGGCCGAGACCGCGGCACAACGCGGCAACGAAGCCCGCCTGGATTTGTTGTTTGATCTTCTGGATCTGGCGCTGACCCGTTTGGCCCGCTGCGGTGCGACCGGCGCGCCGCCCAAGGCCGAGGCAAGCCCTGAAGAAGCGCGGATATTGCTGCGTTTGGCACCCGATGCGGCCGCCGGGCGGGCCTGGGCGCAGTTGGCACAAGATATCCTGGCGCGGGTGCGCCATGGCCGTGCCGTGAACCTTGACCCTGCCGCGCTGGTCCTAGATACCCTATTCAAAATTCAGCACACGGCCGCCAATATCCTGCGGCCCTAGCCCAACGGACCGCATGACCGATACACCCAGCATCACCGACAGCCACTGTCACCTCGATTTCCCTGAACTTGCGTCCGAATTGCCAGATGTCATCAGTCGCGCCCGTCAGGCCGGGGTGACGCGCATGGTGACCATCTGCACCAAACTGGCGAATGAACCCAATGTGCGCGCCATCGCCGAAACCTATGCCGAGGTGTTCTATGCCGCCGGCACCCACCCCATGAGCGCGGCCAGCCAACCCATGACCAGCGTCGATCAGCTTTGTGCAATGGCGCAGCATCCCAAGTTTGTCGGGATCGGGGAAACCGGGCTGGATTACCATTATTCAGCCGACAGCGCCGCCGTGCAAAAGCAATCGCTGCGCATCCACATCGAGGCGGCACAGCGCAGCGGTTTGCCGTTGATTATCCATGCCCGCGATGCAGATGACGATATGATTGATATTTTAAGCGCCGAATATAAGGTCGCGCCATTCAGCTGCGTCATGCATTGTTTTTCGTCTTCGCAGAAATTGGCCCAGGCGGCGCTGGATCTTGGGTTTTACCTGTCGATGTCGGGCATTACGGCCTTTCCAAAATCCGGGGCGCTGCGCGATATTTTTCTGACGGCGCCCATCGACCGGATTTTGGTCGAAACAGATGCCCCATATCTGGCGCCGCCCCCGCATCGCGGTAAACGGAACGAGCCGGCCTTTACCGCCCACACCGCACGGCGCGCCGCCGAAACCTTTGGCCTGAGCTATGCGGAATTTGCCGCCGCAACCCAGGCCAACTTCAACCGTCTTTTTGCCAAGGCCGCCACCTTTGAGGCCGCCGCCTGATGGACCGCTTGCGCGTCACCATATTGGGCTGTGGGTCATCGGGGGGGGTGCCGCGCCTTGGCGGCCATTGGGGCGCCTGCGATCCGGCCAACCCCAAGAATGCCCGCAGCCGTTGTTCCATCTTGGTCGAACGGCAAGGCCCGGCCGGCACCACCACCGTTCTGATCGACACCAGCCCCGACGTGCGCCAGCAATTGCTGCGGGCCGATGTCGGGCGGCTTGACGCGGTGCTTTATACCCACAGCCACGCAGATCATATGCACGGAATCGACGACATGCGCATGATCGTCTTTAACATGCGCGCGCGCTTGCCCGTCTGGGCCGATCGCCCCACGCAAGAGGCCCTGATGCAGCGGTTCGGCTATGTTTTTGTCACCCCAGAAGGGTCCAGTTACCCGCCGATCCTTGATCTGAACCTGATTGATGGGCCTGTGCAAATCTCGGGGTTGGGGGGGGATCTGGTCTTTGATCCCTTCACCGTGCGCCATGGCGGCATGGATGCGCTGGGATTTCGGTTCAACGATATCGCCTATTTGCCAGACGTGGCGTCGATCCCCGACGACGCATCGCCATATCTGGACAATCTGCAATGCTGGATCGTCGACGCCCTGCGCCGCGAGCCACATCCGACCCATTCCCACCTTGCACAAACCCTCGATTGGATCGACGCCCGGCGCCCTGCCCGCGCCGTGCTGACCAATATGCACAACGATCTGGATTACGAAACCGTCCGCGCCGAGACCCATGAAACCATAGAGCCGGCCTTTGACGGGATGCAACTGACGTTTGAAATTTCATAATCCGGCAGAAAAGGCCCACATATGCAAACGCTCCTAGAAGTCATCTTGCCGGTGTTTCTGGTTATTGGCTTTGGGTATACGGCGGTTTGGCGCGGCTTTTTCCCGGTGTCTGGCATTGATGGGATCATGCGGTTTACCCAAGGGTTTGCGATCCCCTGTTTGCTGTTCAAGGCCATCGCCCATCTTGATCTGTCCAGCTCGTTTGATCCGCGGCTTTTGCTTAGCTTTTATGCAGGCGCGGCGATCTGCTTTTTCGCTGGGATGTTCGGGGCACGCTTGCTGTTTCGGCGCGACTGGGAAGACTGTGTTGCCATCGGCTTTTGCTGTCTGTTTTCAAATTCGGTTCTGCTGGGATTGCCGATAACCGAACGGGCCTATGGCGCCGACGCCCTGACCGGAAATTTCGCAATTGTCGCGCTGCATTCACCGTTTTGCTATGGTTTGGGCATCACGGTGATGGAGATCGTTCTGAACAAGGGACAATCTGCGGCGACCATGGCGCGGTCGGTTCTTAGGTCTATGTTCAGCAATGCTTTGGTCATCGCCATCGCTTTGGGATTTGTGGTCAATCTAAGCGGGCTGACCATTCCCATGGTGGTCGAAGACGCGCTGGATCTGGTGATCCGCGCCGCCCTGCCCGCCGCCCTGTTCGCCCTGGGCGGGGTGCTGATCCAATACCGCCCCGAAGGCGACATGAAGACCATCGCCATGGTCTGTGGCATTGCATTGGTCTTGCATCCGTCCCTGGTCTGGATTTTTGGCAGCGCCTTGGCCTTGCCGCACGACAGCTTTCGATCCGGGGTGCTGACGGCGGCCATGGCGCCGGGGTTCAACGCCTATATCTTTGCCAATATCTATGGGCGCGCCCGCCGTGTTGCCGCCTCGAGCGTTCTGATCGCCACGGCCAGTTCAATCGTGACTGTATGGGTGTGGTTGACGTTGCTGGGTTAAGGCGCGGCCCCGGCGGGAAACCAACAGGCGATGCCGCGCAATTAAGCGCAAACAGGCAAAAGAAAAGGGCCCGCCAAGATGGCAGGCCCCCTCATTGGATTACATAAACCGGGCTGGCTTACATCATGCCGCCCATGCCGCCCATGTCGGGCATACCGCCCGCAGGTGCGCCGCCGTCCTTGGACGGCTTGTCGGCAACCATGGCTTCGGTGGTGATCAACAGACCAGCAATCGATGCCGCATCCTGAAGCGCGGTGCGCGCAACTTTGGCAGGGTCGATCACGCCGAATTTGAACATGTCGCCATATTCTTCGGTTTGCGCGTTGAAACCAAACGCCAGGTCGTTGCTTTCGCGGATTTTGCCCGCAACAACCGATCCGTCAACGCCCGCGTTTTCAGCGATCTGACGCAGAGGCGCTTCGAGCGCCTTGCGCACGATGGTGATCCCAACGTTCTGGTCGTTGTTGGCGCCGGTCAGGCCGTCCAGCTTTTTGGCTGCCTGAACCAAAGCCACGCCGCCACCGACGATGATGCCTTCCTGAACGGCTGCGCGTGTGGCGTTCAGCGCGTCATCAACGCGGTCTTTGCGCTCTTTCACTTCGACTTCGGTCATGCCGCCAACGCGGATAACAGCAACACCGCCGGCCAATTTGGCAACACGTTCTTGCAGCTTTTCACGATCATAGTCGGATGTGGTTTCTTCGATCTGGGTGCGGATCTGGGAAACACGCGCTTCGATCTCGGCTTTGGCGCCGGCACCGTCAACGATGGTGGTTTCGTCCTTGGTGATCTGAACCTTCTTGGCCGATCCCAGCATATCCATGGTGACGGATTCCAGTTTCATGCCCAGGTCTTCCGAAATCACCTGACCGCCGGTCAGGATCGCAAGGTCTTGCAGCATCGCTTTGCGGCGATCGCCGAAACCGGGTGCTTTTACGGCTGCGATTTTCAGACCGCCGCGCAGTTTGTTGACAACCAGAGTTGCCAGCGCTTCGCCTTCGACGTCTTCTGCGATGATCAAAAGCGGCTTTTGCGACTGGATCACCTGCTCAAGCAGGGGCACCATTGGCTGAAGCGACGACAGTTTCTTTTCGTGCAGAAGAACGATGGCGTCTTCCAGCTCGACTGTCATTTTGTCGGCATTGGTCACGAAATAGGGCGACAGGTAGCCGCGGTCGAACTGCATGCCTTCGACAACATCAGTTTCTGTTTCGAGACCTTTGTTTTCCTCGACGGTGATCACACCTTCGTTGCCAACCTTTTGCATCGCATCGGCGATTTGCTGGCCGATTTCTGCTTCGCCATTGGCCGAGATGGTGCCGACTTGCGCGACTTCGGCGCTGTCGTTGACGGGGCGTGCTGCGGCCTTGATTGCGGCGACAACAGTGGCTGTTGCCAGGTCGATACCACGCTTGAGGTCCATCGGGTTCATGCCAGCGGCAACCGACTTCATGCCTTCGCGAACGATGGCCTGTGCCAGAACAGTGGCGGTTGTGGTGCCGTCGCCGGCTTCGTCATTGGTGCGGCTGGCCACTTCTTTGACCATCTGCGCGCCCATGTTTTCGAACTTGTCTTCCAGTTCGATTTCCTTGGCAACCGATACACCGTCCTTGGTGATGCGCGGCGCGCCGAAAGATTTGTCCAGAACCACGTTGCGGCCTTTGGGGCCCAGGGTAACTTTTACCGCATCGGCAAGGATGTTCACACCTTTGAGCATCCGGTTGCGGGCGTCGGTTGCGAACTTTACGTCCTTAGCAGCCATGTTTTTTCTCCGTTTAAGGGAATGTGTTTACAACAGCGTTGATAGAGAGATCGAAAGCCGTTCGGCTTATTCGATGATTCCCATGATGTCGCTTTCTTTCATCATCAGCAGCTCTTCGCCGTCGACGGTGACTTCGGTGCCGGACCATTTGCCGAACAGAACCTTGTCGCCGGCCTTGACGGCCATTTCGATCAGCTCGCCGCTGTCTTTGCGGGCGCCGGCGCCAACAGAGACGACTTCGCCTTCGCTTGGCTTTTCCTTGGCGCTATCGGGGATGATCAATCCGCCGGCTGTTTTTTCTTCGCTTTCCGTGCGGCGCACCAGCACGCGGTCATGAAGCGGTTTCAATGCCATCTTTGCAGCTCCTTGGGCTCAAAGTTATCAAATCAAAATCCGGCCCTTTCGGTGGGGCGCGGATTGTTAGCACTCATCCTTTTGGAGTGCTAACGACGCATAGCTAGGCAGGCGACAGGGGCGAGTCAACCATGCGGGGTCAAAAAAATACATGCGGCCCCAAGCGATGCTGTGGCGCTGGGGGCCAGCCCCCAGACCCCCGGGATATTTATGAACAAAAGAAGGTGGATCAGGGCACAGTTTTCAAAGCGGTCTGGCCCTGGGCGCTGAGCCTGTAGATGCCACGGGCGTGCCGGTCAAACCAGCCGTAATGGTTTTGCGCCATCATCCGGGTTGCTGTGCTGATGCCGGTGGCCGCGCGGACCATAGCGCCTTTCGAGGCGCCGTTTTCCTTGAGGTAGTGTGCGATTTTCAGCGCATCCTGGCGGTAGGCGGTCATCAGCCCCTGGCGGGTTTGGCCGCCCGTGTTCGGATCCCCAGAACGGCGGGCAAATTCGCGCAGCAGACGGCTTTGCCTGAGCTTGGATTTGCGAGGCTGAAACGGCGCGGGGTCGCAGTGGATCTGCACATGCCCATCACGGAGCCGCACGGTGATCAGCCCAAGGCCAAGCCGGCGCGCCAGGGATTTATTGTCTTTGACCGCTTTGGCAAAGCCTTTGGTCTGGCCCTGGGCCACGGCCATATAGACATCGTCGCTGAGCGATTGTCGCGCGACACATTGATGGATCAACGACAACGAGAAACCCAGTTTGAGTTCGATGATCACGGGCGGATCATCGCCGCGCAGCGCCACAACATCGACGGCGCCAATTTCGGATTTCACCTGATAGCCCTGCGATTCGAGCAGGGCCTTGATCGGCGGATAGAGGTCAGTTTCGCGTGGATTTCCCATAAGAGGATACTGCGCGCATCGCCGGCAAGGTGCAAGATTGCGCAAAAACTGATAAGGAATAAGGGATTAACAGGTAAATATCTTTTTGTGCATTTTTAGGTTGCCGCGGTGAACTTTTTATTTTAAAACTATCTTTAGTTATTAATCAGTGCAGATAGTTGAAAAGAAATTTTAGACAGAGGGTAATAAGATGTTTGGCAAAAAGGCACTGATTTTAGCACTGGCCGGGCTTATGATTACAACCGGCGCAAATGCAGCAAGCGTAAAATACCAACGCCCGACCAACGGCATTTGGATCAATGATGATTTTGATGGCGCATCTGGCCCTTTGTTCAACTTTGACATTCAGGGCGGCGAGTATCTGATCCAAAACGACGGATCGAGCACCTTGAAGACGCGGCTTGTGGCGGATGACGATGCGTCGAACGGGTTCGATGTGAAATTTGCCTTTAAGCTGAACGTCAAGAACAACAGAGGCGCGCGCTATGATTATGGCTTGGCCGAAGGCGCCCTGAGCGGTTTTGGCGCCCTGTCGGGATTGAACCTGAAAATGACCTATGGCAGCGGACAAAGCTTTGCCTTTGTCAAAGAAGACAAGAGCGGGGATTACGTCTTTAAATTGGACGGCACCCATTGGTTTGCAGTATCTTGCGACGGTTGCGCACGGAACTTTTCCTCTTTTTCGCCTGCCAAGTCGATCATGGATTTCAAGGCAAAGATCGCCCCCGGCGTTGCCCCCGTCCCCCTGCCCGCCCCGGCGTTCATGTTGCTGACCGGCCTGTTTGGATTGTTCGCGGCGCGCCGCCGCAAGGTGGCGGTTCAAAAGGTCAAGACATAAGCGATGGTTTCGTGCAAAGCTGAGCCATGACCCGTGACGAGTATAACCAGTTTTGTGCCAACCTTCCCGGAACCACCCATGTGGTCCAATGGGGCAACGCCGATGTATGGAAGGTAAGCGGAAAAGTCTTTGCGATTTGCGGGCGCCACGAGGGGGCGCCTGCTTTTACGTTCAAGGTCACGCCCCTGGCCTTTGAGGTATTGAAAGACAGCCCCGGCATTCGCCCTGCCCCCTATCTGGCGTCGCGCGGGATGCTGTGGCTGCAACATTACACGGCGCCGGGGCTGAATGATGCCGAGCTGCGCGCCCATATCACCGCTTCGTACGATCTGATCGTGGCAAAGCTGAGCAAGGTGAAACGGCACGCGCTGGGCTTTGATTAGGCCGGGGTGACACCGGAAATTAGCGTGATATAAGGCCGGGGAAATTCACCCGATACAACTTAGGACTTGCCCCGATGAGCACCCTCGTTTTTGGCCATAAATCCCCTGACACCGACAGCACCGGATCTCCGATTATCTGGGCGTGGTATTTGACTGAAATCGAAGGCGTCGATGCCAAGCCGGTGCTGCTGGGAGAGCCAAACACCGAGGCCCTGTTCATGCTGGAGCATTGGGGATTGGCCAAACCCCAGATCGTTACGGAAATCGCCGATGGCACCCCTGTGGTGATCGTCGATACCAACAATCCGGCCGAATTGCCGGCCAATATCAACGACACTGACATCCGCGCGATTATTGACCACCACAAGCTGGTTGGTGGGCTTGAGACCAAAGGCCCCATTCATATGGTGATCCAGCCGCTGGCCTGCACCGCGACGATCATGCACAAGATTATGGGCGACGCGGCGCGGGCCAAGATGCCCCGCGACATCAAGGGCGCGATGCTGACCTGCATTTTGTCCGATACGCTGGAATTCCGCAGCCCCACCACCACCCCCGAAGATGTCGCAGTCGCCCAAGCGCTGGCGGCGGATCTGGGCATTGATATCGCCGCATACGCGGCGCAGATGTTCGCGGCCAAATCAGATGTCTCGTCCTTTTCCGAGGCCGAATTGCTGCGGATGGACAGCAAAGAGTATGCGGTAGGCGGCAAGCAATTCCGCGTTTCGGTTCTTGAGACGACATCGCCGAAATCTGTGCTGGACCGCAAAGAGGCGCTGATGGCGGCCATGCCGGGCGTTGCGCAGGAAGACGGCGCCGATCAAGTGCTGCTTTTTGTGGTTGATATCCTGAATGAAGAGGCGACATTGCTTTTGCCCAACGACTTGACCCGAGATGTCGCGCAAAAAAGCTTTGGCGCGGTATCGGACGGCGACACCGTTGTGCTGCCGGGTGTGATGAGCCGCAAAAAGCAGATCATTCCAAACCTGAGCATTTGACCCCAGAGCAAACAAGCGAAAGCCTGATATGACCAAGATCATCTGCGCCCTTGGCGATATTTCGGCGCAGTATGATGCGCTTTTTGTTGACCTTTGGGGCTGTGTTCATAACGGCGTCAACGCCTTTCCCGAAGCGGTTGCAGCCCTGCAGGCGTTTCGGCGCGGCGGCGGCAAGGTGATCTTGGTCACCAATTCGCCTCGGCCCCGCGCCGGGGTTGAAAAGCAGCTGGTGCATTTCGGCGTTCCGCAAGACGCCTGGGACAGCATTGCCACATCCGGCGACAGCGCCCGCGCGGCGATGTATCGCGGCGTTGTCGGGCGCAAGGTCTGGCACATCGGGCCGCCAAGCGATCTGAAGTTTTTTGAACCGCTGGACATTCTTGCCGCCCCGCTGGACATCAGCCGGGTCGATTTGGCCGAGGCCGAGGGAATGGTCTGCACCGGCCCGAATGATCCGTTTTCCGATCTGAGCGAGATGCGTTCGGCGTTTTTGCTGGCCAAGCAACGCGGGCTGAAGCTGCTGTGTGCCAATCCCGATATCGTGGTGGATCGCGGCGAAACGCGCGAATGGTGCGCCGGCGCTGTGGCGCAGCTCTATTCGCAGATGGGCGGCGAGAGCCTGTATTTCGGCAAGCCTCACCCGCCCATTTATGACCTGGCGCGCCGCCGTTTGACCGCCCTTGGCGGCGACATTCCGGACAGCCGCATCCTGGCCATCGGGGACGGTGTTTTGACCGACATCCAAGGGGCGATGGGGGAAGATATCGATTCGCTTTTCATCTCTGGTGGCCTGGCCGCGCAAGAGACCAAAACCAGCACACAACCTGATCCGGCCGCCCTGGCGGATTACCTGACGAAAGAGAGCGTGGCCCCCAGCTTTGCCATTGGGTTCTTGCGATAATCTGGCGGCGGGGCCTGCGGTGGGCTGAGGAGCCTCCGGCGGGGATATTTGAGAACAAAAGAAGCGGGGCTTGCGTGATTTTTCTGCGGTTGCAAAGTAATTAAATTACAATTATCATCCGTCTTGACTTAGATAATTACCGGAAGGTTGCAATGTTGGACAATATGCCCCGCGGCACGATTTGCATTGAGGACATCGAAATGGGAATGACCCGTTATCTGCGCAAGCAGGTGACGGATCAGGATATCGAGATGTTTGCGCAGGTGTCGACGGATCGCAATCCGGTGCATCTGGACGATGATTATGCGCGCGATACGATTTTCGAGGGGCGCATCGCCCATGGGATGCTGACCGCCGGGCTTATTTCCGCCGTCATCGGCGAGCAATTGCCGGGTCATGGCACGGTCTATATGGGGCAGACCTTGAAGTTTCTGGCCCCGGTTCGACCCGGAGATATGGTCTATGCCGAGGTCAAGGTAACGGATATTGAGCTGTCAAAGCGGCGGGTCAAGCTGGCGTGTCATTGTGCGGTGGATGGCAAGAAGGTGCTGATCGGCGAGGCCGTGGTTCTGGCGCCGTCGCGCAAGTTTGATTGACGGCGATTTGACCTAGTCGAAGGTGCCAGCCACCCGCCCGAGCAGCATAAAGGCGCGGGCGGTGCGGGTTTCTGCCAGGGCCGAGATTTCGCCATCCGAGGCGGTTTCCGCGAATGTTGCGAAGGTTTGATCGAAGCGCCGCAAGAAATGATGCGCCACGTCTCGGAAGATCGGGTCTTGTTTCATCCGTTTTGCCGCCAGTCCCAGCGGGGCGCTGTCGTGAATTCCCCCCAATGCGGCGATGGGCTTGCCGCGCGCGCCGTTGCCGAACTGACGCCAGATTTCGGGCTTGGCGCGATCGGGACGCAGGTCATCCATATAAATGCCGTCCTGGGACAGCAAAGTCAGGATATCTTGTGCGGCCTGCACCAGTTGGGCCGCTTTGTGATCTTTCATCGCGCGCCGCAGCGCTGCGAAGCCGGCTGTATCTTCGGCGGTTTCTGGAAAATTCAGCGCGCGGATAAATTCATCAGAGGGGAGTGGTTCAGCCGGGGTTTGCAGATCGAATGCAAGGGACGACTGGACCTCGTCCGGCGGCGCGGGGGGCGATTGTGGCCCAGGGGCCGCCTCTTGGGCAGGGCGGGGCGACATCTGCGCCGGGCGCTGCGCCAGTTCGGTTTGGGTTTTTCGCAAACTGACAGCAATTTCGTCCAGTTTGCGCGCAATGGTTTTATCCACCGCCGTTTGTGCCGTTTGCTGTTGGCTGGTATGGATGTGGCGCACGGCCTCAAGCGCGGCGCGAAGACGGTCACTGTCGCGGCGCAAGGCCTTGCTGGCGCGGGCCACAGATACGGCGATCCAGATCAATCCAAGCGGCATCACGATGGCCAGAACATGCACCAAGGCCATGCCGCCGGGCCAAAGCCAAAGCACCAGCCCGGCCAACACCAGCCACAGCGCCGAAAGCGCCAGCGCTATGATATCAAGGTGACTGAGCCCGCGCGGCGCCGGGCGATCAAAAAGCCCCAGCGCCCCACGACCCGGGCCGCCGGCGTTTCGGTCACGGTCTGCATCCATCCTTGGCACCTTTCCTAGGCGTAGACGATTTTCAGAACCTCATAGCTTTTCTGGCCGCCGGGGGTGCGCACTTCGACGCTGTCGCCTTCCTCTTTACCGATCAGCGCCCGGGCGATGGGCGATTTGATGTTCAGCAGACCTTGCTCGACGCTGGCTTCGTGCTCACCGACGATTTGCCAGGTTTTTTCTTCGTCCGTGTCTTCGTCTACCAAGGTCACGCGGGCACCAAATTTGATGGCGCCGGACAATTTCGCAGGGTCGATCACCTCGGCCAGGCTCAGCACGCCTTCCAGCTCTTTGATGCGCCCTTCGATAAAGGAATGCTTTTCGCGGGCCGAATGATATTCAGCGTTCTCGGACAGATCGCCATGTTCGCGGGCTTCGGCGATGGCGGCAATGATGTTGGGGCGCTCGACCGATTTGAGCTGCTTAAGCTCAACTTCTAGATCACTGTGCCCTTTGCGGGTCATTGGAATTTTTTCCATCTTTGGCGCCTACAAATTTAGGCGGCCCGCAGGCATTCCTGTGGACCGCTGTTTTCAGTTACCCCTACAAGACCCAAACCGCCCGCGAAATGCAAGAGCAGACGCAAGCCATGGGCGCGGTTGTGCCACAGATGGCAAGCCACTGTTCCCGCTGCAAGGGGCGGCCATGGATTTTGCCCGGCATCTTTGCATGTTTGTCTTGATCTTCGCGGTTTTTTACGCAGTGTCCGGATTGCACTTGTGGCCCTGCTCGGGTAGCCAAACACGAAAGATTATGTCGTGACGTCGCGCATATGCGTCACATCCAGAACTAAGGGAGCGCCAGATGGCTCAAATTGAACGCGAAGCGATGGAATATGATGTTGTCATCGTCGGCGCAGGTCCGGCCGGATTGTCTGCCGCGATCCGCCTCAAGCAATTGGACGCAGATTGCAATGTGGTTGTGCTTGAAAAAGGCTCAGAGGTTGGTGCGCATATCCTGTCGGGCGCGGTTCTTGATCCTTGTGGCCTTGAGGCGCTCATCCCCGATTGGAAGGCCAAAGGCGCGCCGCTGAACGTGCCGGTCAAAGAAGACAATTTCTATATGATGGGCGAAGCCGGGCAAATTCGCATTCCGAACTTTCCCATGCCGCCGCTGATGAACAACCACGGCAATTATATCGTCTCGATGGCCAATGTGTGCCGCTGGATGGCCGAGCAAGCCGAAGAGATGGGTGTTGAGATTTTCCCCGGCATGGCCTGTTCCGAGCTGGTCTTTGGCGACCAGGGCGAGGTCAAAGGCGTTGTCGCCGGCGAATTCGGCAAGAACGCAGATGGCAGCCATGGTGACAGCTATGAGCCGGGCATGGAGCTGCACGGCAAATATGTGTTCCTGTCCGAGGGTGTGCGCGGATCACTGTCAAAACAAGTGATTGAGAAATATAACCTTGCCGACGGTCACGAGCCGCAAAAATTCGGCCTTGGCATGAAAGAAATCTGGGAGATCGACCCCGCCAAACACCGCGAGGGCACCGTCACCCACACCATGGGCTGGCCGCTGGGTGGAAATGCCGGCGGCGGGTCATTCATTTATCACCTTGATAACAATCAGGTTTATATCGGCTTCGTGGTGCATTTGAATTATCGCAACCCACATCTGTTCCCCTATATGGAATTCCAGCGCTTCAAGCACCATCCGATGGTTGCAAATCTGCTTGAGGGCGGAAAACGCGTGGCTTATGGCGCCCGCGCCATCAGCGAAGGCGGATACCAGTCGATGCCCAAGATGGTCGCCCCCGGTGTTGCCTTGCTGGGCTGTTCGGTGGGGATGGTCAACGTGCCGCGCATCAAGGGCAATCACAATGCCATGTTGTCGGGCAAAGCTGCCGCCGAAGCGGCCTTTGAGGCCATTCAAGCCGGCCGCAGCGCAGACGAGCTGACCGCCTATGAGACCAACGTGCGCAAAGGCCCAATCGGCAAGGATCTGAAAAAGGTGCGCAATGTCAAACCGCTGTGGTCAAAATACGGGCTGACCGCCTCGTTGATGTTGGGCGGGCTTGATATGTGGACCAACACGCTGGGCTTTTCGTTGATGGGAACGCTGAGCCACGGCAAGACCGATGCGCAGGCCACAGAAGAAGCCGCCAAGCACAAGGAAATCGCCTATCCCAAGCCGGACGGCAAGCTGTCCTTTGACCGGCTGACCAATGTCGCCTTTTCCTTCACTAACCACGAAGAAAGCCAGCCAGCGCATTTGACCCTGAAGGATCAAGATGAGCCTGTCGCCAGCAACCTGGTCAAATACGCCGGCCCTGCCGCGCGCTATTGCCCTGCGGGGGTCTATGAATTCGTCGAAGAGGCCGGCAAAGACACACGGTTTGTTATCAATTTTCAGAACTGTGTTCACTGCAAGACCTGCGACATCAAAGATCCGGCCCAAAACATTGTCTGGACCACACCGCAAGGGGGCGACGGCCCGAATTACCCCAACATGTAGCAGCCGCAGACCGTGCGGGCGCGGGATGCACGAATGCTTGAGGCCGCGCCAGCGGCCATTGCGTCCCGGCCCGATCCTGCTAGCCTGTGGGAATGGGTTTATTGATGGATAAAGGCGTTCTGCGTGCTTAGGGTTTTACTGTCTTCCGCCACGGCGTTGGTATTGGGTTTGGGTGTGCCGTCGCTGGCGGGGGCGCAATCGGGCTCTGGGGCTTATCTTGCCGGGCGCTCGGCTGCGATTGGGTATGACTTTGATGCGGCGGCGCGGTATTTTTCCCAGGCGCTGGCCCATGATCGCAAAAACATCGCCCTGATGGAAAGCGCGCTGGTGGCGCAGGTCTCGGCAGGGGATTTGAAACGCGCCGCCCCCTTGGCGCAGATGTTGATCTTGTCCGGCACGAAAAACCGGGTGGCCCAGATGGTGCTGGCGGCGCAGGCCATCCAAGACGGCGATTTTGACACCCTGGCCGATCAAGATATTGACGCGCCGGGGATCGGCAATCTGGTCGATCACATGGCCCGTGGATGGGCGCAAATGGGCCAAGGCCGGGTCCGCGACGCGCTGGCCACCTTTGACAGCCTTGCCCAACAGGAAAACCTGCGCAGCTTTGTCATGTTCCACAAGGCACTGGCGTTGGCCAGCGTTGGTGATTTCGAAAGCGCCGAACACATATTCGCCGACACGGGCAATGGCGTCATCCAAAGCCGCCGGGTCGTGCTGGCCCGCGCGCAGGTGCTGTCGCAGCTGGGCGAAAACGCCACGGCGGCCGCGTTCCTGCGCGAAATGTTCGGGGCGCCACATGATCCCGAACTGGCGCAGATATTGGCAGGCCTTGACGCCGGGCAAGAGCTGCCCTTTGACACGATCCGGTCGGTGCAAGACGGCTTTGCCGAGGTGTATTATTCGGTCGCCGGGGCGCTTCAGTCGGAAACAGACCCAGAATACACCCTGATTTTTGCCCAGATTGCCAGGGAACTGCGCCCGCAGAACGCGGATGCGATCCTGCTGGTCGCCGAGCTGTTTGAAGCGCTGGAACAATATGGCCCCGCGATCCAAGCCTATAAGCAAGTGCCGCCAGATGACGCGGCCTATCACATTGCGGAACTGGGCCGCGCCGCCGCGTTGCGCAAACTGGGCAAGCCCGAAGCCGCGGTCGAGGTTCTGGAACAGCTGGCGCGCACACACCAAGACCTTGGCGCCGTGCATTCGGCGTTGGGCGATGCCTATCGGGTGCTGGAGGATTTTGCCGCCGCCACAACCGCCTATGATCGTGCTTTGGCGCTGCGCAGCGATTGGTTCTTGTATTACGCGCGCGGGATCTCGCACGAGCGGTTGGGAAACTGGCCCCAGGCCGAAACAGACTTTCGCGCGGCGCTTGATCTGAACCCGGACCAACCGCAGGTATTGAATTATCTGGGCTATTCCCTGGTTGAGCACCGGATAAAGCTGGACGAGGCCTTGGCGATGATCGAACGCGCCGCCAGCGCCAGCCCGGACAGCGGCTATATTATCGATTCCCTTGGCTGGGCGCTCTATCGTCTTGGCCGCTATGCCGAGGCCGTGCCCCATATGGAACGCGCCGCCCAGCTGATGGCGGTCGACCCGGTGGTGAACGATCATCTGGGCGATGTCTATTGGGCCGTCGGACGGCAACGCGAAGCGGAATTTCAATGGATGCGCGCCCTGTCCTTTGTGGATGAAGACGACCCCAGCGCCGAGGCAGATCCAGATCGCATTCGCCAAAAGCTGGCCATTGGCCTGGATGCCGTATTGCAGGCCGAGGGCGCGCCGCCCCTGCGCGTGGCCAAGGATTAACCCCCAATGCCAATCGCCCCGCTTGCGGTCTTGGCCCCCGCCAAGATTAACCTGACGCTGCATATCACCGGCCGGCGGGACGATGGGTATCATCTGCTGGACAGCCTGGTGGTTTTTGCCGATCTTGGCGATCACCTGACGGTCACCCCCGGCGCGCCGGGCCTGACCATAGACGGCCCCGAAGCAGCCGGTCTGGCACCCGATGCGTCCAACCTGATTTTGCGGGCGGCAGGATATTTTGCCCCGCATTTTGCCTTTCACCTGACCAAAAACCTGCCAGTGGCGGCGGGGATCGGGGGCGGGTCCGCCGATGCGGCGGCGACCTGCCGGGCGCTTGGCGCGCTGGGCGCAGGCCAGATTGCCGCCCCGGATCTGCTGGCCTTGGGCGCGGATGTGCCGGTGTGCATGGCCTCGGCCCCGGCGCGCATGTCAGGCATCGGCGAAAGGCTTCGCCCCGCGCGGGGCTTGCCGCCCCTTGCCGCCCTGCTGGTAAATCCCCGGCAGGCCGTGTCAACGGCGCAGGTGTTCTCAGGGCTGAACGGCCAATACGGCCCGCCAATGCCCACCCTCCTGCCACATGTTGCGACACCTGCGGATCTGGCACGCTGGCTGACCGGGCAGCGCAATGATATGGAAGCCGCTGCGATACGGATTGCCCCGATTATCGGCACGGTCAAGGCTGCGATAGCGGCCCAGGCCGGGTGCCTGTTGGCGCGAATGTCAGGATCGGGGGCAACGTGCTTTGGGCTGTTCGGCGATCCCGCCCAGGCCCAGCGCGCCCAAGACACCCTGCTGCGCGCGCACCCCAACTGGTGGGTGCGGGCCTGCACGCTGGGCGATCAATCGGCCGCTGTCGGTCCTGCTAGGTAATGCGCTCGACCACATAGTCGGCCAGATCATCCAGCATCTGGCGCATGGGGTGATCGGGCAGCACGGTCAGGGCCGCTTTGGCTTTGGCGGCCCAGGCGCGGGCCTCGGCTGTGGTGTCGCGCAAAGCGCCGTGACGGTGCAACAAGCCAAGCGCATGATCCAGATCGCCCGGTTCTTGCTTGCCCTTTTCTATGGTGCGTTGCCAAAAGGCGCGCTCGGCCTCATCGGCTTGGGCGATGGCCTTGATCAACGGCAAGGTCAGCTTGCGTTCGCGGAAATCATCGCCAATGTTTTTGCCGGTGGCCCGGCTGTCGCCCTGCATATCCAGCAGATCATCGACGATCTGAAAGGCAACCCCCAGCGCATCGCCATAATCAAACAGCGCCGCCACGCAGGCGTCATCGGCGCCGGCGATAACCCCGCCCACCTCGGTTGCCGCTGAAAACAGCGCCGCCGTCTTGCCGCGCACCACCTGCAAATAAATCTCTTCCGTTGTGGCCAAATTCGACGCCGCCGTCAGCTGTAATACCTCGCCCTCGGCGATGGTGGCCGAGGCATTGGCCAGAATGTCCAGCACCCGCAGCGACCCGGTTTCGACCATCAACTGAAAGCTGCGCGAAAACAGATAATCCCCAACCAAAACGGACGATTTGTTGTCCCAAAGCAGGTTGGCCGTCGGGCGGCCACGACGCTGGGCGCTTTCGTCCACGACATCGTCATGCAGCAAGGTGGCGGTGTGAATGAATTCAACCGTGGCCGCCAGATGGATGTGATATGGCCCGTCATAACCGCACAAATGCGCCGCTGCCAAGGTCAGCATCGGGCGCAAGCGCTTGCCGCCCGCTTCGACCAGATGGGCTGTGACCTCGGGGATGCGCGGCGCATGTCTTGAGGCCATGCGGTTGCGGATCAGCTGATTGACGGCCTCAAGATCACCCTGAAGATAGGCGGCCATCTGTTCATGGGGCTTGGTCACGGTCATCAGCGTCTTCTTCACGTTCTTGTTGCAAGGCTCGACAAAGGCGGTGGCTTGCACTTACATCATTGTTATGAAGGAACTTTTGCGCAGCTCTGACCCGACGATCATCGCCTTTGCCCACGCCCTTCTTCAGGGTGAGGATATAGACTGCTTTGAAATGGACGTAAACATGAGCATCCTAGAAGGCGGCATCGGAATCTTTCCCCGTCGCTTGATGGTGCGCACAGGGGATCACTGGCGCGCCGCGCGTGTGCTGCGCGATAACGATATCCCGCTTGGCCCATGATGAACGCAATGAACGGTATGGATACATCCGATTTGACCTGTGACGCCTTCCTGGGGGGGCTGCTGCACCTGTGGCAACCGCGCCAAGGTTACCGGGCCGGGGTTGATCCGGTGCTTTTGGCGGCCACCGTTCCGGCCAAAGCTGGCGAATCGGTGCTTGATCTGGGCTGCGGGGTTGGTGCTGCGGCGCTTTGCCTTGGGGCGCGGGTGCCGGGCCTGCGCCTGAGCGGCGTTGAAATGCAGCCGCGCTATGCCGATCTGGCCCGCCGGAACGGCGCCGGCACGATGCAGGTGTTCACCGCCAACCTAAGCGACCTGCCGGCCGAGCTTAAGCAACAACAGTTCGATCATGTCTTGGCCAACCCGCCCTATTTTGATCGCAACGCCGGGCGCGCGGCCCATGATGCCGGCCGCGAGGCCGCAATGGGCGAGGCCACCCCTTTATCCGACTGGGTCAAGGTTGCGGCCAAACGGCTTGCCCCCAAGGGCATGGCGCATTTCATCCACCGCGCCGAACGCCTGCCCGAACTTCTGACGGCCATGCCCCGATATCTGGGCAGCATCGAAGTTTTGCCCATCGCACCGCGCATTGGCCGCGCCGCTGAATTGGTGATCGTGCGTGCGCGCAAGTCAGGCCGGGCAGCTTTTTGCCTACATGCGCCGCAAATCATGCACCAAGGCGCCCGCCACGAAAAAGACGGCGACAGCTATGTGCCTGAAATCCGGGCGGTTTTGCGAACCGGCGCCGCGCTGCATTTTTGACAAAAATGCAAGGCAAAATTGATCCAATTTTGGCGCGTGACTAGAATCATTTTCTATGGTCTCATCACCAAGTCTGTTTCAATAGGAGGAATGAATGAGCGTATCTGCACATGTGGACCAACTGAAAAAGAAACACGAACATCTAAGCGACGCGGTCGAACGCGCGCAACGCGCCCCCAGCACAGACGCACTTGATATTGCGGAACTCAAGAAACAAAAACTGCGCCTGAAAGAAGAGATCGCGCGCCTCTCCAGTTAATGTAACGCCTTGATGCTGGTGCGGGCCGCAAGCGCTGCCCCGCCAGCAATAAGCGCCGCCGCCAGAACCAGATTGGCGCTGAACGCGGCGACACCGGCAAGCACCAAGATCACGGTGGAAAACAGCGGCGCGGCATAGGATGCGGTGCCCAACAGCTGAATATCGCCGCGCTTGACCCCGATATCCCACACAAAAAAGGCCAGCCCGACCGGCCCCAGCCCCAACAACAGCACGCTGGCCCAGCCGCGGGCATCCCCCGGCCATTGCGTGACCTCAAGCATCAAATGCAGGGGCAATGACAGCGCACCGCTGGCCAGACAGAAAATCGCCACGCTTTGGGTTGGCGCGCTGCCCAGATATCGCGACAACACCGAATACCCGGACCACGTCAGCGCGCAAAGCATCGCCAGCCCATAGCCAAGAACCGCATCGCCTTGGAACCCGGCGCTGCCGCCCGTAATCAGCAGCGCGGCGCCACCAAAGCTGATGACAGCCCCCAGAAAATGTCCCAGCTTAAGGCGTTCGCCCGGCAGGAACCCGGAAAAGATCACGATCAGCAGCGGCCACAGATATGCGATCAGGCTGGCCTCGGCTGCGGGGGCAAGCCGCAGCGCCGAAAAATAAAGCGCGTGATAGCCAAACAGCCCAAGCGTTCCAAAGATATAAACGCGCAGGGGCACCTGCCCGAGCTGCCCCAACCCGCCCGAGGCCGCCGCCCAGATCACCCCAAGCCCGCCACCAATCGCAAAGCAGATCGCATTCAGTTGCAGCGGCGGCACCGGGGCTGAACCAACCGTCAACAACGCCAACAGCGCCCAAAGCAGCACCGCAATGAACCCAATCCCTGTTGCGCGTCTGCGTGTCATACCCGGCCCCTTTTTGTTGCCAGCCCGTCATACGCCACGCGCCGACAGACGCAAGGTCGAAAACAAAAGGGCCGGGCCATCCCCGGCCCAGCCCTTGGCATTGCGTCGACGTCTTTATGTCAGACGAAAAACTGACCGCCGTTGGCGGAAATGGTCGACCCGTTGATAAAGCCCGCATCATCCGAGGCCAGGAACACAACGCAGCGGGCGATCTCTTCTGGTTCCCCCAGACGACCCGTGGGGATCTGCGCCACGATGCTGTCGCGCACTTTTTCCGGCACCGCCATGACCATATCGGTGGCGATATATCCGGGGCAGATGGCATTGGCGGTAATTCCGGCCCGCGCGCCTTCCTGCGCCAGCGATTTCACGATGCCAAGGTCGCCGGCCTTTGACGCGGCATAGTTGACCTGCGCGAACTGTCCCTTTTGCCCGTTGATCGACGAAATGATGATGATGCGGCCGAATTTGCGTTCGCGCATACCGGGCCAAAGCGGGTGAGTCATGTTAAAGACACCGGTCAGGTTTGTGTCGATCACCTGATGCCATTGTTCGGGCGTCATCTTGTGAAACGGCGCGTCGCGGGTGATGCCGGCGTTGTTGACCAAGACGTCGACCGGGCCAAGGTCGGCCTCGACCTGGGCAATCCCGGCCTGGCATTCGGCATAATCTGCCACGTTCCATTTATATGTCTTGATGCCAGTTTGCTTGGTAAATTCAGCTGCGGCCTCGTCGTTGCCCGCATATGTTGCTGCGACGCTATAGCCTGCGTCCTTCAAAGCATTCGATATCGCGGCGCCGATTCCACGGCTTCCGCCTGTTACAAGTGCGACACGGGGCATAGTCTCTCCAATCTGCTAGGTAATCTTATTCTGTTTTTTGTTTCGGGTGCGCAACAATATTGCGCACCCGTTTTTTACTTACGGGCGCTCAAGGCACATTGCAACACCCATTCCACCGCCGATGCACAAAGTCGCCAGACCTTTTTTCGCGCCGCGCCGCTGCATTTCAAAGAGCAAGGTATTCAAGATGCGCGCGCCCGAGGCACCGATGGGGTGCCCAATGGCAATCGCGCCGCCGTTGACGTTGACGACCGCCGGATCCCAGCCCATGTCCTTGTTGACCGCGCAGGCCTGTGCGGCAAAGGCTTCGTTTGCTTCGACCAGATCCAGCTCTTCGGCTTTCCAACCGGCTTTCTCAAGCGCTTTGCGGCTGGCGTGAATGGGACCAACGCCCATGATCGACGGATCCAAACCGGCGGTGGCATAGCTGGCGATCCGCGCCAGAGGGGTGATGCCTCGCTTGGCGGCCTCGTCTGCGGTCATCAACAGCGCCGCAGCCGCCCCATCATTCAACCCCGAGGCATTGGCCGCCGTCACTGACCCGTCCTTGGTAAAGGCGGGGCGCAGCTTTTGCATTGCGTCGATGGTGGCACCGTGGCGAATGTATTCATCCTGATCCACAATAATGTCGCCTTTGCGGGTCTTGACCGTAAAGGGGATGATTTCATCGTTGAATTTACCCGCCTTTTGCGCCGCCTCTGCCTTGTTCTGCGAAGCAACCGCAAAGGCATCCTGGGCCTCGCGGCTGATTTGCCATTTTTCGGCGACGTTCTCAGCGGTTTGCCCCATGTGGTAACCGTTGAACGCATCCCAAAGCCCGTCACGGATCATCGTGTCGATATATTTCATATCGCCCATTTTATGTCCGGCACGCAGATGTGCGGCATGGGGCGACAAGGTCATGTTTTCCTGCCCGCCCGCCGCGACGATCGACGCATCGCCCAGCTGGATATGCTGCGCCGCCAGCGCAACGGCGCGCAAGCCTGAACCGCACACCTGATTGATCGACCAAGCCGAGCTTTCCTGAGGCAAGCCAGCGTTGATATGTGCCTGGCGGGCCGGGTTCTGCCCCTGCGCGGCGGTCAACACTTGGCCCAAAATCGTTTCAGACACATCGGATTTGTCGATCCCGGCACGGGCGACGACGGCCTCAAGCACGGCAGCGCCCAGATCGTGGGCAGGGGTGTTGGCGAACGATCCGCCAAAGCTGCCAACCGCAGTGCGGGCGGCCGAAGCGATTACGACATTGGTCATTGTTGTTTTGTCCTCTTCCAGTTGGGGCCGCCAGACGAGCGCTTGCGCGAGACAAAGCGCATTCGTTGCCGTGCCGATAGGGAACTGCATACTCTATTCGCCGCAATGCGGCAATAATCATGCTGCGGGCGCGTTGTCGCGGCAGGTCTCGCTATTTGGTCCGGCCTCGTTCACAGTGCGCCGTGGCGCGTTCAACAGGGGAACAGAATGCAACGATGTGGCTGGGCCGGGCCCGAGCAGATTTATATCGACTATCATGATACCGATTGGGGCGTGCCCGAATGGGACAGCCGCGCGCTGTGGGAAAAGCTGATATTGGATGGGTTTCAGGCCGGGCTAAGCTGGATCACCATCTTGAAAAAACGCGAAGGGTTTCGCGATGCGTTCTGCGGGTTTGACCCCAAGGTGATCGCCCAGTGGGGCACCCCCGAGGTCGAGCGCCTGCTGCAAGACAGTCGAATCATCCGCCATCGCGGCAAGATCGAGGCCACGATTACCAACGCCCGCGCCTTTCAAACCATCGAAAACGACGGCGGGTTTGACCGCTTTCTTTGGCGCTATGTCGATGGGGCGCCGCTGCAAAACACCTTTCAGACCCAGGCCGATGTGCCGGCCTTTACCCCCCTGTCGACCCAGATTTCCAAAGATCTGCGCAAAGCCGGGTTTAAATTCTGTGGTCCAACCATTGTTTATGCCTTTATGCAGGCGGTCGGCATGGTCAATGACCATCTTGTCGATTGCCCGCGCCACGCAGCCTGCGCCGGTCTGGCCAAGCCCCGTTGACACCCCCGCACAGCGGCGTATAAGCGCGGCTTCATTGGTGTTGGTGGCTCCCGCAAGGGAATGCCTGTCGGGGTTCGCCCAAAGGACAACGCCCTTCCGCCCAGCTGGGCATCTAAACCGAAGGAGATCAGCCGTGACCAAACGCACCGCTGCCAAACATAAAATTGACCGCCGCATGGGCGAAAACATCTGGGGCCGCCCCAAGTCCCCGGTTAACCGCCGCGAATATGGCCCCGGCCAGCACGGCCAGCGCCGCAAGGGCAAACTGTCGGATTTCGGCATTCAGCTGCGCGCCAAGCAAAAGCTCAAGGGCTATTACGGCGACCTGACCGAAAAGCAATTCCGCCGCATCTATGGCGAAGCTGAGCGGGTAAAAGGCGATACAGGTGAAAACCTGATTGGTCTGCTTGAGCGCCGCCTGGACGCCGTCGTATATCGCGCCAAGTTTGTTGCCACCGTTTTCGCTGCGCGCCAGTTCGTGAACCACGGCCATGTGACCGTAAACGGCCGCAAGGTGAACATCCCCTCTTACCGTGTTCAAGAAGGTGACGTCATCGCCGTTCGTGACCGCTCCAAGCAGATCGCAGTGGTGATCGAAGCCACACAGCTGGCCGAGCGCGACGTTCCAGATTACATCGAAGCCGACCATTCCAAAATGACCGCCACATTCGTGCGCACACCTGCGCTGGGCGATGTGCCTTATCCGGTCATCATGGAACCCAACCTCGTGGTCGAATTCTACGCGAAGAACTAAGGTTCACCGCCGATCAGAATGCCAAGGGCCACGCGAGGGAATTCGCGTGGCCCTTTTTTGTTGCCAAACTGAATTGCTGTGGAACCCACCAGCAAGCGCCGCTAGACAGGGCGCATAGGAGCAGCCCATGACACATAACATCACGCCGCAACCCGGAATTATGGATATCGCCCTTTACGAAGGTGGCGCGTCCCATGTCGCGGGGTTGGACAATGTGGTCAAGCTCAGCTCGAATGAAAATCCGCTGGGCGCCAGCGAGGCCGCAAAAGAAGCATTCAAGCGCTGTGCCTTTGATCTGCACCGCTATCCCGATTCGGATCACAGCGCGCTGCGCGCCGCCATTGCCGATGTCCACGGGCTGGACGCGGGCCGGATCATCTGCGGCGCGGGATCAGACGAAATCATCGCCTTTTTGTGCCAGGCCTATGCCGGGCCGGGCCGCGAGGTGGTGCATACCGAACATGGCTTTGCCATGTATCGGATTTCGGCGCTGGCGGCGGGCGCAACGCCGGTTTCGGTCAAGGAACGCGAGCGTGTAACAGATGTGGACGCAATCCTTGCCGCCTGTTCCGAGAAAACAGCGCTGGTCTTTTTGGCCAATCCAAACAACCCCACGGGCACCATGATCGGGTTGGCAGATATTGCCCGTCTTGCCGATGGCCTGCCGGCACAGACCCTGCTTGTCATTGATGGCGCTTATGCGGAATTCGTCGACGGCTATGATGGCGGAGCCGCCTTGGTCGACGCGCGTGAGAACGTCTTTATGACCCGCACGTTTTCGAAATTATATGGCCTTGGCAGTTTGCGCGTCGGTTGGGGATATGGCCCTCAGCATGTCATTGATGTGCTTATGCGGATCAAGGGTCCGTTCAATGTGTCGGCCGCCGGGCTTGCCGCGGCCGAGGCCGCTGTGCGCGATCAAGCCTTTGCCCAACAATGCCGCGCAGAAAATGCCCGTTGGCGCGATTGGCTGGCCAATGCGTTGGCCGAAATCGGCGTGCCATCTGATGTCAGTCTGGCCAATTTCATTCTGGCCCGCTTTGCCAGCGCGCAAGAGGCAAACGCCTGCGATGATTTCCTGCGCACGCAGGGGCTGATTGTAAGGCGTGTCGGGGGATATAACCTGCCGCATTGCCTGCGCATCACCGTTGGCGATGAAAGCGCCTGCCGCCGGGTGGCCCATGCCGTTCGTCAGTTCAAAGAAGGGGCATAATATGGCCGTGGTTTACAAGCGCGTGGCGCTGATCGGGCTTGGCCTGATTGCGTCTTCGATGTTTTGGGCGATCAAGCGCGGCGGCCTGGCCGGCACGGTTACCGGCTATGCCCGCAGCGCCGAAACAAGGGACACCGCCCGGCAAATCGGCCTGTGCGATCAGGTGTGCGACACCATCAACGACGCAGTGCAGGATGCCGATCTGGTGGTGCTTTGCGTTCCGGTCGGTGCGATGGGTGCCGTCGCAGCACAAATTGCCCCCTATCTGAAAGACGGCGCGACCGTATCGGATGTGGGATCGGTAAAACGCGATGTGATCGAACAGGTCGGACCGCATCTGCCGGCATCGGTTGCGTTCATTCCGGCCCACCCGTTGGCCGGCACCGAACATTCCGGCCCAACCTCGGGCTTTGCCGAACTGTTTGACAACCGCTGGTGCCTTTTGGTGCCGGCCGACGGCACCCCTGCCCCGGCAATCGCCGCGTTGCGCACCCTGTGGGAGGGGATCGGCTGCAACGTCGAGGAAATGGACGCCGACCACCATGATCTTGTGTTGGCCGTCACCAGCCACGCGCCGCATTTGATCGCCTATACGATGGTGGGTGTCGCCGATGACCTGCGCCGCGTCACCGACAGCGAAGTGATCAAATATTCCGCCGCCGGGTTTCGCGACTTTACCCGGATTGCCGCCAGTGACCCGACCATGTGGCGCGATGTGTTCTTGACCAACAAGGACGCGACGCTGGAAATTCTTGGCCGCTTCACCGAAGAATTATTCGCCCTGCAACGCGCCATTCGCACCGGGGATGGCGATCACCTGCACGCCTATTTCACCCGCACCCGCGCCATTCGACGCGGCATCATCGAGGCCGGCCAGGACACCGACGCCCCGGATTTTGGCCGCGCGAAATTGAAACCCTAGCGGATCACAATGCGCGGCGCCGAGCCGATTGGTATAAACCCAACCGCCACGATACCGCCTGCAAAGTTCAGCTGAATATCCAGGCTGTTGGGGTTGCCGCTCAGGCCGGCAAGCGCGCTCAGGCTGTCGTCAGCCTGGCGCCGCAGCGCCCCCGGCAACAGACCCGCCGCTTGGGCCAGATCCAGAATTTCCCGCCAGTTTTGCGCCTGCACCGAAAGTTTGCCGGTTGGGATACCTGCGGCGTCAATCGTAAGCGTTCCCGCCAAGCGCAGGTTCAAATCCCCCCAGGTCGCTTGCGCCAACCCAAGGGAAATTTGCCGCGGCTGCGGACGGCGGCGTTCAATGGCAAAACGATCCCAGGGTTGGTCAAAACGCACATCCGCCTGCACGGCAAAGCGGTCAAACTGCACCGGCCAATCGCCTGGCACCCGCAGGGCCTGGCGCAGGGCCGGCCCCAGGCGAAACTGATCGGCGCCAAGGTCAAACCGATAGGATTGCGCCGCATCTGCGTGCTGAACCATCGCGATCTCAAGATCATTGGCGGCCAACAATGTCTTTGCCCCAGCGCCCAGCGCCCATGCCCCGCCGCGCAGCGCCATGGCCTCAAGCTCAAGCCGGGGACCGGGGCGCAGCCGCAGATCCGCCGTTGCACCGCCCAAATCCAGCTGTGTTTTCATCAATGGGGTCGCCAGGCTGATTGGATCATCCGGCAATCGAAGCGAAACATAACCGGGCCAATAAACCGGGGCGATGATGTTCAGATCGCTTGCCCGGAAGGCCACCCCGGTTTCAGGATCGGCCAAGGCCGGGCCCCGCAGGGTCAACGCGAAACGGTTTGGAAACCCGCCCGATCGCAGCCCCGCGACATCGGCCTGCCATCCCTCGGCGCGGCGATCTTGCAACCATTGCTGCGCCCCGCGCTGCATCATCCATGAGCCGCCCGCCCACCAGGCCGTCCAAATCACCGCCAAAAATATGCCCAGCCAGATCAAACGCCGCATCACTGCCCCTTTTCATTCCCCGTAAATGAGGGTTTACGAGAGGCAAGGCAAAAGGAAAAGCACGATGACGATGTGGGTCTTTGGATATGGAAGCCTTCTTTGGAACCCTGGCTTTCAGGTGGGCGAACAGGTGGTGGCCGTTCTGCCGGGGTATTCGCGGTCCTTTTGCATGCGCTCGATCCATCATCGCGGCACCCAAGATCACCCCGGCCTTGTTCTGGCGCTGGATCAAGACGCGGCCCACGCCTGCGAGGGGGTGGCCCTGGCGGTCGCCGCCGGGCACGAGGACCAAACCCTGGCCTATCTGCGCGAACGGGAATTGATTTCATCGGCCTATCTTGAACGGCGTCTTGACGTGGATCTGGTCGACGGGCGCCGGGTCAATGCGCTGGCTTATGTGATCAACCCAGATCATGTGCAATATTGCGGCGGCCTGCCCCTGGAAGAACAGGCGCAGATTATCGCAACCGCCAGCGGCGGCATGGGGCCAAACACCGAATATCTTTACAACACGGCCACGCATCTGGCGCAGATCGGGTTGCATGACCCGGATCTGGAATGGCTTTCCCAACGTGTGCGCAGCTTGCGGGCATAAAACTTTGGCGCTTGCCGGCAGTTTCAGTATAAGCTGACCCCGAGCAGAACTGACAAGGTCACGAGAACGGCGCATGTCGCAAACAGACCAAAAAACCCGGCCGGTATTTTCGAAACCCTTCCGGCAAATCACCCTGATGCTGATTGTGCTTGGCCTCAGCGGCTTTGGCGCCTTTGTGGCCCTGCCGCGGGTGCTGCCGGTTTTTCAGGCGAACCCCTATCTGAACGGGTTCATCATCTTTGTTTTTGTCATCGGCGTCTTGGCCTGTTTCTATCAGGTTGTGCAGCTGATCGGTTCGGTCAAATGGATCGAAAGCTTTGCCGCCGGCACGCTTGATCCCGGCGTGGCGCCGCCACAGATGCTGTCACCTTTGGCCGCCCTGCTGCGCAGTCGCGGTGTCGGGATGCAGGTCAATGCCAGCTCAAGCCGGTCGATCCTGGATTCGGTTGCCACCCGCATAGACGAAGCGCGCGAAATCACCCGATATATCGTCAACATGCTGATTTTCTTGGGTCTTTTGGGAACATTCTATGGCTTGGCCACGACGGTTCCCGCGGTTGTCGATACCATCCGCAGCCTTGCACCGCAGGATGGTGAAGGCGGGGTCGAGGTGTTTAACCGCCTGATGAGCGGGCTTGAAGCCCAGCTTGGCGGGATGGGTGTGGCTTTTGCATCGTCGCTGTTGGGATTGGCCGGATCGCTGATTGTTGGCCTGCTTGAGCTGTTCGCCGGTCATGGGCAGAACCGGTTTTATCAGGAATTGGAAGACTGGCTTAGCTCGATCACCCGTGTTGGGTTTTCCTCGGGCGAGGACAGCGGCAGCGAACACCACGCCATGGGCGCGCTTGTCGATCACATGGCCGATCAGATGGACAGCCTGCAAAGGATGTTCAGCCAGACCTATGAAAGCCAGACAAGAACCGATGCCAGTTTGTCCAATCTGGTCGATTCTATCGAAAAGATGACCCGCCGGATGGAGGGATCCGACCCGGCCAGCGCCGCAATGGAACGCGTGGCGGCCGGCCAGGAACGTCTGATCGCTGTGCTGCAAAACCAGGGCGCAGGCGAAGGTATTGATGCCGAAAGCCGAATGCGCCTGCGGTCGATTGACGTTCAGATGTTGCGCATTCTTGAGGAAATCTCGGCCGGTCGGCAGGAAAGCATGGCGGAATTGCGCGCTGATCTGGCCCGGCTGACCAAGGCGCTGGACCCCACAAGCAGCTTTCTGATGCGCGCCCAGCGCAAAGATCACGGCGGCTCGGAGCGCTAGCGATGGCCCTGTCCCGACGCACAGGCGCAAGGTTTCAGGCGTCGATCTGGCCGGGGTTCGTGGACGCGATGACCGGGCTTTTGCTGGTGCTGATGTTTGTGCTGACCATTTTCATGGTGGTGCAATTCGTTCTGACCGAACGCATCACCGGACAAGAGAACGAGCTGAACGCCTTGGGCGGTGAAATTGCCGCCCTGGCCGAAGCGCTGGGTCTTGAACAACGCAAGGCCAGCGGTCTGCGCCAAGAGCTGGGCGAACTGGATGCCACCCTGCGCGACGCGCAATCGCAGATCGCGCAGCTGACCGCCACGCGCGACCGCCAGGCCCTGGCGCTTGAGGCGGCGCAGGGCAAGATCACCGATTTCGAAAGCCAGGTCGCCGCATTGCTGGGGCAGCGCGATGCGGCCCTGGCCGATCTGGGCGCCTCGCAGGATCGCGAAGCCACGCTTTTGGATGAACAGGCGGCCTTGAACCTGGCGCTGGCGACTGCCCGTTCCGAGGTGGATGCACAGGCCGAAGCCGCCCGTCTGGCGGCCGCCCGCCGCGAGGCGCTGACGGCTTTGGTCGAAGACCTTAAATCAAAAAACGCCCAGGCCGGGCAGGATAACACCGCCCTTAGCGCCCGACTTGACGAAACCGTCAGGGCGCTCGATGCCCAAGAGGCCGCGCGCCTGGCCGAGGCCGCCGCAGCACAGGCCCTGCGCGAACGCCTGAAACAGGCCGATGCGGAACTGACGGCGATGACCCTTGCCCTTGAGGAAAAGCGCCGCGAGGCCGAAGATACGCTGACGCTTTTGGCAGCAGCGCGGGCCGCAAAAGCAGATCTGGATACGGAAATGGCCCGCGCCCAGGCACAAAAGCTGGCGGCGCAGGACCAAGCCGACAAACAGCTCAGCAAAGCCGAAGAACGCGCCGCCCTGTTGGCGCTGGCCAACCGCGAACTGGCGGCCCAGGAACAAATCAGCGCCCGTGCCCAGCGCCAGACCGAACTGCTTAATCAGCAGGTGGCGGCCCTGCGCGCGCAGTTGGGGGATTTGCAGGCGCTGCTGGATGATGCCAAAGACCGCGACCGGGCCGCCAAGGTTCAGCTGCAATCGTTGGGAACCGAGCTGAACACAGCGCTGGCACGGGTTGCTGCGGCTGAGCGACGCAAAGCCGTTCTGGAAGCGGCAGAGCGCCAGCGCCTGGAACAAGAGGCCAAGGCCCTCAAGGCCCAAACCGAGGATCTTGAACAATATCGCTCGGAATTCTTTGGCAGGTTGCGCGCGGTGCTGGGCAATCAGGACGGTGTGCGCATCGAGGGGGATCGCTTTGTCTTTTCATCTGAGGTGCTCTTTGCCGCCGGCGCCGCCGAGCTGTCCTTTGAAGGCCAAGGTGAGATCGCCAAGGTCGCCAACATCCTGCGCAGCGTTGCGGGCAATATCCCCCCGGAAATAGATTGGATCATCCGGGTGGACGGGCATACCGATAATGTGCCGCTGTCCGGCCGCGGAGAATTCAGCGACAATTGGGAACTGTCCCAAGCGCGGGCGTTGTCTGTCGTGCGCTTTATGGTTGGCTTTTTGGACATCCCCCCCGATCGTCTTTCCGCCAATGGGTTTGGTCAATACCATCCGATCGCCACCGGAGACACCGAGGCCGCCCACGCGCAAAACCGCCGGATTGAGCTGAAATTCACCGAGAAATAGCCCTAACTACCGTATCGCTGGGGGTACGCGCCGATTGCCTTGCCGGGGCAACCACCGGGCAGGACCGGCGCAATTGATCCCCCCTGATGCGCGCCTTGCCGGCAAAGCATCTGCGATCCCATCGCTCAGCGCCGCCCGCGTGCAGCCGGCACCAAAAAAATCCCCCCGGCCAGACGGGCCGAGGGGGCAATCATCAACAGCTGCGGCCACAAGCCCGTTGCGCGGTCACTCCGCAGTCAAAAGAGGCGGCTTGTTGCCCGACAGGCGCGGGTTGTCCGGCCCTTCGATTTTCAGATCAAGCGCCCCGGATTTGACACCGACTTTGACCACCCCGCCTTTGGCCAGCTTGCCAAACAGCAGCTCTTCGGCCAGTGGCTTTTTGATGTGTTCCTGGATAACCCGGCCCAGTGGTCGCGCGCCCATTTTTTCATCATATCCACGATCCGCCAGCCATTCTGCCGCAGGTTTGGTCAGCTCAATCGTGACATTGCGATCCATAAGCTGTGCCTCAAGCTGAAGTACGAATTTCTCGACCACGCGCAAGATGACCTCTTTTGGCAGGGGCGAAAAGCTGATCACCGCGTCCAGACGGTTGCGGAATTCAGGCGTGAACGTGCGCTCAATCGCGGCGGTGTCCTCGCCGGTGCGCCGGTCGCGGCCAAAGCCGATCGCCTCTTTTGCTTGCTCCGCTGCCCCCGCGTTCGAGGTCATGATCAACACCACATTGCGGAAATCGACGGTGCGCCCGTTGTGGTCGGTCAGCTTGCCGTGATCCATCACCTGCAACAAGATGTTGTAGACATCCGGGTGGGCTTTTTCCATTTCATCCAGCAACAGAACGCAATGCGGATGCTGGTCGACCCCATCGGTCAGCATACCCCCCTGATCGAACCCGACATAGCCGGGCGGGGCGCCGATCAACCGGGACACCGCGTGCTTTTCCATATATTCCGACATGTCAAAGCGCAGCAATTCGACCCCAAGGGTATCGGCCAGCTGTTTGGCCACCTCGGTTTTGCCGACCCCGGTCGGACCAGCAAACAGATAGTTCCCGATGGGTTTTTCAGGTTCGCGCAGTCCGGCACGGGCCAGTTTGATCGCTGAAGACAGCGCTTCGATCGCCTTGTCCTGACCAAAGACCACCCGCTTGAGCGCGGCTTCCAGATCTTTTAGCACCTCGGCGTCGTCTTTGGACACGTTCTTTGGCGGAATCCGAGCAATCTTGGCCACGACGTTTTCGATTTCTTTCGTGCCAATCGTCTTGCGCCGTTTGGCCGCCACGATCAAATGCTGTGCGGCCCCGGCCTCGTCTATGACGTCGATGGCGCTGTCGGGCAATTTACGGTCATTGATATACCGCGCCGCCAGCTCAACCGCGGTGCGCACCGCATCCGATGTGTATTTGACCGCATGATGTTCTTCAAAATACGGCTTGAGTCCGCGCAGAATTTTTACCGTATCTTCCACCGATGGCTCATTCACATCAATTTTTTGGAACCGCCGCGCCAAGGCGCGATCTTTTTCAAAATGCTGGCGGAATTCCTTATAGGTCGTTGATCCCATCGTGCGCAGCTTGCCACCGGCAAGCGCCGGCTTCAACAGGTTCGACGCATCCATCGCCCCGCCTGACGTGGCCCCGGCGCCGATCACGGTGTGTATCTCATCAATGAACAATACCGCGTCCTTGTGCCCTTCCAATTCGGTCACGACCGCCTTGAGACGTTCTTCGAAATCACCGCGATACCGGGTGCCCGCCAAAAGCGCGCCCATATCCAGGGCATAAATGGTGGTATTGGCCAACACCTCGGGGGTTTCCTTGGCAACGATCTTGCGCGCCAGCCCTTCGGCGATGGCTGTTTTCCCCACGCCCGGATCCCCCACCAAAAGCGGGTTGTTCTTGCGGCGACGGCACAGCACCTGAATACAGCGCTCAACCTCGCTGTCGCGGCCGATCAACGGGTCTATATCCCCCTCGCGGGATTTGGCATTCAAATCAATGCAATACTTGGCAAGCGCGCCCTCTTTCTTGTCGCCTTCTGTCACGCCTTGCACCTCTTCTTCGTGCTCGGGCGCGCCGGCAACCGGTCGCTGCTCGCCAAAGGCGGGATCCTTGGCCACCCCATGCGCAATGAAGTTCACCGCGTCATAGCGCGTCATGTCTTGTTCCTGCAGGAAATAGGCCGCATTGCTCTCGCGTTCGGCAAAGATCGCCACCAGAACATTGGCGCCCGTCACCTCGGTCCGCCCAGATGATTGCACATGGATCGCCGCCCGCTGGATCACCCGTTGGAACGCGGCAGTAGGCACCGCCTCGGATCCATCCACATCGGTGATCAAATTGCTCAGATCCTCGTCGACGAATTCAACCAAAGTGCCGCGCAATTCATTCAAATCGACGCTGCACGCCTTGATGACGCGGGTGGCGTCCGGCTCGTCCAACAGCGCCAAAAGCAAATGTTCCAGCGTGGCAAATTCATGACGGCGCTCATTGGCAAGCGCCAAAGCTGCATGGATTGCCTGTTCCAGGGTGTTTGAAAATGAAGGCACGGCGGTGCTCCTTCTGATCGGAGGTTGGCGGGGGTGCCGTATTATTTCGGCCCCTCATCCAACCATGGCCTCATGATTAGAGTTTGGTTGATCGTGGCAAAGCTTCAAGTGCTTTCTTTGTATTAATAATCACATTTTGTGAGCACTTTTTTACTGGACGTGGCGGTTTTTCCTTAAAACTTGTCTTTTCTTGCGCGGATCTGCGTGAAGACCTCAAGCGCGGTTGCATCTTCCATGCCAAGGGCGGCTTTGATTTGCGGCGCGTCGGGACGCAAAAAGGGGTTGGTCAACAGCTCTTGCCCGAGCAAGGATGGCACAGTCGGCACCCCGTTCCGGCGGTTTTCCGTCACCTGCCCCACCCGAGAGATAAGGTCACGATTATGCGGGTCAATGGTTAAAGCGAACTTACAGTTGGACGCGGTATATTCATGGCCTGAATAGACCATCGTTTCGGGCGGCAATGCCATCAGGTTTTGCAAGCTCTCCCACATCTGTTCGGGGCTGCCCTCAAACAGCCGTCCACAGCCCATCGCCATCAAGCTGTCGGCGGTAAAGACCGCCGCGCTCTGGGGCAGATGAAAGGCGATATGCCCAATGGTATGGCCCGGCACATCCAGAACATGCACGGGCTGCCCGGCGAAAACGAATTGCCCGCCCCCCTTCAGGGCATGGTCCAGGGCCGGCAGACGCGCGGCATCCTGCGCCGCCCCCAATACCGCCGCCCCAAAGGCCCCGCGCAATACCTCAAGGCCATCAACATGATCCCAATGATGATGGGTAAGCCAAATATGATCCAGGCCCCAGCCGCGGGCCTTCAGCACCTGCGCAATCGGCGCCGCCTCTGGCGCGTCCACCAGGGCCGTTTCCCCGCTGCCAGGATCGTGCAGCAAAAAGGCATAGTTGTCTTGCAAACAGGGAACCGTCACAATCTCAAGCGGCGCATGGGGCATGGTCATTTTCCTTTCAGTTTGCCAGACTGCCCCCAAGGTGACGGATCAGCAAGGCCAGAGCAATGCATCTTGATGTGCAAGACCTGCGCAATTTCTATTATCGCAGCGCCCTTGGCCGCGCCGCGCAGGCCAGCCTGCGCCACCAGATGCTGACCCTGTGGCCAGAAGCCAAAGGCCAAACCGTGATTGGCTATGGCTTTGCCGCGCCCCTGCTGCGCCCCTATCTCGCTGATGCGCGCCGGGTCATCGCACTGATGCCCGGCCCGCAAGGGGTCATGCCCTGGCCCGCCGGGCTGCAAAACGTCTCGGTCCTGACCGAAGAAACCCTCTGGCCAATTGAAACCGGCCATGTCGACAAACTGGTGGTGCTGCACGGGCTTGAAACATCAGAACGCCCCAGCGACCTGCTCGAGGAAATCTGGCGCGTGCTCGGGCCGGGCGGGCGGGCGCTCTTTATCGTGCCCAACCGCGCCGGCCTCTGGGCACGGCGCGACCGAACGCCCTTTGGCTATGGCCGCCCCTATTCCAGCGGCCAACTCGAAACCCTGCTGCGCAAGCACCAGTTCCTGCCCGAACGCCAGCTTGGCGCGCTCTATCAGATGCCTTCCGCCAAACGGCTGTGGATGAAATCCGGCCCGGCCTTCGAACGCTTTGGTCGCCGCATGCCCAGCGTGCTGGCCGGCGGCGCCTTCATGGTCGAAGCCACCAAGCTGATCTACCCCCCAAAAGGCAAAATCGCCCGCACCCGCCGCCCGGCGCGGGTCGGCGTGCTTGGCCCCACGGTCAAACCCATCTAAGCCCCGGCTTCTTTTGTTCTTAAGTATCCCCGCCGGAGGCTCCAACACCTGCCCCCGCTCACGCCCCAAGCGGGAAATCCCCCACCCAGACCCAGCATTTCCCCCTGCGGGAATCGTCAAAACGTCGCAAAAAAGTGAGCCTGCGACAAATTTTCTGCACCTGCAAACCACCCCAATTGCACCAAGTGCCTGAAAACACGGCAAATACACTCGACACGGGTTTCATCATCTTATGTTGCGAGGCGGGTATTGGTCTGTTACATCCCCCGTGATTTCGACGTCTTGAGTTAGATCAAGCCGCGCCAACACCCCCGGTGACGCGATCTGTTCGCATATCTGGGGCCAGAACATCGGAAGGGTGGACGTGTCCGAACCAGCTTCGATTTCCACAAGCATAGCCGCGCGCTATGCCACAGCTGTTTACGATCTTGCCAAAGACGGCAAGAAGGTCAAAGCGATTGAAACAGATCTGGACGTGCTTGCGTCCGCCATGGATCAAAGCTCCGATTTGCGCGCTTTGATCCATTCGCCGATCTACACACGCGAAGAACAAGCCGGTGCGGTCGCCGCGCTGAGCAAAGAAATGAAACTGTCCCCGATCCTGTCGAACACTTTGGCACTGATGGCGCAAAAACGTCGCCTGTTTGTCCTGCCACAGCTGATTTCGACACTGCGCGCGGTGATCGCCGCAGACAAGGGCGAAGTCACCGCCGAGGTCACCAGCGCCAAAGCGCTGACCAAGACGCAGGCCGACAAACTGGCCAAGACGCTCAAGGCCAGCACCGGCAAAACCGTAACTCTCAACGCGACCGTGGATGAAAGCCTCATCGGCGGTCTTGTCGTCAAAGTGGGCTCCAAGATGATCGACACGTCGATCCGCGCAAAGCTCGCATCCCTCCAGAATGCAATGAAAGAGGTCGGATAAATGGGTATCCAAGCAGCAGAAATTTCTGCGATCCTGAAGGACCAGATCAAGAATTTCGGTCAAGAAGCAGAAGTGGCCGAAGTGGGCCGTGTATTGTCCGTCGGTGACGGCATCGCGCGCGTCTATGGACTGGACAATGTTCAGGCCGGCGAAATGGTCGAATTCCCCGGTGGCATCCAGGGCATGGCCCTGAACCTCGAAGCTGACAACGTTGGTGTTGTTATCTTTGGCTCGGACCGGGACATCAAAGAAGGTGACGTGGTCAAGCGCACCAACTCGATCGTGGACGTACCTGTCGGTGACGAACTGCTCGGCCGCGTTGTTGACGGCTTGGGCAACCCCATCGACGGCAAAGGCGCGCTGAACACCAAGGCGCGCGGTGTTGCCGACGTCAAGGCCCCCGGCATTATCCCCCGGAAATCGGTTCACGAACCCATGGCCACCGGCATCAAATCCGTTGACGCGATGATCCCAATCGGCCGCGGCCAGCGGGAATTGATCATCGGCGACCGTCAAACCGGTAAAACCGCCGTTGCGCTTGACGCAATCCTGAACCAGGCATCCGTTAACGCCGCTGCGGGCGATGACGAAAGCAAAAAGATGTATTGCGTCTATGTTGCGATCGGCCAAAAGCGTTCGACCGTGGCGCAGCTGGTGAAAAAGCTGGAAGAAACCGGCGCGATTGAATATTCCATCGTCGTTGCCGCCACCGCGTCCGAACCGGCGCCCATGCAGTTCCTGGCCCCCTATGCCGCGACCGCCATGGCCGAGCATTTCCGCGACAATGGCCGCCACGCTTTGATCATCTATGATGACCTGTCCAAGCAGGCTGTGTCCTATCGCCAGATGTCCTTGCTTTTGCGTCGCCCACCCGGCCGCGAAGCCTATCCTGGTGACGTTTTCTATCTTCACTCTCGCCTGCTTGAGCGTTCGGCGAAACTGGGTGACGACAGCGGCAACGGATCGTTGACGGCTCTGCCAATCATCGAAACCCAAGGCGGCGACGTTTCGGCGTTTATTCCGACCAACGTGATTTCGATCACCGACGGCCAGATCTTCCTTGAAACCGAACTGTTCTATCAGGGTATCCGCCCTGCGGTGAACACCGGTCTGTCGGTTTCGCGGGTTGGATCTTCGGCGCAGACAAACGCGATGAAATCCGTTGCTGGTCCGGTCAAGCTGGAACTGGCGCAGTATCGCGAAATGGCCGCCTTTGCCCAATTCGGATCGGACCTTGATGCCGCAACACAGCAGCTGCTGAACCGCGGCGCCCGCCTGACCGAGCTGATGAAGCAGCCCCAATACGCCCCATTGACCAACGCAGAAATCGTCTGCGTGATCTTTGCCGGCACCAAGGGCTATCTGGACAAGATCGCGGTCAAGGAAGTGGGCCGTTTTGAGGCCGGGCTTCTGGCGCATCTGCGCAGCAAGCATCAGGATCTGCTGGACATGATCACCAAGGAAGACCCCAAGATCAAGGGCGACGCCGAGGACAAGATCAAGGCCGCTCTCGACGCATTCGCTGCTGACTTCGCATAAGGGGAGACGCGGCAATGCCAAGTCTTAAGGACCTTAAAAACAGGATCGAGTCGGTCAAATCGACCCGCAAGATCACCAAAGCCATGCAAATGGTCGCAGCTGCCAAGCTGCGCCGTGCGCAAGAGGCGGCGGAGCAATCGCGCCCCTACACAGAACGGTTCAACGCCGTGATGTCAGGGCTGGCGGCCTCGGTTGGCGGAAGCGATTCCGCCCCCAAGCTGCTGAGCGGGACAGGCAACGATCAGGTTCACCTTCTGGTGCTGATGACGTCTGAACGCGGGCTGTGCGGTGGCTTTAACACCAACATCACCAAACTGGCGCGCGCTCATGCAAAAGATCTGATTGCCGCCGGCAAAGAGGTGAAAATCCTGACAGTCGGCAAAAAAGGCCGCGATCAGATCAAGCGCGAATTGGGCAAACACCTGATTGGCCATGTTGACCTGACCGAAGTCAAACGTGTTGGCTATGCCGATGCGCAGGGCATCGCCAAGGATATCCTTGGCCGCTTTGATGCAGGTGAATTTGACGTGGCGACGATCTTCTATGCGCAGTTCGTCAATGTCGTGACCCAGATCCCAACGGCACAGCAGGTTATTCCGGCGAAATTTGACGATTCGAATGCAGATGGCGCCAGCGCGCTGTTCGATTACGAACCGTCAGAGGAAGCCATCCTGGCCGATCTGTTGCCCCGCGGTGTCGCGACGCAAGTCTTTGCGGCCCTGTTGGAAAACGGCGCGTCTGAACAAGGGGCGCGGATGTCCGCCATGGACAACGCCACCCGCAACGCAGGCGAGATGATCGACAAACTGACCATCGAATTCAACCGCTCGCGTCAGGCCGTTATCACCAACGAGCTGATTGAAATCATTTCCGGCGCGGAAGCGCTGTAACGAAAACCGGAGAAACGACATGGCACAAGCAGTCGGCAAAATCACCCAAGTCATCGGCGCGGTCGTTGACGTTCAATTCGAGGATTCGCTGCCCGAGATCCTGAACGCGTTGAACACAGACAACCAAGGCAAGAACCTGGTTCTTGAGGTTGCTCAGCACCTCGGCGAGAACACAGTGCGCGCCATCGCGATGGACGCAACAGAGGGCCTGGTGCGCGGACAAGTCGTCACCGACACTGGCGCGCCCATCTCGATCCCGGTCGGCAACGCGACCCTGGGCCGTATCCTGAACGTCGTAGGCGAGCCCGTGGACGAAAAAGGCCCGGTCAACGCAACTGAAACCCGGTCGATCCACCAGGACGCGCCCGAGTTCTCGGAACAGTCGACAGAATCGCTGGTTCTGGAAACAGGCATCAAGGTTATCGACCTGCTGGCCCCCTACGCCAAAGGCGGCAAGATTGGCCTGTTTGGCGGTGCCGGCGTTGGCAAAACCGTTCTGATCATGGAACTGATCAACAACATCGCCAAGGTGCACTCGGGCTTTTCCGTGTTCGCCGGTGTTGGTGAGCGGACCCGTGAAGGCAACGACCTGTATCACGAGATGATCGAATCGAGCGTTATCGTTCCTGATAACCTTGAAGAATCCAAAGTGGCCCTGGTCTATGGCCAGATGAACGAACCCCCCGGAGCGCGTATGCGTGTGGCCCTGACCGGTCTGACGCTGGCCGAACAGTTCCGCGACCAGTCCGGAACAGACGTTCTGTTCTTTGTCGACAACATCTTCCGCTTTACCCAAGCCGGATCCGAAGTGTCGGCCCTGCTTGGCCGTATTCCTTCGGCGGTTGGATATCAGCCAACACTGGCGACCGACATGGGCGCGATGCAGGAACGGATTACATCGACCAAAGCCGGTTCGATTACATCGGTTCAGGCGGTTTACGTCCCTGCGGATGACTTGACCGACCCGGCGCCGGCCACATCGTTTGCGCACCTTGATGCGACAACCGTTCTGTCGCGCGCAATTTCCGAATTGGGCATCTATCCTGCGGTTGACCCGCTGGATTCGACCTCGCGTCTGATGGACCCTGCGGTTGTCGGAGAAGAGCATTATCAGGTGGCCCGTGACGTGCAGGGTATTTTGCAGCGCTACAAGTCGCTTCAGGATATCATCGCGATCCTTGGCATGGACGAGCTGAGCGAGGAAGACAAGCTGACCGTGGCCCGTGCCCGTAAGATCCAGCGTTTCCTGAGCCAGCCATTCGACGTGGCCAAAGTGTTCACAGGCGCAGACGGCAAGCAGGTGCCTTTGGCCGAGACAATCGCATCGTTCAAGGCGGTTGTGGCCGGTGAATATGACCACTTGCCCGAGGGTGCCTTCTATATGGTTGGCGGCATCGAAGAAGTGAAAGCCAAAGCCGAAAAAATGGCGGCTGACGCCGCTTAAGGAGCCTGACTGATGGCAGATACTATGCAATTCGACCTTGTGTCGCCCGAACGGCGTCTGGCGAGCCTGCAAGTGACCGCGGTGCAGATCCCCGGTGCGGATGGCGATATGACGGCCATGGCCGATCATGCGCCAACCATCACCACCCTGCGCCCCGGCGTGCTGAGCGTGGAAGGCCCGGACGGGACAGCCGAGTATGTTGTCACCGGTGGCTTTGCCGAAATCAGCGCGCGTGGTGTGTCGGTTCTGGCTGAGCGGGCGATGGCCAAAGCCGATGTGACCCAAGGCGACATCGACGCCTTGGTCGCGGATGCCGAGGCCGCCCTGGCCCATGCCCGCGACACGGCAGGCGCCGAGACCGGCCCGGTTGACGATGCGGCCAAGTTGCTGGCCGATATGGTTGCGGTCGGCGGTGCCTTGGGGCTTGCAAACAGGTAACCCCTTGCGAGAGCACATGTTGAAAAGGCCCTGCATCATTGCGGGGCCTTTTTGGTTGCGGGGGCTGCTTTAAGATTTTCGCCTTCGGCGAGGATATTTGAAAACAAAAGAAGGGCGGGATGAACCGCCCTTGCTGAGAGTTTTATGGCGCCGGGGCGGCGGCTTATTCGGCCGCGTAGGTGCCATCATAGATTGGCGTCAGGGTGTCGGCCTCGAACAGGGAAGAGACCGAGGTGCCGTTCCAGATGTTCAAGATCGCCTGGGCAAAGAGCGGTGCGGTCGGCACGATGCGAATATTATGGGCGTTCTTGACCGGGTCGGTCGGCGCGATGGAATCGGTCAGCACCAGGGATTTCATTACCGAATTTGTCACCCGTTCCACGGCGGGGCCGGACATCACGCCGTGGCTGATATAAGAGTGGACCTCTTTCGCGCCGTTTTCGAGCAGCACCTCGGCCGCTTTGCACAGGGTGCCGGCGGTGTCGCACATGTCATCCACGATCAGGCAAATCTTGTCTTTGACGTCGCCGATCACAGTCATTTCCGCCACTTCTCCGGGTTTTTCGCGGCGTTTATCCACGATGGCCAGGGGAGAGTTGATGCGTTTGGCCAATTCGCGGGCGCGGGCCACGCCGCCCACATCGGGCGAGACCACCATCAGTTCGGACATACGGTCCTTGAACTGTGATTTGATATCCAGCGCAAAGATTGGTGAGGCATAGAGGTTATCGACCGGAATGTCGAAAAAGCCCTGAATTTGCGCGGCGTGCAAATCCATCGTCAGAACCCGTTCCACCCCGGCGCCGACCAGCATATTGGCGACCAGCTTGGCGGTGATCGGGGTGCGTGCCTTGGTGCGGCGGTCCTGGCGGGCATAGCCGAAATAGGGCAACACAGCCGTGATACGGGCCGCCGACGATCGGCGCAGCGCGTCGGCCATGACCAACAGTTCCATCAGGTTGTCATTGGCCGGGTTTGACGTCGATTGCAGGATGAACATATCTTCGCCGCGGACGTTTTCGAACACTTCGACAAAGACTTCGCCGTCGTTAAAGCGCTCTACGCGGGCATCGACCAGGTTCACCGGCTTGCCGCGATGCAGGGACATCCGACGAGCGATGGCATTGGCCAGCGGCATATTGGCATTCCCGGCGATAAGCTTGGGTTCTTGAAGATGTGGCATATTTGGTCTTTCCCGAGGCAGCAGAAGGGCTAGGTTGCAGAATCGCGGTGTTGACACCCCCTATCATGCCCGTACTGATCGGCAAAGAGACCCAGACCCAAGGAGCGCCCGAATGGCCCATATTGATCTATTTTTTGCAACACTGTCCCCCTATGCGTATTTGGCAGGGCAGCGCCTGGAAGCGGTGGCGGCCAAACATGGCGCGACCGTGACCTATAAACCCTTCGATATTCTGGGCGCCTTTGCCCGCACCGGCGGCACGCCGCCCAAGGATCGTCACATCAGCCGTATTGAATACCGGGCGCAGGAATTGCCGCGTCAGGCGAAAAAAGCCGGCCTGCCGTTTAACCTCAAGCCGGCGTTTTGGCCAACAAATGGCGCGCCCTCGGCCTATGCGTTTATCGCAGCGCAAAACGCCGGTGGCGGTGATCTTGGGCTGTTGATGCATGCGATCACCCGGTCCTGCTGGGCAGAGGAAAAGGATATCGCCCAAGACGCGGTGATCAAGGATTGCCTGCGCGAGGCCGGGTTTGATCCTGCCCTGGCTGACAGCGGGCTGCTTGAGGGGGCCGAAACCTATGCCGCCAATCTGGAAGAGGCGGTCGAACGCGGCGTCTTTGGCGCGCCGTTCTATATCACCGACACCGGTGCGCGTTTCTGGGGCCAGGACCGGATCGACGATCTGGATGCCTATTTGGCCGGCGATCTGTGATTTCGCACTGCACACAACTGGGAAGCGGGCAGCGCCATATATTGGCGCTGCATTGCACGCTGGCCCATGGCGGGGTTTGGGGACGTTTGGCCAGACATCTTGCCGGAATTCAACTGACCGCCATGGATCTGCCGGCGCATGGGCGCAGCCCCGATTGGGATCCGGCCCTGGATTTCCATGATCAGGCGACCGCCATGGCGCGCGCCTTGTTCAGCGAACCGATGGACCTGCTGGGGCATTCCTTTGGCGCCACCGTCGCCCTGCGCCTTGCCGCCGAGCGCCCGCATATGGTGCGCAGCCTGACCTTGATCGAACCGGTGTTCTTTGCCCCCGCCCTGGCCGATACGCCGCAACGTGTCCACGACCATGATCGCGAAATCGCCATGTTCACACAGGGCATGCAAAGCGGCGATTTCGAAAGCGCGGCGCGCGGATTCAACCGGGTTTGGGGCGATGGCACCAAATGGGCAGATTTCCCGCAAGCCACCCGCGATTACATGATCAAGCGGATCCATGTGGTCCCGGCAAGCGCACCGGCGCTGTTTGACGACCGCGCAGGGTTGATGACCCCCGGACGGCTTGAGGGGATCACCGCACCCTGTCTGCTGATCGAAGGCGATCAATCGCCCGATGTGGTGGACGCAGTCAACAGCGCCCTGGCGCGGCGCCTGCCAAAGGTGCAGCGCGCGGTGATCAAAGGGGCCGGACACATGGCGCCGATCACACATCCCGATGCGGTGGCACAGGTGCTGACGCGGTTCCTAGATCAGGCTCAGGAACCTGTCGATCTGCGCGCGGGTCACTGACCAATCGCAAACCATACGCGCCGCCACCATTTCATCGGGGTCGTCCCCCTCTAACGTGCCGTCCCAGATGTAATACATGGCCCCGGCCTGATGCAGGCGCTGGTGGGCGGCGCGCGGAAAGGCGGCAAAGATCATATTCGCATCAACCGGGTGCAAGAACTGTGCGCCTTTTGCCACCAGCCCCTGTTGCAGATAGGCGCAGCTGGCATTGGCCGCCTGCGCTGACTGGATCCACAGATCATCCGTCAAATAGGCCAGCATCTGCGCCGCCAGAAACCGGTTCTTGGAAAACAGGTGACCGCCGCGTTTGCGCCGCAATTCGAACTCCCGCGCTTTGCCGGGGTCGAAAAAGATCACCGCCTCGACCCCCATCAAACCATTCTTGGTGCCGCCAAAGCTGACCACGTCAACCCCCGACTTCCAGGTCATATCCGCAGCAGAACACCCCAGCGCCACCAGAGCATTGGCAAAACGGGCCCCATCCAGATGCACCGGCAGATTGAAGTCTGCCGCCACAGCCGTCAGGGCGCGCAACTCGGCCAACGAATAAACGCTGCCCCGCTCGGTCACTTGGGTGATCGACACCGGACCGCGCTGGGGGCCATGCACCCCGCGGGTGTTTTCATTGGCAATGGTCCGGCGCAATCCCGCCGGGGTCATCTTGTCACCGCAAGGCACCAAGGTCAGCTTGGCCGCACCGGCATAAAACTCTGGTGCATTGCATTCGTCCTCGTGGATATGGGCGACATCGCTGCAAAAGATCGTTTCAAACGGCTGGCAATAGCACGACAACGCCAAAGCATTTGCCGCCGTGCCCGTGGCCACCAAGAACACTTCGGCTTGCGGGGCCTCAAACAGGGTGCGTATCTGCGACCGCACCTGGTCCGTCACCGCATCGGCCCCATAAGGCAGCGCAAAACCGCTGTTGGCCGCGGCCAGCGCCGCCAGCGCCTTGGGGTGAACCGGTCCGGCATTGTCCGAAGCAAAATACATCAGCTTGGCTCCTCGATGATATGATCTTCCCAATCCTCAAGCGGGATATCAAATTCGCTCAGGGTCCAGCCCTGAACGCTGATCTGCGCGTCATGAACCGATTGCGCAGTCCCCGAAACCAATGGATGCCACGCGGGCAAGGGCTTGCCCTCCCACAGCAACCGATAGGCGCAGGTCTGCGGCATCCAATAGGCATGGGTATCCAGGTTGTCCGGGCGCAGCACGATGCAATCGGGCACAAATTGATGGCGCGTCTCGTAATGGGCACAGCGACAAGTCTGATCATCCAAAAGCCGGCAGGCGATGCGCGTCAAGGCAACCTCGCCGGTGTCTTCATCTTCAAGCTTGTTCAGACAACACTTGCCGCACCCATCGCAAAGGGCCTCCCATTCGGTCTGGGACATTTTGCCAAGGGGCTTGCGCTCCCAATATCGCGGGGCCAACCCGCTGCGCTGGATCGGATCGCTCATAGGGCGGCAAGACAGGCGCGCGCCTGAAGGCTGTCGGCATCCATCTGGGCAATCAACGCCTCAAGGCTGTCAAACCGGGCCTCGGGACGCAGGTAATCCACCAACCCAACCGACAGCGCCGTGCCATAAAGATCACCCTTGAAATCAAAGATAAAGGTCTCAAGATTGGGGCGGTTTTCTCCGAACATCGGTCGCACGCCCATCGACGCCACCCCGTGATAGCTGCCGCTGTGCGGCCCCTCCAGCACATCCACCAGCACCGCATAGACACCGAACGCCGGCGGATGCAGCCCATCAATCGACATGTTCGCCGTGGGATACCCCAGCTCGCGCCCACGCTGTTCGCCGCCGATCACCGGCCCTTCAATCCGATGCCAATGCCCCAGCATCGCCGCCGCATCGCGCGGCCGCGCCTCGCTCAACGCGCGGCGAATGGCCGTCGATGACACCGTATCACGGCTTTGCGCCACCAACGGTGCGATGCTTACACCAAACCCCATCTGTGCACCAAACCGCTGCAAATCCTCGGCAGAACCGGCCCGCTTGTGACCAAAGCAAAAATCCGCCCCGACAATCACATGACACAGGCCCAGCCCGTCGCAAATCACGTTCTGCGCAAACTCGCGCGGCGACAGGGCGGCCATATGCGCATTGAAATTCAGCTCATACAGCAAATCAACCCCAAGCTTTTCCAAACGGCTGCTGCGGGCGCTGCCGCTCATCAACCGAAAGGCCGGCGCATCGGGGGCAAAATAGGCCCGCGGATGCGGCTCAAAGGTGACAACCCCCAAAGGCGCCTCAGGCACCGCCTGCCGGGCCATATCAATGACCGACCGATGCCCCAAATGCACGCCATCAAAATTGCCAATCGCCGCCGTGGCGCCGCGATTGTCAGGGGTTACATAATCATAATCTCGGATGATCCGCATACGCCCTGCCTAGCCCCCCGCGCCCGCGCGTGCAAGCCAAGCAATACCCAAAAAACATCAAAACCGGCGCCGCCGCGCCCGCCCGCGTCACCGCGCGCCGCAAACGGCCAATCCCCCCTTCTTTTGTTCTGCAAATATCCCCGCCGGAGGCTCCTGCCCCCGCACTCAGGTGCTGCCCACCGCGATTTTCTCTAAGGGCGGACAAACTTGGCGCCGCTTCCCGCGCGGCTTTGCGCAAACGCCTGGCGCAGCTCGGCCAGGGCTGCGCCAAGGGCACTGCCCATCGTGACCGGGGCCCCCGCCATTTGCGCCTTGGCCGACACCACCGAAACGATACGTGCCCGGCCATCCTTTACGTCAAACACCGGCGCCCCCGAGGCGCCAAAATCCACCGCACAATTTGAAATCAGCACACCCTCCTGCTGGCCAATCGCGGTGCATATCTGGCGCATCAACGGGCCATGGCGCACACCGCTTTGAAAGGCCGCAACCGTCAGCGGGCGCCCGGCAGGCGGCGGCGGACCCGTTTCATACACCGCAACAGCGGTGCCCAGAACCGGGCGGCGCAACTCAAGCAGCGCCAAATCAAACCGCATGGTGCGCGGCGGCGGCGGGTCGGCAAAAACAAAACGCCGATGCACCACCGCGCGGGTCACCCGGCGGATGGTTTGCGCCTGCCCGCCCTTCCAGCCGGTCACAAATTCGATCTGGGCAACAGGAATTGGGCTTTGGCTGCTTTGGTCAAAAAGGCAATGCGCCGCTGTCAGAACCAGGCGCGGCGTAATCAACGCCCCCGTGCAAAACCCCTGCCCGCGCAGATCCAGCCGTCCGACCCCGCGCCACAGATCTGCCTGCTCCTGCGCCCCAAGCGCAGGCGCCAGCAGCCAAAAGGCCGCGCAAAGGGCAATAATTCGGCGCATCGGGTTTCCTGTGTTCACACCCCAGTCTAGCACAGCCGGCCGGGCCGAACAGCCTAGACCATCGCGCGCGGCTTGGGGCCGCCTGTCGCCCAATCCAGCAGCTCGACGGTATGCACCACGGGGGCCGTGGCGCCCTGCCCGATCTGCATCATACACCCGATATTGCCCGCCGCGATAACATCGGGCGTCAGCGCCTGAAGGTTTTGCACCTTATGCGCACGCAGCTGCGCCGATATCTCGGGCTGCATCAGGTTATAGGTTCCGGCCGAGCCACAGCAAAGATGGGCATCCTTGGGCTCAAGTATTTCAAATCCGGCACGGCGCAGCAAATCCTTGGGCGTGGTTTTGATTTGCTGACCATGTTGCAGCGAACAGGCCGCATGATAGGCCACGCGCAGCCCCTTGGCCGGCCCTTCGGGCAGGTCCAGACGGGCCAGCAACTCGGTTATATCCACAGCCATATCGGCAACCTGCTGGGCCGGCCCGGCCAAATCCGTGCCGCTGAACATATGGCCATAATCCTTGACTGTTGTGCCACAGCCCGACGTATTGATCACAATCGCATCAAGCCCGCCCTGCGCCTGTTCGGACAGCCATGCGGTGATATTATTGGCCGCAAATCCATGGCTTTGACTGGCTTTCCCCATATGATGGGTCAAGGCGCCGCAACAGCCGGCGCCGCGGGCAATCACCACTTCGCACCCCAACCGGCGCAGCAACCGGATCGTGGCATCGTTGATATCGGTGTTCAACGCCTTCTGGGCACAGCCGGTCATCAAGGCCACACGCATCTTGCGGCCGCCCTGGGCCGGAAACACCTGTGGGTCGTCGTTGCGGCTGACCGGTGGAATGGTCTTGGGCGCCATCGTCAGCATTGCGCGCAACCGCGCATCGGGCATCAGCCGCGCAAACGGGCGCCCCATCTTGGCGGCCAGCAGCGCCAGCCGAAACCGCATCGGATAGGGCAAGACCTGCGCCAGCATCCAGCGCAGCGCCCGATCCATCAACGGCCGCCGATAGCGTTCCTCGATATAGCTGCGGGCGTGGTCGATCAGGTGCATGTAATGCACCCCCGATGGGCAGGTGGTCATGCAGGCCAGACAGCTCAGACAGCGGTCCACATGTTTCACAGTCTTTTCATCCGGCTCTCGGGCCTTTTCCAACATATCCTTGATCAGATAAATGCGGCCACGCGGGCTGTCTAATTCATCGCCCAATACCTGATAGGTCGGACATGTCGCGGTGCAAAACCCACAGTGGATACAGGTCCGCAAGATCTGATTGCTGCGACGGGTTGCCGGGTCTTCCAATTGTTGCGGTGTAAATACGGTCTGCATCAGCCGTGCCCCCCCATCAAGCCTGCGTTCAAAATGCCGCGCGGGTCAAAACGCTGGCGCAGCCCGGCGCTTAACCGGTCAATCGCCGGCGCCTGAGGCTGAAAGCGGGGCACAGCCCCCCCATCGAACCGCAGCCGCGTTGCATGGCCGTCATAGGGGCCAAGCCGTGCGCGCAGATCATCGCCCGCATCGCACAAAAGCCACAAAAGCCCGCCGGCCCAATCAAAGATCACCGCCCGCGCCCCGGCACGTTCGGCCAGCTCTGGCCCCTCCGAGGGGCGGCATGACACCCGCCAGACATCCCCCGCCGCACCGGCAAAGGCCGTGACATCGCGCACCGCCTGCCATTGATCCACCCCCGCGCACAGCGTGCTGTCCGCACCAAACCGGGCCAGGGCCGCTTGCAACCTCTTAAGGCGATACCGCACCGAGGCCTCGAACCCCTCCAAACGCAACATCACCGTCCCGTCATAAAAGGCGGCGCCGCTGACCTCATAGGGGGTGCCCATGGCGGCGGCCATCGCCTGCACAGCGGCCCTGGGCGTCAACCCGTGCAGCAACAGCGTCTGCGTTGTCTCGGGGATCGGCAAGACCTTCAGGGCGACCTCGGTCAAAACCCCCAAGGTGCCATGCGCCCCGCACATCAGCTTGACCAGATCATAGCCGGTGACATTCTTCATCACCCGCCCGCCGTTCTTGATCACCTGCCCGGTTCCGTCAACAAACCGCACGCCCAGCGCGAAATCGCGCGCCGCGCCGGATTGAATGCGGCGCGGGCCGCTGATGTTGCCCGCCATGACCCCGCCCAAGGTCGGATCCCCGGCCGTGCCCATCAAACGCCGATGGTCCATCGGCTCAAACGGCAGGCGCTGCCCCTCGGCGGCCAGGGCTGTCTCGATCTCGGCCATTGGGGTGCCTGCGGCCGCCACCAGCGTCAGCGCGCCCGGCTCATAAAGGGTGATGCCGCTTAGGCCGCGCGTGGTGACAGGGGTGCCGGGGCTGACCACGCCGCGCGTGCCGCCCCCCTTGATCCAAAGCGGCCCGGTTGCGCTGCGCACCACCTCGGCCAGTTCATCCTCAGAGCCGGGGGCGATTGCAGACATATCCGTCATTGCCCCGCCCCCTGCTGCATCCGCCCCTGCGCCATCCGCCGCGCGTCCGACGCAGCCAGCGGAAAGACCTTGGCCGCATTCAGCAGCCAGGCCGGGTCAAACACATCCTTGATCTGCATCTGGCGCTCAAGATCTTGCGGGCCGTATTGCACCCCCATCAGATCGCGCTTTTCGATACCAACCCCGTGTTCGCCCGTAAGGCAGCCGCCCACCTCGACGCACAACCGCAAGATATCGGCGCCAAAGGCTTCGCAACGCTCCAGATCGCCTGGCTTGTTCGCATCATACAAGATCAGCGGGTGCATATTGCCATCGCCGGCATGAAACACATTGCCCACCCGCAGCCCGTAATCCTGCGACATCTCGCCGATACGGCGCAGCACCAGCGGCAGGGACGACACCGGGATGGTCCCGTCCAGACACATATAGTCGCTGATCTGCCCGATCGCGCCAAAGGCGGCCTTGCGGCCAAGCCAGATCTTGGTGCTTTCGGCCTCTGACCGGCTTTCGCGCAGCTCAACCGGGTTGTGGCGGCGCGCAATGTCCATGATCAGCGCCAACTGCGCGTCGATCTCACTGTCCGAGCCTTCAACCTCAACAATCAACAGCGCCTCGCACATAGGGTATCCGGCCTGGGCGAAATTTTCGCTTGTTTCGATACACAGCCGGTCCATGAATTCAATCGCCACCGGCAGAACCCCGGCCTTGATGATATCAGACACGCAATGCCCGGCGGTTTCATTGTCATCAAACCCGATCAGCACCGGCCGCGCCCCCTCGGGTTTGGCCAAAATGCGCAAGGTCGCCTCGGTCACGATGCCAAGCTGGCCCTCGGATCCGCAGATCAGCCCCAACAGATCCAGACCGCCACTGTCCAGATGGGCACCGCCAAGGTTCACCACCTCGCCGTTTGCCATGACAACCGTCACCCCCATCAGATTGTTGGTGGTCACACCGTATTTCAAGCAATGCGCCCCGCCCGAATTCATCGCGATATTGCCGGCGATGGCACAGGCCAGCTGGCTGGACGGATCGGGGGCATAGAAAAACCCCTGCGCCTCGACGGCACCGGTTACGCTCAGGTTGGTGCGCCCGGCCTGCACCCGGATGGTGCGGTTCTCAAGGTCGGTCTCAAGCACCTGCGTCATCCGCGCCACCCCAAGGATCACGCAATCGGCGGTCGGCAAAGCCCCCCCCGCCAGGGATGTGCCCGAACCGCGCGGCACCACCGGAACCCCCTCGTGGTTGCAAATGCGCATGATATGCGCCACCTCTTGGGTGGTTGCCGGCAACACCACCGCCAGCGGCGGACAACGATAAGCCGTCAGCGCATCACATTCATAGGCGCGGGTTTCGTGCTCTTCATGGATCACCGCATCTTTGGGCAAAACCTCGGCAAGGCGGGCAACAATCCGCGCCTTGCGGTCAATGACAGATTGATCCGGTGCAGGCATTTCCATGGCGAACCCCCTCTTTTGGTAAAATCTTATGACCAATTTATGATGCTGGCAAGTTCCTTTGCCCACGACTAGGCTGCGCGCATGGATATGACGACTCGCCTTGTGCTGTTTTCACCGCTTGACGCCATTGCTGTTACGGCGCTGGTTGCGGCTTGGCTGTTGATTGGCTGGTGGGTGGAACGCGCCCCGGCCCACCGGCCGTCCGTGTCGCGGATCATGGATCAGTATCGGCGCGAATGGATGCAACAGATGGTCACCCGAGACCCGCGGATTTTCGATGCGCAGATCCTGGGCGGGCTGCGCCAAGGCACCGCCTTTTTCGCATCGACCGCGGTGATCGCCATTGGCGGCACGCTGGCGCTGATTGGCAACGCAGAACAGCTGGCCGGCGTGGCGCAGGATCTGGCCGCCAACCCGCAACCCACCACGGTCTGGGAGGCCAAGCTGCTGGTGCTGGCCCTGTTTCTGACCAACGCTTTCCTCAAATTTGCCTGGTCAAATCGGCTGTTCGGCTACAGCGCGGTGCTGTTGGGGGCCACTCCAAACAACCCCGATGATCCCAATGCGAACCGCCGCGCCAGCCAGGCCGCCGAAATCACCATCAGCGCCGCGCGCAGTTTCAACAAAGGGCTGCGTTCGGTCTATTTTGCCCTGACAGCGGTGGCGTGGCTGGCCGGGCCGCTGCCCCTGCTGGCGGCCACTGCCTTTACCTTTGTCATCATATGGCGGCGCGAATTTGCCTCGCAATCGCGCAAAATCCTGACATCCTAAGACCCCGCCCGTTACGGCCAGCCCCCGGCCGCCACAAGCGCCAGACAAAATATCGTGTCGCGCGTCAGCGCGTCCTTTGGATCACGCGCGATGATAGGGGCTTCCGGCCAGGATCGACGCGGCGCGATACAGCTGTTCGGCCAGCATCACCCGCACCAGCATATGCGGCCAGACCATTTTTCCGAAAGACACGGAAAAATCCACCGCGTTACGCAAATCAGGGGAAATACCATCAGCCCCGCCGATAATCAGCGCCAAGTCTGAGCGCCCCGCATCGCGATACCCAGCCATCAGCCCCGCAAAATCAGGCGAGCTGATGCCCTTGCCGCGCTCATCCAAAGCGCCCAACACCGCGCCCTGTGGGATGGCCTTGCGCAGGGCCTGCGCCTGGGCCTCCATACCGCCACCCCTGCGGTCTTCGACCTCGATGACCTGCGCAGGCCCAAGGCCCAACTGCCGGCCACTCCGATCAAAGCGGGTCAGATAATCATCGATCAGCGATTTTTCCGGCCCCGCACGCAACCGTCCGACCGCACAGATATGCACCCGCATTGCAACCGCTGCCTAATTAATGCGCTGCGGCGCCCGGACCGCCCTGCGGCTGCCACATTTTCTCAAGCTGATAAAACTCGCGCACTTCGGGGCGGAACACATGCACGATCACATCGCCTGTGTCGATCAGCACCCAATCGCCGGTCTCTTTGCCTTCGATCCGCGCCACACGGCCAAACCGGTCCTTTACGGTCTGCGCCAGCTTTTCAGCGATCGCCGTCACCTGCCGGGTCGAGCGCCCGGAACAGATCACCATGAAATCGCCCAGCTCGGTCTTGCCTTGCAGGTCGATCTGCACGATGTCCTCGGCTTTGTCTTCGGTCAATGCGGTGATAATCGTCTCCAAAAGCTGTCTGCTCTTGGTCATGTCGGTTGTCGCGGCCATCAGCGTTGCACCCGGCTTAGCGGGCGCACCCGCATCAGAATGGATAGACAGGACATCGTCCTCCTTAAGGCGCGTCGTCTGACCCCCGACGCTGGGGATACCCAAAGCCTAGCAATCAAATCGCGCGATTTCAATGATCCGCTGCCTTTAATGCCAGTTCGCCCCAAGGTTCAAGCGCCATCTTCATCTTGCGCCGGGTTCGCAGCGTGATGATCGGGCAAATCCGGCAATATGCGCACCTCGCGCTGGGGAAAGGGTATGGCAATGTCATGGGCCGCGAACTGGTCCCACAGCGCCAGATAAACATCGCCGCGAATGTTGGTCAGCCCGCCGGTCGGGTCGGTAATCCAGAACCGCAGAATGTAATCCACGCTGCTGTCGCCAAAGCCGACGATATGGCAGACCGGCGGCTTGGGTTGGCTCAGCACGCGCGGCACCGTGGCGGCGGCCTCGATGGCAAGGGCGCGCACCTGATGCGGATCGCACCCGTAGGCGGTGCCAAAGTAAATGTCCAGCCGCACAAAATCGTTGGAATGGGACCAGTTGACCACCTGCCCGGTGATCAGGTCTTCGTTCGGGATCAGATATTCACGCCCGTCGCGCGTCACCACCGACACATAGCGCGCGCCCAGCGCATTGATCCAGCCAAAGGTATCGCCCAGCGAAATCACATCGCCCGGCTTGATGGATTTATCCAGCAAGATGATGACACCCGACACCAGGTTGGACACGACCTTTTGCAGACCAAAGCCAAGGCCCACACCGATCGCCCCCGACAGAACCGCAAGCCCGGTCAGATCAATGCCGACAGACTTGACCCCCATGAAAAACGCAAACCCATACAGCCCGATCTGCACCGCCTTGACCGCCAAAACCTGCATCGACGGGCTGATATCGTCGTTCATACGGATCCGTGCCGCAGTTGTGGTGCTGATCAAGCGCGCCAGGGTGAACAATACCCCAATGACCACCAGCGCGCTGAGCAAGGTCAAAACCGAAAAGTGAAACGTTCCGGCATCCAGGGCGATCCGGTCCAAGAACGCCGCCGCTTCGTCATCGACCCCCAGAATATACAGCGTGGCATAAACCCAAAGCCCCCACATCACCGTGCGGCGCAGCGTGCGATTGTGTACCATGCGCGTGGCAAAGGCGACGCCGACCCACACCGCCGCCAACAGCGCCGCCAACCCGATCAGATAAGACCGCGAGGGCCAGGTGATATTTTGCATCACCGCATAGGTCAGCGCCGTCAGCGCCGCGAACCACACCAGACCCAGCCGGCGCTTGATCTGCACCACCGCGCGCAGCTGCCACTTGGACCACCCTTCGCGGGCGCGCACTGCGGCCTCAAGGCGCCGCCCCGACAGCCCATGCAGCGCCCAGGCCACAAGCGCCAGCCCCAACAGGATCAGAATCTGATTCTGCCGCCACCCCGGCGACAGCAGCCCTTGCAAAAATCCGGTTTTGCTCAGCAACAGCGTCTGAATGGATTGCCAAAGCGGCGTAAAGACTTCGGTTTCGGGGTTCATCGGGGCTCCTTTCGTTTGAAAGTTACACAGACCACCCGTTCCGGCAAGCCGCAGGTCTTGCGACACGGCGCGCCGCGCGCTATCGAAGGCCCATGACGCCTGTCTTTGATCTGGATGACCGCGCCCGCTTGCGCGAGCGCTTTTACGGGGCCGCCCATGCGGTGCTGGCCCGTTTGACAGGCGCGTGATCCACATTGCCCAAGCCCACAACCCATCGCAACAACACGGGGAGAGGACACATGTCCCCCAAAACGCTTTATGACAAAATCTGGGATGCCCATGTCGCCCACGCGGCTGATGACGGCACCTGCCTGCTTTATATCGACCGCCATCTGGTCCACGAAGTCACCAGCCCGCAGGCCTTTGAAGGGCTGCGCATGTCGGGCCGCCCCGTTCGGGCGCCGGAAAAAACCATCGCTGTGCCGGATCACAACGTGCCCACCACGCTGGATCGCGCCAAGGGCATCGACAACGAAGAATCGCGTATTCAGGTCGAAGCGCTGGACAAAAACGCCAAGGATTTCGGCATTCATTACTATCCGGTATCCGACGTTCGTCAGGGCATCGTGCATATCGTAGGCCCCGAACAGGGCTGGACCCTGCCCGGCATGACCGTCGTGTGCGGCGACAGCCACACCGCCACCCATGGGGCCTTTGGCGCCCTGGCCCACGGCATCGGCACCTCTGAGGTTGAGCACGTTCTGGCCACCCAGACGCTGATCCAGAAAAAGTCCAAGAACATGAAGGTGGAAATCACCGGCAAGCTGCGCCCCGGTGTCACCGCCAAGGATATCACCCTGTCGGTGATCGGCGAAACCGGCACCGCCGGCGGCACCGGCTATGTGATCGAATACTGCGGCGAGGCCATTCGCGATCTGTCCATGGAAGGCCGCATGACGGTCTGCAACATGGCCATCGAAGGCGGCGCGCGCGCCGGTCTGATCGCCCCGGACGAAAAGACCTTTGAATATTGCATGGGCCGTCCGCACGCCCCCAAGGGCGCCCAGTGGGAAGCCGCCCTGGCCTGGTGGAAGACCCTGTATTCAGACGATGACGCCCATTGGGACAAGGTCATCACCCTGAAGGGCGAAGACATCGCCCCGGTCGTGACCTGGGGCACCTCGCCCGAGGACGTTCTGCCGATCACTGCCAAGGTTCCCTCCGCCAGCGATTTCACCGGCGGCAAATCCGGCGCCGCACAGCGCGCGCTTGATTACATGGGGCTGACCCCCGGCATGGCGCTGACCGATGTCGAAATCGACACGGTCTTTATCGGATCATGCACCAACGGCCGCATCGAAGATTTGCGCGCAGCGGCCGAGATCCTGAAAGGCAAAAAGGTCAAGGATGGCCTGCGGGCGATGATCGTGCCCGGCTCGGGCCTGGTGCGCGCCCAAGCCGAAGAAGAAGGCCTGGCCGACATCTTCAAGGACGCAGGCTTTGAATGGCGTTTGGCCGGGTGCTCAATGTGCTTGGCGATGAACCCCGATCAGCTGGCCCCCGGCGAACGCTGCGCCGCCACCTCGAACCGCAACTTTGAGGGCCGGCAGGGGCGCGGCGGGCGCACCCACCTTATGTCACCAGCGATGGCCGCCGCGGCGGCGCTGACCGGCAAGCTGACAGATGTGCGCGATCTGATGTAACCGGCTGACCGGCCGCCGAAAATTGCGCGGTGGCGCCCGGCAGACCGGGCGCAGCGCGCCATACAAAAGCCACGAAGGGACACCCTTTCGTGGCTTTTGCACATCCATAGGTATTAATTTCTGTTTACGAATCCACTTATTTGTGTAATCTTTAGATAGTTATTTTATTATCTAAGGATAGCACATATGACCTTTCACCATAAAATTATGGCGGCTGCGGTGGCCGCGACCCTTTCTACCACAGCCGTTCACGCGACCACAGTCAGCCTTGAATTGATGCTTCTGACCGATACCTCGGGTTCGGTCAGTTCAACCGATTTCGGCCTGATGAGAGAAGGTTACGCCCAGGCCTTTGAGGACGCCACAGTCCAGGCCAAGATCGCCGCCACATCCACCGGCAGCATCGCCGTGGCCATCGGTTTCTTTGACAGCTCTTACAAGGGCTTGGGCGTCAGCTGGACCGAAGTGACCGCCGCAACGGCCAACGCCTTCGCGACAACCATCCGCGGCATGAGCCGCATCGGCAGTGGCGGCACCGACCTGGTCGCAGGTCTGAATGGCGCAGCGGCTGAATTTGGCACCAACGGCTTTGACGGCACCCGCCAGGTGATCGACCTTGCCGGTGATGGCTCGCAGGGCGAGGGCGGATGTTCCTTTACCCAAGCGATCTGTGTGCCGCTGCAAAACGCGCGCGACGCAGCGCTGGCGGGCGGTGTTGAAACGATCAACGCGCTCTTTATCAAGGATGGATCGGTCTTTGGTCACACCGGGGGTGAAACCATTGATTCCATCGCCTATGGCACCGATAACGTTATCGGCGGCGCCGGCGCCTTTGTGGCCGCGGCCACCGATTTCAGCGCCTTCTCGGATGCCATCCGCGATAAGATCATCCGCGAAGTCGCCCCACCCACAATCCCTGTTCCTGCCTCGCTGCCATTGCTGCTGGCTGGATTGGGCGGATTGGGCGTGATGCGCCGCAAGTCGAAAAAAGCCTGATTTCGACCTGAATTATGAATCGCCGCGCACCGAGTTTGCGCGGCGATTTGCTTTTTGCCCTTGCGAATATGGCGCCAGCTTGCGATGAACCGGGCAACCTACCGGAGCAAGCAGATGGACAAATTCGATACTCTCACCGGGATTGCGGCGCCGATGCCCCTGATCAATATCGACACCGATATGATCATCCCAAAGCAATTCTTGAAAACGATCAAGCGGTCGGGCCTGGGGGTCAACCTGTTCGACGAAATGCGCTATGATGACGATGGCAACGAAATACCGGGGTTCGTGCTGAACCAGGACGCCTATCGCAAGGCAGAGATATTGGTGGCGGGCGATAACTTTGGCTGTGGATCGTCGCGTGAACATGCGCCTTGGGCGATCAAGGATTTTGGCATCCGCTGTGTGATCGCGCCCAGCTTTGCCGACATCTTTTTCAACAACTGTTTCAAGAACGGCATCCTGCCGATTGCCCTGCCACAAGCGCAGGTGGATGTATTGATGAAAGACGCCGAAAAAGGCGCCAATGCGCGCATGACCATCGACCTGGACAATCAGACCATCACCACATCCGAAGGCGAGGTGTTTGCCTTTGAGGTCGATCCGTTCAAAAAGCATTGCCTGATGAACGGTCTGGATGACATCGGCCTGACCATGGAAAAAGCCGAGGCAATCGCCACCTTTGAAACCGCGGCCCAGCAGTCGCGCCCTTGGGTCTGACCCCGGCACGCTGAGCGCGCCGCCGCCCAAGAACCCGGCAAAACGATCAAGGCGTCCGGCGGGGCGCCTTTTTCTTTGGGCGGGTCAGATGCCTTAACCATTCATTAGTTTTACTTATGGCACGCTTATGAATGATGCTGCGTGTCTTGTCATTGATGTTGGTTCTTTGGGGGGCGAACTGCCCGGCGGCGCCGCTGCGTCTGGCGTTGTTTCACACCGACCTGGAACGCAAGGGCCCCGGTTTGTTGTTGCGCGATATCGCCAAGGGCGATGATCCGCAGGTCAATGCCGTGATCGAGGTGATTGCCGCCGTGCGCCCGGATGTCCTGCTGCTGCTGGATGTGGATTACGATTATGACGGCGCGGCGCTGGCGGCGTTGCAGCGCGCCTTGGCGGCGCGCGGGGTGGTGTTTGCGCATCGCTTTGCCGCGCGGCCCAACACCGGGATGGCAACCGGGCTGGATCTGGATGCAAACGGGTATCTTGGCGATGCCGCTGATGCCCAGGGCTTTGGCCATTTTTCCGGCCAAGGGGGCATGGCGCTGTTGTCGCGCTGGCCGATCCTGGACCAGGAGGTTCAGGATTTCAGCGCCTTTTTGTGGCGTGACCTGCCGGGCGCCGATCTGCCCAGAACCCAGGCCGGCCCCTTTCCATCCGCCAAGGCCCAGGCGGTGCAGCGCCTGTCCACCACCGGGCATTGGGTTGTGCCAATCCAGCCGCCCAGTGGCGCGCCGATATATGTTTTGGCCTATCACGCCGGGCCGCCAGCCTTTGAAGGGCCAGAACAGCGCAATACCAAGCGCAACGGCGATGAAACGCGTTTGTGGCTGCATTATTTGAACGGGGCCCTTGGGCCCAGACCCGAGCGGCGGTTCGTTGTGATGGGCGGGGCCAATCAAGCCCCAAGCGGCGCGGCGATGGGCGCCTTGCTGGCGCATCCGGCCCTGCAAGACCCGGCCCCGCGCAGCGCCGGCAGCCTGCGCAGCGCTGGCGATCCGTTTCACACGGTGTTTTGGCCAGCGCCCGGCCCCGGCGCGCGCCGGGTTGATTATGTCTTGCCATCGGCCGATTGGCAGGTGGTTGAGGCCGGGGTTTTCTGGCCCGAGGAGGACACGGTGGCCCGCGCCGCCAGCCGACACCGGCTTGTTTGGGTGGATTTGCAGCCCTGAGCCGCCGCGCACCCCGGGCGGCGGCGGCGATTGTGGCCGGCGGCGGGGCCTCCGGCGGGGATATTTAAGAACAAAAGAAAGGCTGGCCCTTGGGGATTGGCGCTGCTTGACCCTGGATGCTGCGCGCGATACGCCAGCGGCATTGATTTTTGCAGGAGATCTTCGCAATGGCTAATCCTTCGCTACTTATCCTTGCCGGTGACGGCATCGGCCCCGAGGTCATGGGACAAGTCACACGCATCATTGACTGGTTTGGGGACAAGCGCGGGTTGGCCTTTGATGTCAGCGAGGATCTGGTGGGCGGTGCGGCTTATGATGCCCATGGCACGCCCTTGCACGATGAGACCATGGCGCGGGCGCTGGCGGCGGATGCCGTGCTTTTGGGGGCGGTCGGCGGCCCGAAATATGATGCGCTGGATTTCAGCGTCAAGCCGGAGCGGGGCCTGTTGCGGCTGCGCAAGGAGATGGATTTGTTCAGCAACCTGCGCCCGGCGCAGTGTTTTGACGCGCTGGCGGATTTTTCCTCGCTGAAACGGGATGTGGTGGCCGGACTGGACATCATGATCGTGCGCGAGTTGACCTCGGGGGTGTATTTCGGCGAACCGCGCGGCATTTTCGAGGAAGGCAACGAACGCGTCGGGATCAATACCCAGCGCTATACCGAATCTGAGATCGAGCGGGTGGCGCGTTCGGCGTTTGAGCTGGCGCGGCGGCGTGGCAACAAGGTCTGTTCGATGGAAAAGGCCAATGTCATGGAGAGCGGCATCTTGTGGCGCGAGGTGGTGCAGAAGATTCACGATACCGAATATCCTGATGTGGAGTTGTCGCATATGTATGCGGACAATGGCGCGATGCAGCTGGTGCGGGCACCAAAGCAGTTTGACGTGATCCTGACCGATAACCTGTTTGGCGACATTCTGTCCGATTGCGCGGCGATGCTGACCGGGTCGTTGGGAATGTTGCCATCGGCCAGCCTGGGCGCACCAGATGCCAATGGCCGCCCCAAGGCGCTGTATGAGCCGGTGCATGGATCGGCGCCCGATATTGCCGGCCAGGGCAAGGCCAACCCGATTGCCTGTATCCTGAGCTTTGCCATGGCGCTGCGCTATTCGTTTGATCAAGGCGATGAGGCAACCCGCCTTGAAAGCGCCGTTGAGGCGGTATTGGCATCGGGGCTGCGCACGGCTGATCTGATGGGCGAAGACGGCGGCGCGGCCGTTTCGACCAGCCAGATGGGCGATGCGATTTTGGCGGCATTAGACGCCAGCCTTTGATCATGGCGGGGGCGGGATCGGCTGAGGACCAGCCGGTTCCCTTAGGGTTTGCGCCGGTTCAGCGCCCGGCTGAGCAGGCTGGGCAGATGCCAGCGCATAAGCCGGGTGTTGGTTGTTTCGAGCAGCGCGGCACGAATTTTCAAGGCCCTTGCGGCGGCCTCGTGATCGCGAAGCTGACGGTGCAGCCCCTCGTTTTCGATGCGCAGGCTGGCCAGATCAGCGCCCAGAACCTGGATCGTGGTTTCATAGCCGGCTTGCTCTTCTGTCCAGGTTTTCTCGGCGGTGGCGTGTTGGGCGCGGATCTGTTCCAGCACCTTGTTGACCCGCGACATTTGCGCCGTATGCGTGGCCTCTTGGCTGGCCAGGGTCTTGTGCAATTGCGCCAGGCGCTGGCTTTGGCGTTCGATTTCTTCGTTGGCTGCGGTGTTGCAGGCGTCGATGGTCTGATAGGCCTCAAGATTGGCGATGGCCCGCGCCATCAGGGTGTCGCGCTCTATTTGCAGCTCGGCGTGGGATTGGCCAAGGGCTGACAGTTCGTCCTCGATGGTGTTGCTGACCTCAATGGTTTCGCGAAGCGTCTGGCGCAAGGCATCCAGTTCGTCTTGGGCCGGATGGGGCGCCGGGGCGACGCGTTGCATCGTCGCCAGGCGGCGTTCCAGTTCAGCATAGGCGCGGCGATATCCGCTGAAATCACGCACCAGCCTGCCCCGTGCGCTGCGGGGGCCGGCGCCAAAGATGCGCGCGGTTTCCTGCCATTGCCGGGCCAATGCCTTAAGCGCGCGTCCCGGCGTGCCATCCCCTTGGCGGGCCTTTTCCAACGCGCTGTGCCAGCGCAGAAACAGATCCTCGGATGGGGGATCCTGGTGGGTTTGCAGGGCCGGTTCGAACACATCCGGCATCGGACCAGACACCCCAAGGATATTGGCCAAACGCTGGGGGTTTCGGTCTGGATCGTCGTGCCAGTCTTGGTTGAACAAAAGATGGCTGCGCCCGGCCGGGGCATCGGCAATCGCGCAGGCCGTATATTGAAGCCAAAGCCGCATGCCCAGGCTGTGGTCCAGCCCATCGCGGCGCAAAAGCGAGGCGGCGACTTCGGGCGCCGGGCGCACGCAGATCACCAGCACGGGGGTGATGCCCGATTGGTCGGCCGCCGCCTGCCACAAGGGAAACAGCAGCGAAATTCGCGGATCTTTGACGGCAAAGACATCGCCGGTGCGCTGCTGCAAATAGGCGCGAATGCGCGCCTGGGCCTTGACCGCCGGTTCGCTGTTTTGCCAACCATCGGGCATCGGCAGGCCATGCACAGACGCGCCCCAAGGCCGCCCCAACGCCCCCAACAGCATATCATGGATGCGCACCACCTCGGCGTCTTCGTAATAGCCGCGCTGATTATGGGCATTGGCCTTGAGCAGCGTCTTGCCCAGCGGCACCCCCATGGCCTGCACCGCCTGCGCCACCAGCGACGTGCCGCTGCGGTGCATTCCGGTGATCAAGACGCATCTGCGATCAGTCATGACAGCCCCCCAACGGAGCGATCCGGGGCGCGCCACCACGCCAGGCGCTTGTCAGGCCGGGTGTTGTCAGGCCGCGTGTTATCAGGCCGGGGATTGTCGGGGGGAAATACATCAAAACCATACCACTTGAACCAAACATTCGTTACCTGCACCGGCCCGCCGTTTCCCGGCGTCTGGCCTTTGCGCACCACCAACCAAGCCATTGCTGTGCCTCAGCGTGTCACAAAATGCCGCGCGCACAAAGCGGCAATTCGCCACCTATAGCTTTGAAAGATAAGTGCCGTATTCGTTCTTGTCATAGCGCTTGGCCTGCGCGGCAAGGTGATCGCGGTCGATCCAGCCTTGGTTAAAGGCCACTTCTTCGGGGCTGCCGATTTGCTGGCCTTGGCGCTCTTGGATGGTGCGCACAAAGTTTCCCGCATCCAGCAGGCTGGCATGTGTGCCGGTATCCAACCAGGCAAAACCGCGACCCATACGCTCAACCTGAAGCTTGCCTTCGGCCAGATACATCTCAAGCAGTGTCGTTATCTCGACCTCGCCGCGGGCCGATGGCTGCACCTGCCGGGCCTTGGCTGGCGCGCTGCCATCCACGAAATACAGCCCCGTTACCGCATGGTTTGATGGCGGCACCTTGGGCTTTTCGATGATGCCGCGCGCTGTGCCATCGGGGGCGAAATCCACCACGCCATAGCGCTGGGGATCAACCACCTGATAGCCAAAGACGCTTGCGCCATCGTGCCGTTGATCGGCCTGGGCCAGCAGCTCGGGCAGGCCGTGGCCAAAAAAGATGTTGTCCCCCAGAATAAGCGCCGACGGCGCGCCATCCAGGAAGGTCTCGGCCAGGACAAAGGCCTGGGCCAGACCATCAGGCGAGGGTTGCTCGATATAGGTCAGCGAAACGCCGAACTGTGCGCCATCAGACAAAAGGCGCTGAAACTGCGATTGATCTTCGGGGGTGGTGATCACCGCGATCTCGCGGATACCGGCCAGCATCAAGACCGACAGCGGGTAATAGATCATCGGTTTATCGTAAATTGGCAACAGCTGTTTAGACAGCCCCATGGTGATCGGATAAAGCCGTGTGCCCGATCCACCTGCTAAAATAATGCCTTTGCGTTTGGTCATAATCGTTAATCCTGTTCAAGTCGCGGCCAAATCAGCCAGAACCACCGCCAGGTCAGCCCGCCAATCCGGGCGCTGGATGTCAAATCGGTTCAAAAAATCATCGTTGTTCAATACGGAATTAATAGGGCGCTTTGCCGGTGTTGGATAGTCTGAACTGGGGATATCTTGCACCTGAACGGTCACACCCGCTTGATCAAAGATGGCGCGGGCGAAATCAGCCCAGCTTGTTTCGGGCGCCCCGCTAAAGTGATAAACACCCGACAGCCCCGGATTTTTGTCCAAGCCATCGACCGCTTTTAAGCACGCCTGCGCAATCGAGCGCGCAGATGTCGGGCCGCCCCTTTGGTCACATACGACGTTCAAACGGGTATTTTGGGCGGCCAAGCGCAGCATCGTCTTGACGAAATTGCCTCCGGTTTCCGAAAACACCCACGAGGTGCGCAAGATCACATAGCGCCCACCGGCGTCTTTGACCGCCCGTTCTCCGGCCAGTTTGCTGGCGCCATAAACCCCCAGGGGCGCTGGCCGGTCGCCGGGGCGCCAGGCGGCAGAACCGCTCCCATCAAAGACATAATCCGTTGACAGATGCACAAAGGGCAATCCGCGCTGCGCCGCCGCACGCGCCAGAACCCCCGGCGCGATGGCGTTGATCAAATGCGCCTGGTCTGTTTCGGTTTCGGCGCGGTCAACGGCGGTATAGGCCGCCGCATTGATCACCGCGCGCGCATCGGTCCGGGCAATGATCCGCGCACAGGCCCCGGCATCACACAGATCGGCCTGCCCACGGTCCAGCGCAATCACCCCCGGCAATCGCGATAGCGCGCTGCCGACCTGGCCGTTCTTGCCAAAGACCAGAATGCTCATGCGGGGATGCCAAGGCGGGCACCGACGGTGCCGCGCGCTTCAAGCGCTGTCCACCACGGCTGGTTTTGCAAATACCATTCCACCGTGCGCCGCAGGCCCTGTTCAAGCGTGACCGACGGGCGCCACCCCAATTCCTGGACGATCCGCGCCGGGTCAATCGCATAGCGCATGTCATGCCCCGGACGATCTGCCACAAAGGTGATCTGATCGGCATAGGGCCGCCCGCCGGGGCGCGTTTCATCCAGAATTGCGCACAGCATCTGCACGATATCAATATTGCGGGCCTCGTTCTCTCCTCCGATGTTATAGCTGCGCCCAAGGGCGCCTTTCTCAAGCACCAGCAAAAGCGCATCGGCGTGGTCCTCGACATACAGCCAATCGCGCACGTTTTCCCCGGCGCCGTAAACCGGAATATCCTGCCCGCGCAACGCCTTGAGGATCACCAGCGGGATCAGCTTTTCCGGAAAATGATAAGGCCCATAGTTGTTAGAGCAATTGGTCAACACGATCGGCAAGCCATAGGTTTCCCCCCAGGCGCGCACCAGATGATCGCTTGCCGCTTTGGACGCCGAATAGGGGCTGTTCGGGGCATAGGGCGTCGTTTCGGTAAACTGGCCGGTGGCGCCCAGCGATCCAAAGACCTCGTCGGTCGAGATGTGGTGAAACCGAAACCCGTCGGGCCGGCCGGCCGCCCCCCAAAAGCCCCGCGCTGCCTCAAGCAGGGTATAGGTGCCGACGACGTTGGTTTCGATAAAGGCGCCAGGCCCGTCAATCGACCGGTCAACATGGCTTTCGGCGGCAAGATGCATCACCGCATCGGGCGCATGTGCGGCAAAAATGCGATCAAGCGCGGCCCTGTCGCGAATGTCGGCATGTTCAAAACAGTAATTGGGGTGATCCGCCACGCTTTTGACGTTGTCCAGGCAGGCCGCATAGGTCAGCGCATCCAGATTGACCACCTGGTGCCCGCGCGCAATCGCCAACCGCACCACCGCAGACCCAATAAAGCCGGCACCGCCGGTCACAAGTATTTTCATATAATTAACCTTCGTAATGAAATGGCGACTTGAATGTATCAAAGGGGGCGGCGTTCTGGTCTTTGTCTGACAAGATGGCGGGCAAACCGTTCAATGCCCAATCAATTCCGATCTCGGGGCTGTCAAAACGCACCGCCCCGTCACATTCAGGCGCATAGTAATCCGAGCATTTGTAAACGATTTCCGTATCGGGCATCCGCGTCACGAACCCATGCAAAAAACCCGCCGGGATCAGCATCTGCCGACCATTGTCAAAGGACAAGGTGGTGCCAAACCAGCGCCCATAACTGGGCGAGCCGCGGCGGATGTCCACCGCCACATCAAACAAGGCCCCGCGCCCGCAACGCACCAGCTTGGCCTGGGCATGGGGCGGCGCCTGAAAATGCAGGCCGCGCACCGTGCCGACGGCCTGCGACAGCGAATGGTTGTCCTGCACCCATTCAATATCCAGCCCCTGCTGGGCCATGGCGCGCTTGCTGAAGCTTTCGCAGAAAAACCCCCGTGCATCGCCAAACCGCTTGGGGGTGATCACGATAAGGCCGTCCAGCGGGGTGTGTTCGATTTGCACGCGCGGCTCCTGGTTTTTTGCTTTGGTTCCTTGTGACTAACAAGCCCGCTGGGGCCTGTCACGCCTTTTGCCCGCACGGGCCAGTAACATCCTCGAAAGGCTTTTGGCGCTAGGGTTGGTTTTTCTCAACCGGAGCACAAAACGAGATGGGTGAAACCTCCAAAATCCTGGCCCTGCCCTATATCAGCCCCGGACAGGCGCAAAAACATGTGACCCATAACGAAGCCCTGCGCCGGCTGGATATCCTGGTGCAATTGGCCGTCAGCGATGACACCCAGGCCGCGCCCCCGCCCGGCCCTGCCGAAGGCGCGCGGTTCATCGTCGCCGCCGGCGGCAGCGGCGATTGGACCGGACAGGATGGCAAGCTGGCGGTGTTTGACAATGGCACCTGGCAATTCCTGACCCCCGCCGCCGGCTGGCAATGCTTTGTCATCGCGCGCCATGCGATGGTGGTGCATGACGGCGCCGATTGGACCGCGCCAAGCACCGTCGATTTCAGCGATATCCCTGCGCTTGGCATTGGCACGGTGGCCTCGGGGGCGAACCCGCTGTCTGCCAGATTGAACAGCGCCCTTTGGACCGCGCGCTATGCCGCCGACGGCGGCGATGGCAGCCTGGTCCACCGGATCAACAAGGAAGGTCCGACCGATGATGCCGGCTTTGTTTTTCAAACCGGTTTTGAAACCCGCAGCCTGTTCGGGCTGTTTGGATCAGAACAGTTTCGCCTGACCATTTCGCCCAACGGGCAGGATTTTCGCGATGGGTTGGTCATCGACCCCGCCAGCGCCATCGTTGATCAGCCGCATTTGCCACGCTTCAAGGCCATCACCAATTACGACAACGTTCTTGTGGCCGACACCTGGACCAAGGTCGCGATCAACCAGGCCGAATATAACGACCAGGCCGCCTTTGATCCGGCCACCAACAGCTTTGCCGCGCCGGTTGGCGGCAGCTATTTGCTGGGCGCCAGCCTGACCTTTGCCGAAGGGCCGCACCCCGATGCGCAGATGTCCGCCCGGCTGGTGGTGAACGGCGCCAGCGAAATCGCCGGCACCCGCGCCCATGCCAGCGGCCCGAATATTGACCGCGAAACCAGCTTGCAAATCCAAAGCATCGCGCAGCTTGGGGCGGGTGACACGGTCGAACTTCAGGCCAAGATGAAAGCCCATCCAGGCAATGTCGCCGCGCAACAGACCGCCTTTTGGGGGCTGAAAATCGGCTAGCGCCACCGGCCAAGTGCGCTTTGGGGGTTGCCCTGCGCCGGCTTTGCCGTTCACCTGTGGCAAAGCATTGCTAGGTGTTTATGGATATTTCTGTCGGATTTTTATCAACCGGTGACGCGCAAGACCCGCGCACCTGGTCGGGCACACAGTATTTTATGGCGCGCGCCTTGGCGGCAAGGGTGCGGTCGCTGCATTATTTCGGGCCAATGCCGGTGCGCGCCGAACGGCTGCGCAACCGCGCCAACCAGCTGCGGCGGCTTTTGGGTCACGGCCTGAGGGCGCCAGGCAAGACCCACAGGGATGCGGCCCTGAATGCCCAGCGGATCAAGGCGCATTTGGCGCGCACCCCCTGCGATGTCTTGTTTGCCCCGGCCGGAGCGACGTTGGTGGCCGAATATTATGGCGATGTGCCCGTGGTTTACAGCTCGGATACCACTTTTCGCCTGATGCGCGATTATTACCCAAGCTTTTCCGCCCTTGCCGATGACGCCGCCCAAGAAGGGGATCAGATCGAGGCGCAAGCGCTTAAAAATTCGGATCTTTTGTTGATGCCCAGCCAATGGGCGGCGCGGTCGGTGATCAGCGATTACGGCATAGATCCGCACCGGGTGTCCGTGATGCCCTTTGGCGTCAATATGCATGATGTGCCGTCCAGAGAGCAGGCCCTGCAAGACCGCCATGGGCCGCTGCGGCTGTTGTTTGTCGGGGTGGACTGGCACCGCAAAGGCGGGCCGATCTTTATCGAAACCTTGCAGCATCTGCGCGCCGCCGGGGTGCCGGTCGAGGCGGTGATCGTCGGCTGTGTGCCGCCGCAGGGCGTCGATCAAAGCGGTCTGACCGTTATTCCCTATCTGGACAAGACCAGACCCGGCGACGCCGCGCGCCTTTCGCAGCTTTATCTTGAAAGCGACTTTTTGATGGTCCCCTCGCGGCAGGAATGTTTCGGGATCGTCTATGCCGAAGCGGCGGCCCATGGCACCCCGCCCATTGGCACCGAAACCGGCGGCGTGGGCACAGTGATCCGCCGCGATGACACCGGGTTGATGTTGGGGCCGATGGCGCGCGGCGACCAATATGCCGCCGCGATATTGCGTGCCAGCGCCCCGCGTGACGGCGGGCGCGGCGCCCTGCCCCAGATGCGTGCCAGCGCGCGGGATGATTATGAAAACCGGCTGAACTGGGATGTTTGGGCCGATCAGGCGCTTGCCTTGGTTGCACAGCATTTGGCCGGACCCACAGCATGAGGGCACCGCCGACACATTTGCCCGGCCTTGACGGGTTGCGCGGGGTGGCCGCCCTGATCGTCGTCGTGTCGCACAGCAGCAATTTCGGCCTGTTGCCCGCCGCCTTTGGCCGTGGGTTTGGGCAAATCGGCGTGGCGATCTTTTTCGTGCTTAGCGGTTTCTTGATGGGGTATCTATACGCGCACAAGCCGCCCAATCGCGCCGCGATCCTGCGCTATCTTCAAAGCCGGGCCGCGCGGGTTTTACCGTTGTATTTCATCGCGCTGACGTTGGCGGGGCTGTTGGTTCTGGGCTTTGGGCTGCCGCTGTTCGATATTCCCGATCTGCGGGCGCTTTTGCTGGGGGCCGGGTTGATACACGCGCCGGATATTTTCTGGTCGATCCCGGTCGAAGTCCAGTTCTATCTGGTGTTTGCCCTTGTCTGGCTGGCACTGGGGCGCGGTTGGGGCGTGGCGGCGTTTGCGCTGGTGATTGCCGCCTTGGCCATCGGGGCCTGGTTGCTGCCGCAGGCCCGCTATGTGCTGCCCAAATGGGGGATGTTCTTTGTCGCCGGCACGCTGGCGGCCATGGCCTATCGCCGCTGGGTGCCGGCGCTGCAATCGCGGCTGTGGCATCTGGGGGCCTGGCTGACCCTGCCCGCTTTGATCTGGGTCTTGCCGGGTGTGCGGCGCGCCATGGGCCAGACGCCGGGCGCGCCCTATGCCGATCCGGCCACCATGCTGTGGGTCGGGGCCGTGTTCTTTTGCGCCCTGCTGTCGCTTGGCCCTTATCGCGCCCTTGCCCATCCCGCGCTGCGCTGGCTGGGGGCGGTATCATTCAGCCTGTATCTGTTGCACCTGCCGCTGGTTGTTGTCACCGCGCATCTGTATCGCCAGGGCCACGCGCCGGCGCCTTTGTTGTTTGCCGGGCTGCTGGTTGCGTCGCTGTGCACCGCCTTTGCCAGCCTGCATTTGATCGAACGCCCGGCCCAGCGCGCGGTTCTGCGCCGCGCCGGACATCCGCGCACGCCCCGGTGATCATCAAACAGTAGACACCCACCCCGCGGCAAGGCAGGTTGGGCGAACGCATAGTATGAAAGACCTGATTTGAAATGACGTTGCTGCGGCAGATAACCGACAAGATCCGTTTTGATATCCTGAAACAAGTGCCGCGCGACCGACCGTTTGTCTTTGGCGTTGGGCTGTCCAAGACCGGCACCACATCATTGAATGACGCGCTGAATGTGTTGGGGTATCGCGCCTTTCACCTGCCCCCGATCTGCCAGGCCCATGGGGCGCAGATCGTGCAGGATTGGCCGTGGTGGGTGTTCAAATACGATGCGTTGACCGACATGACCGTGGCGCTTTTGTTCAGGGAACTGGACGCGGAATTTCCCAATGCGCGCTTTGTTTACACGCCCCGTGACATGGACGGGTGGTTGAAATCCTGTGCCAAACATTTCACCCCCCAACTGGCCCAGGCGCGGGTGGACCAGGGGCAATCTTATCTGAACGCGCTCTGCCGGGCCTTTTATGGATCCGAGGTCTTTGACCCTGACAGCTATCGCCGCGCCTATGAGGGGTTTGACACAGACATCCGCAGCCATTTTCGCGGGCGCAGCAACTTTTTGACTTATGATATCATCGGCGGGGCCGGCTGGGCGCCGCTTTGTGCATTTCTCGACAGACCGGTGCCGCAGGCTGCCTTTCCAAAATCCAACACGGGGCGGGTCACCCCTTTGGGATAAATCGCGGCAACACCGGCACCAACCCGGCCAGCATATCGCTTAGGCGGGCCTCGGCCTGGGCGTCTGTTTCCCCGGTTTCGATAAGCGTGGTCAGCCGCACCAGGGCGCCATCGGTGCGCCCGGTGCGTATGCCATCCACCATCAACCAGAACTTGGCCGCGAAATCCCAGGCGATGCGGCGTTCTTTTTGTTCGAACCAGTAATAGACCATCATCCGGGTTTCGCCCTTTTGGATGATCGCGCGGTTGATCCGAAAAGGTGTGATGCTGTTCATGCGCTGGGTGATATCGCTGCGTTCCAGCCAGGCGATTTCCCACCCCGACCCCGGCAGGCATATTTCAGGCGAATGCACGCCGCCCTTACTTTGGTCGTTATACCACGCCATAAACAGACCGACACCAGCGGTCTGATCGGCCCGCGCGAAATCCACCTGATGATAATCATCCGCGCCCAGAACCTGCGCAACTGCACGGTCAAGGGTGACGCGTGGCCCCACCTGATCCCAGGCGCCGATTTGCCGCGGAAACAGGGCAAAGCCATCGCGCGGCACCTGCTGTGCGCCGCGGTCGGGCAAGGTGCTGAACACCGCCGTGCCAATCACCCCCAGCAGCGCCGCGAAAATCAACCCCCGCGAGGGGTAAATATGGCGCAAGCGCAACGCCTGCGTGCCCAGCCCATCGGTATCCAGATCCAGCGCATCAATCAGCCCGCTTTGTTCGCGGTTGAACAGCAACAGCACCCAAGCCAGGGCAAACAGGATGACGATACAGGCGATAAAGATCACCCAGCCTTCAAAGAAATGCGTAAACCCATCGACCCAATCAACGCCATAGGTGTTGACAATATAGCCGGCAATCGCGATGCGCACCGAATTCATCAACACGGTGATCGGCGCCGCCGATACCAGCAAAATCGCCTTGTGCCACATGGGGCCTTTGTAAAGCACCGCAAAAATATACGAGAACGACAGGATCGGGAACAAATACCGCAGCCCCGAACACGCCTCGGCGACATGCAGCTTGGTGATGCCCAGATCAATGATATTGCCATCCAGAAACACCGGAATGGCCAGCAGTTTCAGGAACCAGACGCCCAGCTCGGACGAGATAAACTGAAGCCAAGTGGTCAGTTTGTAATATAAAACCCCCGGCAGCGGCAGCATATAGACCAGATGCAGAACCGGCGGCCAAAAATGCTTGCCGGTTTGCCAGCCAAAGCTGATCAACAGCACGCCCCCCACCCACAGGATCAAGGCATAGGCGACAATATCCGAAATATTCGCCAGCTTGCCGATGCTGGCCAAGGCCACCGATGCCAGAACCACCAGAACACCGGGCCAGACCCCAACCGATGGGCCAGGGCGTTCTGGCACGCCTTTCAACTGCCGCAGGAACAACAGGCCCGACAGGATCGGGATCAGCGGGCCATGGCTGTATTCAGGTAATCTCCACGCCTCAAGCAGCGCCCAGATCCCCTCGTAAAACAGACCAAGCGCCCCGATGACCGCAACGATCAGCCACAGCATCCCCCAAGTCAAATACCGGTTGCGCGGGGGCAAAAGGGCCAGATGATCGGTCGAAAACATAAAACAAACCTTTGAAACAATAAATCTGTCGCGTAAAATCGTCGTAATAACTGGGTCAGGGTTAACATTTTCGGCAATTCCAGACCAGCGCAACTTTTGCCGCGAACAGATTTGTGATGGGCCTTGCGGCCTTTTGTTAAGGAATTTCCATGCCCGACAGCCCCATTTGCATTGATCTTGGTGTCTTTGCCCACAACGAGGCGGCCAATATCACCCAGACCCTAAAGGCGCTGTTGGCCCAGGATATCCTGGCCGATCCGGCCTTTGATGTGCGGATTTTTGTGGTGGCCAATGCCTGCACCGATCAAACGGTGGCGCTGGCGCAGCAGGCCGCCAAGGGCCATGCGGCGGTCACGGTGTGTGATTTCCCCCAGGGCGGCAAATCGCGCAATATGCACCGGTTCATTCATCAGCTTGCCCGCCCACAGGCCGGGCTGATCGGATGTATTGACGCCGATATCGACCTGCCTGATCCCAGCACTTTGCGGCGCATGGCCGAAAATATGCACGCGCGCCCCGATCTGCATGCCTTTGTCAGCAAACCGGTCAAGGATGTGGTGTTCGGCCAGGCCCGCGCCGGGCTGATCGGGCGCATGATTGCCGCCGGCGGTGGCGGGCTGACCGATTATCGCAATGCCATCTGCGGACAGCTGTTCCTGCTGCGCGCCAACGTCGCGCGGGGGCTGGTGCTGCCGATTGGTCTGCCGGTCGAAGATGGCTTTATCCGCGCGATGATTGTCACCGACCACCTAAGCCAAGCCGAAAACCTGGACCGTATCGACGGCCAGGACGACATCTTTCATGTCTATGCCTCGATCCAATCCCTGCCCGAGCTGCTGCGCCATCAAACCCGTTTGGTGGTGGGCAGCGCCGTCAACACAGCGCTTTTTTCGATGATCCGCCGCGAAGGCCCCACCCCCGACCGCGCCCGCGCGCTGTTGCAACCTGGCACCACAGATGCCGCATGGCTGGGGCACGTCCTGCGCCACGAGCTGCCGGCGCGGGGCTATGGTTATGTGCCGTTTGAATTCTTGTTGCACCGGGTGCAGGGCGGCAAACTGCGCGCGGCCCTGCGCCGCGGCCCCAAAGCCGCGTTGATCACCCTGGCCGGTCTGGCGCTGGATGCTGTGGTGTTTTTGCGGGCCAATCTGCGGATGATCACCGGCCGGGCCGCCGGCCACTGGTAACCCTCAGGCGTATTGCTTGATCAAATCGCTGCGCTGCCGAAACAGCGCGCGGGTTTCAAAGGGCGCCCCGTCGCGGACCGCCCGCTGCACCAGCGCCCCAAGGGCCAGCCGGTCCAGGGCCAGATGCCGCACCGCATCGGTCAGGGCGCGCGTGTCATCCATGGCGGTCAGCACCCCGCCCCCGTGACCGGCGATCAGGTCTTGGGAATAGGCGCTGCCATAGCCAACAATCGGACAGCCCGAAACCAGCGCCTCGATCAAGATACGCGGCGATTCCATCGTTTTGTGACAAAACATCAACACATGCGCCCGGCGCAGGGTTTCAAATATCTGCGCATGATCATCGCAAAAACCCGGCAAAGACACCCGCCCGCCCAAGCCCATCTGGGCCACTTGCGCTTTCATCTTTGGCAGATCCTCGCCTTCGCCGAACCACTCCGCCTGAAACGCCACCCCCTGATCGGCCAACGACCGCAGCACCGCCAACCAATCGAACGGCCCCTTCATTGCAATGGCACGCCCGACATAGGCAATCCGCAGCGGCCCATCTTGCAGGCCCGCCAGCTTGGCGGCCAGCGCCTCGGGGGTGATATGATCGTCTTTGGACAGATGCACATTATGCATCATGAACGGCTGCCGGGAATGGGGGGCAAATTGGCGAAAGGTGTCGTTCCCATGAAACAGCCCCAGATCCGCCTGCCGCGCCAGCCTGCGTTCCGCCCAGCGCATCGGCAGATAGCTGCCCCAAGCCAGCGCCCGATGGCGCAACCCGCGGCTGCCACGGGTGCGCCAGATCAACTGAGAGCAAACCTGATCGGTCCAGATGCTGTATTTGCGGCCCATGCGGCTGGCCTCAAGCGCGGCAACCATGCCCCAATCCCCCCAAAGCCCCCCTGTGGCAAAACACAGATGGTCGGCCCGGTCGATCAGGGTTCTGATCCGCGCGCGTTCTTTGGGCAGCGCACGCAAAAAGCGATCCGGACGAAAGGCCGCCGGCAGCGGGTGGCATTCAATGCGGTCCAGCTCGGGGCCCAGCGCGCTGAGCGGCACCCAGCCGCGCGGTGGCGGGCCTTGTTCGGCCGGGGCCATCACATGCAAATACTCAAAATTCTCGGCCCAAAGGCGCAGACCATTACAGGCCTGCCGTTCTTGATACAGCACGCCATCGCGGCTGAAAAACGGCGCCTGAATGCCAAGCAAAAGGGTTTTCGGGTGACTGGATAAGGGCAAAACCTGCATGGGCAACCTACTAAAAAAATACTCGTCAAAACAGGGCCGAAACGCAGCCTTGCCAAAAACACACACTAAAATCGCGCGCACGGTCCAAGCCGCCTGCGCCCCCCCAGTATCCACAGTTTTGCGCGAAATACCAAGCCTCTTGCGCCGGCTTTGATCACAATGCAGTAATACCCTGACCGCTGTTTTTACGCCCCGCTGTTTTTATTTGTGGAAATATTTCATGACCGACACCTCGCGCTATGTGCTGATTTCCCCCTGCCGGAACGAAGCCGATTTCATGCGCCGCACCCTCGACAGCGTCGTGGCCCAAAGCCAAACGCCGGATTTATGGGTGATTGTCGATGATGGGTCCACCGATGCCACCCCACAGATTTTGGCCGAATATGCCGCCCGCCACGACTGGATCAAGGTGGTGCCCAAACCCGACCGGGGCCATCGTGCGGTTGGCCCCGGCGTGGTCGAGGCCTTTTACGCCGGGCTGGAAACAGTCCCGCTGGCCGATTTCGACTTTTTATGCAAATTGGATTTGGATCTGGATCTGCCCCCCGGTTATTTTCAGGGGTTGATCACCCGGATGCAGGCCGATCCGCGCATCGGCACCGCGTCGGGCAAGCCCTATTTCAAAACCAAGGGTGGCGCCTGGGTGTCCGAAAAATGCGGCGACGAAATGTCAGTCGGCATGACCAAATTCTATCGGCGCCGCTGTTTTGAACAGATCGGCGGCTTTGTCCGCGAGGTGATGTGGGATGCGATTGATTGCCACAAGGCCCGCTTTTTGGGGTGGCGCGCGCTCAGCTGGGACGATCCCGACCTGCGGTTCGAGCACCTGCGCCCGATGGGGGCCAGCCAAAAAGGCATCTTCACAGGCCGCCGCCGCCACGGTTTCGGACAATATTTCATGGGATCTGACCCGGTTTACTTTGCCGCCACCGCGATTTTCCGCATGGCGCATCCGCCGTTTGTTCTGGGCGGCCTGGCCACGTTGCAAGGCTATGCCGGGGCGTGGCTGCGCGGCGCCCCACAGTTTTCCGACAGCGAATTGCGCGCCTTTATCCGCGCCTATCAACGCCGGGCGCTGCGGGTTGGCAAAGCCCGCGCAATCCGTGAAATAGACGCGGCCAGGGCGCATCGCTTTGCCGGCTAGGCCGCATCCTTGCGGGCCGCCTCGTACCAGCTTTGGAACATCAGCACCGGCCAAAGTTGCAGGCCCCAGTTGTGGCTGCCCTTCAGATGCTGGGACCACATGCGCCTGATCTGTGGCGTGTTGAATATCCCGTCGCGGTTCAGGCGCGCCGGCTCCAGCAGGGCGGCGGCCCAATCGCGCAACGCCCCGCGCAACCACAGCCCGATCGGCACTTCGAACCCCATTTTGGGGCGCTCAATCAGCGCTGGTGGCACATGGCGATACAGCACCTGGCGCAGCAGCCATTTGGATTGCCCATCCCTCAGCTTCATGTCCAGCGGCAGCGCCAGCGCGAATTCCGCCACCGTGTGATCCAACAGCGGCGCGCGGGTTTCCAGCGACACCGCCATGGCGGCGCGGTCGACCTTGGCCAGGATATCATCCGGCAGATAGGTAATCAGATCCAACTGCATCATCCGCTCGGCCGTGCTCAGATCGCCGCGCGGCGGCAGATCCTCGGCCAGCAGGCTGGGCGGCTCGGTTGCGTTCAAAACGCCCTGTTCAGGCCAACGCCAGCGCGACACCAGCTTGCGATGCAGCGCCTCATCGCTGGGGCTGGCGGCATAATCGGCCAGCCGGTGCAGCCGCTGGCCGTTTGGCTCTTTGCCCTCGGGCTGCGGCCGCAACGGGTTCAGCAACCCGTTCCATATCGGCGCCGGCACCGCCCGCAGCGCCGCGCCGCCCATTCCGCGCAGCCCCTGCGGCACCCGCCCCAGCTGCTGCATCATCCGCGCCCCCTGCCCATAGCGGTCATAGCCGCAAAACAGCTCGTCTCCGCCATCGCCTGACAGCGCCACCGTCACATGCGCGCGCGCCAGCTTTGACACCAGGAACGTCGGGATCTGAGAGCTATCGGCAAAGGGTTCTGAAAACATCGTCGCCAGCTGTGGCACCACATCCAGCAGATCGCGATCGCTGACGTAATGTTCGGTGTGGCGGGTGCCAAGATGGGCGGCAACGGCGCGGGCAAAGCCCGCCTCGTCATAGCGGGTTTCCTGAAACCCGATTGAAAAACTGTGGACCGGGTTGGACGACAAATGCTGCATCAGCGCCACCACCAGCGAACTGTCGACGCCGCCCGACAAAAACGCCCCCAGCGGCACATCCGATGACATCATCTGCCGGTTGGTGGCCCGCAGCAAAAGCGCCTCAAGCGCGTCGGTGGCGGCCTGCGGGTCTTGTGGCACCCGGCGCGGCCGCCCGCGATCAGCCGCCAGCGCCGCCGCCTGCCAATAGGGGCGCGGGGTGGCCTCGGGGGTGGTCAGCTCAAGCATGTGACCGGGCGGCAGTTTGTGGATACCGCGCAGGATCGACAGCCCCTCGCCGACATGACCATGGCGCAACATCTGCACCAAAGCACCGCGGTCGATATCAAACCCACAGTCCGGATGCGCCCGCAGCGCCGCCAGCTCAGAGCCAAACAAAAAGACCCCCCCCTGCCGGCCATAATACATCGGCTTTTCGCCCAAACGATCGCGCCACAGGCTCAGCACCCGGCGTTTCTTGTCCCAGACCGCGATGGCGAACATCCCCACCGCTTGGGCGATGGTCTTTTCGATCCCCCAATGGTCAAACCCCGCCACCAGGGTTTCTGTGTCGGAATGCCCGCGCCAGCGCTGCGGCCCCGCCTCGGCCTCAAGCCGCGCGCGCAGATCCAGATGGTTGTATATTTCCCCGTTATAGCTGATCACAAAGCGGTCGGCGGCGCTGATCATCGGCTGATGCCCGGCCTGCGACAGATCAACAATCGCCAACCGCCGATGGCCCAGCGCAACGCCGGCCTCGGCGTCGATCCAATCCCCGCCCGAATCCGGGCCGCGGTGATGAATGGCCTGCGCCATGCGCGACACCCGAACCGCGGCCTCTGCCCGGTCGAACCCGCCCGGCGCTATCTGGTAAAACCCCGCCACACCGCACATTCTTCAGCCCTCTTGCTCCAAACCCTGGCCCGCACCCTGCCCCTGCGTTTGGCCCCGCGCTTGACTCAGCGGCTCCGGGCGGGGCGCTGCGCCGCAGGGTTGCTCGCAGAACAACGTTGCCAGGCGCGCCGCCTCTTGTTTGGCGTCGAAGTCGCGGCACACCTTGGTGCGCCCCGCCGCCCCCATCCGGGCCCGCGCGCCCGGATCCTCACAGGCCGCAATCATCCGCTGGGTCAGGGTCGCACCGTCGCCGGGCGGCACCAGGAACCCGTTCACCCCGTCTTCCACCAGCTCGCTCACCCCGGCGACCTGGGTGGCGATCACCGGCACGCGGCTGGCCAGCGCCTCCATCAGCACCACCGGCAGGCCCTCGGCAAAGCTGGGCAAAACGAACACATCTGCGGTGGACAGGATCTGCGCCACTTCGGGCTGGGATTTATACCCGACAAACTGCACCGCCGCGCCAAGGGGCGCTGCCGCCTGCTCAAGCAGCGCGCGTTCCGGGCCATCGCCCACCAGGGTCAACCGCGCCTTGGGCCGCACTTCGCGCAGCGCGGCAAAGCTGTCCAACAGCACCCGCACCCCTTTGATCGCCGCAAGCCGCCCGACAAAGACAAAATGCACCCCCGCACCGGGGTCTTTCTCGGCGCCCCCCGCCGGCGCATAAAGCGCCGGGTCAACACCGCAATGGATGATCCGCAATTTCGGCCAATCGTCTGGGTCGGAAAAATACATCGCCTGGCTGCGGCAAAAATGGCTGATGCAGCTGACAAACCGGGCCGCCCGCGTCTTGGCGGCCAAATTCCAATATGCCGGGGCAAACAGTTCGGCCGGGCCATGCAGCGTATAGCTGAAGGGAATGCCCGACAGCGCGCTGCACAGCATTGCCACCGTGGCGCTGGAATCGGCGAAATGATTGTGCAGGTGGTCAATCTTTTGCTGGCGCAGGAACCGCGCAAGCACAGTTGCCTCGGCGAAATAAAACAATTGATACAGCGCGCCGCGCATCCCGGCGGGGCGGGTGCGCCACGCCAGGCCCAGCGCCTTGAAATATCGCCCCGGCCGGCGCAGGGCCGCCGCCTGCGCCAAGATCACCGCCGCGCCGCGCCGCGCCGCGCGCAGGATATAAAAGGTTGTGTCCACCGCCGCCTGCTCGGCCTGGCCTTGATGATGCTCGGCGCTGGTGGCGCGCACGGAACAGGTCTGCACATGAAAGCCCAGATCGCGCAGCGCTTCGACTTCGCGCAGGATAAAGGTATGGGAAACAGCCGGGTATTCCCCGGTCAGATAGGCAAGGCGCGGCAGCCGCGTCGCAAAGGTTTTGGCAGAAATCGGGCCAGTCATGGATAAATAAAATGCTCCTGCGGCGGGCCGTAATTGCGGCGCGGCAGGGCCACCCTACGATGGTTTTATCTTAAAATGCCAGCACCTTGTTGCCCGCACACAAAGCCGTGAATCCTAGCGCCCCTGGCGCTGACGCGGCGGCGCGTTCACATTCGCCGCCCGCCCATGCCCACAAAGCTGCAAGACCAACCGGCGCGCCTTTATCGTGATCACAACCATCACAGATCCCCCGCCGCAACCCAAAGCAACGCGATCCCATGGGCGTCTTGCGTGTCGTGGGCCCCCACACCCACCGCCCCGCGATCCAACCGCCCGTCGATGCGGCGGTAATGCAAGGCGCCGTTCAGCAGCACCCGCAAATTATCCTCGGCCGCCTCAAACCGCAGCACATCCCCCGGCGCAAGCCGCAGATCGCGCATCGTCGCCAGATGCTGATTGGCGCCATTGATCCGCGCATCCAGACCGCAACTGCCGTCCCCGCGAAAAAACGCCCGATAAAAGTTGCCCCCCGTGTGGCTTTCGCGCAGATGCAGCGTAACAAATCCGGCGCCACTGACACATTGACCGATCCTGGTCTCGATGAATTGCGCCGCGCCGAAACGGCGCCCCTGCACCGACAACAGCAAATTCGACGCGCCGCGCCTGAACCCCAAGGCCCCCCGCGATATGACACCCTGCCCGCGCCCGCCAACCCGGCGCCAGGCTTTGCTGGCCTCAATATCTTGATCCTGCCGCGCAAAGCGATCTTGGAATGCGGCGGCGCGGCTGGGCCTGTCGTCAAGGTGTTCCCTAAGGGTCATCGGCACTCTCCTCCAGTCCCGGCTTCAATTTTGGGCCACAATTTTGGCCTCAACTTCGGGCTTCAGTACAGGGCGCAAATACCGGTTGCGGTGGTGCCGGTCTGCCAGACGCGCCGCACCCGCACCGGAAAGGGGATTCCGGCCGCGATATTAATCGTCGCCGTGTCGCCCAGAACCGTCGTGACCCGCACCATCCCCGACACCGCAACGTTCAGCGCGCGGCTGCATTCCGCCAGGTCCTGCGCGTCATCCGGGGTGATCTCCATCAGGTTCACGGCAGGACTGTCCAGCCCCAAAGCAAAGTTCGAAAAGCGATCAGACATTTATGGCTCCTTTGAGCAAAGCATGAGGAAGAGGCATCAATCGACCGAACACTGCGCAAAGTTCGTTAATTTTTTCCGCGCCCAGCGTACGGTGCCCGGCCGGATCGGCGGTAAATCTTCTGTTAGACAGGATTGCTATTTGCCGCGTTTCGGGTGACGTTGGAGGCGCAAAACATTTTACGGCGGGTCTTGGCCTAAAACCCAGATCCCGCGGCTTTGATATCGCCGCAAGGCACCTTTATTCGTGATGGGCTTTTGATGATGAACTGGCTGGCTTATTTTCCCCCGGATCCCCAAGATGCCTCGGAATGCCTGACGGTCAATGCCCCGTCGCTGACACCGCTTTTGGCCGATATCAAGCACCGCCTGCAAACCCGGCAGGGGTTCAGCATCGCGACGCTGAACCTGGATCACTTGGTAAAGTTACGGCATGACCGGGCGTTTCGGCGGGCCTATCTGGCCCACAGCCATGTGACCGCAGATGGCAATCCGATCGTGATGCTGGGGCGGATTGCCCGGCAGCCGCTGTCCCTTATTCCCGGTTCGGAATTGATCGCGCCCTTGGCCGCCATCGCCGCCGAATGCCGGGCGCCGGTTGCGCTGTTTGGCAGCACCCCAACGACGCTGGATCGGGCCGCCGCCCGTCTTGAGGCGGCGCATCCCGGTCTGCGGATTGTCGCCAAGATTGCCCCGTCGATGCGCTTTGACCCGCAAGGCGCCGAGGCCCGCGCCCATGCCAAAACCTTGCAAGAATCCGGGGCGCAAATCTGCTTTTTGGCCCTTGGCGCCCCCAAGCAGGAACAATTCGCCGCCTGGGCCCAGGGCCGGGCGCCGCACATCGGCTTTGTGTCCATCGGCGCCGGGCTGGACTTTATCGCCGGAACGCAAAGGCGCGCCCCCAAATGGGCGCGTGCCATCGCCGCGGAATGGTTGTGGCGCCTGCTCAGCAACCCGCGCCGCCTTGCCAAACGATACGCAGCCTGTTTCGCGATTTTACCAAGGTTAATCTGCCTGGCGGCCAAGACACGCTGGCAAGACCGCCCAGGGGATTCACGGCACATATGATCTTTTTGGCGCTTGTTTCCTGGCCCTTCGTTGTCATGGGCTTTTTCGCCCGCTATCGGGTGCAGCTGGCGGTCATTCTCAGCGTGATCAGCGCCTATTTGCTGTTGCCCACTGACGTCGGGCTTGATCTGCCGATCTTGCCGAAATTTGACAAGGTTTTCATGGCAGGCGCCCTGGTGATCTTGATTTCCTGGCTCAGCGGGGCGGCGCAAAAGGCCGACCAATCTGATGCGCGCCCCGGCTGGATGCCGCGCAACAAGCTGATCCTCTCATTGATTATCTTGTTGATCCTAAGCGATTTTTCTACGGTCATGACCAACACCGACCCAATCGCGGTTGCCGGGCGCTTCTTGCCGGGCTTGCGCCCCTATGATGCGTTTTCAAGCGTCCTAAGCAGCTTGATCATGCTCTCTCCTTTTTTATTGGCCCGCAAGTTTCTGGCCACATCTGAATCGCATTTGCTGCTGCTCAAGGCGCTGGCCATTGCCGCTGCGCTTTATGCGTTCCTTGCCCTCTTTGAGGTGCGCATGTCGCCGCAAATCAACCTTTCGGTCTATGGATATTTTCCGCATGACTGGATCCAGCACCGGCGCGGAAGCTGGTGGCGACCGATCGTTTTTCTCAGCCATGGCCTGATGGTCGGGATCTTTTTTTCCACCGCCTGCCTGGCGGCCGTGGCGGCGTTTCGGGCCGATAAATCGGCGCGGATTTACCTTGGTTTGGGGGGCTGGGTGCTGTTTGCGCTGTTGATGGCCAGCACCTTGGGGGCCTTTGCCATTGCCATTTTGTTGCTGCCTGCCGTGCTGCTTTTGAATGCGCGCCTTCAGCTTTTGACCGCTGCGGCGATTGCCGGCGTGGTGCTTTTGTACCCCACTTTGCGCAATGCCGGATATATTCCGACAGCGCAAATCACCCAATACGCCGAGAGCATCTCGCCCGAGCGCGCCGGCTCGCTTCGGTTGCGCCTGGACAACGAAGACCTGTTCCTTGAACGCGCCGCCGAACGCCCGCTTTTTGGCTGGGGCGGCTGGGGGCGGGCGCGCATGTATGACGCCCGTGGCCGCGACACATCGGTGGCCGACGGCGCGTGGGTGATCACCTTTGTGATGGGGGGGTGGCTGCGCTATATTGCGGTGTTCGGCTTGCTTTGCGCCGCGCCGATCCTGTTGGCGCTGAACCGAAATATCCCGGCACATCTGGCCACCTCGGGCTTGTGTCTGGTGCTGGGGGCCAACCTGATCGACCTGATCCCCAACAGCGGGCTGAATGCGCTGATCTGGTTGACGGCGGGCGCGCTTGCCGGCCGGCTTGAGACCGCCCGCGACACCGCCCCCACGACCCAGCCCCCCCCGCAAGACCCCGCAACCCCGTCCCCCTATACCCGGCAAAACACCCGTCACGTTAAAACCCGCTATGCGAGGTTCCAAAAATGACGGATGGGTTGGACATGGTGATTTCAATCATCAATTATAAAACACCCGAATTGACCATCGCCTGTGTGGAATCGGTGTTGATGGATCTTGCGCGCAGCAACAATCTGACCGCGCATATCGTCGTCACCGACAATGATTCCGGCGACAATTCCATTCAAAAATTAACCGACTGGGTAACAGATCATCGGCACACAGATCAGGTCAGCATCCTTGCATCGGATGTGAACAGCGGCTTTGCCGGCGGGCATAATCGCGGCATTGCTCGGCTTGATGCCGCCTATTACCTTGTCCTCAACTCTGATGCTCAGGTGCAGCCGGGCTGCCTTGGGGCGCTGTGGCACGCCGCCACCGCCCGACCCGACGCCGGGCTTGTGTCGCCTGTGATCACAAATCAGGACGGCACCCCCCACAGCAGTCATTTCCGCTTTCACAGCCCTGCCAGCGAATTTATTCGCGGCGCGTGTTCGGGGCCGATCACCCGGCTGTTGCACCGCCACGAGGTCGCGCCGCAGGTGCCCCTGACCGTGCAACAGGCCGATTGGGTCAGCTTTGCCTGCGTGTTGCTCAGCCGTGCGATGATCCGTGACATCGGCCCCATGGACGAAGGGTTTTTCCTTTATTTTGAAGACGCTGAATATTGCCTGCGGGCCAAGCGGGCCGGCTGGACGATGGCGCATACCCCGCAGGCGGTGGCCATGCACATTGGCGGCGGCTCTGGCCCGGTGGTGGCGCTGGCCAAGGCCCACGCGCGTCTGCCCGCCTATTACTATAGCGCGCGCACCCGGTTTTTCTTTTTGGCCTATGGGCGCGGCGGGCTTTGGCGTGCCAATTTTTGCTGGGCTTTGGGGCGGGCCGTGGCGCGGCTGCGATGGCTTGCCGGGCGGCGGCCTTATCCCGCTGCCAGCCAAGAAGCCATTGATATTTGGCGCAATATCTGGTCGCCCTTGGGGCCACGCTTTGCCCCGTGGGAAAGCAAATGACCGATATCCGCCTGGGCGCCGTGGTGATCGGGCGCAACGAAGGCGACCGGCTTTTGCGCTGTTTGCACAGCCTTGCGCCACAGATCGACAAGGTGGTTTACGTCGATTCCGGTTCGACCGACAACAGCGTGCAGGCGGCGCAGCATTTGGGCGCCAAGGTGCACAGGCTGGACACCCGCCGCCCCTTTACCGCGGCCCGTGCCCGTAACGCCGGGGTGCAGCTTTTGACCGAAACCTGGCCCGATCTGACCCATGTGCATTTTATTGATGGCGATTGCGAGATGCGGCCCGGTTGGGTCGAAACCGCCCTGACCTTTTTGCGCGACCCGGCCCACAGCCAAGTGATGGCCCTGGCTGGCCGCGTGCGCGAGCGCCGGCCAGAGGCATCGGTGTATCACCGCCTGGCCGAGGCCGAATGGAACACCCCCATAGGCCCCAGCGACGCCTGCGGCGGTATCGCCATCATGAACCTTGCCGGGTTTCGGGCGGTGCAGGGTTTCAACCCAAATCTAATCGCCGGAGAAGAACCCGAACTGTGCCTGCGGCTGCGCCGCAAAGGGGGCATCATCTGGCGCCTGGACGCCGAGATGGTTTGGCATGACATTGATATGACTAAGTTTTCACAATGGTGGCAAAGGCGCAAACGCGCCGGGTTTGCCTATGCCAATGGTGTCGCCTTGGCCGGGGCGGCGCCCGACCGCCATTATGTGCCGCAACTGCGCCGCAGCCTGACATGGGGCATTGCAATCCCGGCGGTGGTGGCCGGGGCCACGCTGAGCGTGCCGTGGGGCGGGGTGTTGGCCACCATCTGGCCGGTTCAGGTTCTGCGATTGCGCCAAAAGGGGCACAGCTGGACCGAGGCAATGTTTCTGCCGCTGGGCGCCCTGCCGGAAAGCCTGGGCATCATGTCCTTTGCGCTTGGGCGGCTGCGCCGCGGCCCGGCCCGCTTGATTGAATATAAATAAGCCGCCGGTAAATATAATTACGCGCGGCCCAGGTATATTTATAACGCCCTAGATTATATTCAGATTTCCAGACAGCACCGCCACGACAAAGACGATCAGGTTCGCCAGCCCATGCGCCTGGACAGCAGCGGTGACGTTGCGCCGGCGGTGCATCACAAAGGACAGGGCCAAACCGGCAAAGAACGCCAAAATCCAGCGATCGTGCAGCATGGCAAAACCCGCGGCGCTGATCCCGATCCCGACCACCGGCCCGGCCCATGCGGTCAGCTTGCCTTGCAGATACTTGCGGAAGAACAGCTCTTCTATCAGGGGGACGGCCAGAACCGTGCCCAGCCCGCGCGCCACCATCCACAAGACCAACCACAGCCCGCTGAGCCCGGCAATGGCCGGAGCAGCCGCCCCCGCCTGCACCGGCACCGCCACCCAAACCAGCCCGATCAGCGCCCCAACCGCCAGCGCCAAAGGATCAAGCCGCCAGTCAAACCGCCGGTAAATTGGCACGAACAGCCACAAGACCCCGGCCATCGCCAGCAATCGCAACGGGTACACCACGCCCGGCGCATTGCTGAACGCCTGCGCCAACAGCGCGCTGAACATAAAGATTGCAAAGGGCAGGATTTCGGCGACATGCGGATCGCGCAGAAATGGGGCGGCGGGGCGCGGCGCGGCGGCGCGGCGCTGCAAGATCGGCACACGGCGCGCCACCAGGATCAGCCCAAGCGCCACAAGGGTAAACATCAACCAGCCGGCGTGGCTGTGAAATCCGCCGACGGCCAATTCGGGAAAACCCTCAAGCCCAAGGGCAAGCAAGGCGGTGATGCGCACCACGTTCAGCCCAGCGCTAAGCGCGATGCCGACCGGATACAGCAAGAACGCCAGTGGGAATTTCAGCTCGGACCGGAAAAGGATCAGATAAAGGCTGACAAATACCGTGACCAGGGCGATGCCCTCGATCCCGGAACAGACCGGGGCGACGTTGATGAAAAACCCATCGGCGCCGATGATCTTATGCGCCGCATCCGCCTGCACCTGATAGCCAAGCAGCTGCACCAGGCCGGCAACCGCATCAAAGGTTACATCCGCAACCTTGTCGATCTGCCAAAGCGGCCGGATCAAGGTTGCCAAGGGCGGCGCCAGCAGCCCAGCCAAAAGCACCGGCAGCAGGCGCCCGCCATGCCCACGCAGCAAACGCATCCAACGCGCAGCCGGGGCGACAAACCACATCAGCCCCAGCAAAACGCCGGAAAAGCCGATGATCCACAGGGTAAAGACCGGCACCAACATCGCCGTGCCCTGCCCCGGAAACAAAATCAACGCCGGACGCAGGGCCAGCGCGAACCCGGTCAGATTAAGCAGCAAAGGGGCCCAACTGTGCCCCGCCTCGCCCAGCAGATCGCGCAGCGCCTGCGGGGCCAACATGAAATAAAGCGCCAGCGCCGCAAGCGCGGCATAAAGGCTGACCAAGATGCCGCTGGCCCCGGCACAAGCCGCCGCAGGCCAATTGGCAAGACATTCAAATTCAACGCCGTGTTTATACAGCAGCCCGATACTGGCCAACTGAAAAAGCCCCAGCCCCCCGGCAAGCAAAAGCGCCGGTTTATGCGCAAGGGCGGGCCGGTTGGGCGGCTGGCTTGAGAACCGATCAGGCATCGCGACCATATATTGACCTTAATTGAATAACCCTGCGCCAAGGCCCGCGCCCTTTGGCCGGGCACGGGCGGTGAAGACGGCGCTTAGGCGCGGCGCCGTTCCCACAACAACATCAAAACAGCGGCGACGGCGGCCAAGGCGGCGGTGCCTTCCAGCGCGCTGATTTCAGGAACAGCGGCACCGGGCGGCAGCGGCACAGCCCCCGATGCAAAGGCAGGGGCGGCAATTACAAGGCCAACAAGGGCGGTAACAATCGTTTTCATCTTTAATTCTCCTTTTTACTCGTGATGGTTACTAAGGCCGGTCAGGCCGCAGGGGGTATGAAGCGACCTGACCGTGGGTGCGCTGTTGTCACAACGCGTTGCCGCCCCCGCGCAAGGGATGGCAAGGTCTTTATGCTCAGCACAGGCAATCAAAGTCGTCGAACTGAAACGCGACGATGAACGGCTGAGAATTGGTGGCTGTGGCGGGGTTGGGATCCACGATAAAGCTGGCGATCCCGCCCGGCCCGGCCATAAAGCCTTCGCCGTTGGCCAAGGCTTGGGTGACAATGAAATCCACGTCGGCATCATCGCCATAAGCGGGGTCGATGGCCGACAGATAGTCGGTGTCATATTGGTCCGTCAGCTCCCAGATGGCGCGCTGGACCTCCCAGCCGGTGTATTGGCCGCTGGCGTCGTTCTCATAGTCTTGTGCCAAGATCCAGTTGACCAGATCCAGGTTGTCCGCCGCCGCCAACCCATTGGCAAATCCGGTCTGCGCGGCGCCAAACACCGATCCATCTTTGCCGTCGGTGATATCCCCGGCCAAGAATGGCGCGGTGGCAAAGCTGTCAGCTGTGTCGGCCGGATCCAAAAGGCTTAGGCAATACGCCTGGGCAAAGGTCACACCATCAAGGCGCGCGTCGCCAGTGCCGGACACACGCAGATCATAGGCGCCCGGCCCAACCGGGGCGCTGACCGCTTCGTCGGCGACCTGATACATCCCCGATGCCGGCAGGCTGGCGAACATATCGTCAAGCGTTTCGGCAGTGCCGCAAAACGTCACATCGACCGCGGCGCTTGCGCTGCCGCCTTTGCCATCCGACACGGTATAGGCAAAGCTTTGCGTGACCTCATCCCCGACGTTCAGCCCGACATGCGCCGCCGCCCCGTCAAAGAGCAGCGCGCCACCGCTGAGCGTGACAACCACGCCGCCGATGCTGACGCTGCTGCCCTCGGTGATGCCCTGCCCGCCGACATGGGTGATGGTCAGCACATCGCCGGGGCTGTCGCTGTCATTGGCCAGGACATCCACGCTGATGGCTTCATTGGCGCAAGTGGTGGCCGCATCGTCCTGGGCGTCTGGGTTGTGGCTGACCACACCGGCATCGACGCTCAGATTTGCCTCGCCTTCGGCCAGGGTATAGATCCCGGTGCGCCCGGTGCTGGCATTGGCGTCGCTGTCGGCGCCATCGTCGGCGCCCTGATCGGCCAGGGTAAAGTCAAAATCATCCGGTTCGGCAAAGGCAATGGCATAGTCCCCCGCCACCAGCCCATCAAAAAGATACATCCCCTGCGCGTCGGTCACGGTGCTGTCCAGCACGGCGCCGCCGCCATCCAAAAGATCAACCGCAACGCCCGCCAGGCCGACCTCGCCTGCGTCCTGAAGGCCGTTGTTATTGGCGTCGATAAACACCTTGTCACCAATCGACGCCGTGGCCACCGGCGGATCACCCGGCTTCCAGCACAGATCATCCACCGCGCCAGAGCCGGCCAGATTGATCTGCATGGATGTCACGCCTGCAGCATCCAGCGCCACGGTCTGGGCCGAATTATTGCCAACCGCAGGAATAGCGATGCTGCGCGTTGTGCCATCTTGAAAGGTCAGCACAATGCTGCCGCCGGTTTCTTCGATATCCAGCAAGACAATGTCGTGCAAATCCGACGGGTGGTCAAAATCAAAGCGGATCATGCCGCCAACCGCGTCGTCTGGATCGCTGCTGTCGTTGTCCTCGGAGACGATCAGAATGTTGCCACGCCCGGTGTACCCCAGATCATGATCGCCGCCGGTTGGGGCGTTGCTGTCAAAGATCATCGCGTCATTGGCCGGGGTGTTGTTGGCATCGCGCTGCGCCGTGATGGTCACACCCGCGAACTGGGTGTCGACGACGGCGCCCCTGTCCAGCCCTTCGAAATCCAGCACCGCATAGCCGGGCGGACAGGTCTGGCCATCCTGGCACAGCTCGATCTTGTCGATCCGGGCGTATTCGCCGCAATTGCCGCGCCCTTTCAAGGTGACCGTGTCGCCCGCGCTTAGCGCCAGATCCTCAATCGCGACCGTTGTCCAACTGGACTGGCCATCGACACCATTGCCGCCATCGTCCTGATTGAGCGAAATGCAATGTTGAAAGACGCCGTTCACAAAGACATCAATAAAGCCCTGCCCATCGCTTTCGTCGATATAGGTCAGGTTCAAATCATAGCGCCCATCCGGCCCGGCAAAGGTGGTCGACGCATAGCCTACCGCGCTGGTCAGCTTGATCCCGGCCCCGCCCGAGGCATCGCCGCGCCCTTCGACGCGATACCCGTTCAGCTGCATGGTTTCGGCCTCGATCACGGTGCATTGGCCACCGCCATCTTCGGCCACATCCTTGACCTTGATCCACATCGCCTTGACGTCGCGCCCGCCGTTGCCGTCGGTGACCTCGATCTTGACGTCATAGGTGTTGCTGCCCCCGCCCGAGGACGGGGCCTCGTAATCGGGGGGCGCCTTGAAGGTCAGCTCGCCGGTTTGGGGGTCGATCTCAAAAAAGGCGGCATCGCGTCCGCCAATGATCTGAAAGCTGACCGCATCGCCATCGGCATCGCTGGCGTTCACATCAATGACAAACCGGGTGTTTTCATCGACACAAATGATCCCATCTGCGGGCAGGTTGGTGAACACAGGCGGCGTATTGGCCGGCGCGGAATCGCCCGCGCCCAGGCATTTATAATCCACCCATGATCCGCGCACATTGCAGGTGCCCACCACCGAAAGCTGAACCCCAGCGGGCGGAACATCGCCATAAAAGGTAAAGTAATCATCGCCCTTGCCCGGAGCATCGCCATGTTCCAGTTCGATCTCGATCAGATAATACTTGCGGCCATCGGACCCTTTTAGAACGTGGTATTTTTCAGCGTAAATTTGTGTGCCAAGGCTGACCCCGTCAATGGTGGCCTGCTGGCCGCTGTGGTCCAGGGCGCGGTCGCGATAATCCCCCGAAAGGGCGCCGTCGTTATCCCAGGTTGACATCGTCACCGTCGCCGCCCCTGGCATGGTAAAGCTGTCGCCCCGGCCGATCGACCGACCGTTCACGCCTTGCAGCAAATCGGCCTCGGTGAAGGCGGACCATTCATATTTCCGGTAAGACATGCAAATTTCCTTTCGCAGACCTAAATGCACCAAGGTCTTGAAAACACGCGTCAGAACCGATCAGGGGTGAAAAAGTGAAAGAGCGCTGCCGGTAATGCCAGCGCCCTTTCAGGGCCGTATTTCAAATAACTTTAACTATTCCGGCTTTCTCACCCATGTTCAGACCCAGAGCGCAATATGCCCCTTCCCTGAACCACTCGTTACGATCACGTTGTTTCAACCCTAGTTCAAATTCGTTAACACTTTTCAACTTTTAAATTATCTTATACGTTATTTGATATATCTAATTAAACATTGTGTCAATCTAAAGATAGTAGAATTTTATCGTCAAATCGAAGATCGTTGAATTTCAACCTGTTGGAACTTATTCCTGTTTTTCAGACCAGGACCAGCTAGGATAGGGCGATGCAAAAGGTCGCCCGCCACAATTGAGTTAAATGTATTTGGAGTCGTCATATATGCCGCAAAAATCGCTTGTTTGTCCGGTGCTTCTGGCCGGTGGGTCCGGGTCTCGGCTGTGGCCCCTGTCGCGGAAAAGCTATCCCAAGCAGTTCTCGAGCCTGCTGGGGGACCAAAGCCTGTTTCAAGCCTCGGCCCGGCGCCTGACCGGAGATCGATTCGCCGCGCCGGTGATTCTGACCAATTCCGACTTTCGCTTTATCGTGACCGAGCAGCTGGCCGCCGAGGGCATCGACCCCGCCGCTATCCTGATTGAACCCCAGGGCCGCAACACCGCCCCCGCCATTCTGGCCGCTGCGCTGCATTTGCAGACCCAAGACCCCGATGCCTTGATGCTGGTGGCGCCTTCGGATCATGTGATCCCCGATGGGGCGGCGTTTTTATCGGCGGTCGATACCGCCATGCAGGCGGCGCACGCCGGGCAATTGGTCACCTTTGGCATTGCCCCTGATCGGCCCGAAACCGGCTATGGCTATCTTGAGCTGGACGGCCCGGCCTGCGCAGGTCAGGCGATGGCGCTGCGGCAATTTATTGAAAAGCCAGACGCCGAGCGCGCCGCCGCGATGCTGGAACAAGGAAAGTTCTTGTGGAATGCCGGCATTTTTCTGTTCAGCGTCCGGTCGATCATCGCCGCCTTTACCGAACATGCCGCCGATGTGGTTGCGCCGGTCACGGCCGCGATCGACAAGGCGCGCCCCGATCTGGGGTTTTTGCGCCTGGACCCCGAGGCCTGGGCCGATGCCCCGGATATTTCCATCGACTATGCCGTGATGGAGCGCGCGGGCAATTTGTCTGTGGTGCCGTTCATGGGCGAATGGTCGGATTTGGGCGGATGGGACGCGGTTTGGCGGGCCAGCAATCCGGACGAAAACGGCGTGGCCCTGACCGGCCCGGCCACGGCGATTGACTGTGCCGACAGCTTGCTGCGCAGCGAGGCCGAGGGCCAGGCGATTGTTGGGATCGGTCTTGAGAACATCATTGCCATTGCCATGCCCGATGCGGTTCTGGTCGCCGACAAATCCCGCGCCCAGGAGGTCAAGCAGGCGGTAAGCGCCCTGAAGGCCAAGGGCGCGGTGCAGGCCGAAACATTCCCCCGCGATCACCGCCCCTGGGGGTGGTTCGAAAGCCTGGCCATCGGCGATCGTTTTCAGGTCAAGCGGATTGTCGTGCACCCCGGTGCAGCGCTGAGCCTGCAAAGCCACCATCACCGCGCCGAACACTGGATTGTGGTGGAGGGCACCGCAAAGGTGACCATCGACGACAACGTGCAATTGGTTAGCGAGAACCAATCCGTTTACATCCCCCTGGGGGCGGTTCATCGCATGGAGAACCCTGGAAAGGTGCCGATGGTGCTGATCGAAGTGCAGACGGGCGCCTATTTGGGCGAGGATGATATTATCCGCTATGAGGATGTCTATGCGCGGTCATAACCAAGCGCTGCGCCGGGGGCAAAGGGCGGATGCCTCCGGCGGGGATATTTAAGAACAAAAGAAGCCGGACGGACAAAGAAACAGGGGCCCCGAGGGGCCCCTGTTCTTACTCACTCACTCACTCGTTAAACGGCTCTACTTACAATACATACTTAAAAACAAACGCGTACCAATACAGTGTACTCAGTAGAAATCAGGCTTTCTTGCGGCGCTTCGCAAGACCCAGGCCACCCAGGGCGCCGATCAGCAGGAAGCCTGCGGCGGGAAGGGGAACATGGTTCGGGGTGCCGGGGTTTTTATTGGTGCTGAGACGGACCACGAAATCATCATGGTTGTCATCGTCACCGGCGCCGGTGTCATCAAAGAACAGATAGACCGTATCGGTGGAGCCACCGAAGGCGGCAAAGAAGTTCACCGGTCCGCCTGCAAGGTTCAGCGGATTGGATCCATTGGCCACCGAGCCAGCCTGAGCCGAGGCAAAGCTGAAATCAAGCGCCCCTGAACCAACGCTGGTGAAGGTGTGGCTGGCCAGTGGCGGCGTGCCGCCGGGTCCGGCATAGGCCGTGTTGGGCACCCCGGTGGAATAGGTCACGGTCTGGGCAACCGGCGCGTTCATTGTGAACGAGTTGTCAAAGGCGGCCTCATAGCCGATGAAGTCAACGTAGACGTCGCTGGCGCTGTCGAGGCTGACGGTTGCGCCGAAGAACCCGACCACCGATCCGATCCCGAAGACGTTTGTCAGAACTTCGTTGGTTGCACCGCCGGGAATGGCGCCAATTGCGCCGCCGCCGATGGTAAAGGTTGATGCGCTGACCGCTGTGCTGAGTGCGATAATCGAGGCGCCTGCAATCATTAATGTCTTTTTCATGTCAATTTCCTTACGTGATCAAAACAGTCACTTGTAACTTATGACATCATAATATCTATTTTTTTGGATTTGTAAAACTTTAGATAGTAGTTTAGGGGAATTTTTTGTGATGATGCCGTGAAGAGGTGGCAACATTATGAAATTACGAAAAATTTATGGCCTTGCCGGGGTGACAGCGAGGCGCAAATTCGCAAACTAAAGATACTTGCTGGGTGGGGATGGGGGCGTTTTCGGTGTGGCGCGCCCCCTGAGACACAGAATCACGCGGGGCACGGGCGCGTGCTATTCAAAGTCGTTTTGCGCCGCCCCGTGCCGGAAGGCGTTCAAGACCACGCCAAGGACGTTGGTGTGTTCGGCGATTTCCCGCTCGCAGGTGTCGAACTGCGCGTAGCGGGTGGTATTGGCCCGCGCGATGATCAGGGCGCAATCGACGTTCTTGAGAAAAGCCCGCGTGTTGTCCCCGACAAGAACTGACGGCAGGTCAAAGATCATGATGTCGGGCTTGTAGCGATCCTGGATGCTGTCGAGCACGTCCTCGGTTTTCTCAGAGAGCAAGATCCGGGTTGGATCGTCCTCGACCCGGTTCGACATCGAGACCGCCACATTATCACCGATGCGCAGCGCCTGATCGGCGAAATCCACGTCTTGGGACAAGACCTCGCCGATGGTATGGTCGGGGGTCTGCTCAAAGAACGCATGGACAGAGGGATCGTTCAGATCAAAATCGAACAACATTGCCCGCAGGCCATTTTGACGCCCCAGGCCCAAGGCAAGATTGCAGGCCGTCGTGGTTTTGCCGCTTTGCGGCATGGGCGAGGTGACGGCCAGGCGGCTCCAGCCGTTTTGCTGCATCTGAAGCAAGATCTTGGTGCGCATGATATCAAAGGGGGTCGAATCGTCCGAGGCCTCGCGCGTGACGATGCGGTGCTTGGCCAAAGCGCGATCCGACAGGCGCATGGCAGGCAACCCTTGCCACAAGGCATCTTGCCCGGTCGGACCGGGGCGCACCGGCCGCGGGACGCGGACCTTGAGCCCGCCGCCGGCCCCACGCGGGGCGCTGCGGTCGCTGCGGGCTTTGGCCAGGGCTGCTTGTAATTTTTCCATTCTGCGTTCCTGTATTCCTGGACGGGCTATGAGAGGCCCAGCCGGTCAAAAACCTTGTTGGCAAGGATCTCAAGCGGCATATAATTGGTATCAATGTAATAAAGTATCCCCGGCACCCCGATGAGAACCAGCAAAAAGGCCCCGACCAGCACGGCGCGGCGGCGGAACCGTTCTCGGCCCGATTCCATATAAGGGATGGTGGCAATCGGGGTGATGCCAAACCGGGCCTGCAATTCAGCCGGGCGCCGGATGGTGCGGTTCAGCATCTCAAGCAGCATGAACAAGCCGGCCGCCAACGCCAGCCCCCCGCCGATCCCGGCGGCAGCGATCTTGGGACGATTGGGGCCTGATGGCTCTTGTGGGACGGTGGCGCCTTCGATGATGCTGATGCGTTGGCCCTGTGACGATACTTCGATGCGTTCGCTCATCCGGGCCTGATTAAGATTATTCACCGCCACATTATACCGCGCCTGGATGTTGTCATAATCGCGCTCAAGCGAGCTGAGCGCGATGCCATTGCTTGAGGTTGCGGCGATCGAGGCCTCGAGCTCGGACAGCTCGGCGCTGACCTCTGCGATCTCAAGGCCGGTGGTCTGAAGCCGCTGATCCAGCTCGGCCAGGGTTACATCCAAAAGCGACGCGGGGCGGACCACCGTTCCCTCGACTGCGGCGGGGGCGCTGGCCTGCACCGATGCCTCGAGCTGGGCGATCCGATTGCGCAGCAACACCACCCGCGGGTTGCTGTCAGACAGCACCGCCAGCTTTTCCTGAAGCTCGGCCTGAAGGGCGTCAAGCTGTTGCTCTTGCAGGGTCGGCGGGCGGCCCTGGGCCTCGGCGTCGACCCGGCCTGTGGCCTCGAACACGGTTATGATTTCATTGCGCTGGCTTTGGGTCGCGGCGCGCTCGCGCTCAAGCCGGGCCAGGCGCTCTTGCAGCAAAGCCTGCCGGCCCTGACGATAGGCCAAATCATCGGGCAACGCGGTGGCATTGGCGTTCTTGAACTGAATGATCTTGCCGCTTTGCAAATCCAGATCATCGCCCAGGCGCTCTACTTCTTGCTCAAAGAATGCCAGGGTGTTTTCGGCGCGGGTCATGCGAAATTCGCTGTTCGCCTCAAGGATCAAGGTCACATATTCATTCACCACATTGGCGGCGACCTGGCCGCTGTCGGCCTCAAACGACAGCGTCATCAGCGTGGCCTGCCCGCGCCCGCTTGAACGATAGATCCGGGTGCGTTCGCGCATGGCTTTGACCACCCGGTCCGGTGACAGGCTGCGCAAATCCTCAAAGACATGGAACTTGTTGGCGATATCAATCAGATTGGCCCGCGTCATCAATTGCTGTTCGATCACCTGAAGTTGTTCTGACGCGTCGGTCTGAATGGTCGAGGCCACCATATTGTCGGGGATCTGCGGGGATTCCACCAGCAACCGCGCAGCTGTCGAATAGGTTGGTGGCAATTTAAGCGCCGCGATCACCCCGATCACAGAACAGGCCAATATAATTGCCGTCATGGCGGGAAGACGGCGCAAAACCAAGGACCAGTAAAACTTGAGACTAAAGTTCATTCGCAACCTCTTTGGGCAGATCCGCCCTATTCGTTAAATACAGTGGCTCAGCGCGGGTGGGTAAAATAACCCCATCGTCAATCAGCTCTTTTATCGTCGCGACACTGACGGTTTGATGACCGGCGCTGGCGGTATAGACCAATGCCAAGTCACATATTTTGTTAATCATGCGCGGGATGCCCTGCGCCGTTTCGTGGATCAGCGTCACCGCCTTGGCGCTTATTTCCTTGCCGGTGCCGCCCACATGCTCAAGCCGGTGCCGGATATAGTTCCGCGCTGTGGCCAGGTCCATCGGTTCCAGATGATAGGTCGCGGTCACACGCTGCGCGAACTGGCGCAGTTCCGGCCTAACAATCATGTCGCGCAATTCCGGCTGCCCCAGCAAGATCAATTGCAACAGCTCGTCCTTGTTGGCGTTGATGTTCGTCAACATACGCAGCTCTTCCAGCGATTCCCGGGTCAGGTTCTGCGCCTCATCGATGATCAACAGGACAAAGCGCCCGGCGGCGTATTCCGCCACGACGAAATCCTGTAATTGCTGGAACAAGGCGACGTAATCCGCCGCCGGATCACAGGGGATATCCAGCGCGTTCAGCACCCAGCGCAGCAAATCCCCGCGCCCCCCTTGCGCATTCGATATAAGCCCCACCGTTACGCCATCTTCGATATGACTTAAAAGCGCCTGCACCAAAGTTGTTTTACCGGTTCCAACCTCTCCGGTGACAACCGTTAAAGGGGCACGTGTGGTCAGGCCATACTCAAGCACCGAAAAGGCACGGCTGTGCGCTTTGGACCAGAACAAAAACTCCGGATCGGGCAGCAACGTAAAAGGGCGCTCGGAAAAGTTAAAATGTTCTGAGTATAAATCCCGGCTCAAACTGAAACACTCATCTTAATAAAGGCCCGCTTTAATGCGCGCCGCCAAAGTAATTCTGCCCGACCGTATTTAAGTGCGAACAACCTGAAGCAACACCCAAATCCCGGCGCGCCTTGCCCCTAGAAGACCCGCAAGCCCGCCACGGGTCAAGGCCCCTCCTTGCGCAACGCGCGATTCGCGAAGGTTTTGTTAAGCTATCTTAGGATACCTATTGCCCGAAAACCGCCCCAAACCCGCTCACAGCCGCGTGAGCTTTCAGTTAAAATACCCTCTTAATTTGATTTAGATACCTAAGTTATCAAAATAATTTTCAACAATATCATATAGATGGATATCTAATGATGCAAAAACCGTATAAAATCGTTTGCATGATTCACCGATAGTGTTATCACTATCTTATTATTTAGTTCGGGGCGCGGCCCCAATTTTCAAAGATCAAAAGACTAGACCAAGACACATTTTCAAGAAGGTTGGCTGCGCGCCTGTTTAACTTATGACACTGCATTTGCCCCATTTGAACAGCGAATTGAACGCAGCAGCGGCAACCCAGGTTGCCAGCGCCCCCACCCGGACCCCAACCGGCCTTTACCGTAAATTCTTTAAGCGCGCCCTTGATGTTACCCTGATCATCTTGGCCGCGCCCGTTGTTGTTCCAGTGATCGCGCTTTTGGCGCTGGCCGTTGCCCAGGATGGGGGCGCACCCCTTTATTCACAAATTCGCGTTGGCAAGGATGGGCGTCACTTTCGCCTGTGGAAGCTGCGCACCATGGTCAAGAACGCCGATCAGCAGCTTGACGCCTATTTGGCGCAAAACCCTGCGGCACATCGGGAATGGACCGCCACACAAAAGCTGAAGCAAGATCCCCGCATCACCCGCTTTGGCCGCATCCTGCGCAAAACCTCATTGGATGAGCTGCCTCAGCTGATCAATGTTTTGGCCGGCAGCATGTCCTTGGTTGGCCCCCGTCCCATGATGGTCGAACAGCAGGATTTCTATAACGGCAGCGCCTATTACGATCTGCGCCCCGGCATCACCGGCCTGTGGCAGATTTCCGACCGCAACGATTGTGACTTTGTTGGCCGGGTCGCCTATGACGACGCCTATGCCCGCAACCTGTCGCTGAAAACCGACCTGGCCACCTTGCAGCAGACCGTCGGTGTGGTTCTGCGCGCCACCGGCCACTAGGTCCGGGGCCACAAACGGTGATGGCCCTGCGGCACCTCCCTTTCAGACACTGTTTTGTGACGAAGGCGCCTCGACGCTGGCCCTTTGCAGAACGCTCAGCTAGGCTGAGCCATATGTTATTATTATAGCCAAGGGGAGCGCCATGCCCGGGCCACAGATTTTGAAAACCGTTATTGCCCTCAGTCTTTCTGTTTCATTGATGGGCTGCAAATCGTCGGAAGAACGGGCGGAAGATTACTATGCTTCAAGCTTGGCGTTGATCGAAAACGGCGACCTTGATCGGGCCATTGTTGAATTGCGCAATGTGTTCGAGCTGAACGAAAGCCACCGCGCCGCCCGCCACACCTTGGCCAAGATCATGCTGGATCAGGGCAACCGCCAAGGCGCCTATAGCCAATACCTGCGTCTGGTTGAGCAATACCCAGAAGATTTTGAGGGCCGCCGCGCCCTGGCCGAAATCGCCTTTGAGGCCCGCAACTGGGACGAACTGGATCGCCATGGCAGCGTCGCAGAGCGCATGGCCCCCCAAGATCCGCGCGTGCAGGCCATTGCGCTGGGACGCGGGTATCGCAAAGCCGTCAGCGACCGCGACGAACCGGCCCGCCGCGCCTTGATCCCCCCCGCCGAGAGCCTGTCACAGCAGCTTCCACAGAACGTTATTTTGAACAACCTTTTGGTTGACAGTTACAGCCGCGATGGGGAATTGAACCGCGCGCTGGCGCGTCTTGATGCGATGATCGCCGCCGCCCCCAGCGCACGCGAGCTGTATAACCGACGGATCTTGTTGCTGACCCAGCTGGGCGATGACGCCGCCACCAGCGATCAGCTGCGCGAAATGGTGTTGCTGTTCCCGGATGATCTTGAGGTCAAAGGCATGATGGTGCGGTTCTTTATCGCCCGCGGGGAACTGGATGCCGCTGAAACCTTCCTGCGCGATATCGCCGATCCCGCGGCCCAGGACCCCGGCCTTTTTGTTGACCTGATCCGGTTCGTCACCGAAACCAAAGGCGCCGAGGCCGCCCGCATCGAAGTAGAGCGCGCCATCGCCGCCAGCCCTGCCCCCGAACGGTTCATGGCCATGCGGGCCTTGATGGATTTTCAGGACGGCGCCAAAGCCAAGGCCATCGCCGATCTTGAGGCCCTGCTGACCAACGCCGAGCCAACCGATGCCACGCGGGTGGTCAAAACCATTTTGGCGCGCATGTTTGTTGATCAGGGCAATGTGGTGGGCGCCCGCCGTCTGGTCGAAGAGGTGATCGCCGAAGATCCCGCACAGATTGACGCGCTGAAGATGCAGGCCAGCTGGCAAATCCAATCGGATGATATCGACAATGCCATCGCCACGCTGCGCGTCGCCCTTGATCATTCCCCAGAAGATGTCGACGCGATGAACATGATGTCCGAAGCCTATAGCCGCATCGGCAGCCACGATCTGGCGCGCGATTTCCTTTCCCTTGCGGTCGATGCTTCGGGCAATGCGCCCGGTCCGTCGATCCGATATGCGCGGGTTTTGATGCAAGAAGGGCGTTTCCTGCCCGCCGAAGATGTGATCCTGCCGGCGCTGCGGCTAAGCCCAGGCAACGTCGATCTGTTGATCACCCTGGGCCAGCTTTATCTGCAAATGGAAGACGCGCCGCGCGCCACACAGGTGATCAACACGCTGCGCCGGGATGGGTCGGACCAGGCCACATCGGCGGCAAACCGGCTGCAAACCGGGGTGCTAGCCCAACGCAAAGGGACCGCTGACGCGGTGGCCTTCCTTGAGCAAATGGCCACGGGTCAAGACGCCGATCTGGACAGCAAGCTGGCGCTGCTGCGCGCGCGCCTGTCTGTGGGGGAAAATGATCAGGCGCTTGCCTTGGCGGAAAAACTGGTGGCCGAAGCGCCTGGCAATGCGCAGCTGGCCTTTGCTTTGGCGTCGACCCGTTCGGCGGTCGGTGATCAAGTTGGCGCCGAGACCGAGCTGCGCAAGCTGATCGAGCAAACCCCCACCAGCCCCGCCTTGTGGCTTGAACTGTCGCGGGTGATGCAACGCCAAGGCGACCCCGCAGGCGCCGAAGACGCCATCGACGCCGGGCTTCGGGCCATTCCGGAACACGCCAACCTGCTCTGGGCCAAGGCGACCATCCTTGAAGAAACCGGCAATATCGACGGCGCCATCGCAATTTATGATGGGCTGTATCAGCGGACGTCGGGCGCGGTGGTGATCGCCAATAACCTGGCCAGCCTTTTGGCCACCTATCGGGACGACACGGCAAGCCTTGAGCGCGCCTGGACAATCGCGCGCCGCCTGCGCGATGCGAAAAACCCAGCGCTGCAAGACACATATGGATGGATCGCTTATCGCCGGGGCGAACCGGCCGAGGCCCTGCCATATCTGGAATCTGCGGCCAAGGGCCTGCCGGCAGACCCCATTGTTCAGGCGCATCTGGGAATGGTTCTGGCCGCGCTTGACCGCACGCCCGAGGCCATCGCCCAATTGCAACGCGCCATCATCACCGCCGGGCCGGCCGATACCCGCCCCCAGATCGAATCTGCCCGCGCCCAGCTGCAAACCCTAAGAGAGGCCGCTAAAAACTGAAAAAGCTTTTACCGCGACAATCCCACTACAACTATTTGCGATTAATTGTAGTTTTTGCATTTTAAGCTTTGGATTGGTTGATTTTTCCGGCACAATAGACCCATAGACTAAAATGATAGGCCAGTTTGATATGACTTTTTTTGCACGTATAATGTTTGTCGCCAGTCTTGTTTTGGGGGGCGTAGCGGCCCAAGCCCAGGACGAAGATTATCGGATCCGGCCCGGTGATGCCCTCACCATTGAGATCCTCGAAGACCCCACATTGAACCGAACGGTCACGGTGTTGCCCAACGGGCAGATATCGTTTCCTTATGCCGGTTCGGTCCGGGCGTCCCAACGAACCATCTCTCAGGTTGAGGCCGCGCTGCGCGGGGGTATCAGCAGCAACTTTGCCAGCCCGCCCAACGTATTTGTGACCGTCAGCCCGACCACCAAAACCACCAGCAGCCGTGGCAGCAGCAAGATCAACGTTTACTTTTTGGGTGAAATCGCCAATCCCGGCATGACGTCGATCCGTTCGGGCACCACGTTGTTGCAAGCCATCGCCGTCGGCGGCGGATTTTCAAAGTTTGCCGCGACAAAACGGTTGCAGCTGCGTCGCACAAATCCCGTTACGGGTGTTCAATCCGTGACCAAAGTAGATTATAAAGCACTGGCAAACGGTGCGAGCTTAGAAACCGTGATCGAGCTAAAGGACGGTGATGTCATTCTGGTTCCAGAACGGCGGCTGTTCGAATAAGAGGCAAACAACACTGATGAGCAGATTAAAAAAATGCTTTGGCGCAGGCGGTTACATAACCCTCTGCGCTTTGGCCGCAGTGGCACAGGCACAAGATCAATCCGCACCGGGCGCCATCGTCCGGTTCGATATTTCTCAGCGGTTCGAATACAGCGACAACCCGGATTTGGCCGACCCCAAGGTCAGCGAAAGCCGTGCGATCACCACCTTTGGGGTTGGCGTCACCAGTGACACCCAAGTGTCGCGGTTTCGCTTTGATATGCGCAGCAACCTTGAGGCCGGCGCCACCCGCGAAACCGGGCTTTCGTCGCCGGTTCTGACGCTGGGCTATGACCGCGACGTGGGCCATTCCCGTCTGGGCAGCGCGCTCAGCTTTCAGGATGCGGCGGTCAATTCCGACAGCACAAGCACCGTGTTTGACCCCGGCAGCATCAAGAAACTGGGGGTTGATCTTGAGGTCGAAACCGGCGCCGATGCCCCCTTTGGCACCAGCTGGACCCTGTTTCACGACAGCCAGCGTTATTCCGGCACCACCGACCCCAGCCTGATTGACAACACAACAGACGGTATCACCGGCCAGCTTTTGTTCCGCTTTGATCCGCGTGTGACCGGACGTTTGACCGGAAAATATGTGGATTATGACATCAAGGGCACCGGCACCGATCGGCGCACCACCGGAATTGGCGCCGGCCTTGAGGTTCAGCTTGATAAACTGTGGCAAGCCGATCTGTCGCTAAGCCGTGACAAGGTGCGCCTGACCGGTTTGTCCAACCGCACCGAAGAAGGCCTGAGCGTGGGCCTGCGCCTGAACCGCGAAATGGCCCGCGGGATGCTCAGCCTGGATCTGGCCTCGGATGTTGGGGAAAATGGTCGCCGTGACAGCGCCATCTTGCGGCGCAAGGTCGATTTGCCCCTGGGCGCACTGACCGTGTCGGGCGGCGCCACGCAAACCGATGGTTTGGGCAGCAATCCGCTTTATGGGCTGGATTACACCCGCGAGTTGCCGCGCGGCACGTTTAGCATCTCCCTTGAACAAAGCGTCGAAACAGACACAACCACCCAAGAGGAAATCAACTCTTCTTTGCGGATCAGCCACACCGCCGCGATCAACAGCACATCGCGGCTGCGCAGCAGCGCATCGGTTTATGACAGCAATGAACTGGGCAGCGGCGCGGACGACAGCCGCCGGGTGGATCTGAGCCTGACCTATGAGCGCGATCTGACCGCCGATTGGGATTTGATCAGCGGCCTCAGCCATCGTCGGTCGACCTCGGACAGCGCAACGGATCGTTCCAGCAACACGGTCTATGTCGGATTGAAACGCAGCTTTGATTGGATCCCCTGACCACAGGGCGCTTGCCTTTTCCCATCCCCAAGGCCCATGCTTGCCTTATGACATTGCCGCCTGCTTCATCTGTTTCCGCCCCCGGTTCGGGGCGCTGGGCGTTGATTGCGCTGATCACTTTGTGCTGCGCGATCGAAATCCTGCTTCAGCTGGCTGATTACCAGCTGATCGGCGGCGGAAGGTTGCGCGCGCTGGCCTATGAATACGGCGGCTTTTGGGTTGGGCTGCTGCGCAACTGGGAGCCGAACTTTGCCGCGCAACCCTATGCGATGTTTCTGACCTATGGGTTCTTGCATGGCGGGCTGGGGCATCTTTTGGTGAATATGATAACCCTTTGGTCTTTGGGACAGGCGGTGATTGCCCGCGTCGGGCTGCGCGGCTTTGCCCTGCTTTATGGCGCGGCGCTGTTGGGCGGAGCGGCGGGTTTTGGGCTGTTGGCATCGGTCTTGGCGCCGATGGTTGGCGCGTCAGGCGCGCTTTTTGGTTTGGCCGGGGGACTTTTGGCTTGGGCCTATGTTGACCGCTTTTCGCTGCAAGAACGCCTGTGGCCGGTTGCGCGGGCTGCGTTGTTTTTGCTGCTGCTGAACCTCGTGCTTTGGTGGGCAATGCAAGGGCAGCTGGCCTGGCAAACCCATTTGGGCGGCTTTATTGCCGGATGGATCATGGCCCTGCTGATTGACCCACGCGCCAGCGCGCCCAACGATCAAGACGGCGGGCCTTGGTAAATCTGCAAAGCCAGGCGGCCGCTGGTCCATTCGGATGCCAACGCAAGCCCCTGCACCATCCGCCCAAGCGCCGGCGCCACCTGATCTTCTGTGGCAATCGGGTGCAGCGGGTGAATTTCACGAAGCACCCACAACCGTCCGCCTTCCGCCAATTCCAGCGCGGCAACCTGATCGCGGCGGATGAATTCGGCCTGATAGATCGCCGAAAAGGGCGCCTGATGATCCCGATAGTTCAGCGCCAGAACTCCGCCGGCAAACAGCTGGGGCTGGGCATTGCGCAAGGGCGCCTCAAGGCTTTGCATACCCAGGATCAACAGGTCTTTTTCCGGGTTGAACCCGGTCCAATACGGCGCAAAGGCGTCAATTTGTGACGGCTGGCGCTGGGGTGGGTAATTGGGCTGGATTGCTGCAAATTGCAGCGCCACGAACCCGGCCAGGGCAAGGGCGCCGACGCGCTGTGGCAATCGTGCCAAACCAATGGCAATAACCGCACCGCCCAGAATGCTGGTCCAGGCCATGGCCCGCACAATCAGCACCGGTTTGTAAAAACTGATCCCCCACAACAACAGCGGAAAATCAAGCGCCGCCACCAAGCACAGAACAAACCCCACGGGGTGGCGCCGCAAACACCAAGCGCCCCAGACAAACGCCATCCCCACCAGCGGCTTGGCCCAAAACACATAAGGATAAAGCCCGGCAAACTGCGAATAGCTATAGGAAAAATCGGGCGCCGGCAGCCAAAAATCATTCAACGTGCTGCCCATGTGAAACACCATCGGCCACAGGCCGGGCACAGACAAAAGCCCAAAAAGGCCCAGCGCCACGGCCCCCTGCCAGACGACATAGCCCGGCACCAACCGCAGCGCCGCAAGCGCCAATGCCCCAAGCCCAACCAACGGAAAGATCAACAGACCCACCGCCTGGGCATAAAACGCCCCGGCCCCGGACAGGATCGCCGCGCCCCACAAGGCCAGCGGCGCCGAACGCCATGGCGGGGATTGGGCCGGGGCCTGGATCAGGATTTTCGCAACCGCCCACAGCACACACAGCGCCATCAACAGCAACAGCGGATACATCCGCAGCTCTCGTGCGTGATGGACAAACAGGGGCGACAGGGGCGTTGCGACCAAGGTGAAAACCGCCGCCCGGCGCCCCGCAACCGTTTTGACAAAGGCAAACAGCACCGGCAGGCACAGCACGCTGATCAGCACATTCAGGCTGCGTTCGGTGATGCGCCCCTCGCCCCAGATGCCCCCCCACGCCTTAAGCAAGGCATAATAGACCGGGCGATGGGTGTCTGTGCTCCAATGGGTGATCAGCAGATCATACCACCCCTCGCGCGCGAACAGACGGCTGATTTCCTCGTCGCCCCAGAACGCCGGGTGGTCCAGACGAAACACCAAGGCCAGCGCCGCGGCGGCCATGATCAACAGAACGAACCCCCGGTCGGTCATCTGCGGATGTGCCGCTTGCGAAACACAAGATAGCGGCTGCCCAGAAAATTAAATGCGGTGCCTGCGGCCACCCCGCAAAGCGCCGCGATATGCAAGCTGAGGGCGCTGGTGTTCCAATCGGCATCCCGCAAGGCCAGCGCCACGGCGTAATTCACCACCAACCCCACCGCCGAGGCCGAAACAAACCCCATGAACTGCCGCGCCAGCGGCCCAAACCGCGCATAGCTGAAGGTAAACCGCCGGTTCAGCATGAAATTGCTGATCAAGCTGACGCCGATCCCTCCGGCCAGGCAGGCCGGCTCGGGCAGGCCCAGCGCCAAAAGCAGGCTGAGCACCACAAGATTCACCACCAGCCCTGACAGGCCAACCACCAGAAACTGGGCCACATACATCGCATTGGCAAAGCGATACAGATACAACCGCCGCAGGTGCTGAAGATATTTCAACTGCTCCCGCAGCGACAGCTTGCTTTGTCCATGCACCCGGTCGCTAAAATGAATGGGCACCTCGGCGATTGTGCCAAACCCGCATTTGACGATCAGCTCAAGCGCGATTTTATACCCCACCGGGTTCAAATCATGCGCCGCGTCGAAATCCACCTTGCGCAGGGCGAAAAACCCCGACATCGGGTCTTGGACGTTGGTAAGGGGCCGCGCCAGAACCGTCGCCAATACTGAATTCAACCAGCGCAGAATACCCCAATCGTCATCCGTGGTCCCCCCCGGCACATAGCGCGACCCAACCACCATTTCCTGCCCGGCGCTAAGCCCCAGCCGCATCAACGGGATGGTCTGAACCGGGTGGCTTAGATCGCAATCCATACACACCAACATCGGGTAACGCGCCGCGCGAAACCCCGCAATCACAGCCGAGCTAAGCCCGCGTTCATCGGTGCGCACGATCATCCGGGCCCAATCGAACCCGGCCGCCGCGACCGCCTCGGCGCTGCCGTCCTGGCTGTTGTCATCGACAAAAATCACCTCGAGCGTAAGCGCCGCCGCCCGCCGCAGCGCATCCAGTTGCGACAGGATATGGGGAATGTTCAACACTTCTTGATAGGTCGGGATAATGACGCTGATCCCTGAACTGGCGTTGATCGCGCGTCGCTCTGTTTCAAGCGGGTCGCCAGAAAATGACGATGACTCCAACATACAATAACTTTCAACAAACACTCGTTACAAACATGGCGCCACATGCGCCTTAAAAACCCCGCGTGTTTTAAGCCCGAAAATGCAAGCCACGCGCGGCGCTACATATTTATATCAGTGCAGGCTGGCGCGACCTTGTCAATTCATCTATCTGTAATGTGATTGATTGAACGATTTTCAGGCCATATGCCGGGCGGCTTTTGACTATGATCCAACGCATCAGAACGCTTGCCACCGGCGATGGCCTGCGCGCCAAGACCCTGCGTGGCACCGCCCTGACCATCACCCATTTCGGCTTTGCCAATGCGATGCGTCTTGGGTCGAACCTGATCCTGACGCGGCTGCTGTTCCCCGAAGCCTTTGGCCTGATGGCGCTGGTGCAGGTGGTGTTGAACGGCTTGCAACTGTTTTCGGATTTCGGTTTGCGGGCCTCGGTCGTGCAAAGCCCGCGCGGCGATGACCCGGCGTTTTTGAACACCGGTTGGGTGATCCAGATCGGGCGCGGGATCTTGCTGTTTATGGCAAGCTGGGCGTTGGCCGCCCCGGCAGCGCAGCTTTATGATGCGCCGATGCTGGCGCTGTTGATGCCGGTGGCCGGGATCGGGGCGATTATTGCCGGGTTCAATTCCACCAAGGTCATGACGGCAAACCGCCATCTGCAACTGGGTCGGTTGACCGTGCTTGAACTGACAAGCCAGGCCGCCGGCATCATCGCCATGATCGCCCTGGCAATGATCTGGCCATCGGTCTGGTCGCTGGTGATTGGTGGCATTTTGGGCAGCATCGTCAAGATGGCCCTGTCGCATGTTCTATTGCCCGGCCCCATCAACCGATTTGAATGGGAGGCCAAAGCCGCGCGCAATTTGTTCAGCTTTGGCAAGTTCATATTCATTAGCACCATGGCGGGGTTTTTGCTGAATAACGCCGATCGCGCGATCTTGGGCAAATACATCACCCTGACCGAGCTGTCAGTCTATACCATTGCCTTTTTCCTGGCCTCGGTGCCGATGTTGCTGCACCAAAACATCGTCACAAACGTGTTCTTTCCACTTTATGGCCGCAAACCGCCCCAGGACAGCCCCCAAAACCGCCAGCAGTTGTCGCGCCTGCGGTTTGCCGTTTCCGCCGGGCTGTTCACCCTCAGCTTTGCCCTGGCTGCGGGCGGCGTGCTGATTATTGATACCCTTTATGACCCGCGCTATGCGCTGGCTGGCCCCATCTTGATCCTGCTCAGCCTGTCGCGCCTGCCCGAGCTTTTGATCGGCAGCTATGGGCATCTGGCGCTGGCGGCCGGGAAATCGGGCGAATTTGCTACATTTGTGGTGGCCAGCGCGGTGGTGCGCACCGCTGTCTTGCTGATTGCCATCGCGCAGTTTGGATTGACCGGCGGGGTTCTGGCAACCGGGATCAGCGCCGCGCTGATGTATCTTCCGACGCTGTGGCTGGCCCGTCGGTATCACGGCTGGGATCCGCTGCATGATCTGACCTTTGCCGCCCTTGGGGGGATTGGCGCGCTGATGGTTCTGGGTTGGCATCACGCCGCGCTGGCGCCGCTTTGGGCGGTATTCTAAACGCCCCAGCCAGTTGGGCATCGACAACCCCCCGCCTTTCAGTCCAAGATCGCCCTGTATTTCACCAACGGTTTTTCCCCATGACCCATGCCCAATCACCTTTGCGCGTATTCATCACCGGCAGCGCAGGGTTCATCGGCTTTCATCTGGCCCAGCGCCTGCTGCAAGAGGGGATGCGCGTGCATGGCTTTGACGGGATGACCGATTATTATGACGTAACGCTGAAACAACGGCGGCACGAAATCTTGGCGCAATCGGCACAGTTTTCCGCCAGCTGCGCCATGCTGCAAGACAACACCGCGCTTGAGGGCGCAGTCAAACAATTCGCCCCAGACGTGATCGTGCACCTGGCCGCTCAGGCCGGGGTGCGCCATTCGCTTGAGAACCCGCGCGCCTATGTCGACAGCAATATCATCGGCACGTTCAACATACTTGAGGCCGCCCGCCAAGCGCAGGTGGCACATTTGCTTATGGCCTCGACCAGCTCCGTTTACGGGGCCAACACCCAGATGCCATTTGCCGAAACCGACAAGGCCGACACACCGCTGACCATCTATGCCGCCACGAAAAAGGCAACCGAGGCAATGGGCCATTCGCACGCCCATATCTGGAATATTCCAGTGACGATGTTCCGTTTCTTTACCGTTTACGGGCCATGGGGCCGGCCCGACATGGCGCTTTTCAAATTCACCAAGGCGATCTTGGATGGCAAGCCCATCGACATTTACAACAACGGCGAGATGTATCGCGATTTCACCTATGTTGACGATCTGGTAACGGCCATTCGCCTGTTGATTGATGTGCCGCCCCCGGCGCCCGGCCACCAAAGCAAACCCCTAAAAGGCGACAGCCTCAGCCCCGCCGCGCCGTTTCGCGTGGTCAATATCGGCAATTCAGACAAGGTGCGCCTGTTGGATTTCGTCGCCACCCTAGAAGCCAAGCTGGGCCTGACCGCCCAGCGCAACTATATGCCGATGCAAACGGGGGACGTGCCGGCCACATGGGCCAACGCCGATCTGCTGCGCAGCCTTACAGGATATGCGCCGCAAACACGGATACACGATGGAATCGGCGCCTTTGTCGATTGGTATCGGGACTATTATCAGGTCTAGGCCCGCCCTTCAGAGCGGTTTCGGCGGTTTTTTGCGCTGCTTTGCACGGGGGCAGCATAAGACCGCCCATTGCCCGGTCATCGCCTTGCAGCGGCGCGCGCCTTGATTGATACGGTCAGGCAAGATTCACCCCAAGATTGCAGGCGGTGGATCATGCAATGCCCGCAATTGGGCCGAACCTATCGGAGCACCCGTGTTATGTATCTTTGTCACCCCGTCCCTGCCATCCGGTTCCCATCGCGCCCCCCATCGCGGCCTGCTTTTGCGAAAAAAGTCGTGGGTCTATACGCAACTGTGACTGCCTTTTGTCGAAAGGCTCCTTTAAGGTGGAGGCATTTAGATACGCGGAGTTTACGATGCGCGCCTTGTTTAACGGTTTCCGCCGGTCATTCATCCCGGCCGTTTTCGAACGTCCAACTGTAATCGGCGCAAGGCGTATTTTCATGATTTCGACTGTTTCCATGGCCCTTGGCCTGACCCAAAGTTCTGACCGGGCCGTTGCCACCACCGGCACGGCATCTGACACACAAATTGCCCTGGCGACCGGGTTCAGCCCCGATGCGGCCGCCACGCAGGCCCCGCCGCAACCGCCCCTGAACCCGGCGCTTGGCTCTGGCTTTGGCCCGGCAACCCCGCCCAAGATGCCCGCGTCTATGCCTGATGCCTTAACAGATGCCCCAAGTGAGGCTGCCACCGAAACAGGCGCGGATGCCGCCCAGCCGGTTTCGCCCCCCCCAGCACCAGACACCGCACCCGACAGCGCAGCAAACCCGGCACCCGCCCCGGTGGATCAGGCGCAAAACCCGCCGCTGAACCCTGCCTTGGGATCAGGTGGCGGGGGTGATGCAACCCCGCCCGCCGCCCCAGACGCGCCCAGCGCCCCAGATCCAACCCCGAATCCAGACCCGGCCACGCCCGCCGCGCGCGATCCCGATGGCAATGTCATCGCATCAAACACCACCGAGGCGCCCGATCCAGGCCCCGTCTCATCAACCCCCGGCTCATCAGGCCCCGTCTCATCGCCGGACCCCAAGCCCGATTTGACCCTGCCCCCCGGCACGACAACAATCACCGGTGGGCGGGTGTCGATCCTGACCCCGCAAAACGCAGAGCAGATTGCTCAGATTGAAATCCTGACCAAGCCCGAGCACGGCAACGTCACCGTCAACCCCAATGGCACGCTGGCCGTGGTGATGACCGACAGCGATTTTTTCGGGCAACAAAGCTTTCAATACCGCGCCACATATCAAGACGGCCAAAGCGATGTGATTGACCAAACGCTGTTGGTTTCACCCAGCCCGCAGGCGCTGGGCTGGGGGTCTGGCGACCACTATATGCTGCGCACAGACGAAAATGACGCGGTTATCGTTGAACATGGGGACAACCATCGCAAGGTCTATGTGTCTGGCAACCCCCAGGCCCTTGGCCTTAGGGATATCGCCGCCCTCGAAGGGCTGGACGTGAATGAAATCACCCCCGGCTGGCTGTCGCGCCACGAAGAATATGGCGCCACCCCCGAGATGGCCCTGGACCAGCAGGCGGGGGGCATCTTGTGGCAGATGATCACCAACAACTGGGATGCGGGGCCGGTGTCCAATTGGCTGCTGCTTGAGCGCGGCTATCGCTATGATGAAAGCATGGGGCCGGTGTTGCACCCCTCGCAAAAAAGCGAATCCGAACTGCATCCGGTCCTGATCACCGCCTATGGCGAAGGCGCCAAACCCATTCTGAACAACACCATTTACGCCGGCGGGCAAACCAAAACACAGAACTTCGTGGTCAAGGATATCGAAATGGGCGGTTCCATCCGCCTGTTCGAGGCCCAGAACGTTCTGTTTGAGAACATAACATCACAGGGCAACGGCTTTGGCGTGCAGCGCTCCGAAGGGGTGACGCTCCGCTATTCGGACTTTACCGATGTCATCAAGGACACGCCAAACCCCAACAGCCCGGATTTCTGGGCCGCGCATCTTAATCGCACCACGGCGACCTATATTTCCGACACCAAGGATATCCTGCTTGAGAACAACTTTTATGACCACACCGGCTGGGCCGATGATTTCCGCAGCGACGGCGATACGTCAGGCGGCCAGCCCCCCAGCATGTTCAGCCACAACCTTTATCTGCAATACAATACATCCAACGTCACCTTCCGCGACAATATCACCATGCGCGGGGCCTCGTTTGGTGCCCAGTTCCGTGGCGGCGCCTATATCGAAGACAACGTCTTTCTGGACAACAATGCCGCCGTCAACTTTTTGGGCGGCAATTATCTCGATTTCGGTCATTTCGCCAATTATTCGCTGTTTGCCGATAACCTTGTCACGTCAGGCGCCCATCGCATCGGCCCGGAAATGGTCGGCGGCTTGACCTTGGGCGTCAATGACACCGGGTTGCTGTCAACCCTCAAGGACAACATCGTGGCGCATCTGGCCGACCCGGCCAACCCGGCCGAACAGGCAGAAAAACACGTCACACACTATGCCGTGGGCACCGAAAGCCTGCCGTATTACAACGATACGATCGTGTATAATTGGGGCTCTGGCGGGGGCGGCGGCACCTTGGAAAGCGCGGCGAACGCCAATATTCAAGGCAAAAACCCGGCCGTTCTGGATCAGACCACCATCCAGACCTATGCCGCTAAACTGCTGGGCCAGCCCAAGGCCAGCATCGCCGATCTGGCCGACCACCTGCGCGACCATGGCCATGCCCCGCGCGCCGGTCTCAGCGACGCTGAGCTGATTGTCCGCTATTTTCAGGATGGCTTTGACCTTGATTATGCCGGCGCCACTGCCCCGGCGGCGATGCGCTTTGTCCCCAACCCCCTCGCCGAAGGGACACGCTGGGACAACCGGCTGAATTGGCAGGTGGATCAGATCCCGCAGGATGGCTCGGATGTCGATCTGGCCGGCAATTGGGTGCAATACGGCGGCACCGCCACGCTCAGCCACCTTGATCTGGGGCGCGGCGGGCAACTGGCTGTCAGCAATGGCTATCTTGAGGTCACAGGCGCGCTGAACAACGCCGGCGACGACAGCGCCATCCACCTCAGCCGCGCCGGGCAACTTGTGCTGAACAGTTTTCTGGACAGCGACACGCTGGAACTGAATGTAAACGGTGGCCGCTTTGCTAACGCTGGCCAAATCGCCGGGCAGATCACCCTGACCAGCAGCGGCGGCCAAAGCCTGCTGGCGCTGGGCGGGGCGCAATTCGACCTGACCGCCGGCAGCCATCTGACCATCAGCGGCTCGGACGCATCGGTGGGGTTCGATGGCACCGGCGGCGCGGCGGCCTTGCTGCGCCTGCACCCAGGGGCGACGTTGGAATATGTGGCCGATCTTGGCGGCTTTTCAACCTTGCAGGAATTCCGCAGCGGTATGTTCGATCAGGACGGCACCCATGCCCAATCCGGCGTTGATCTGGGCGGCGCGGCGCTGGCGCTTGATGTGGCGGCCCTGGGCGATATCGGCACCAGCGGGCATCTGTTGATGGCAGCAGATGAAATCATTGGCCAATTCAGCACCATCACCCTGCGCGGGCTTGGCCCCCACCAGGACGCAATGCTGACGCTGGATTACGGCGCCGATGTGATCATTCTGGATCTGACGGAAAACGGCGCCGGCAGCGGCGCGCTCAGCCTGACCATCGCCCAGGATGACGGGCGCGATATCGCCTCGGGCGCGCTGCGCGATGCGTTGGGCGGGGATTTGGCGCCGCCGTCCCAGGCCCCCAATCTCTTCGTCGAAGACGAACAGATGCCCATCGATCATATCTTTTTCATGTGATCAGGCCGGGCGCGCGGCCCGCCCCCGCGCGCCTTCATCTTCAAGAAATGGCTTTCAAATCCGCGAAAGCTCAGCTCGGCCATCAGCACCGAAATCGCGACAAAGGCGGCGCTGATCAGCCATGGCGCCGTCTCGACCGTCATGCCCAGCGGGGCAAAAACACCGCGCGCAAAATGCAAACCGATCAGGTGATACAAATAAATCCCATAGCTGATCTCGCCGATCCGGCGCAGCGGCAACCAGCGCAAAACCGGCGCGGCGGCGTGATCTTCGCGCACCACCAACCCCGCCAGGATCAGCGTCATCACCGTATGCATCAGCAAGTTGGGCCCCCCAAGCAATACCCCCGGCAAAACCTGCCACATCCCCAGCAAAAGCACCGCCAACAGCGGCACGCTCCACCTGCGGTGCACCAAGATCCAAACCGCGCTGAACCCGGCCCGCGTGCTCATCACCAGCGCCAAAAACACCCCCGACAAAATCGCCGCAAAGCTTGAAACCGGCACCTGCCAACGCCCATGGCGGGTCTCAAGCGGGTCAAACCAGGGGATCACCTGGGCCGCCACCCCGACGAACACCACAATCAGCCCCAAAACCACCGCCCCGCGCAAGGCCGCACCCCGCGGCAACACCGTCAGGGCCAAAGGCCACAGCAGATAAAACTGCTCCTCCACCGCCAGCGACCAGGTCGGGGCCAAAGTCGGAATTTCACCAATCAGCATATTGCTGAAAAACAGATAATAATACGGCAACAAGGGCGCCAGATCCCACTGCCCCTTGACCAGCACATAATAGCCCCCAACCCCGGTCACGATCAGAAAATACACCGGCACAATCCGCAGCATCCGCCGCCAATAAAACCCTGCCAGGGAAAACGCCCCGTGGCGGCGTTCCTCGCGGATCAACAAGGTGGTGATCAAAAACCCGCTCAGCACAAAGAAAAAATCAACGCCGGTAAACCCGCGCGACAATATTCGCGCGCCCCCCTCCAACCCGGCCAATGCCGGGCTGTGGTGCCACAACACCAAGCCAACGCACAGGGCCCGCAGCCCATTCAACGATCCAAAAATCTTGCGCGTTTCAAACGCCTGAAATGCCTGATCCGATGTCATAAAGCCTGCCTTAAATCCCGCTCAGGATCGACCAGAGCGCCCCGCGCATCAAGCCCAATCTGCACCGCGCCAGCATTTCGCCCGATACCCGGCCCAGGACATCTGCGCGCCCCCGCTTCTTTTGTTCAAAAATATCCCCGCCGGAGGCCCCCCAGATCGCCGCCGCGCGGGGTGTATGTTAGGGCGCGGGGGCGGTTTGAAACAAATCGGCATATTCCTCGCGCAGCAGGTTCTTTTGCACCTTGCCCATGGTGTTGCGCGGCAATGCGTCCC
>CAKZPD010000029.1 GCA_937138475.1 uncultured Sulfitobacter sp. | reverse complement strand
CTGACCAAGGCGCAGATCATGAGCCAGGCCGCCACAGCGATGCTGGCGCAGGCCAATGCGTCCAAGCAAGGGGTGCTGAGCCTGCTGCAAGGCTAAGGCCGGATCAAATGAAACGAAAGGGCCCCCGGTTGGGGGCCTTTTTTATGCGATAAGCAATGTCGCGACGGATCGCACATCGCCCAGATGATCCTGCAGGGCCTTTTTCAACGCGGTTCGGTTCTTTTGGCTGTGCGCCAGTTTGCGCGAAATAGAGGCGGCGACAAAGGCGGCCTCGTCTATGGCGATGGTGTTTTTGGCCTGGAAAGTCAGGATCTGGATGAACCGCACCATTGCAAGGTTCAGAACGAAATCAACGATGCGATCGACGATCTGCTCTGGGGTTTGGGAAAACACCAACCGGTTGCGGATCAGATCGTTCAAGAACAAGTTCTTGAGCGCAAAGGGTTTTTGCTGGCAGAACAGCTTCCAATAGGTTTCGCGTGCCAGAACAAAGTTCTTTACCTTTTGCTCAAACGGTACATGCGCGCCGCCCAGGGCCATATTCGCGGTTTCCTGGACAAGCCTGAAATCGCGCGCCGCTTCCGACAGCTCGACCGTTTGCAGAAGGGTCGGATAAATCATCCTGACCTGGAAAATGCTGGGGTCGGTGGTGATGGCATCGGACCTGACGTGTTCGCCAAAGGCGAAAAGCTGCTGGGTGATGTCCTCTTGTGTGGCTGTGGGTTGCCGATCCAGCGATGACAGATATGAGATCACCACAAGGATATCCCGCCACAGGGCGCGGTCCGACAGGGCGATAAAGTTGTAAACCGCCCCAAACAGGGCCTGGCTGGTGTCGCTTAGGTCCGGCGATGTGAGGCGGGCGTATTTCAGCTTGGGATCAAGGGCATAATCAGAATGCTCAAGCTGCATGCTGTCGGCGGTATCCATGCACAGGCGGGCAATTTCGGGGCAGGCGGGGGTATAGGAAACCGCCGTCTGCTTGGGGGTTTGGGTGATGGATCGCGGAAAGGTCGTGCAGGTTTCGGACAGATGCGCCTCGCCCAGGGATTTTTGAACCTTGCACAGGCCGGTTTCGGTCAACAGAGGGCAGCCGCCATCGGATCCAAGCTTGATCTCGCCATAGGCTTTGTTAGAGCGGTTCTGGGTTTTGCCCGCCTTTTGAACATGTTCGGCGATATCGGGGGTATCGCGGTAAAGGCGGTATGTGTCTTTGTCCAGGCTGACCGTCCAGCCCTTGCAGCAGCTTAGGCGGCAGGCTTCGCCGGTGCATTTGAATGCTGTTCCGAATTTGGGTCCGAACTGCGTGGCTTTTGGTTTTACAGGCGTTTGAATGGTCATCGCTGTCTCCTTGCTTGCAAGGGATCAGCAAGTTTCATGCCAAACCATGATGGGGGGGTTAGCCGCCCCAGCTGCGGACATCGCCGCAGTCCATATGGACAAAGTTTGAGCGCGAATAGGTTCCGACGCCGCCACCATGGCAGGCGATGGCCGCCTTGGCCATTTGCCGAACCGACCGCGAGGCAAGGCGAAGATCGGCGGCTTGGCCCTTCATATGCAGGGAATTGCGCGCCACGCCGCGGCTGCGGGTGCGCAGTTGGGCGTTGGTCTGCGGGCTGCGATAGCCCGACAGCAACAGATAGGGTTCGCTGACGTCCATCATGTTGTGGGCGGCGGCCATGATATCCAAGGTGCGCCGGTCAATCTGTTTGACACCGCCGGTGCGCCAGTCGCGCATAAAGTGGTTAATTTCAGCCAGGGCTTCGGGGATATATTGCCCCTCGACCCAATAGATGCTGTCCAAACGTTCGCCTGTTCGGCCCGAATACATTTTGATCCGGCGGATATCGCCAGCGCCTTTCAAAAAGCCCGCCGCCTGTGACAGGGTCGGGGCCGCGATCAGGGTTGTTGCTGCAAAAGCGCGCAATACACCGCGGCGGGTGATCAAAGAAGATGTGCCGATGGTCATTAACGTTGTTGTCCTGTGCCCTGCCTTATCCCGTGATGTTACACGGGTTTGCCAACTCATCCCCAGATGCAACATGTCTATTGCATAAGTCATTTCATTCACCAAGTGCTGAATGGCCAAGGGGCTTTTTGTCGCCGATTTTAGGCAATTTTTTGCGCACTTGCCCACAGCTTGGGCAGAAAACCGGCTATGATGGTTACAAAATTGGGCGGTATTCCCCCGCGAAAGTGAGTGGACAGCCGATGCAAAGCGGTCAACAAATGGTTGATTACATGTGAAATGAGGGTTTTCGTGCGCAAAGTTGTAAAACAGGTCTGGGCCGGGGTTTTGGGGTTGGTGATGGTCTGGGCGGCGCCCGCCATGGCGGATGATCACAGTTTCGCCTTTCGGCAGGCCGTCGCCGAAGCCGCAGCGGCAGATCGCGACATAGCCGCCTTTTACAAGGCGCGTGATTACAACAGCTTTTGGACCGGGGGCGGGGCCGATCAGGCGCGGCGACGGGCCTTGATGCAGGCGCTTGGGCGGGCGGCGCATCACGGGTTGGCGGACCGAACCGCGCTGCGCGCCGATCTTTTGGCGCAGATGTCGGGGGCGAAAACGACGCGGGATCTGGGCCAGCTTGAGGCCAAGCTGTCAGCGGTGTTCTTGGATCTGGCGATTGATTTGCAAACCGGGATATTGCGCCCGGATGGGCTCTATGATGCGATGCAGCGACGCGTTCCCTTGCGGCAGCGCGCGTCTTATCTGGAAAATCTTGGCCGCTCAGCGCCTGCTGGGTTTTTTCGCGCCTTGCCGCCACAGACCGCCAATTATCGCGCCCTGCTGAACGCCAAACAGCAGATGCACGCGGTGCTGGCGCAGGGCGGATGGGGCGCCCCGGTGCCAGAGCAAACCCTGCGGCCGGGCGATCGTGGCCCCGATGTTGTGGCGCTGCGCAACCGGTTGATGCGTATGGGATATCTGCGGCGCAGCACGGCGGCGGATTACAACGCGGCGCTGACACAAGCGGTGCGGCTGTTTCAGGAACGCCACGGGCTTGAGCAAGACGGCGTTGCCGGGCCGGGCACCCTGCGCGAAGTCAATCAAAACCCGCAAAGCCGCCTGCAAGCCATCCACGTCGCGCTTGAGCGCGAGCGCTGGAACAACAGGGATTTGGGCCCCCGCCACATCGAGGTCAATCTGGCGGATTTTTCCGCGAAAATCATTGACGATGGCAAGGTCACCTTTGAGACGCGATCGGTTGTGGGGGCGCGCAACCCCGACCGCCAATCGCCCGAGTTTTCGGACGTGATGGAATTCATGATCGTCAACCCAAGCTGGTATGTGCCCCGTTCAATCGTCACAAAGGAATACCTGCCCGAGCTGCAAGAAGACCCCGGCGCCATTGATCATATTGAGCTAACGGACGAAAACGGCCAGCAGGTCGATAGAACGGCCATTGATTTCAGTCAATTTGACGAAAACAGCTTTCCCTTTTCCATGCGGCAGCCGCCCAGCCAAACCAATGCGCTGGGGCTGGTCAAATTCATGTTCCCCAATCCGCATAACATCTATTTGCATGACACCCCGGCCAAACGGTTGTTCGCCCGCGAAGTGCGCGCCTTTAGCCATGGATGTATCCGGCTGGCCGATCCGTTTGATTTTGCCTATGCGCTTTTGGCCCGGCAAAGCCGCGACCCCAAGGGCGATTTCGCCCGCGCCCTGGCCACCGGCAAAGAAACCCGCATTGATTTGCAGCAAAAAGTCCCGGTTCATCTGATCTATCGCACGGCGATTACAACAAATAAGGGGGAAATCGCCTTTCGGCGCGACGTTTACGGACGTGATGCGCTGATCTGGGAGGCGCTGCGCAATGCGGGGGTGGAAATGCCCGGCGTTCAGGGTTAAATCCCCAACAGGAGCTTGGGGGGCAGCATGTCTTACACGGTCAAGGAAATCGCGGCGGCGCTGGGCGCGCAGGCGCATGGCAAGGCCGATATGCCTGTCGACAAGGTGTCCGAACCCCAAAGCGCCGGCCCACAGGATCTGGCGCTGGCGATGGATCCCAAATATGCCGAAAACCTGTCCAAGGGGCAGGCGCGGGTGGCCATGCTGTGGCCGGGCGCTGATTGGCAGGCGCTTGGCCTTGAGGCCGCGATATTGCCCCAGCGCCCCCGGTTCGCCATGTCGGGCCTGACCCAGATGATGGACGCCGGTCAAGGTTTTGCGCCCGGTATTCACCCGTCGGCGATCATTGATCCCACCGCCACCCTAGGCAAGGGGGTTCAGGTTGGCCCGCTTAGCGTGATCGCCGCCGGCGCACAGATCGGGGCCGGTTCGGTGATCGGTCCGCAGTGCTTTGTCGGTTGGAACGCAAGGATCGGGTGCGATGCGTTGCTGCGCGAACAGGTCTCAATCGGGGCGCGGGTGCAGATTGGCGATCGCTTTATTGCCCAACCGGGCGCCCGGATTGGCGGGGACGGGTTTTCCTTTGTATCGGCCGAACGCAGCGGCATCGAAGCGGTGCGCGAAACCCTGGGCGATCAGCAAGAGACCGCGGCCCAGCCCTGGACGCGCATTCATTCGCTGGGCGCGGTGCAGATCGGCAATGATGTTGAGGTCGGCGCGACGACGACCATCGACAATGGCACAATTCGTGACACCACCATCGGGGACGGGTGCAAATTCGACAATGCTGCGCAGGTTGGGCACAATGTCACCATGGGGCGCGATTGCCTGATTTGCGGGCATGTGGCCATCGCCGGGTCGGCGCGGATTGGCAACAATGTGGTGTTGGGTGGCATGACCGGCATCAGCGATAACATCTTTGTCGGGGACCGTGTGATCACAGGCGGCGCCACCAAGGTTCTGTCAAATGTGCCGGCCGGACGGGTGATGCTTGGGTATCCGGCGACCAAGATGGACACCCAGATCGAGATATTCAAATCCCTGCGCCGTTTGCCGCGGATGCTGCGCGAAGTTGCGGCCTTGCAGCGGGCCGTCTTTGGGCCGGACATGCGCAAATAGACCGATATCATTCAAAGGTAACAAGATGAACATCGCATCACAAGTAATTGAAATAATATCAGAACAAGCCCTTCTTAAACCAGAAGAAATCACCCTGGACAGCAGCCCGGCAGACCTTGGGATCGACAGCCTTGGCCTGGTCGAGGCGATCTTTGCCATCGAGGAACGCTTTGACATATCGGTGCCCTTTAACGCCAACGCGCCCCAGGACAGCGATTTCGATATTTCGTCGGTTGCGACCATTGTCCAAGGCATCCAGGCCCTGATCGCCAAACAGGGGTAATGCGCAATGCGGCGGGTTGTGATCACAGGCGCAGGCACCATCAATGCGCTGGGGCAGGATGTTGCGTCGACCATGGAAGCAATGCGCGAGGGGCGCTGCGGCATCGCCCCGCTTGAACTGCGCGACCTTGAGCGATTGCAAATCCAGATCGGCGGGCAGGTCAAAGGCTTTGAGGCCGATGGGCGCTTTAACCGCCAGCAGATGTCGCTTTATGATCGGTTTACCCAGTTCACCCTGGCCGCCGCCGCCGAGGCCATTGGCCAATCCGGCCTGACCTTCAGCGGTGATCTGGCGGCCAGATCGGGCGTGGTGCTTGGCACGGCGGGCGGCGGGGTCAGCACCTGGGATGACAATTACCGCGCGGTGTATGAAGACGGCAAAAACCGGGTGCATCCCTTTGTGGTGCCCAAGCTGATGAACAATGCGGCGGCGTCGCATGTCAGCATTGAACACAACATCAAGGGGCCGTCCTTTACGGTTTCGACGGCCTGCGCATCGTCGAACCATGCGATGGCGCAGGCGTTTGCCTTGGTGCGGTCGGGCATGGCGCCGGTGATGATCACCGGGGGCTCGGAATCTATGCTGTGCTTTGGCGGTGTCAAAGCCTGGGAGGGGCTGCGGGTGATGTCTAAGGATGCTTGCCGCCCGTTCTCGGCCAATCGCAACGGTATGGTGCAGGGCGAAGGCGCGGGCATTTTTGTTTTCGAAGATTATGAGCACGCCCGCGCCCGCGGCGCTGATATCCTGTGCGAAGTCATCGGGGCCGCCATGTCATCAGATGCCAGCGATATTGTCATGCCATCCAAGAACGGCGCGGCGCGGGCGATGGCGGGGGCGCTGCGCGATGCGGGGCTGGATCGCAGCGAGGTGGGCTATATCAATGCCCATGGCACCGGAACAGCGGCCAATGACAAGACAGAATGCGCGGCGGTCGCTGATGTTTTTGGCCCACATGCCGACCAGCTGATGATCAGTTCGACCAAATCCATGCATGGGCATTTGATCGGTGGCACCGGCGCGGTTGAGCTGTTGGCCTGTATCATGGCCCTGCGCGACGGGGTGATTGCCCCGACCATCGGATACCAAGAACCAGACCCCGAATGCGCGCTGGACGTTGTTCCGAACCAGGCCCGCGCGGCGCCCGTTCAGGTCGCGTTGTCGAACGCCTTTGCCTTTGGCGGGATGAACGCGGTGATCGCCCTGCGTAAAATCTGAGGGTTACTGGGTCAGGACAGTTGTCTTGTCAAAGCTGGCGGTGAACCCCTTGAGCGACATCGAAATGGCCACGACCTGATCCGGGGCCAGCGCCGGAACAATCGACAAGGTGGCGGTGGCGCCGCGTTTGAAATCGGCAATATCGTCTTGGGTCAGCCCGATCCGCGCATAACAGCCAACAGTGTTACAAAACGCATAGGGATAGGTCTTGACCAGACCACCATCCACCTGAATGCGCAGCTGATTGGGCAGGGCGGTTTCCAGCGGAACAACGATCGTGGCCCCGGCCACGGCTTGGCCGCCTTGTGGCAGGCGAAACAGTGTGACCTCGGCGATGGCCGATCCTTCGCCATCGGTCAAAAGCTGATACATCTGGCACGGATCGCTTGGGGTATCTGATTTGACACAGCGCAGTTCCCAATCGCCATTTTGCTCAGCCTGATAGGTTTCGCCAAGGGCCGGGGCGCCGCTTGGGGCGGTGCTTGTGTCGGAGGTACTGGCAGATTGGGCAAGGCTGACGACAGGCAGCATCATGGCCGTAAAGGCCAAGGGCAGGGCGGCGCGAAAAAACAACATAAGTCATCCCATTGGTTAATGCAGCACTGGCCTAACACGCAGCCGCTTGGATGTCAGGATCAATTGAAGGGTTCGGCGCGCCAAAGCGGCAGTTTTTTGCCGGCAGATTCACGGCAACGGGTTGATTTACCCAATAAAAAAGGGGGCGCCGAACGCGCCCCCTTTTATGATTAGTTCTTCTCCCCGTCGGACCGGCCGACTTATGCTGCGAAGGTTACGAAACGTAACATGGGTCGTCAACAGCTATTGTTAAAAACCGAACGCGGGGGGCAAGGCCCGCCGCTTGGCCTTTACTTTTCGGGGATCAGACCACGCGGGCTGAAACGCAGCACAAGCAGCAGCACAACCCCCATGGTCAACAGACGGATATGGGCGGCCGATTCAATCAGATGCGCCTTGAGGGCGCTGCCCTCGGCCATGCCCGAGGTAATCAGCTCCATCAGGTAAAGGCCCATGGGTTCGACCTGCACCCAAAGGAACCAGATCAGGAAACCGCCCAGAACCGCACCCAGATTGCTGCCTGATCCACCGACGATCACCATGACCCAGATCAGGAAGGTAAAGCGCAGCGGCTGATAGGTGCCGGGCGTCAACTGTCCATCCAGGGTGGTCATCATCGCGCCGGCGATCCCGCAAACGGCTGATCCCAGGATAAACACCTGCAAATGCCGGGCGGTGACGTCCTTGCCCATCGCCTCGGCGGCGGTTTCATTGTCGCGGATCGCGCGCATCATCCGGCCCCAGGGGCTGTTCAGCGCCCGCTGTGCCAGGATCAGCAGGATCACCAGCACCGCGGTAAACAGCCCAGCATAGGCCAGTTTGACATAAAGCGTCGAGGCCAGAACCGGATCCATCCCCAGGCCTGCGGCCCGGTCAACAAACGAGGGATCGTTTTGCAGATCAATTTCAAAGGCCGTGGGGCGGGGCAGGCCAACGACGTTCTTGACCCCGCGTGACAGCCAATCTTCGTTCTTGAGGATGGCGATGATGATCTCCGCAATCCCCAGCGTTGCAATCGCCAGATAATCCGATCGCAGCCCCAGCGCGGTCTTGCCGATGATCCACGCCGCACCGGCGGCCAAAAGACCGCCAACCGGCCAGGCCAGGATCACCGGCAGGCCCAGCCCGCCCAGATATCCGGTGCCGGCGGGGTTCACCGCCTCGACGGCTTCGACCGCTGGGTCAAAGATGGCGCGATACAATACGAAGCCGCCGATCAGGATCGCCAAAACGATGGCATTGCGCAGGGTGCTGGCCGGCATGCGTTTGATAACCAGAACGGTTGCGGCAATGGTCATGGCCCCCATCAACAGCCCGGCCAGAATTCCGCCGCCGCCTGCGGCCCAGGCCTCGGTGGTGGGGGGCATCGAAACCAGGACGGTGGCCAGACCGCCCAGGGCCACAAACCCCATGATCCCGACATTGAACAGCCCGGCAAAGCCCCATTGCAGGTTCACCCCCAGGGCCATGATCGCCGAAATCAACCCCATGTTCAGGATCAACAGGGCCGTGTTCCAGCTTTGGGCGACGCCGGTATAGGCGATCAGCACGCCGATAATGCCAAAAAGCAACGTGTTTCGAAGCGCAGAGTTCATACCGATTTTCCTTTGAACAGACCTGTCGGCTTGAACAGCAGCACGACCAACAAGATGATAAAGCTGACAGCAAGCTTGTAATCAGTGGACAAAAGCTGGATCAGCCCATCGGGTGCCCAGCCATCGGGCAGGGCATAGCCCGCGACCTTTTTCCAGGCATAGGTGACTGTGACCTCGGAAAAGGCGATGACAAACCCGCCCGCAATCGCCCCCAGCGGATTGCCCAGCCCGCCAACGATGGCGCTGGCGAAAATGGGCAGCAAAAGCTGGAAATAGGTGAAGGGCTTGAATGACTTATCCAGCCCGTAAAGCACGCCCGCCGTGGTGGCCAGGGCCGCAACCAACAGCCAGGTGATCATGACCACCCGTTCGGGGTTGATCCCGGACAGCAGGGCCAGATCTTCGTTGTCGGAATAGGCGCGCATGGATTTGCCGGTGCGGGTGCGATTAAGGAACCAAAACAGCAGCGCCACAACGATCACGGCGGTGATCACGGTGATGCCCTGCGTGGTCTTGATCGCCAAGCCTTCTTCAAGGCCGGTCATTTTCTTGAAGGTGCGGGCGGATATGATGAACCGCTCTCCGTCGCTGAACTTTTGATCGTCCGGGCCGATGATAAAGCGCACCAGACCATTCATGATAAAGGCAACGCCCAGCGATACGATCACCAAAATGACCGGCTTGGCCTTTTGTTCGCGGTAGAACCGATAGACCATCCGGTCGGTCACCAGCAGCAGCGCCATCGCCCCCATGATGCCGAACGGCAGCGCCAGCAGCGCGGTGGGCAAGGGCCCAAGCGATACGCCAAGCGATTGCAGGCCCCATGTCACCAGCACCGTAACCATGGCGCCAAAGGCCATGGTATCGCCATGGGCAAAGTTGGAAAACCGCAAGATGCCGTAAATCAAGGTGACGCCAAGCGCCCCAAGCGCCAGCTGCGACCCATAGGCCATCGCCGGAATGATCACGTAATTGGACAGCGCGATAACCGCATTCAACAGATCCATGGATCAGCCCCCCAAGAAAGATTTGCGCACTTCGGGATCGTTCAGCAATTCCTTGCCGGTCCCGGTAAATGCGTTGCGGCCCTGAACCAGAACATAGCCCTTGTCCGCGATTTCAAGCGCTTGCCGCGCGTTTTGTTCCACCATCAGGATCGGAATCCCGGTGCGGGCCACCTCGATTATCCGGTCAAACAGCTCGTCCATCACGATGGGGGATACCCCCGCCGTCGGTTCATCCAGCATCAGCACCTTTGGCTTGGTCATCAGGGCGCGGCCAACGGCCACCTGCTGACGTTGGCCGCCCGACAGCTCTCCGGCGGGTTGCTTGCGTTTGTCGCGCAGGATCGGGAACAGATCATAGATCTGTTCCATCGTGCCGCGAATATCGTCCTTGCGGATAAAGGCGCCCATTTCCAGATTTTCTTCCACCGTCATCGAGGTGAAAATATTCGACGTTTGCGGAACAAAGCCCATGCCCTTGGCCACCCGCGCCTGCGGGGACAGTTTGGTGATGTCTTCGCCGTCCAGACGCACATGCCCCTGACGCAGGTTAAGCATGCCGAAAACGGCCTTCATGCCGGTGGATTTCCCGGCCCCGTTCGGGCCAACGATCACCGCGATTTCACCGCGTTCCACCGCAATGGTGCAGTCGTGCAAAATATCAGGCCCGGCGCCATAGCCGCCGGTCATCGTATCCCCGATCAGGAACGGCCCGCCATCCACCGGATAGGCGCTGCCATCGCCCTTGACCGGCTGCGCGCTGCCAATCCCGTCCAGATTGGTGATCGACTTGTCGGCATTGCCGCGGTCGGAATAGGGATCACTGCTCATGGCTTAGCTTGTCCTTGTTCTTGAGGCCGGTGCCCAGATAGGCTTCGATAACCTGTTCATTGGCCTTGATTTCATCCAGGGTGCCCTGCGCCAGAACGCGGCCTTCGGCCATGCAGATCACCGGATCACACAGGCGCCCGATGAAATCCATATCATGTTCGATCACGACGAATGTGTATCCACGTTCCTGATTCAGGCGGATGATGGCATCACCGATGGTATTGAGCAGCGTGCGGTTCACACCCGCGCCCACCTCGTCCAGGAACACGATCTTGGCGTCCACCATCATGGTGCGCCCCAGCTCAAGCAGCTTTTTTTGGCCGCCCGATACCTGTCCGGCCTTTTGCTCGGCCAGATGTTCGATGGTCAAAAACTCAAGCACCTCATCGGCCTTGGCCCGCAGCGCGCGTTCCTCATTGGCGATGCGTTTGCGCCCGAACCAGGTGTTCCACAAGGTTTCGCCACTTTGACCGCCCGGCACCATCATCAGATTTTCGCGGCATGACATTGAACTGAATTCATGGGCGATTTGAAAGGTGCGCAGCAATCCCTTGTGAAACAGGTCATGCGGGGGCAGGCCGGTGATGTCTTCGCCGTCCATATGGACGCGGCCGGATGTGGGCTGCAAAACCCCGGCAATCACGTTAAAAAGCGTGGTTTTCCCGGCGCCATTGGGGCCGATCAGGCCGGTGATCGACCCTTTTGCGATTTCAAGACTGGCGCCGTCAACTGCGTGAAAGCCACCGAAATGTTTGTGAATATCGTCGACGACGATCATAGAGATACCTCAGGCGCTAGGGGAACCGAGTTCTGGATAATAGAACAGCCCGAGCCAAGGCCCGGGCTGTTCATCGAGTGGGACAGGACTTATTTAAAGCCGACTGTCTCGTTCTTGTTGTCCTTGACTTCGATCATGCGATAGGTGCCGGCGCTTTCGCCCGGTCCGATCAGCTCAACCGCAGAGGCACCAACATAGTCGATGTCCTGACCGGCCTTGATCAGCTCAAGCGCTTTGGCCAGCTCGCCGGGATAGATTTTCTCGCCGGGGGCGTTGGCCACATCAAGGATTTTACCGCCATAGACGGCTGGGTCGGTGCTGTCTGCGGCCTGCATGGCCAGCATGAACAGTGCAGCGGCGTCATAGCTTTCTGGGGCATAGGGCGATGTGCCGTCAAATCCGGCAGCCGCCGACATTTCCTTGATGGCATCGGCGCCTTTGCCGCCCGATCCTGCGATCTGGCCAAAGGATCCGTTCAGCGCGTCGCCGACATTGGCCGGCAGGCTGTCACCGATCATGCCGCCAGGCAGACCAAAGGTTTCAAACGCTCCGGTGTCCAGCGCGGCGTTGATGATGCCCAGACCGCCTTGGTCCAGATATCCGGCCACAACCAGGATGTCGCCGCCCGCTGACGCCAGGGCGCCCATCTCGGCGGAATAGTCGGCCTTGCCGTCTTCGTGGGCTGCGACGATGGTCACTTCACCGCCAGCCGCCTTATAGGAAGATTCGATCGCATCGGCCAAACCTTTACCATAGTCGTTGTTGGTATAGGTCAAAGCGATGGATTTGATGCCGCGCTCCATCAGGATTTCGGCCATGACCTGGCCTTCGCGGGCATCAGATGGTGCGGTGCGGAAGAACAGGCCGTTGTCCTCGACGGTCGACAGGCCGGGCGATGTGGCCGATGGCGAAATCATCACCATGCCGTTCGGGATGGCAACGTTCTGCAAGATCGCGCCGGTGACGCCAGAACAGTCGCCGCCAATGATGCCGGCAACGCCGTCTGCGATCAAACGTTCACCGTTCGAAGTGGACAGACCGTTGTCGATACAGCCCGTGTCGGCACGCATCGGCGTGACCTTGGCCCCATCCAAAAGCGCACCGCTGTCGGTGACTTCTTTCATCGCCAGCTCGGCGCCTTGCGCCATGGCCGATGTCAGCGATTCAATCGGGCCGGTAAAGCCGATCAAAATGCCCAGTTTCACTTCTTTGCTGTGGCTTGCCGCCATCGCCGAAGTTGCCAGTAGCGCCGCGGCCGTTGTGGCCATAAGCATCTTTTTCATGAAGGTTCTCCCTTGTTGGAACACTATGTTCGGGCGCGAGTTTATGCGCGCCGCCCCCAAAAGAAAAGGAGTTTTGCGGCAAGCTGACGCATCGGCAGGCGCATTTTTCCGCCCCGCGCGGGGCCTGCATTGCGTGATTAATCGTTTTGGCGCAAAAAGGGCAATAATTTAGGGAAATCGGCTGTGAAATTGGCCATTAAGGGAAAATACCCTTGGCCTCTAGGGCGCATTTTAGTGAATATTTTTCGCCCAGAGGCCCTGATCAGATCGACAGGCGGCTGCTGTGCGATCCGCGCTCGCGATAGGGGGTGGTGTCATAGTGCGAGCGATAGCATTTGGAAAAATGCGAGGGCGAGGCAAAGCCGCAGGCCAGCGCCACGTTGATCACGCTCATGTCGGTTTGCATCAGCAGGTTGCGGGCCTTTTGCA
>CAKZPD010000028.1 GCA_937138475.1 uncultured Sulfitobacter sp. | reverse complement strand
CCATGATGGCTGCGATGAACCAGAAATCCTCCGTTACGAAAACCTCAAATCTGTCCCATAGGCGCTGACGTCAGACAGCACGCACAGGCGCTACAAATGGGATAAAGGTTGGCACGCCGAAGGATATGGTGCTGTGGTGATGTACTTTGAAAACGTCAGCATAAAACGAACTGCCCATTGTTCGTCTTCCTTGCACTACCCTGCTGCTGGCAGGATGCCTTACCCCAACACAAAAGGGCGACCCTAAAGCCGCCCTCTGTGTTCTCACGTTGCCAATAGCGCCTAGAACTGCCGCTCAAGGTTGAATAGCAAGCTTGAGCGTGTGCTGTTACCAACTTTGTCGACAATCACGCGGAACTCGGCGTTGCTCAAGCCGTCCTGTGAGGTGCTGGTAAGGCCAATCTCACCGCCAGCACCACAGTCTTGTGTCGTGGTCGTACTCTGTACACGCTCGCAGATCACACGTGGGGCAAACGACAGTTGCGAGCGGCTGTCAGCAACTGTTGGCGCATCCAGTGCCCAGACCACTTGGGGCCGCAGGGTCAGGTTGGCAATGCTCACGCTGCCCGCGTCAAGGCTGAGTGCGTCGTCGGTCAAGCCATAAGCCACACCTGTGAAGCCCACATCGCCAAGCCGCCAAAGAACAAGCGCTGCCTATGCCATCTGCGTTGCCGCGCTGCTCAAAGAACGTGCCAGCTGTACTCAACCGTGTCTCAGAGACGGTGAGAATGCCATCAACGTCGAAAGGAACGCTGTTGCGGCTGACGTTAGCCGCGCTCACTTGTTGCGAAGCAACAAAACGTTCCCGCGCACCACGTGTCATGCGCTGGTTTACTGAAAGTGTTGAAACAAGTGATCGTTGTGCATCCTCTACCAAAATTTGACGGATTTCGTTTCTGTGCTTAGCGAACTCGACTGCTGGCGAACCAGCCTGCACCTCGTAAACGTCAGACGCTTCATTGCCATTTCCGGCAGCATCAACCGCCAGGCCACCGCGATCATCCCCATTCGCAAGAACGGGCGATCGTGGAAAGAGGACTGTCCGGCCGCGATCGCCAGAAACGAAACTCTGCGCGCTACACGGCACTACGGCAGGGCGTTCTGGAAGCGTTGGACAGGATACCACGTCCGAAGCCGGATCGAAGCCAAGATGCGGTGCCTCAAGGCCTTCGGTGAGCGTATCGCCGCAAGAGACCCCGAAAGCCAAACCGCCGAAATCCAGATCCGCATCGCACTGATGAACCGCTTCTCAGCCCTCGGCACTGCCGAGATCGTCCGCGTGGCCTAAGCACAACGGGAAAGGGGACGTCATGTCTCAGGTGTGAGTTACGCAACAACGCCAGGACGGGGCAGGAAACCCAAATGGCTTGTTCAAGAATTGTCCGAAGGGAAATCTTTGGATGATTTTGCGCTTTGAGAAACAATAAGCCGGTGGTTTTTTGCCTTGAGACTGCGCATGGATATTTTTGAACAAAAGAAAAGCAAGGCCATGCCTTACAGCCCCAGCACGTCGCGCATGGAGTAGTGGCCGCGGGGGCGGTCAAGGCTCCAGAGGGCGGCTTTTAGGGCGCCGCGGGCGAAGACGGCGCGGTCAGAGGCCACATGCCGCAATGCAATGCGTTCCCCGGCGCTGGCGAACAGCACGTCATGTTCGCCGATGATGTCGCCGCCGCGGATCGCGGCAAAACCGATGTGGCCTTTTTGCCGCGCGCCGGTGATGCCGTCGCGGACTTTGTCAGAGACCTGCGCCAGCGCCACGCCGCGCCCCTCGGCCGCGGCCTCGCCCAGCATCAGCGCCGTGCCCGACGGGGCGTCTACCTTTTGATTATGGTGGGCTTCGATGATTTCGATGTCAAAATCATCGTCCAATGCAGCGGCGACCTGTTTGGTCAGCTGCACCAGCAGGTTGACGCCAAGGCTCATGTTTCCGGCGCGCACGATTTTGCCCTGCACTTTGCCAAGAACCTTTAGGTCATCGCCAGAAAAGCCCGTGGTGCCGATGATGTGGGCGATCCCGGCGCGGGCCGCGATGGGGGCAAAGGCCAAGGTCGCCGCCGGCGCGGTAAAGTCGATGACCGCCACAGCGCCCTCGGCAGCGGTTTCAAGGTCGGCGCTGACGGTGACGCCCATATCCTGCCCGCCCAGCGCCTGCCCCAGGTCGCGGCCGATCCAATCATGGCCCGCGCGCTCGGTTGCGCCGCAGACCTTGGCACGGCCGCTGGCGGTAATGACCTCGACCAACATGCGGCCCATCCGGCCCGAGACCCCGGTGATGGCGATTCCTGGAAGCTGTGTCATGTGAATTTCCTGCAACGTGGCGTTTGAATGTCTGCTTAGCCTGCTTCGCACCGCTTGGCAAAGGGGCGATCACCGACTAGATGGGGGCTATGGGTAAGAATAAATTTCACGAGGGCGATGGCCCATCACAACGGCAGCTCCGCGTTGGCGAGCTGATCCGGCGTTCCTTGTCCGAGGTTCTGGCGCGCGGCGATGTGCATGACCCGGAGCTGAACCGGATTTCGGTCACGGTGGGCGAGGTTCGGACCTCGCCTGATCTGAAGATCGCCACCGCCTATGTCTTGCCGCTGGGCGGCGAAGGGCGCGATCAGCTGCTCAAGCTGTTGGCCCGCAACAAGGGTGAATTGCGGCGGATGGTTTCTAAAAAGCTGTCCCTGAAATTTGCGCCGGATCTGCGATTTCAGCTGGATCAGACATTCGACCGGATGGATGAGACCCGCCGGATGCTTTCGCAAGAAACGGTGCGGCGCGATACGCAATCGGGTGATCCATCGCCGGAATGATCCAAAAATGGCTGGGGGCGGCTTTGCTGGCGCTTGCGCCCCTAAGCGCCGCCGGTCTTGAGTGCCGCGCCCAGCAATTTCGCGGCGCCGCCTATTCCCTGTGTGTTGTACACCCGCCCCGCGAGGATCTGCGCCTGTTTTATCGCGCCCCGGACGGGCAACCCTATGGCCAGTTTCACCGGATCGAGGCCCAGCTTGCCCCGCAAGGCTTGCGCCTTGGCTTTGCGATGAATGCCGGGATGTATCATCGCGACCGGCGACCGGTCGGTCTTTATATAGAAGGCGGCGCGCGCCACAGCCCGCTTGTCACGCGCGCCGGACCGGGCAATTTCGGGATGTTGCCCAATGGGGTCTTTTGCCTGAAAAATCGCCGCGCCCATGTGATCGAAAGCCGCCAGTTTGCCGCGCAAAGCCGCCGCTGCGACTTTGCCAGCCAGTCGGGACCACTGCTTGTTCAGGGACATGCGCTGCACCCGCGCCTGATCCCAGGCGGCACCTCTAAATTTATTCGCAACGGCGTCGGAACAAACGCCGCAGGGGATGTCGCCGTGTTCGTCATCTCGGACCAGCCGGTAAATTTCCATGATTTTGCCAGCTTTTTCAAAGACGCTCTCGGCCTGCCGGATGCGCTTTATTTCGACGGCAACGTGTCGCGCCTGTTTGCACCGCAATTGAACAGGAACGATCTGGGGTTTGACCTGGGCCCGGTCGTCGGCGTCGTTGAGCCGGCACATGATTCAGGCGACAATCCGGGTGGCCCTGAAAAAATTGCGGATTAGGGCCGCAAATACCTGCTGCGCTCTGGGCAGGGGCGGGGTTTGGGCTTATTGACGGCGCGAATCTTCAACGGCACGACGGATAGGGCAACCATGGGACGCAAACGCAAAGGCCGCGATATTTCAGGTTGGTTGATCGTGGACAAGCCCGCCGGGCCGACCTCGACCGCGGTCGTCAACAAGGTGCGTTGGGCGCTGGACGCCAACAAAGCCGGCCATGCCGGAACATTGGACCCCGAAGCAACCGGCGTTCTGGCCGTCGCCTTGGGCGAGGCAACAAAGACCGTGCCATTCATCACCGATGCGCTCAAGGCGTATTCTTTTCTGGTGCGTCTGGGGCAGGCCACGAACACCGATGACGCCGAGGGCGAAATCATTGCCCAAAGCGACCTGCGCCCGGACGATGCCGCGATCAAGGCCGCTTTGCCAAGCTTTCTTGGCGATATTCAGCAGGTGCCGCCGAAGTTTTCGGCCGTCAAGATTGACGGGCAGCGCGCGTATAAACTGGCCCGTGACGGCGCCGATATCGAATTGGCGGCGCGGCCGCTTTTTGTCGACAGCCTGCTGTTGACCGACCGCCCCGATGCCGATCACGTCGAACTGGAGATGGTCTGTGGCAAGGGCGGATATGTGCGGTCGATTGCGCGCGATCTTGGGGCGCTGCTTGGCTGTCATGGCCATGTCAAAAGCCTGCGGCGGATCTGGTCCGGCCCGTTCGAGGCCGAAGACGGCCTGACCATGGATCAAATCGACGCGCTGGCCCGCACCCCCGCGCTTGACGCGCATCTTTTACCGCTTGAGGAAGGCCTGCGCGAGCTGCCCGAGGTACGCGCCAGCGCCGATGGGGCCGCGCGGCTGCGCAATGGCAACCCCGGCATGGTCTTTGCTGACGGGGTCGAATACGGCGATGAATGCTGGGCCTCGTTTGAGGGGCAGGCTGTCGCTGTGGGCCGCTACAAATCAGGCGAATTGCATCCGTCGCGGGTGTTCAACACCGCCCCATGATCACCCGGCATCATACCAAAGGCGACGCGCCATCGGTCGCCGTTTATTCAGACTGCGAGGGGTATCGCTATGCGCTGACGCGGGTGTGGGACGGGGCCGGGCGGCGGGTCAATTTTGTCATGCTGAACCCATCGACCGCGACGGAAATGCAAAACGATCCCACGGTCGAACGCTGCGAACGCCGGGCGCGCACCCTGGGATACGGCGGCTTTACGGTGACCAACATCTTTGCCTGGCGCGACACAGACCCGCGCAAAATGCGCGCCGCCGCCGACCCTGTGGGGCCTGAAAATGACCGGGCAATCCTGCACGAGGCAACACAGGCCGATGATGTGATTGCGGCTTGGGGCACCCACGGGGCCTTTCAGGATCGCGGCGCACAGGTGGCGCGGATCTTGGCCGATTGCGGTTCCCCGCTGTTCCATCTGGGCCTGTCCAAGGCCGGCCACCCCCGTCACCCGCTTTATCTGCCGTATACCCAGACCCCGCAGCCCTGGCATCCCACCGCGAAAGACCATTTGCAAAGCCGGTGAATTCGGTCTATTGGCCAGCGGTGCATCGCAGGCCCGCCTGTTGGTGTATCTTTGTCATGGCCTTGCTGGACGACATCCCGGCCTGCGCCAATATCCATAACCCTTAATAAAGGAGACCCCGATGTCGATTACAGCTGAAGAAAAAGCCCGCGTCATGTCCGAATTCGCAACCAAAGAAGGCGACACCGGTTCGCCCGAAGTTCAGGTTGCCATTTTGTCGTCGCGCATCGCGACCCTGACCGAGCACTTCAAGACCCACAAAAAAGACAACCACGGCCGCCGTGGCTTGCTCAAGATGGTTGCGACACGCCGCAAGCTTCTGGATTATGTCAAAGGCAAAGACGAAGCCCGCTATGCGGACTTGATCAAACGCCTTGGTCTGCGCCGCTAAGACCCCTTAGCCCGCAACAAGATCAGACAGGCCGGCCCGCGTGGGCTGGCCTATTTTTTTGCCCGCCCCCGATCGGCCAATCGCCGCCACTGCCCCCGCCAATCGCCCTGATGCACACGCATGGGGTTATCTGAATGCCTTGACGCAACCTTAAATTGCGCCAATACTGATCCCCGTGACTATTTGAGCTTTGTTTTAACGATTTTAATTTTAACCAGGAGGTTTGAACAGTGAACGCTCCAATTCGCTTGGCAATCACATCTGCCGCAACGCTGGGCCTGTCGGCAAGCATGGCAGCAGCGCTTAGCATCGGGTCTGGCTTTTCATCACAATATTCCGCAGTCGATCTTGGGTCGATTTCAGGATTGCCCACCCCATACGGTGGCCTGACCTTTTTGCCCACCAATCCCAACAAACTGTTGATCGGCGGCGCCGCCAATAGCGCCGGCGGCAACCTTTACACAATAGACGTTGTGCGCGATGCCGGCACCAACAAGATCACCGGCTTTAGCGGCACCCCCACCGCATACGGCAGCGTTGGTGAATTCAACGACGGCGGCGTGACCTTTGGCCCCGGCGGGGTTTTGTTCACCGCGCAATGGCCGGCAAACAATCTGGGGCAGACCGCTCCGGGCAGCACGGATGAAGACCGCGTCGACGATCTGAGCGTTTTTGGGGTTGGCGGCTCCTCTATCGCGGCGATCAACTTTGTGCCCGCCGGGTTTGCCGGGGCCGGCCAAGGCAAGATCGTTTCCTGGTCTTCCGGGGAATGGTATGACCTGAACCTGGTCGCCGATGGATCTGGCACTTTTGACATTGCCTCAATCACCCGGATTGATCTTGATACCTCGACGGCAGCGATCGACAACCTGCCCGGCGGCCCCGAAGGCTTTGTCTATATCAATGGGGCAAATCCCGGCTTTGGCAGCGACAGCATGTTGGTTTCTGCGTATTCCGGGAACACCGTTGATGCCTATCAGATTGACAGCAACGGCAATCCCATCTTGTCGACCCGCCAGACCTTTGTGTCAGGGCTGACCGGCGCCGAAGGCGCGGTGATTGACCCGCTTACCGGCGATTTCTTGTTTTCCACCTTTGGTGGCGGCAACCGAATTGTCCGGGTGCAGGGCTTTAACGTGCCACCCCCACCGCCCCCCCCACCCGGCGCGGTTCCACTGCCTGCGGCGGGATGGCTGATGCTGGCCGCGCTTGGCGGGCTGGGCGCCCTGCGCCGTCGCAAATCCTAAGCCACCCGGCGCGGGCCCAGGCATGGGCCCGCGCCCCCCAAGATCCGCGCGGCCACCCCCAACCTGGCCGCCACATTTGCATCCCTTTCCAAGCGATCATTTTTCCTGTAAAGCCGCACAATCTGAAATCCGGCGCCCGGACTCCAGCGCCTGAAAAAGATATCGGAGTCAGGGGGAATTCGCCCCCTATGCAATGGCCCGTTGGCCTACACAGGAAACGTGATGTTTAACGTAACAACAAAATCAATGCAGTGGGGCGAAGAAACGCTTACACTGGAAACCGGAAAAGTCGCCCGTCAGGCGGATGGCACTGTGATCGCAACGCTGGGGGAAACCAGCGTCATGGCGAATGTCACCTTTGCCCGCCAGCAAAAGCCGGGGCAGGATTTCTTCCCGCTGACGGTTCACTATGCTGAAAAATATTATGCTGCGGGGAAAATTCCCGGCGGATTTTTCAAGCGCGAAGCACGCCCGACCGAAAAAGAGACCCTGACCGCGCGCCTGATCGACCGTCCGATCCGCCCGCTGTTCGTGCCTGGCTTCAAGAACGAAGTTCTGGTGATGTGCACCGTGCTCAGCCACGATCTGGTCAATGATCCCGATATGGTGGCGATGATTGCCGCCTCGGCGGCGCTGACCTTGTCTGGCGCGCCCTTCATGGGCCCGATCGGCGCTTGCCGTGTCGGCTTTGAAGACGGCGAATATGTGCTGAACCCAACCGTCGATGACATGCAAGATCTGCGCATGAACCCCGATCAGCGCCTTGATCTGGTTGTCGCTGGCACCAAAGACGCGGTGATGATGGTCGAATCCGAAGCCTATGAGCTGACCGAGACGGAAATGCTGGGCGCGGTGAAATTCGCACACGAGCAAATCCAGCCAGTGATTGACCTGATCATTGATCTGGCCGAAGACGCCGCAAAAGAGCCGTTTGATTTCCAGCCCGAAGATTATTCGGAACTGTCGGCAGCGGTCAACGCCGCCGGGGAAACCGCGATGCGTGCGGCCTTTGCCATCGCCGACAAGCAAGAGCGCACCGCCGCCGTAGCCGCGGCCCGCGAGACCATCAAAGCGGCATTGAACGACGATCAGCTGGCGGATGCCAATCTTGGCTCGGCGCTCAAAAAGCTTGAGGCGTCAATTCTTCGCGGCGACGTGGTTAAAACCGGCAAGCGTATCGACGGCCGCAACACCGACGAGATCCGCGCGATCGTGTCGGAAACCGGTATTTTGCCACGCACCCATGGTTCGGCGCTGTTTACCCGCGGCGAGACCCAAGGTTTGGTGATCACCACGCTGGGCACCGGCGATGATGAACAGTTCATCGACGCGCTGCATGGCAATTTCAAATCCAACTTCTTGCTGCATTACAACTTCCCCCCCTATTCGGTTGGCGAAGTTGGCCGCGTTGGCCCTCCCGGACGGCGGGAAATCGGCCATGGCAAGCTGGCCTGGCGCGCGCTTCAGGCGGTGCTGCCGGCGCCGACAGATTTCCCTTACACCGTTCGCGTTGTGTCGGAAATCACCGAATCCAACGGCTCCAGCTCGATGGCGTCGGTCTGCGGCGGATCCTTGTCGATGATGGATGCGGGCGTGCCGCTTAAGGCGCCGGTTGCTGGCGTGGCCATGGGCCTGATCCTGGAAGACGATGGCTCTTATGCGATCTTGTCGGACATCCTGGGCGATGAAGATCACCTGGGCGACATGGACTTTAAGGTGGCCGGAACCGAGGCAGGTATTACTTCGCTTCAGATGGACATCAAGGTTGCGGGCATCACCCCCGAGATCATGGAAAAGGCGCTTGAGCAAGCCAAGGCCGGCCGTCTGCACATCCTGGGCGAAATGGCCAAGGCGATCACCGGCGCGGCCGAGTTCTCGGTTCATGCGCCACGGATCGAAACCATGCAGATCCCCACCGACAAAATCCGCGAAGTGATCGGATCGGGCGGCAAGGTGATCCGCGAAATCGTCGAAGTGTCGGGCGCCAAGGTCGACATCAACGACGAAGGCATCATCAAGATCGCAAGCCCCAACGGCGACGCGATCAAGAAAGCCTATGACATGATCCATTCGATCGTGGCCGAACCCGAAGAGGGCAAAGTCTATACCGGAACCGTGGTCAAGATCGTTGATTTCGGCGCCTTTGTGAACTTTTTCGGCAAACGCGACGGATTGGTCCATGTCAGCCAGATCGAAAACCGCCGCTTGAACCACCCCTCTGACGTCCTGAAAGAAGGCCAAGAGGTCAAGGTCAAGCTGCTTGGTTTTGACGATCGCGGCAAGGTGCGCCTGTCGATGAAAGTCGTGAACCAGGAAACCGGTGAAGAAGTCACCAAGGAAGAGGCCACCGCCGAGGAATAACCCCGGCGCATTGTCACATCGAAAAGCCCCGAAGGTAATGCTTCGGGGCTTTTTGCTTTGTGGCGCGCCTTAACAAAGGGTCAGGGCAATGGTGAGCGCGGAGCCTCCGGCGGGGATATTTTTGAACAAAAGAACAATTGGACCAGGCAAGACGCATCGCGCCCGATCCAATTGTTTGGCGCGAGGGCGCGCCTTTGCAGCCAGCGGCCTGCCCGCTGATCGGCGCCTTAGCCCGGCGCCTTGGTCTTGCGCAAGTACGGCAGCACGGTGTCAAAAGCGCCGAATTTTTGGGCGGCGTCAGCGTCAGAGACGGTGGCGGGGATGATCACGTCTTCGCCCACTTGCCAGTTGGCAGGGGTGGCAACGCCGTGGCCCACCGACATTTGCAGCCCGTCAAGCGCGCGCAGCACCTCGGCAAAGTTGCGGCCGACTGTCATTGGGTAGGTCATCGACAATTTCAGCTGTTTATCCGGCCCGATGATGAAAACCGACCGCACGGTGGCGCTGTCGGCGGGGGTGCGCCCATCGGGCAGGTAAGCCTCGGCGGGGAGCATGTCAAAGGCTTTGGACACCGCCAGATCGGTATCGGCAATGATCGGGAAACTGGCCGGTGCTTGGCTGACTTTTTCGATGTCGACCTTCCATTTCTTGTGGTCCTCGGCGCTGTCCACGCTGATGCCCATGACCTTGGTGCCGCGCTTGGCCCATTCATCGGCCAGTTGCGCCACAGCCCCGAATTCGGTGGTGCAGACCGGGGTGAAATCCTTGGGGTGCGAGAAAAGTATCGCCCATGATTCGCCTATCCAGTCATGCAGCCCCAACGGCCCATGGTCTGTTTCCACCTGTAAATCTGGAATCGTGTCGTTAATGCGCAAACCCATTGGTTTCTCCAATTCTAGTTAGTTGTCCAACATCCCTGAATATCTAACCACAAACCGTCCGTCTTTCATCCCCCCTCTTGCCCCTCTGCCGCCCGGGTGACAGAGTGTCGCAAATTCCGCCCCGCCGATCGGGGCAAGCGGACAACACAAGGAGCAACGTCATGTTGGAAAAGCGCGATTTCTATATCAACGGCCAGTGGGTCGCCCCGGCAAAGGCCAATGATTTCGCCGTCATTGACCCATCCACAGAAGAGCAATGCGCGGTTATTTCGCTGGGCGATCAGGCCGACACGGATGCGGCGGTTGCCGCGGCGCGGGCCGCTTTCGACAGCTGGTCCCAGACCAGCAAGGACGAGCGCATGGCGCTGCTCAAGCGCCTGCTTGAGGTTTACAATGCCCGGTCCGAAGAAATGGCCCAGGCGATGTCCATGGAGATGGGCGCCCCGATCAACCTGAGCCGCGCGCAGCAGGTCGGTGCCGGGTCTTGGCATCTGGATGGCTTTATCAAGGCCTTTGAGAATTTCAGCTTTGAGAGCGATTTTTCCGCGACCGAAAAGACCCTGCGCGAACCCATCGGCGTTTGCGCGCTGATCACCCCGTGGAACTGGCCGATGAACCAGATCATCCTCAAGGCGGTTCCGGCCCTGGCAACGGGCTGCACCATGGTGCTCAAACCGTCCGAGGTTGCGCCCCTTTCCGGGCTGCTGTTCGCGGAATTCGTGCACGAGGCCGGCTTCCCGGCAGGGGTCTTTAACCTGGTGAACGGTGATGGCGTTGGCGTTGGCAGCCAGCTGTCCACGCATAAAGATGTGGATATGGTCAGCTTTACCGGATCGACCCGCGCCGGCATCGCGATTTCCAAGGCCGCGGCCGATACCCTCAAGCGGGTGTCGCTTGAGCTGGGTGGCAAAGGCGCCAACATCATATTTGAGGATGCTGCCCCCGATGCCGCCAAGGCCGGTGCCATCCGGTGTTTCCGCAACTCGGGCCAATCTTGCAATGCGCCCACACGGATGCTGGTGCACAAGTCGCGCTATGACGAGGCGGTGGAAATGGCCGCCGAAACAGCGCGCAACACCCATGTCGGCCCTGCCTCGGAAGAGGGCAAGCATATCGGCCCCGTGGTATCAGAACTGCAATTCGACAAGATCCAGAAGCTGATCGAAGTGGGCATGTCCGAGGCACGTCTGGTGGCGGGCGGTCTGGGCCGCCCGGACGGGCTGAACCGGGGCTATTACGTCAAGCCAACCGTTTTTGCCGATGTGAACAACGATATGACCATCGCCCGCGAGGAAATCTTTGGCCCGGTTCTGTCGATCATCCCCTTCGACACCGAAGAAGAGGCCATCGCCATTGCCAATGACACCCCCTATGGGCTGACCAACTACATCCAAAGCACCGATGATGAAAAACGCCGCCGGGTGGCACGCCGGTTGCGCTCGGGGATGGTGGAAACCAACGGCAGCGGCTTTGGCCAGGGATCGCCCTTTGGTGGCTACAAGCAATCAGGCAACGGCCGCGAAGGCGGTGTCTTCGGGCTCGAAGACTTCCTCGAGGTCAAAGCGGTCTCGGGCTGGACCTCGAACTAGGCCGAAGATAACCAATTCAGGGCCTGCCAGATCGGCGGGCCCTTTTTCTATTGGCCGCTTGCGGCGGCGCGATCCGGGCGCATCGGCTGATCTTCATTGTCGCAAAAAAGCGCCACCTTGTTCCCGCAAGGATCACGCAGATAGCCCACATAAAACCAAGGACCATAGGCCGCCCGAAAGCCCGGCGCGCCGTCACTTGCGCCGCCTGCGTCTACGGCGGCCGCATGAAGCGCCCGCACCTGGCGCTGCGTGCTCACCCTGAATGCGACCATCGCGCCGTTTCCAGCCGATGCCTCGCCCCCGTCATAGGGCGATTTTACATAAAAATCGGGTGCCCCAGTTTGCCCTGCGGGGATGTAACTCAGATCACCGTGATATCGTTCAAGCAGATACCCCAAGGCCGGCAGAAACGCGGAATAAAACCTCTCGGCGCGGTCCATATCGTTTGCACCAACCGTCACATAAGCAAGCACCGCGCCCTCCCCTCAAGCCATACCAACGAAAACCATACTTTGCGCAGCAAAACTGTTGCGAAAAAATCGTGAAAATTCAATTCCCAAAGCGCCAGTCCAGCGCCGCAAGGCCTCCGCCCATCGGAATATCCAAGACCCTTCTTTTGTTCAAAAATATCCCCGCCGGAGGCCCCCGCAACAACACGCGCCACGGCAGAGAAGGCAGGCAAAGACCTCAAAACGGCGTGGGCGCGCTTACCTTGACCGATCGTCCGCCATCAGGATGATTGAATCGCAACTCCTTTGAATGCAGCATCATTCGCGCATACGCGCGCGCCGGCCCGTCAGCATAAAAGGGATCCCCCAAAATCGGATGCCCCAAAGCCAGCATATGCACCCGCAACTGATGGCTGCGCCCTGTCTTGGGCATCAAGCGCACGCGGGCTGTGGCGCCTTCGTCTCGGATGACGCGCCACTCGGTCTGCGCCGGCTTGCCGGTCTCATGGCAAACCATCTGCCGCGGCCGGTTTGGCCAATCAACAATCAACGGCAGATTGATCTCGCCGCTTTTCTCGGCCGGAACACCCCAAATGCGCGCCTCATAGGTTTTGCGCGTCATCCGCTTTTCGAATTGCAAGCCCAGATGGCGCTGCGCATGCGGGGTCAGCGCAAAGATCATCACACCCGACGTGTCACGATCCAACCGATGCACCAACAGCGCATCGGGAAACGCAGTTTGCACGCGGGCCAACAGACAATCGGCCAAATGCGGCCCCTTGCCCGGCACGGACAGCAAACCAGCAGGCTTGTCCACCAACAGCACCTGCGCATCTTCATGCAGCACCACAAGCGGATCATCAGGTGGAGAATATTGCGTTTCCATGCTGACTGGTCTCAGATGTGCGCGCTCAGTTCAAGACCCAGAAAACAAACGCCCCCAAAACGGTCACCAAAATCTGATGCCCACACCCCATTTCACCCATTACTGCAAATTCTTTTGTTCTTAAATATCCCCGCCGGAGGCATCCCAACGGCGCGGTTGTATAAGCCCCGACCTTTCTGGCGCAGCGTCGCTGACAACTTGCACCCGTCCCGCCCGTGGAAAGAGCAGGAGCCTCCGGCGGGGATATTTAAGAACAAAAGAAAGGGGCAACCCGCGCAAGCGGGGCGCCCCGGTGCGCGTCACACTTTCACCCGCGCTGAGGCTGGATCATACATCGGCTTGAGCGAGGCCAAAGCCGGGATGCGGCGCCCCGCGACATCAATTTCATACTGCGATGCCAAAACGTCGGAAGCGGTTTCGTCTTGGCATGGGACAAAGCCCAACCCCATGGCGCCGCCCAATGTATGCCCATAGGCCCCAGATGAAAGGTATCCGACGATTGTGCCGTCGCGCAGGATCGGTTCATTATGGTAGAGCAGCGGCTCGGGGTCCGTCAGGCGGAATTGAACCAAGCGCCGCGCAAGCCCGGCGTCCTGTTTGCGCAGCACCGCGTCGCGGCCGATGAAGGCCGGTTTGTCGGTTTTCACCGCAAAGCCCAACCCCGCCTCAAGGACATGGTCCTCGCTGGTGATATCATGTCCAAAGTGGCGAAAGCCTTTTTCCATCCGCGCGCAATCCATCATATGCATGCCGCAAAGCTTTACCCCAAGGTCTTGCCCGGCCTCATGCAGCACCTCGAAGGCATGGGCGGCCATATCGGCGCTGATATAGATTTCCCAGCCCAGTTCCCCGACATAGGTCACGCGGTGCACGCGGGCCTGGCCAAGGCCCAGTTCGATCTCTTGCATGGTGCCAAAGGGATTGGCAGCGTTTGAAAAATCATTCGGAGAGACCCGTTCAAGCAGCGCCCGTGCATTTGGCCCCATCACCGCCAGCACGCCTTCGCCGGCGGTCACATCGGTCAGCACCACGTTAAACGCGCCGCTGTGGCGTTGCATCCATGTCTGATCGGCCAGCCGTGTCGCCGCCGGGGTGACCACCAGATAGGCGCATTCGGTCAGCCGGGTAACGGTGACGTCCGCCTCGATGCCGCCGCGATCATTGAGAAATTGCGTATAGACGATCTTGCCCACTGGCACGTCGAATTGTCCGCCGCCGATGTGGTTCAGGAACCCCATGGCATCCGGGCCTTCGACGCGAATTTTGCCAAAGCTGGACATATCATACATGCCGATATTGCTGCGCAGGGCTTGCAGCTCTTGGGCGACGTTGTCGAAAAAGTTTTGCCGCTTCCAGCTATAGCGATAGGCGGCGTCCTGGCCGGGGCGGGCGAACCAATTGGCCCGTTCCCAACCGGCCAGTTCGCCCATCACCGCGCCCTGGCCCAACAGCTGCGCATGGAAGGGCGACCGGCGCACCCCGCGCGCCGTGGCCTTTTGCCGATAGGGGAAATGATCGGCATAAAGCAGCCCCAGCGTTTCCTTGGAACGTTCAAACAGATAGCGCCGATTGCCCTGAAAGGGTTGCATCCGGCTGATGTCCACATCGCCAAGGTCAAAGGGTTTTTCCCCGTCCTGCATCCATTGGGCAAGCGCCATCCCCGCCCCGCCGGCCGATTGAATGCCGATGGAGTTGAACCCAGCCGCGACCCAAAAGTTATCCAGCTCGGGCGCCAGCCCCAGATGATAGGCATCATCGGGGGTAAAGCTTTCGGGTCCATTGAAAAACGTGTGGATGCCCGCATCGGCCAGCATTGGCATGCGGCTGACAGCGGCCTCAAGGATCGGCTCAAAATGGTCGAAATCCTCGGGGAGTTGATCAAATTCAAAATCCGCCGGAATGCCGTCCATGGCCCATGGCTTGGCGTTGGGTTCAAAGGCGCCCAGCAGGATTTTACCTGCGTCTTCCTTGTAATAGGCGCATTCATCAGGCACGCGCAGCACCGGCATCTGCGACAGCCCCTTGATCGCCTCGGTCACGATATAGAAATGCTCGCAGGCGTGCAGGGGGACATTCGCACCAGCCATACGGCCGATTTCATGGCCCCACATGCCGCCGCAGTTCACCACCATATCGGCCGCGATATGGCCGCTTTCCTCGCCCGATACCCAATCGACGCCGGTCACACGTCGGCCGGTTTTGGCAATGCCGGTCACGGTCACCCGTTCGGCCACTATGGCGCCGCGTTGCCGTGCGCCCTTGGCCAGGGCCAGCGCGATATTGGCCGGATCGCCCTGCCCGTCTTTTGGCAGGTAAACCCCCCCGGTGACCCCGTCGATATTGAGGTGTTCATACTTCGCCAGCACCTCGGCCGGCGAGATTTCCTCGACCTCGACCCCGAAGGCCCGCGCCATGGCCGCTTGGCGGAAGATTTCCTCGCGGCGCTCTTCGGTCAGCGCGACGGTGATTGATCCGCACCGTTTGAACCCGGTGGCAACGCCTGTTTCGGCCTCAAGATTGCCATAAAGTTCCTGGCTGTATTTGGCCAGTTTGGTCATATTCGCCGTGGCGCGCAGCTGTGCAATCAAGCCGGCGGCATGCCATGTTGTGCCTGATGTCAGCTGCTTGCGTTCCAGCAAGACCACATCCTTCCAACCCAATTTGGTCAGGTGATAGGCCACAGAACAGCCAATGACGCCGCCACCGATGATGACGCATTTGGCGGAAGAAGGAAGTTGAACCATATCTGGTCTCCTGCGTGTAAAGAAGCGGGGTGGGGGACGGGGCGCCTAGGCGCGCAGCCGTTCGTTTTGCGGATCCCACAAGGGTTGATCGGGCTGCACGGTCGCCCGGCACATGGTTCCAAAGATATCCACCTCAAGCACGGTGCCGGGCACGGCCAGATCGCTGCGAACCATGCCCAGCGCAATCGACGCCCCGACCCGGCAACCCCAATCGCCCGAGGTGGTCTCGCCGACCACTTTGCCGTCATGCCACAGGGTGGACATATAGGGGGCATCGCAGTCATCCGCCTCGACGATCAAGGTCACAAACCGCTTTGCCACACCGCGCTGCTTTTCCGCCAAAAGCGCTGCCTTGCCGGGGAAATCTTGCGGTTTGTCAAGCTTGACGAAACGCTCCAATCCGCCTTCAAGCAGGCTGTAATCCGTCGACAGATCGCCTTTCCACGCGCGATAGCCTTTTTCGATCCGCATTGAATTGAGCGCATACATCCCAAAGGGCACAGCCCCGGCGCCGACAACCGCGTCATAAAGCGCCGGGATATTGGCGTTGGCGGCATGGATTTCCCAACCCAGCTCGCCCGCAAAGGACACCCGCGCCAGCGCGCAGTCAATCCCGGCGACCTGCGCCGCCTGATGCGACAGCCAGCCCGCCTGCAAATCCGCCTGGGTGTTCAAGGCCTCGAACAGGGCGCGCGATTTCGGCCCGGTCACGATCAACGTCGAATAATCCGCCGAATGATCGGTCAGGGTCAACCCATCGGGCAGCGCGCGCCACAGCAGCTCGAAATCATGCCACTGTGCGGTGGCGGCGGTGATCAGGGTAAAGTGATCCTCGTCATGACGCAGGATCGACATTTCGGTCAGAATCCGCCCCCGGTCATCGGGGAAATAGGCAAGGTTCATCCGCCCCACCTTGGGCAGCGCCCCGGCGATACGGCTGCGCAGCCAGTCCGCCGCGCCTGCGCCGCTTAGGTTGAACCGCGAAAAGCCGGGCAGATCCAGAACCCCGACCCCATCGCGCACGGCCTCGACCTCTTGCTGAACGCGCGCGGTCCATGGGCCGTTGCGCCCCCATGTCTGGGTGCTGGCCTCGGAGGTATCATCGCCGGGTTTGGCGAACCAATTGGCCCGCTCCCAACCGTTATAGGCGCCCATGACACCGCCAGCGGCCCGGATGGCGCCATCGATCGGCGACAATTTCTTGTCGCGTCCGGCGGGCCATTCATGATGCGGGAAATGCATGGCATATTCATGACCATAGGTTTCCATGGCCTTTTGCACGCAATAATCCTGATCGGCATAATCGGTATAGCGGCGCGGATCGACGGCCCACATATCCCATTCGGTGTGGCCATCCACCACCCATTCGGCCAGCGTCTTGCCTGCGCCGCCGCCCTGCACAATGCCAAAGGTAAAGGAATGGGCCTCGAACGCGTTCTTGACCCCCGGCATGGGGCCGATCATCGGCAGACCGTCCGGGGCATAGGGGATCGGGCCATTGATATTGCGGCCAACGCCTGCTTTGCCCAGCAAAGGCACCCGCGCCATGGCGTCTTCGATATACCATTCCAGACGCTCCAGATCATCGGGATAGAGCTGAAAGGAAAAATCTTCGGGCATCGGATCATCTTTGGTGATCCAATGCGCTTTGCAGTTGCGCTCGTATGGGCCAAGGTTCAGCCCGTTCTTGTCCTGACGCAGATAATACGAACTGTCGACATCGCGGATCAGCGGCAGCTTGCGCCCCTGCTGCGCTGTCCATTCGGCGACTTCTTCGACTTCTTCGGTCAGGAAATACTGATGGCTCATCACCGCCATTGGCACGGTGCGCCCGCCATAGGGTTTGAACCATTCCCCAACGCGCTGCGCATAATATCCGGCGGCATTCACCACGATATCACAGCGAATATCGCCCTTGTCGGTGTGAACGATCCAACCATCCCCATCCTGCGTAACTCCGGTTGCCGGGCAGAACCGCTGAATATTGGCGCCCAGATCGCGGGCGCCCTTGGCCATGGCCTGGGTCAATTGCGCCGGATCAATATCGCCATCAAGGGGATCCCAAAGCCCGCCAACCAGATCATGGGTTTCCAAGAAGGGATAGCGGTCCTTCATCTGCTCGGGCGTCAAGATTTCCAGCGGCAACCCCTGATAGCGGCCCATGCCGACCACGCGCTCAAATTCCTGCATCCGCTCTTTGGTATGCGCCAGCCGGATCGACCCGGTGACGTGGTAATTCATCGGGTAATCCACATCTTGGGCAAGGGTGCGATACATCTCAAGCGAATAGCGCTGCATGTTCATCACCGCCCAGGACGACGAGAAATTCGGGCAATTGCCCGCCGCATGCCATGTGGAACCGGCGGTCAGTTCGTTCTTTTCCAGCAAAACACAATCGGTCCAGCCCTTCAGCGCCAAATGATACAAAGACGAGACCCCGACAACCCCGCCGCCAATGATAACAACCCGCGCCTTTTGTGGAAAATCAGACATGATTTCAGCTCCTTACTTGTTGGGCTTTGGCCCTGTTGGTGTGTGCCGCAAATGGCTGCGGCCTGTTTTCTAGCTGCGCAGAACCGGCGATGACGCCGCCCCCAACAGCAACCCATAAATGATAAAGCACAGCCCCATGGCGCGGCGCACCCACAGGTTCATCACCGCGCCCAGCGCCGATGCGCCAATGCCCGCCCCCAGCGCGGTATATCCGCAATAGCTGAGCGCAGTCAGACACAGCGCCGTCGGCATGATCACCCCCATCTGCGACCAAACCGGCACCGCAGGGTCGATGAACTGTGAAAAGGCCGCCAGATAGCCCGCGACGCTTTTGGGGTTGATCACCGCGATGGCCAGCGCCCGCAGATAAATCGACCGCGCCTGCGTTGGCCGCGCGGCCAGACGCCGCCCGGCGTTCATCCAGCCGCGCACCCCCAAAAAGATCAGCACAGCCGCGCCGGCGAACTTGGCCAGCGCAAAGGCGGTTTCGGATGCGGCGATCAACGCCGTGACCCCTGCCGCCGACAGCAACAAGAACCCAAAGGCCTGGGTCACAATCGCCAGCACCCCGATCAGCGCCCGGCGAAAGCCAAAGGTCATTCCGTTTTGAATGCAATTGACCGCATTCGGGCCGGGTGTCGTGACGAACACGGTCCAGAACAGGGCAAAGACGATCCAGCTTTCAAGGCTCATGACGCGGCGAACCCTAATAGACGGGCGGCGCGATAACCCAAATCGCGACGGCCTCGGTGTCAGTGGGATTGGACCAGCGGAACGGCTCTCCTCGGATGCGGAAGCTGTCGCCGGGGCGGATGGTGTGGATGACGCCGGCGATCTCGATCTCGAGCACGCCCGAGATCAAAAAGGCCACCTCTTGCGTGGGGCGGCTGACCGGGGTGGTGATCTTGCTGAACGGGGCAAAGGTGGAATGCACCATTTCAAAATCATCGGTCAGATCAGGCGAAAGCAGCGCCTCGGTCAGGCCGGGGATCGGATTGCCGATGGGCCGCCGCGCATTCTTGCGCACGACAAAGCCGGTTTCATCGCCGCCCGGCCCCGATTGACGGGACAAAAGCGCAACCGGCACATCCAGCAGCTTTGCGATCTGGCGCAGATCGGTGGTCGAAAGATCCGAGAGGTCGCGCTCAACCTGGCTGAGCCAGCCAACCGACCGGCCCAGCGCCGCAGACAACCCAGCCAGCGTCCAGCCGCGCGCCTTGCGCAATGCCCGCAAATCGGCGCCCAATGTGGGCAAAGGGTTGGAGGGTGGCACTGGCACCTTGGGCGGATCCCTTTGTTGCGCCCTGGCGGGCAGTGGTGAAAAGCGGCGCGGCCTGGGGTTTGCCCCATGAAATTACTGCCGCAATTTTCACCGTAGGTGAGTCGCGTGAAAAAATCAAAAGAAATTTCATCGCGCCATTTGCCAAGGTCTGCAACGCAGGGGCACTTGGGGGCACTTGGGGGTAAAGGATCAGAGTTTGCTGAAAATCAACGCAAGGATTTCACTCAGCCGGGTTTCATCCTCGGCGGTGAAGGCGGCGGGTTGATCGCTGTCGATGTCAAAAACCGCGATCAATTGGCCGGCACCGTTCACCACCGGCAGCACCAATTCGGAACGGGTGCTGCTTGCGCAGGCGATATGCCCGTCAAAGGCATGGACATCATCCACCCGCTGCGGCTGCATCGACCGCGCCGCTGCGCCGCATACCCCGCGGGCGAAGGGGATCACCAGACAGCCATGACCGCCCTGATAGGGACCGATCTTGAGCACCTCGGGCTGGGTGACACGGTAGAAGCCTGTCCAGTCAAAGCGGCTGTCGGCGTGGTGGATTTCGGCCGTGACTGTGGCCATCAGGGCAATCTCGTCCGTTTCTCCGGCGGTTAGGGAAAGAAGCGTTTGGACAAGATCATCATATTGGACGCGCATGGGGTGGACCTTGGAGATTTCGCATGGCGCTGCCATGCGAGGATATTTGGGAACAAAAGAAATCAGGGGCGTTCAAGGGCAATGGCTGTGCCTTCGCCGCCGCCAATGCAGATGGCGGCGATGCCGCGTTTGGCGCCGCGTTTTTCCATTGCGTTCAAAAGTGTAACGATGATGCGCGCGCCCGAGGCGCCGATCGGGTGGCCAAGCGCGCAGGCGCCGCCGTTGACGTTTACGATGTCGTGGCTGAGACCCATTTCCTGCATGAAGGCCAGGGGCACGACGGCGAATGCCTCGTTCACTTCCCACAGGTCGACGCTGGCTTTGTCCCAGCGCAGGCGCGCCAGAAGCTTGCGGGCGGCGGGAACCGGCGCGGTGGTGAACAGGCCGGGTTCCTGGGCGTGGCTGGCGTGACCGGCGATGCGGGCGCGCAGGGGCAGACCCTGCGTCTGGGCCGCCTGGGCCGAGGCCATCATCAGGGCCGCAGCGCCATCTGAGATCGACGAGGAATTGGCCGCGGTGACGGTGCCATCCTTGCGAAAGGCCGGTTTGAGCTGGGGAATTTTGTCAGGACGCGCGGTGCCGGGTTGTTCGTCGGCGTTTATGCTGAGGCTGTCTTTGCGGTTTTGCACGATGACGGGGGCGATTTCATCATCAAAGGCGCCGCTTTGCTGGGCCTTGAGCGCCCGCGACAGCGAGGCCAGCGCATAGTCATCCTGGATCTGCCGGGTAAATTGGAACCGTTCGGCACAATCTTCGGCAAAGGTGCCCATCAGGCGACCCTTGTCATAGGCATCTTCGAGCCCATCCAGAAACATGTGATCCACCACCTGGCCGTGGCCCAGGCGGGCGCCGCCACGCATCTTGGGCAGCAGGTAAGGCGCGTTGGTCATGCTTTCCATGCCGCCGGCCACCATCACATCCGTTGCCCCAAGGGCGATTTGATCAAAGGCGATCATCGCCGCTTTCATCCCCGAACCGCACATCTTGTTCAGCGTCGTCGCCGGAACGTCTTGGGACAGCCCGGCCTTGAAGCCCGCCTGGCGGGCCGGCGCCTGGCCTTGACCGGCGGGCAACACGCAGCCCATCAACAGCTCTTGCACCAGCGCGGGGTCATGATCGCCCAGCGCCGCCTTGATCGCCGCGCCGCCCAGATCGGCCGCGCTTTGACCTGCAAAAGCCCCTTGGAAGCCGCCCATTGCGGTGCGCGCAGCGCCGGTGATTACAACATCATGCATCTGATTTGCCCTTATATCCCTTTAGGCAATGGTAATCTTTGTCCGCTATAAGCGGCAGACCATCCACTGCGTCGGAAAGCATAATGGAGTTGTCGGTGCAAAATGAAAAGCGGCTGCGCATCATTTCTGTGCAAAGCACGCGAATTGATGCGGCGGTGGCGGTGCGTTTCAAGGACGCCATGCGCGCCAGGATCGCCGACGCGCCCGAACAGGTGGTTTTGGATCTGACCCAGGTTGAATTCATCGACTCAAGCGGGCTGGGCGCGATTGTTGCCACGATGAAGGCCCTGGGCGCGCATCACAAGATGGCCCTTGCGGGTTTCACCCCCATGGTTGAGCGGGTCTTTCATTTGACCCGGATGGACACGGTCTTTGACATGTTCCCGACCCTTGACGCCGCCAAAGCCGCATTGGGCGCATCAGGCCATGTTCAAAATTCCCGCGGGTGAAACGCGCCGGGTTCTGGCCGCCTTGCGGGCGCAGATTGAGGCGCCGCCCCTGGTTTGCGACGCGGTCGAGATCGCTGTGGCCGAGGCGCTGAACAACATCAATGAACATGGCGGCGCCCTGGCGCATCTGAACGGACGCGCCGGGCCGCTGCGAATTGATATCACCATCGTCGATCACGGCCCGCCGCTTCCGCAGGCCGCGCTGAGCCCCGCCGCACCTCCGCCCGCCCATCTGCCGACCACCCTGCCCGAGGGCGGCTTTGGCTGGCCGCTGATCCATGCGCTGACCAGCGAGGTCGCCTATCAGCGCATCGGGGATGAAAACCGGCTGCGGTTGGGCTTTGCCTGGCGGGCATAAGCGGCGCCGGCTGTTAAAACTTGCGACATTGCCCGCACGCCCAGCCCGGCATGTGCATATTTTGGCCATATTTGCCGGCGATGAACGGGGCCTTCGCTTTGCAAAGCGCCCCGGCACCGCAGAACGCCCAACCCAGGTTGCGGTGCCGGGATCAGCCCCTGCGCGGGTCAGGACCGGGGGCAAATCCCCTGCCCGCATCAATGCCCCCATAGACATCACAGCCAAAGCGGCTAAATTGCCCGGCGTCACTCAGCTCAGGGGCCCAACATATGCGCGATTTTCACCTGCCCGGACGCTCTCCGGTTTATGCGACCAATGGCATGTGCGCGACCTCGCACCCTTTGGCCGCCAAGACAGCCATTGATATCATGCAACGCGGCGGCAACGCCATGGATGCGGCCATCGCCGGGGCGATCTTGCTGGGCATTTGCGAGCCACAGATGACCGGGATCGGAGGGGATTGTTTCGTGCTGTATTCGCCTGCCGGAAGCGATGAAATCCATGCGTTGAACGGATCGGGCCGCGCCCCGGCGGGGCTGACGGCGCAAATGCTGCGCGACCAGGGGGCCAGCACCGTTGACACCCAAAGCGCCCATGCCGTGACCATCCCCGGCGCGATCGACGCCTTTTGCCACCTGTCGGAAAGCTGCGGGAAACTGGGGTTGGATGCGCTGTTGGCCCCGGCCATCCACTATGCCGATGCCGGCGTGCCGGTGGCGCCGCGCGTGGCCTCGGACTGGGCAAAGGATGCCGGCACCCTGCGGGGCCGCGCCGCCGATCTTTATCTGCGCGATGGCGCGCCGCTGCGACCGGGCGACATCTTTCGCGCGCCGCAACAGGCCGAGGTGCTCAGACGCATTGCCCGCCACGGCCGCCAGGCCTTTTACCAAGGCGAAATCGCCGACGACATGGTCAACAGTCTGCGCGCCCTGGGCGGCTGCCACACCAGCGAAGATTTCGCCAAGGCCTCTGCAACCCAGGAAACGCCGATCGCAGGGATGTATAATGATCTCGAAGTGGTCGAACACCCGCCCAACGGGCAAGGCGCAACCGCGCTCTTGCTGATGAACATCCTGTCGCATTTCGACATCGCCGCCCTTGACCCCTATGGCGCCCCCCGCGCCCATATCGAAGCCGAAGCCGCCAAGCTGGCCTATGACGCCCGCGACCGCTTTTTGGCTGATGCCGATCACACGGCCCGTCTGGCGCATATGCTGGCGCCGGAAACCGCCGCAGCGCTGGCCGCCAAAATCGACCCAAAGCGCGCAATGCCCAGCGCCGCCGCAACAGCAGAAGCGGTGCACAAAGACACAGTCTATATCACCACCGTCGACAAAGACGGCATGGCGGTCTCGCTGATCTATTCGATCTTCCACGGCTTTGGCTCGGGGATCGCCTCGGATAAATTCGGCATCTTGCTGCAAAACCGCGGCGCCGGATTTACCCTCAGCCCCGGCCACCCGAATGAGCTGGCCCCCAACAAACGCCCGATGCACACGATCATACCTGGGATGCTGCGCGAAAACGGCCAGCTGCGTATGCCCTTTGGGGTGATGGGCGGCGCCTATCAACCCAACGGCCATGCACGCTTTGTCAGCAACATGACCGACTTTGGCATGGACGCACAAACCGCAATGGATGGCCCGCGCGCCTTTGCCGATGGCGGCGCCCTCAAGGTTGAAAACGGCTATGCCCCCCAGGTGCGCCAAGCCCTGGCCGATCTGGGCCACACGGTCGTCGCGCCCCCCACCGCCATCGGTGGCGCGCAGGCCATTCGCATCCAGGACGGGCTGCTGATCGGCGCCAGCGATCCACGCAAAGACGGCTGCGCCCTGGGCTATTGACCCGGCGCGGCGCGGCTCCTGCCAATTCTTTTGTTCAAAAATATCCTCGCCTGGCGTCAGCCGGGCGAAACCCCCGGCCCGCTTTGGCTCAGTTCAGCTGAAAGTGCAAGCGATAGGACCCATCTTCGAAATCCCCAAAGAGATCGGGAATATCCGGATGGTCCACAGGCTCCCCCGAGGCATCCGCAACCAGATTTTGCTCAGACACATACGCCACATAATAACTTTGCTCGTTCTCGGCGAACAAATGATAAAATGGCTGATCCTTCACCGGGCGATTTTCTTCCGGAATAGACTGATACCATTCTTCGGAGTTTTCAAACTTGGCGTCCACGTCAAAAACCACCCCCCGAAACGGATGGTGCGCATGGCGAACCACTTGGCCCAGATGATATTTTGCGTCTTTTCTCAGCATTTGATTGCAGCCCCTATCTGCCGTTAGTAGACGGTTCAAGCGGTATTTGTCCATCATGACGCATCAAAAGGGAACAAATGGTTAATCTGACGCTGACTGTCTTGGGAATCGTCTCGCCGGTCTTCTTGCTGGCTGCGATTGGTTTTGCCTGGGTGAAGCTGGGCTTTGAGTATCGCATTCAGTTCGTCACCCAATTGGCGATGACCCTGTCGGTGCCCTGCCTTATCTTTACCTCGCTTATGCAAACGCGGATCGAACCGGCGGCTTTGACCGCCCTGTTGATGGCCAGCATGGCGGGCTATGGCATCTTGACCGTGACGACCTGGGGGCTGGTGCGTTTTGCCGGGTTGGATCTGCGCACCTTTCTGGCCCCGATGATCTTCGGGAACACCGGCAATCTGGGCCTGCCGCTTGCGCTTTTTGCCTTTGGCCCCGAAGGGTTAAGCTATGCCGTGGTGGTCTTTGCGGTGATGGCCATTTGGTCCTTTACCTTTGGCATCTGGACCGTTGCCGGCGCCGGATCCTTTGGCAAAGTCCTGCGCGAGCCGCTGGTGGCGGGCACTTTGCTTGGGGCGCTGTTCCTTTGGCAAGGCTGGGAGACGCCGGAATTCATCACCAACACCCTCCAGCTGCTTGGGCAGCTGGCGATCCCTTTGATGCTGATCACCCTTGGCGTCGCGGTCGCCCGGTTACAGCCCGGCGGCATCGGCCGCGCCATCTGGCTGAGCCTGGCCAAGCTGACGATCTGCGTGGCAATCGGCTGGGCGGTGGGGCGCGCTTTCGGGCTGGAGCCGGTGGCCTTTGGCGTTCTGGTCCTGCAAATCGCCACCCCGGTGGCGGTAACATCCTATCTGTTGGCCGAAAAATATGGCGCTGATTCGCAAGACGTTGCCGGCCTTGTGGTTGTCTCGACGTTGATGTCTGTCGCTGCCCTGCCGGTCTTGCTGGGCTTCTTGTTGTAAGCATCCGCGATCGGCGATTGCCGCGCACCGGTAAGATGCGCTAGGATAGCAAAAAACAAAGCACGAGCGAGGCAGATGAGCAGATCCCTTCGCGCCCTGATGATCTTTTTGTTGGTTGCATCCTGTTCGGGCGGCAGGACCAGCGCACCCAGAAATATGGACAACGCCTGTGCAATCCTTGCCCAGCGCCCCGAGTTCGTCAGCGCCTTTCGCGCCACCGAGCGCCGTTGGGGCGTGCCCATGCATGTGCAGATGGCGACGATCTATCAAGAAAGCAAGTTCATCTCGAATGCCAAGACGCCGCGGCGCTTTGTTTTGGGGTTCATCCCGCGCGGGCGACAATCCAGCGCCTATGGCTATGCCCAGGCGTTGGACGGCACCTGGGATGATTATCGCGCCGACACCGGGCGCACCTTTGCCCGGCGCACATCCATCCGCGACGCCGCAGATTTCATGGGCTGGTATATGAACCAAAGCCGCAGCCGCAACGGGATCGCCCTTGGGGATGCCCGCAATCAGTATCTGGCCTATCACGAAGGGCAGAGCGGCTTTGCGCGCGGCAGCCATCGCAACAAATCCTGGCTGCTTGGTGTTGCCAACGGGGTCGAGGCGCGCGCGCAGCGGTATCAAGGCCAATTGGCGCGCTGCCGGGCGTAACATCGCCACCCACCCAGACAGGTCTGAGAGCGCAGGAGCCTCCGGCGGGGATATTTTCGAACAAAAGAAGCGCGCCGCCCAGAGCATCATGCCTTGAACCCGCCATCCCCTATTGCTGGCTGAAATCATAGATTTGCGCGCGATCGGTGATGGGTGATATTTTAGGTGAAAGCCGAAACGCTTTAGCGATCGAAGCGCGGGTTCACCGCTTCGCGGTCGAACAAGCGATTGGGCAGATCCATGCCCGTCGTCAGCGGGCCAAGCAGGATGTGGGTTTGGCCGCCTGAACCATCGGTGAGCACCCAGTTGCGCAGGGTAATCGGATCTTCTGAGAGGCCCATTTGCAGGCTGCCGTATTCGGGGTGTTGCGGATCCTGGGCCACCACATAGGTGGTTTGGCCGTCGCTGAGGTGGCGCAGGATCATATCGCTTTGGGCGAGATCAACGGTATTGTTCAGGATCAGGCCCAGAGGGGTGTTGCGCAGCGCATAGGTTTCCGGCGGTTGGTTTGACTTGGTGTCAAAGATCAAGATGGCGCCGCCACTGGCGATGACCAGCGCGGTTTCGGGCGGATCGTATTCAAAACGCATTCGGCCCGGACGACGCAGATAGAGCGTGCCGGTGCTGTGTGTGCCATCGGCGTTGATCTGTTCGAACCGCGCGGTCGCCGTCTTGAGCGCGTTGAAATACGCCGAAATCTGCGCCAGCGACAGCTGTGCGCTTTGGGCGGGCATGGCCAGGCAGGCCAAGGCGGTCAGCAGGGCAAACAAGCGGGGCAGCATTATCGCGGGCCTTTGGTCGATGCGGAACAGGCCGCAGTTTAGCGCGCCCCCTCTGAAACCACGAGGGGGGCGCACGCAATCGTGTTTCAGCCTTGTTCGGGCACCAATATCTCGCGTTTGCCGACATGGTTCGAGGCCGAGACCACGCCCTCTTCTTCCATTTGCTCAACCAGCCGCGCCGCCTTGTTATAGCCGATCGCCAGCTTGCGTTGGATATAGCTGGTGGAGCATTTGCGGTCTTTGATGACGATGGCCACGGCGGTGTCATAAAGGGCATCTTCGCCATCGGTATTGCCGCCAAGGCCCAGCACCGCATCAATGCTGCTTTCTTGGTCTTCGGCCGGCCCTTCCAGCACGCTGTTGATATAATCGGGCGCGCCGAACCCCTTGAGATGGTTGACCACTTCTTCGACTTCTTCATCGCTGACGAATGGTCCATGGCAACGGGTGATCTTGGCCCCGCCGGCCATATAAAGCATGTCGCCCATGCCCAGAAGCTGTTCAGCGCCCATTTCGCCCAGGATCGTGCGGCTGTCGATTTTTGACGTGACCTGGAACGAGATCCGGGTGGGGAAGTTGGCCTTGATGGTGCCGGTGATCACATCCACCGACGGGCGCTGGGTGGCCATGATCAGGTGGATCCCGCTGGCCCGTGCCATTTGGGCAAGGCGCTGGATGCAGGCCTCGATTTCTTTGCCGGCGACCATCATCAGATCGGCCATTTCGTCAACGATCACCACGATATAGGGCAGGACGACGGGTTGGAATTCTTCGGTCTCGAACACCGGCTCTCCGGTGTCGTCATCAAAGCCGGTTTGCACCGTGCGGCTGAACATTTCGCCTTTGGCCAGGGCCTCGCGGACGCGGCCATTATAGCCTTCGATATTGCGCACGCCCATCTTGGACATTTTGCGATACCGCTCCTCCATTTCGCCAACGGTCCATTTAAGGGCGACGACAGCCTTTTTGGGGTCGGTGACAACCGGAGACAGCAAATGCGGAATACCGTCATAGACCGACAGTTCCAGCATTTTCGGGTCGATCATGATCATCCGGCATTCATCCGGCGTCAGCTTATAAAGCAACGACAGGATCATCGTGTTGATCGCCACAGATTTGCCGGACCCGGTGGTGCCTGCGATCAGCAGGTGGGGCATTTTCGCCAGATTGGCCACGACGGGATCGCCGCCGATATCCTTGCCCAGCGCCAGCGGCAGGCGCATGTTGCTGTCGCCGAAATCACGGGCGCTGAGAATTTCGCGCAGGATCACCTTTTCGCGTGTTTCATTGGGCAATTCGATGCCAATGACGCTGCGGCCCGGCACCGTTGACACGCGCGCCGACAGGGCGGCCATCGACCGGGCGATATCATCGGCCAAGCCGATCACCCGGCTGGCCTTGAGGCCCGGTGCCGGTTCCAGCTCGTACATCGTGACAACCGGGCCGGGTCGCACCGCGACAATTTCGCCTTTGACCCCGTAATCATCCAGCACCGATTCCAACATGCGGGCGTTTTCTTCCAGCGCTTCGTCGCTGAGCTGAAGGCGTTTGATCGTTGTCGGGCTTTCCAAAAGATTGAGAGGGGGCAGTTCGAACCCCGAGGCCGCATCGTCGAACGACAAATCTGGCTGGGCCTCTTGCTGGGCGCGCCGCGAGGGGTGCACCACCTTGCGCGCCGGCTGTTGAACCACTTTGCGCGGCTCGTTCAGCGGGATGCTGGGCGATTGGATCGGGGCCTGGGCCGGAATCTGGGGATCAAGATGCGCCTCGGGATCGGCGGGCGTTTGGGGCGCCGTCGGCGTGCCTGGCATCTGGTTGGCCTTGGTCAGCGGCGGTTCGGCGCGCAGGGGGGCGCCGCCGGGGGCGTTCAGGATCAACGGATCAGGCCCACGACCCAGCCCCTTGGTCAGCGCGGCAACGGCTTCGGCCGGCTGGCTGCGCGATTTGATCACATCAGCGATCTTGGCACGAATTCGGTCATCGCCGGGCGTGTCGTCTTGGCCATCGGCGACCATGTCCCCGGCGGGAAAGCTGTCGTCGATCACCCCGATATCATCGTCGCCCGCGCCAAGCTGTGGGCGTTTGATACGCGCCAGCAAGCCCGGTCTTGACGGGATATCTTTTGCAGGGTCTGCCGGGCGGGTTTTGCGATCGGCCTGGCGGGCTTGCAGGGTCTGGGCCGCCTGCACAGCCTGGCTGGCGCCGCGCCCAAGCAGGGTCATCAGCCCGGCATAGCTCATGATCAGGCCCAAAAGCAAAAAGCGGCCAATCCGCGCCAGCTCGGGGCGGGTAAAGCCCAAAACAAAGGCCCCCATCGCCACAATGCCCAGCGCCATCACCAGCGACATCAGCTTGACCGCAAAGCTGGATCCCAGCGGCAAGAGCGTCAAAAGCAGGCTTGTGACCGTGTCGCCAAACAGCCCACCAAGGCCAAAGCTGTGCATTTCGCGCCACATCGGGCTGGGATTCAACGTGGCCGCATAGACCGCACACAGTGCCACAACAATCGGGGCAAAAATCAGGCGCCCGACCGCGCGCTCTTGGCCCTTGTGTAACGCAAAGCGCACGCCCCAGGCCAACAACACCAGCGCAATGGCCCAAGCCCCCCAACCAATGATCATAAACAGCGGCGCCGCAATCGAAGCGCCGGTCCGGCCCAGCAAATTCTGCGCGGGTTCCTCGGTGGCGACCATCCAATTTGGATCCTCGGGGGTATAGCTTCCGATCATCGCACAGGCCATCAGCCCCAGCGCCACCAGCACAAGCCCCAGCAATTCCTTGCCGCGTTTTTCGATTACAATCTGCGTGTTACGGTCCAAAAGCGGGTCGCGCCCCCGTGTTTGATATGCCATGTCTCACTGTCCTCGAAATGCGTCTTGATACAGACAATCACGGATCAAACCAATCGCGCGCTCTGTCTCGTCTTTGGGGGCGACCATCGCCGCCCGAATATAGCCCTGACCGGGGTTCACGCCTTGGTAATCCTGCGCCAGATAGCTGCCCGGCAGGACGCGAACGCCTGTTTCGCGCCACAGCTTCAGCGCTGCGGCCTCGTCGTTGTCCACCGGAAGCCACAGGAAAAACCCGGCTTGGGGGCTGACATAGCCCGGCACATTCCCCAAAATCCGATCGGCAATGTGATATTTCTCGACGTAAAGCGCCCGGTTTTCGATCACATGTTCTTCGTCGTCCCAGACCGCTGCGGCGGCCTGTTGCAACGGCAGCGGCAGCGGCGCCCCGGCATAGTTGCGCAATTGCCGCGCCTCGTGGATCGCCTTGGCACCCGAGGCAATAAACCCCGACCGCAACCCCGGCAGGTTGGACCGTTTCGACAGCGAATGAAACGCCACCACCCGGTTCAAATCGGCGCCCACCTCTTGCGCGACCTCAAGCGCGCCGGGGGGCGGGGTATCGCGATAAATCTCGCTATAGCATTCATCCGCAAAAATCTTAAAGTCATGCTTCTCGGCCAGCGCCAGCAAGCCCCGCCAATAGGCGCGATCCGCCACCGCCCCCTGCGGGTTGGCCGGCGAACAGACATAAACCGCGCTGGTGCGTTCAAGAACCGCAACTGGCAGGCTGGCAAAATCGGGCAAATGCCCCGTTTCAGCGGTGGCCGGCACCATGATCGGATCGGCCCCGACCGACAGGGCCGCAATCATATAGACCTGATAAAACGGGTTGGGCATCAAAATGGCCGGGCGCTGGCCGTTCTTGGTTTCCGGGCACAGCGCCATGGCGATGTTATAAAGCCCTTCGCGCGTGCCGTTCAGGGCCATGACATTGGTATCAGGATCCAGATCAACCCCATAGCGGCGCGCCACAAAACCGGTGATGGCGGTGCGCAGCTCGGGCGACCCTTCGTTGGGCGGATACCGGTTAAACCCGGCGGCATTGCTGGAAATCACATCCGTCACCCATGCCGGAAAGGCGTGCTTTGGCTCGCCTATGGTCATGTGAATGGCCGGGCCGCCGCCCTCGTGCACGTCAAGCAAGGCACGCAAACGCGGCCACGCATGGGCCGGAAGGTTCGAAAACCGCTCAGGATACATCATCGATATTCAGCCTCTGGATCGGGATCATAAACGCCCCGTTGCGGCCAGACTACTCGGGTGGGGGCCGCGCGTCCAGCAAGGCGCGCAGCTTTCTTTGGGTTTGTGGCTTTTGCGCCAATGCTAAGCCAGTGCCTGCGCCGCCGCTGCCCCCACCCGCAGCAGCTGTTCCTCCATGTGGGGGGCGCCCATCAGGGTCAGCCCGCAACTGGCGGTGCCGGTCGGCAAGGTCAGCGCACACAGGCCCATCAGGTTGGCAATCCGGGTGTTGCGCAGCGCGATCAGATTTTCAGCCACATAATAATCATGATCGCTGTTCAGGCGTTCCAGATTGGGCGGCAGGATCGCCGCCGTCGGCACCAGCACCGCATCAAAGCCCGCCACCGCTGCATCATAGGCGCCGCGGATGGTTTCCAGCTTGGCCCATGCGGCGACATAATCCGGCCCTGAAAAACCCTTACCCAACTGAAATCTCTCAAGTATTTCGCGATACATCGCATCGGGATTGGCCTCGATCACATCGCGCCAAAGGCCGTAAGCCTCGACCGTATACAGACATGACGTCAGGGCCATTGCTTCGTGCAGGTCATCAAAGCGCAGGCGCGAAATCTGGGCGCCTGCCGCCTCAAGCCGCTGGACCGCGCTGTCAAAGGCCGCCGATGGCGCGGCGCGCAGATCGTCCTGCGCCACGCTGTCCAAAATCGCAAACCGCCGCCCGTGCAGGTTGGCCCCGGCCAAATCCGCCGGGCGCCCCCCCTCAAGCGCCGCCAACAACAGGGCCGCGTCCTCGACCGTGCGGCAAAGCGGCCCGACCGTGTCAAACCGCGGCGCCAGTGGCACCACCCCATCCAATGGCACCCGCTCGGCCGTGGTTTTCAGCCCCACCAGGTCATTCCACGCCGCCGGGATCCGCACAGATCCCCCGGTATCTGAGCCAATGCCCGCCGCCGCCAAACCAAAGGCAACCGACGCCCCGGCCCCCGACGACGACCCCCCCGGCACCGCCGACGGATCATTGACACAAGGCGGCGTCGCGGTGCTGGGGTTCAAGCCAAGGCCGGAAAAGGCCAGCTCGCTCATGTGGGTCTTGCCCAAACAGACCAACCCCGCCGCCGTTGCATTGGCAAGCACTTCGGCATCGCGTTCTGGCACGCGGCCCTGCAACAACATGGAACCGGCCTCGGTGCCGGTGCCCGCGCTGTCAAACAAATCCTTCCAGCTGATCGGCACCCCATCCAGCAACGACAACCGCTGCCCGCTGCGCGCACGGGCGCTGGCGGCCTTGGCCTCGGCGCGGGCCCGGTCATGGGTCACACGGGCATAGATCCGGTCGCGCAACGGATGCCCGTCAATCGCCGTCAAAAAGGTCTGCGTCAACGCGATGGGATCAATCTCGCCCCGACCAATCGCCCGGCCTAAATCCGCCGCCGACATCCACAACCACTTTTCCACTGCATCGCCTCTCATTTTTGTTCTTCCCAAACGGTAGCGACGCAAGCGCGCATGGACAATCCCCCCGCAACGCGCATATTCACAGATATGACATTGGACAGCGATATCCTGATTGTTGGCGGCGGCCTGAATGGCCCGGTTCTGGCGCTGGCCTGCGCCCAGGCCGGCCTGCGTGTAACCGTGATCGACGCCCAACCGGCCGATCGGTTTTCCTCGGCTGACTTTGACGGCCGATCCTATGCGCTGGCGCTGACATCTGTGCGGCTTCTCACCGGTCTTGGCCTCTGGCAGGGGCTGGCACCGCAGGCACAGCCAATGCTGGATATCAAGGTCACAGACGGGCGCGCGGGCGAAGGTCCATCGCCGTTTTTCATGCACTTTGACCACGCCGAAATCGAAGAAGGCCCCATGGGCTTTATGATCGAAGACCGGCACCTGCGACCCGCCCTCATTCATGCGGTGCAAACACACCCTCAGATCACTTGCCGGTTTGGCGAAACGGTTGTGGCGCAAGACACGGCGGCGGGGCACACCACCCTGACCCTTGGCAACCAAAGCCAGCTCAAGGCGCGGCTTCTGGTGGGGTGCGACGGGCGCGGGTCAGGCACCGCCGCACGCGCCGGCCTGCGCCGAAGCGGCTGGGATTACGGCCAAACGGCGCTGGTCTGCGCAATTGGTCACGAAAAGCCCCATAACGGCGTCGCCCACCAATTCTTCATGCCGCCCGGCCCATTGGCCATCCTGCCCCTTCCCGGCAATCGCTGCTCCATCGTCTGGAGCGAAAGCACAGCAACCGCCGCCGCCATAAACGCCCTGCCCGACGCGCAATACCTCGATGCGCTGCGCCCGCGCTTTGGCGACTTCCTCGGCGATATCACCCTGCAAGGCCGGCGCTTCACCTACCCGCTCAGCCTGTCGATGACACAAGCGCTGATCGCCCCCCGCCTGGCTCTGGTGGGCGATGCCGCACATGGGATGCACCCAATCGCCGGGCAAGGGCTGAACGCCGGGCTGCGCGATATCGCCGCCTTGGCCCAAGTGATCGCCGATGCCACACGGCGCGGCGAAGACATCGGCGCCCCGGATGTCCTGTCCCGGTATCAAACCTGGCGCCGCTTCGACAACGCCGCGCTGGCCCTGGCCACAGACACATTCAACCGGCTGTTTTCGAACGATAACTCGCTCCTGCGCGCCGCCCGCGACATCGGCATGGGGCTGGTGGCGCACCTGCCCCCCCTGCGCCGTGGTTTCATCCGCGAGGCGGCCGGCCTGAATGGCGATCTGCCGCGCCTGATGAAAGGCCAACCGCTCTGAACGCCCCCGCGCGCCCCTTCTTTTGTTCTTAAATATCCCCGCCGGAGGCTCCGACCCGCGCAACAGCAAACCGGCACATGCGGCGCCCCCCGCCGTTCAATCCGCGCAGCTCACTCCAGAACCCGCGCCTCATCTACCAGCATCACCGGGATCCCGTTGCGAATAGGATAGGCCAGCCCGGCCGCCTTCGACACCAGCTCCTGGCGCGCCTTGTCATACTCCAGCGTGGTCTGACTGCGTGGACAAATCAGCGCCTCAAGCATGCGGCGGTCAAATTCAATCTGTGTCTCACTCATTGCATGGTCTCGCTTTCATCTCCGCCGCGCAACTGGAACTCAATCAACGTCACCAAGGTTTCGCGCCGCGTCGACAGCGACGGCGCCTCCAGCAGGGCCTGCCGGTCTTCCGGTTCGAAATCAAGCATCATCGACAGCGAATTGATCAACAGCTCATCATCGGCTTCTTTCAACGTCTCCCAATCCGCCGAAAGATCGCGCGCATCGAAATAACGGCCCAGCAGGTCCAAAAACCCCGGTCGATCAAACCGGCGATCTTTTTCTTCCCCGCCCAGATCCCGCTCGAACCCTTCCCAGCTGACCTCGCAGCGGCGATATGGGGTAAACCCCTCAACCTCGCGCAGCACCCGAAAGCGCGACACACCGCCCAGCGTGATCAAATAGCGCCCATCATCCGTTTCGGAAAACTGTGTCACCCGTCCGGCACAGCCAATCCGGTGCAATCCGTTGCCGCCGCGCCCCGGCACTTCGTTGGGCTGCACCATGGCGATCAGCCGCTCGCGGGTTTTCAGCGCATCTTCGAACATCTGCAAATAGCGCGGCTCAAAAATATGCAGCGGCAACCGGGCACGGGGCAACAACAGCGCCCCGGGCAAAGGAAAAATCGCAACCACGTCGGGCAAATCGCTTGGCTTGATCATGGCCCTACCCTAGCCGGCGCAGCACATTATGCAAAGATCATCGAGCTAAGCCGCCGCCGTCCATTCAGCGCCACCGGGTCATTGGCCTTGAGCGATTCAAAAATCGTGAACAGCTGAGCCTTGGCCGCCTCATCGTTCCATGTGCGGTCACGGCGAAACAGCTCAAGCAATTGTTCGACCGCGCCCTCGATATCGCCGGTGCCATGCAAGGCTTGCGCCAGATCAAATCGGGCCTGATGATCGGTCGGATCGGCCTGCACCGCCGCGCGCAATTCATCCACTGGCCCGGCGGCCTGCGCCTGGCGGGCCAGCTCAAGCTGCGCGTGCGCGCTCTCAAGCTCGGGCGATTTGGAAATCTCGACCGGGGCGCCATTCAGCACCGCTTCGGCCTGATCGAAATCGCCGGCCTGAATATGCGCCCGCACCAAACCGCCATAGGCCGCCGCATGGGCTGGGTCTTCGCCCAGAACCGCTGCGAATGTCTGAATCGCATCGTCAATCGCGCCCTCGGCCAGCATCTCTTCTGCGGCCTCGACTGCGGCGCCAAGACTTTCCGAGGGGGCCTCGCCGCCGCCGGCCTTGATCACCCGCTCAACAAAGGCTTTCAGCTCAGATGCGGGCACCGCGCCTTGAAACCCGTCCACCGGCTGTCCCTTGAAAAACGCATAGACCGTCGGGATCGACTGAATCTGAAGCTGCGCCGCGATATTCTGCGCCTCGTCGACATTCACCTTGACCATGCGCACCGCGCCCTTGGCTGCCGTGACCTCGGCTTCCAATTGCGGGCCAAGGGTCTTGCACGGGCCGCACCAGGGCGCCCAGAAATCCACGATGACCGGCACCGATTGCGAGGCCTCGACCACATCGGCCATAAAGCTGGCCTCGGTTGTGTCCTTGATCCACTCTGACGCGCCTGAACCGGCGCCAAGTACATTCAAATCCATGTTTTCTTTCCTATCACAGGCTGTTTCGCCCTATATGTGCGGTGCGGGCGCAAAATCAAAGGTCAAAAGCCGCAAAAACCGGCGCGTGATCGCTTGGTTGGTCCCAGCCGCGCACATCGCGCAGGATCTTGCTGGAATGTCCCGCCTGGGCAATATCCGCCGTCGCCCAGATATGGTCCAGCCGCCGCCCCTTGTCCGCCGCGTCCCAATCGCGCGCGCGATAAGACCACCAGCTGAACAATGGCCCCTGCGGAATGTCCTGCCGGGTTATATCGACAAAGCGCCCCGCCTCTTGGACCTCGCCCAATGCTGCGACCTCTTGCGGGGTGTGGCTGACGATTTTCAGCAGCTTTTTGTGATCCCAAACGTCGTCCTCGCGCGGGGCAATATTCAGATCCCCGACCAAAATCGACCGCTCGGGCGCGGATTGCACGAACCAGTCACGCATCTGCGCTAGATAATCCAGCTTTTGGCCGAATTTCTCGTTCACGGTGCGATCGGGCACATCACCGCCGGCCGGGACATAAAAATTATGGATCACCGCGCCATTTTCCAGCCGCGCCGCCACATGCCGCGCATGGCCCAGGCTGGCGAAATCCTCGGCGCCGGCCTCGGTCAGGGGCAAACGCGACAGGATGGCAACCCCGTTATAGCCCTTTTGCCCGCGCGCCACGCAATGACCGTATCCCGCTGCGGCGAAGGCGTCGAGCGGCATCTTGTCGACCGGGCTTTTGCATTCTTGCAAGCACAGCACATCCGGCCCCTGTTCGGCCAGCAGCCGCAGCACCAGATCGGCCCGCAACCGCACCGAATTGATGTTCCATGTGGCAAGCGTAAACGACATAAAGGCCCCCCGAAATCCCCGTTTCGCGCCACCCTATCCCAGCCCCGCCCCAAGCACCATGCCCCGGCGCCGCTTTGTTGATCCGGGGCGCCTGAACTCTCCTTATGGGTGTATTTTAGCGCCAAACGTATGGACCAATATTTTCCGCACCGCACACTTTTAAGGAGACTGGCGCAAACCCCCCATTTTCGGCCAATAGTATGAATTACCTTGCCCGAATTGAACAAGGTTTCTTCGCTACTACTGCCCTGATCGCCACAGCCGGCATGGCAGCAGCCGATATCAACCTGTCCGGCTACGGCCGTTTTGGTCTGAACCAGTCGAAACCATCCGGTGGTGTGTCCTCGACTGCGACTGAAAACCGCGTCAACATCGACATCAAAGGTTCCGGCACAAACGGCAACCTGAGCTGGGGCGGCAAGGTCCGTCTGCGGACAGCCGGTGGCGCGACAGCAACACTGAGCGGCGGCCAAGTTCACATCGGCTCGGGCAACGTTACAGTTTATGCGGGTAACATCCCTGGCCCACTGGAATCCATGCCAGGTGTCTATGCCCCAACCGTAGGTTACACAGGCGGTAACTTTGCGAACATCGTCACATCAGGCGACAACCTGGCCTATTCGTCGACCGGCGCTGGCGCAAACGGCGTTCAGGTAAACTATGTCATGGGCGATCTGACCGTATCTGCCGCAACAGCTGATGGCGCTGGCGATCACCAGCTGACCGTTGCTTATTCGGCCGGCAACCTGACATTCGCTGCTGGTGTTCAGCAGGGTGACGTTGCCGCTGATGACGTAACAGCCGTCACAGTTGGCTATTCGATGGGCGATATGTCCTTCACCGCCGGTTACGGCGACAACAACGGCACCAAGCGCAACGCTTTGACCTTGGGCTATAACGTATCGGCCGACACATCTGTCACCGTTTACGTTGCTGACGTGTCCACAGCCGGCACCGACACAGCCTTTGGCCTGGGCGCCAACCACAGCCTGGGCGGCGGTGTTTCCGTTGGCGCAGGCATCGAAGAAAACACTGCGGGCACACAGCGCGCGGAAATCGGTGTGAAATTCGGCTTCTAAGCCAGTTTCAATCCACATTGGGAAGGGGTGGGCCGCAGGGCCTGCCCCTTTTCTTTTGCCGCAAACTGGTGTTTTTGGGGCCAAAGCAAAAGGGATCGACCAATGGCATTGACGGAAATTCAGGACGAAATCGCAAAGGCAGAAGCCGCCGCCGGCCGGCCGGCCGGCGCGGTTACATTGATCGCGGTGTCCAAAGTGCAACCGAACGACCGCGTCGCGCATATTCTGGATCAGGGCCATCGGGTATTCGGCGAAAACCGTGTGCAAGAGGCGGCAGGCAAATGGCCAGATTTTCGGCAACGCTTTGACGGGATTGATTTGCATCTGATTGGCCCGGTGCAAACCAACAAAGCCCGCCAGGCCTTTGAATTGTTTCAGGCCATCCATTCGCTGGACCGCCCCAAACTGGCCGCCACCTTTGCCCGCCTTGCCCAAGAAATCGGGCATTGCCCCGATTTATTCATTCAAATCAACACCGGAGAAGAGCCGCAAAAGGCCGGGGTGCTGCCGGGCGAGGCAGACGCCTTTATCAAAGAGTGTCTGAATATGGATCTGCCCGTGCGCGGATTGATGTGTATTCCGCCGGTGTCCGAAGAGGCGTCCTTGCATTTTGCGCTCTTGGCGAAAATCGCCGCCCGCAATGGCCTGACCGGCCTGAGCATGGGAATGAGCAGCGATTTCACCCGCGCCATTGCCCTTGGCGCAACCCATGTTCGGGTTGGATCCGCTATTTTCGGAGCGCGGGAAACGGTGGCACAATAAACCGCGATCCAATGCCAATATGCGTTGAAATATAACGCAAATTCTGACGTGACAACCCCAGGCACCCTTCGGTCGGGAAACCGGGCCGGCGCCACTGATGGATAAAGATCGCCGACCCGCGCCCCGGCTGCGCATCAGGCCAGTTCCAATCGGTCAACAAGACCAGATCATACAAGGGATCGGCGCGGCGCAGGCGTTCGTGGCTGCCGGCAAAGGGGGCTTTTACATGGCGGTTATACCCCGGCAGGGTCGGATCGTCTGACCATAAATCGCGCGGGCCGATGGGCACAGCCCAGGGCGCGGGCGCCGGCATCCGGTCAGGGCGATACAGCATTCCAACAATGCGGTGCACCCCGCAGGGCGTCGCGCCGTCCCCCTCGTGCTTGTCGGGGCTGGGCCCTCCCTTGCCGATGCTGCATGGGTAAAGGCGCCCCATAAACCGCAGGCCCCGAGGGGTCAGGACCAAATCATACGGGGTCACATCAAATGCCCGGATTTATTGGCTTTTGTCGCCAGATAGGCGGCGTTTTGCGGGGTTTTTCCCACCCGCAGGGGCACCCGCTGCGCGACGGTGATGCCGCTGGATTGCATCATTGCCACCTTGCGGGGGTTGTTGGTCAACAGCCGCACCTGGGAAAACCCCAAGGCACGCAGGATATCCGCCCCCAATCTGAAATCCCGCTCGTCGTCCTCGAACCCTAGTCGGTGATTGGCCTCGACCGTATCAAACCCTTGATCTTGCAGGGAATATGCGCGCATCTTATTGGCAAGGCCGATGCCGCGCCCCTCTTGGTTCATATACAGCAGCAGGCCAGTCCCTTCGGCTGCCATCTGGGCCAGCGCCGCATCAAGCTGCGGACCACAGTCGCATTTCAGGCTGCCCAGCACATCGCCGGTGAAACAGGCCGAATGCAAGCGCGCCAGCACCGGCTGGCTGCGATCGGGGCGGCCAATTTCAATGGCATAATGTTCATCTGCGCCATCCTCGGGGCGGAAAATATGCAGCCGCCCGCTCTCAGAGGCGCGCATCGGCAAGCGGGCATGAACCACCGGATGCAGCGGGCTGTTGGCGCGCAAATGCGGGGTGGCCTGCGCCACGGAAATCACTGTAAGACCCTGATTTTCAAACTTTTCACGGGTCTTGGTGATCTCAACCACCAATGCTGCGGGCAAAAGCTGGGCGGATTTTATCAGCTGGATCGCCAGCCGTTCGGCGGTGACATCGCCGCCACGCGCGCAATCCAGCGGCCCCTTCATCGGCGCCATCAAGTCATCGGCCGGATCCGCGACCGCGCGCAGCCACCGCAAATCAGCGCCCTTGGGCAACATGGCCCGCGCGATATCCCCATCATAGGCGCGGGCCTTCAGGGTTTCCGCCCGGCGCGCGGTGATCACCACCTGTGCAGACCCCATCGACATTATCTGATTAAGGCGCTGATTATTAACGGTTTCCACTGCTGCAACCAAAATCGTTCGCGCCCCGGACAACACCACAGGCACCCCCATCCGCAGATCGGCACGGGCGCGGGCAAGGCGTTCAATTATGCTGGGTGCAAGGTTCATCATGTTACAGTGTCCGCTTTTTTCCTGTCTGATCTAGGGCAAATCGACCGGAATTGAAACATTTGCCGGGTCATTCGACACGAGCCCGTGAAATTCCCGCCTCGGCGCTTGCCTTAGTATCTTTCAAAGCTCACATTTCAGAAATGTGAAGGAGATAACGATGGCGCAACTTAAAAAGATTTTGCTGGTCGACGATGATGATGATCTTCGCGAAGCCCTAAGCGAACAGCTTGTTTTAACAGAGGATTTTGACGTTTTTGAGGCCGCGACCGGGGCGGATGCAATGGTGCGCGCCAAAGAGGCGATCTATGATCTGGTGATCCTGGATGTCGGCCTGCCCGATACCGATGGCCGCGAGCTGTGCCGCCTGATGCGCAAACAGGGCGTCAAAAGCCCGATTGTGATGCTGACCGCCCATGACAGCGATTCCGACACCATCCTTGGGCTGGACGCCGGCGCCAATGATTATGTGTCTAAGCCCTTCAAATTCCCGGTTCTTTTGGCCCGTATTCGCGCGCAACTGCGCCAACACGAACAATCCGAGGACGCGGTTTTCCAGATGGGGCCTTATACGTTCAAACCGGCAATGAAGATGCTGATTACCGAGGATGACAAAAAGGTGCGCCTGACCGAAAAGGAAACCAACATCCTCAAGTTTCTCTATCGGTCCACCGAAGGTGTTGTGGCGCGCGATGTGCTGCTCCACGAGGTTTGGGGCTATAACGCCGGGGTCACGACCCACACCCTCGAGACACACATCTATCGTCTGCGGCAGAAAATCGAACCTGATCCCTCCAATGTGCAGCTTTTGGTGACGGAATCGGGGGGCTATCGCTTGATGACCTGACGGCGCCAAACTTTGCTGGCGTTGGCAGTTTATTAACGAACAGCGCTTATGCGGGGGGTGTGACAGGGTTTTCATGACCTGTCCCTTCCTGAAGACCCCGCCGCATGTCCGGGTTATGACATGCACCTCCCTGTTGGACTGACCGGGCCTTGTGCCCGGTCTTTTTTCGCCTAAAGCTGCGGGTGATGACCGCCGGGCGGCTTGACGTGCCCGCTGAGAATGGCATTCGAGACAACCTCGGTGCGGCGGTGCAGCTTGTTTTTCAGCAGATGCGCATAGCGCTGGGTCATGGTGATGTTGGAATGGCCCAGCAGGCGCTGCACCTCGTAAATGCTGACACCGTTGTTGATAAGGATGCTGGCATAGGTGTGGCGCAGATCGTGGATGCGTATGGTCGGCAGGCCCTCGGCCTCAAGCACGCGATACCAGGCGGCATAAAAGCTGTCGTATTTGGTCTTGCTGCGCGGGTTGGTGAACACGAAATCGCGCGGCTGGGTGCCCAGCCCCAGATAGGCCGCCTCGCGACGGACTTCGCGGAAGGTGGCAAGGGCATCCTGGCTTAGAAAGATATCGCGCGACCGGCCGCTTTTGGACAGCGGCACCCGCCACATACAGGTGCCTTCGTCGATATCGCCCCACACCGCGTTGCGCAATTCACCGATCCGCGCGCCGGTCAGCAGCAACACCTTGGCAACATGGAACAAAAACGGGTGATGGCTTTTTTGACAGCCCCGCAACAGCGCGCCGATTTCCTGCTGTGTCAGGAATTTCTGCGAATAATCGCCGATCGGCAGCTTTTTCAGCTTGAGCAGAAGATGATGATTTGGATCGGTAAAGCCCCAGTTGCTGGCCAGTTTCATCAATTGGTTCAGCAAAAAGATATGCTTGTTGATGGTGGAATTCTTCAGCCCCAATTGCAGCTGGCCCAGCTTCCATTTGTCGATCTCGCGCAGCGAAATCTGGCGCAGGCCAAGCCCGCCAAGGCCGGGGGCGATATGTCGCTGATACACCAACAGATCAAAGCGCGGCCGCTTTTTGGTGGCGCAGGCATAGGGATAGTAGTGATCGTGGAAAAACGCCTCCAGATCGGTATCTGGCACGGCTTTGACGGCATGAGGCCGGGAAAACAGATTAAACATGATTACGCTCCGATAACGAACTGCTGGTCGAGCACGGCAGAGCATCACAAAAACAAAGCGCCAAGCCGCAGGGGTTTCTTTGGCAAATTATACTGAAAGCCAAGAAGAAACGGTAAAACAGCAGTCAAACTGGTTAAATTTACACCCCAAAGTATATTAAAATCTAAGCACTTCCCCTTTCTGGTGTATTTTGACGCAAAAAATGATTCGCGTTGAAACAGGAAAAGGCTGAGAGGCAAAGCCCCTCAGCCCACTTCTTAATTCCTGTTCAGGAATTAGAAGCCCAAAGATACACCGATTTCGGCACGCTGTGCGCCGGCAGTGTTTTCTTCAAAGCCGACACCCAGGGAAGCACCGCCACCCAGGCTGTGCTTGGCGCCCAGACCAAAGGCTGTGTCTGTGCCTGCGGTGCTGACGTTTGCAGCATAAACAGTCACGGATGTGTCAGCAGATACGCTGTAGCCAACAGTTACGGCGTTGCGTGTGGTGCCGTTGTTGTCGCCATAGCCGGCGGTGAAGGACATGTCGCCCATCGAGTAGCCAACTGTGATCGCTGTTACGTCGTCAGCCGCAACGTCACCCTGCTGAACACCAGCAGCGAATGTCAGTGCGCCAGCAGAATACTGAACGGAGAACTGTGTGTCGCCTGCGCCGTCAGCTGTCGAAGCCGCAACCGAGATGTCACCCATCGAATAGTTAACCTGAACGCCATTGGCGCCAGCGCCTGTCGACGAATAGGCCAGGTTGTCGCCGGCTGTTACCATGTTGGCAAAGTTGCCACCGGTGTAACCAACTGTTGGCGCGTATACGCCAGGCATGGAGTCCAGAACGCCTGGCAGGTTGCCGGCATAGATGGTGACGTTGCCCGAAGTCAGGTGAACCTGAGGCGCGTTCAAAGTTGCGACTGCACCGGAGGAGCCACGCATGCGCAGTTTACCACCCCAAGACAGGTCGCCGTTCGAACCGGAGCCTTTGATGTCTACGTTGATGCGGTTTTCAACCGTGGATGTTGTTGTGCCGCCAGACTTTGTCTGGTTCAGACCAAAACGGCCGTAGCCGGACAGGTTGATATCGGCTGCTGCCATGCCGGCTGTGGCGATCAGGGCAGTAGTAGCGAAGAGAACTTTTTTCATGAGTTGTCCCTCGGGGTTAGATAATTTCACATGCCTGATCCGGGGAATCCGGAAAAGGTATGACAGGTGTTTCGCGCTTTTTCCCATCGCAATGCAAGAACTCTGGACCGGCAAAAGCGAAAGTCGCCAGAGATGATGCAGGTTTGCCACACCTGCAAAATGCGCCTGCGCGCCGGATCGGGCGGCCCGGCCCGGATATGGCTTGGCTTTGGGCCAACTATAGCTTGCCCGCGCAGGCCAGCTTGGCTAGACCAGTGCGCGAACAAATGAAGGATCGCTGTTATGCTGCGACGTTTGGATATCGGACGTTTTATTGGGGTGCTGGCCCTTTTTGCCTTGGCTTCTTGCGGGGTTATTCGCCCGGCGGGCCTGCCTGACGGGCAATCGCAACCTCAGCAACAAGACAGCGCGCACCCCGATTTCGTCGATCAAGAAGACACCATCTGGCAACTTTTCGGCCAGAAGAACCCCGAAACCAAGGTGCAGGTGAACAAATACCTGTGGGCCGCCACGATCGAAGTCCTTGGCTTTTTGCCGATCACATCGGTTGACCCGTTCACCGGCGTCATCCTGACCGGCTTTGGCACCCCGCCCGGCGGCGGGCGCGCCTATCGCGCCACGGTGTTGATCAATGATCCGGCGCTGGACGCCCGGTCGCTTAATCTGGCGCTGCAAACCCGCAGCGGCCCGGCCCCCGATGCCACCACCCGCGCCGTCGAAGACGCAATCCTAAGCCGCGCGCGCCAGTTGCGCATTGCTGACAGCAAATTCTAAGCCCGCAAAAGGCCACCCCATCTGCGCCGGGCCCCATTTGGCGGCGTCCGGCGTTTTGACGTAAAAGAGGTCCACTGAATGTCGCGTTATTCCCCCGCCCAGATCGAAGCCCATTGGCAAGCCGCCTGGGCCAAGGACAAGGTCTTTCAGGCCGTGCGATCGGCTGACAAGCCAAAATACTATGTGCTTGAGATGTTTCCCTATCCTTCTGGCCGCATTCATATGGGGCATGTGCGCAACTATACCATGGGCGATGTGATTGCGCGCTATAAGCTGGCGACAGGGCACAATGTGTTGCACCCGATGGGCTGGGACGCCTTTGGAATGCCGGCTGAAAATGCCGCCATGGCCATCGGTGGGCACCCCAAGGATTGGACCTATGGCAATATTGCCGACATGCGCGACCAGATGAAGCCGCTGGGCCTGTCCATCGACTGGTCCCGTGAATTCGCCACCTGCGACCCGGAATACTATGGGCAACAGCAGGCTTTGTTTCTGGATATGCTCGACGCCGGGTTGGTCTATCGCAAGAACGCCGTGGTGAACTGGGATCCGGTTGATATGACCGTTCTGGCCAATGAACAGGTCGAAGGCGGGCGTGGATGGCGATCGGGCGCGCTGGTCGAACGCCGCGAGCTGACACAATGGTTCTTTAAGATCTCCTCGATGGCGGACGAGCTTTTGGGCGCGCTGGACGGGCTGGACAACTGGCCCGCCAAAGTGCGGCTGATGCAGGAAAACTGGATCGGCAAGTCGCGCGGGCTGCAATTTTCATTCGATACAGTCGACGCGCCGCAGGGCCACACCACCATCGAGGTCTATACGACGCGGCCCGACACCCTGCTGGGCGCCAGCTTTGTCGGGGTATCGCCCGATCACCCGCTGGCCAAGACGCTTGAGGCACAATCCCCCGACATCGCGGCCTTCTGCACCGAATGCCGCAAGGGCGGCACCACGGAAGAGGCCATCGAGACCGCCGAAAAGCTTGGCCTTGATACTGGCATCCGGGTGCGCCATCCCTTTGACGCCACACAAGAGCTGCCGGTCTATATCGCCAATTTCATCTTGATGGATTACGGCACCGGGGCGATTTTCGGCTGCCCCGCCCATGACCAGCGCGATTTCGACTTTGCCACCAAATATGGCCTGCCGATCATTTCCACTTATTTGCCAGACGAAACCGCAGACGAGACCCTGCCAGAAGCCTTCGTGCCCGCCAAGACCGACAAGGTCTATTACAACCGCGGTTTTGCAGGCGAACGCTGGCAAACCGGGCTCGAGGCGATCGACGCCGCCATCGCCCATTGCGAAGCCAAGGGCATCGGCCAGGGCGTGACCAAATACCGCCTGCGCGATTGGGGGCTTTCGCGGCAACGCTATTGGGGGTGCCCCATCCCCATCGTGCATTGCGAATCATGCGGCGTGGTGCCCGAAAAGAAAGAGAACCTGCCGGTTGAGCTGCCTTATGACGTGACCATGGACGTGCCAGGCAACCCGCTGGATCGTCACCCGACCTGGCGTCACACCACCTGCCCAAGCTGCGGCAACCCAGCCCTGCGCGAAACCGACACAATGGACACCTTTGTCGATTCGTCTTGGTATTACGCACGGTTCACAGCCCCAAAGGCGGCCACCCCGACCGATCCAGAGGAAGCCGCCTATTGGATGAACGTCGATCAGTATATCGGCGGCATCGAACATGCGATTTTGCATCTGCTCTATTCGCGCTTTTTCGCCCGTGCCATGCAGATCACCGGCCACCTGCCGAAAACGGCGGTTGAACCTTTTGACGCGTTGTTCACCCAAGGCATGGTCACGCATGAAATCTATCAGACCCGCGACAGCAATGGCCGCCCCGTCTATCACCTTCCCGAGGCGGTAACAGACGGCAAGCTGGCCGATGGCACCCAGGTCGAAATTATTCCCTCGGCCAAAATGTCGAAATCCAAGAAAAACGTCGTGGATCCGATCAATATCATTTCCGCCTATGGCGCGGATACCGCGCGCTGGTTCGTTCTGTCCGACAGCCCGCCCGAGCGCGACGTGGAATGGACGGCATCGGGCGCCGAGGCCGCCTTCAAGCATCTGTCGCGTGTCTGGGGCCTGTCGGCCCGGATCATCGACATGCCCGACGGCGGCGACACCCGCGACGATGACGATCTGCTGCGCGCCATGCACCGGGCAATTCACGATGTCACAGGCGGGGTCGAATCCTTTGGCTTTAACGCCGCGATTGCCAAGCTTTATGCCTTTACCGCCACCTTGCAAAAGTCAAAAGCCAGCAAAGCCGCCCAACAACAGGCAATCATGACCCTGGCGCAGCTGATGTCGCCCATGACCCCGCATTTGTCCGAAGACATCTGGGCGGCCCAGGGCGGCACAGGGCTGATCGCCTTGGCGCCATGGCCGCACGCCGACCCCGCGATGCTGGTGTCTGACACCGTGACCCTGCCGATCCAGGTCAACGGCAAACGCCGGGCGGAAATCACCGTTCCGGCCGATATGGCCAAAGAAGACGTTGAAAAAGTGGCCCTGGCAGACCAAGCTGTGATCCGAAGCCTGGCCGGAGCCAGCCCCAAGAAAATCATCGTCGTGCCGGGGCGGATTGTGAATGTGGTTATCTAGACGCCATTTGTTGATGCTGCCGCTGGCCCTTGCGGCCTGCGGTTTTCAACCTGTCTATGGGCCGCAGGGGGGCGGCTCTGCTTTGCTGGGCACCACGCGGATTACCGCACCACAAACCCGCGACGGGTTTATCCTGCAACGTCAGCTGGAACAGCGGTTGGGCCGCAGCCGCACCGATCAGCACCACCTGGCCCTTGCCGTCACAACCAACCAAGAAGGCTTGGCCGTCGACGAAGAAGGCAACACAGCCCGCTATACGCTGCTTGCCAAGGTGTCCTATACGCTTAGCGATCAAAACAGCGGGCAGGTGCTGACCTCGGGCGAGGTCAGCAATTTCACCGGCTATTCCGCCACAGGCACAACGGTCGCCACATTGGCCGCCCAAAAGGATGCGCAAGCGCGTCTGATGACGATTGTCGCCGATCAGATACTGACACGGCTGAACAACCGATGAAGCTGTCTGCCCGCGATGCCGCCGCCTATTTCGGCAAACCAGATCCGGGCAAAACGGGGCTTTTGATCTATGGCGCCGATGCCATGCGGGTCGCGCTCAAGCGGCAACAGGTGATCGCCGCATTGCTTGGCCCCACCGCCGAGGAAGAAATGCGCCTGACCCGGATGTCCGGCGCGGATTTGCGCAAGGATCCCGCCCTGCTGCTGGATGCGATCAAGGCGGTTGGTTTTTTCCCCGGCCCCCGCGCCGCCTTCGTCGAAGAGGCCAACGACACCTGCGCCCCGGCCGTTTTGCAAGCCCTTGCCGAATGGCAAAGCGGTGATGCCCAGATCATTGTCAGCGCCGGCGCCCTGAAACCGACGTCAAAACTGCGCAAGGGGTTCGAAAGCGCCCCCAATGTGTTTGCCGTTGGCATATACGATAACCCCCCCAGCCGCGCCGAAATAGAGCAAACCCTGACCGCCGCGGGCCTGCCCAACCCTGGCGGCGATGTGATGGCCGCCCTGACCGATTTGGCACAGGCGCTTGACCCTGGAGATTTCCGCCAAACCGTTGAAAAAATAACACTTTACAAGCTTGGCGATGCCGCGCCGCTGACCCTTGCGGATATCGCCGCCTGCGCGCCCACCTCGACCGAGGCGGCGATTGACGATGTGTTGATGGTCGTCGCCGAGGGGCGCGCCAAAGAAATCGGCCCGGTGATGCAAAAACTGGTGGCCCAAGGCGCCAATCCGGTCGGCCTGTGCATTGGCGCCATGCGTCATTTCCGCAGCCTGCACCGCGCCGCCTGCGACACATCAGGCCGTCCAACGATCTTTGGGCCGCATCGCGATCGCATGCTGGCGCAATCCCGGCGCTGGGGGCCGGCCAAGCTGGAAACCGCGTTGACCCTGTTGACCGACACCGATCTGACGCTACGATCTGCCGGGCAGCACGCCCCGGCCATGGCCGTGGTTGAACGCGCCTTTATCCGTCTGGCCATGCTGGCCGGGCATTAATTCAGAAAGAACCCCATGTACAAAGTGATCGGAGCCACAAAATCCCGCAGTTTCCGCGTGATGTGGATGCTTGAGGAAATGGGCCTGCCCTATGAGCACATTCCCGCCACGCCCCACAGCCCCGAGGCCCTGGCCCACAACCCCACCGGCAAGGTGCCCGCGTTGGTGGATGGCGATGATGTGCTGACCGATTCCGTGGCGATCATGACCTATCTGGCCGATAAACATGGCCAGTTGACCGCCCCGGCCGGCACCCCGGCGCGCGCCCGGCAGGATGCCATGACGTTTTGGCTGCTTGACGAATTCGACGCCATCCTTTGGGCCGCCGCCAAGCACAGCTTTGTCTTTCCCAAAGACCAGCGTGTCCCCCAGATAAAAGACAGCCTCAAGGCGGAATTTGCCCGCTCGGCTGCGGTGCTGGAATCCCGCATGAATGGGCCGTTTTTGGTTGGTGATACGCTTAGTTTGCCCGATATCCTGGCCTGTCACTGCATCAATTGGTCAATTGGTGCGGGATTTCCGCAAGTCGGCGACGGGCTGGCGGCCTATGCCAAGGCGCTGCGTGCGCGGCCGGCCTTTCGGGCGGTTGCCGCCCGTTAATCCGCCGGCTCCAACCCAAGGTATCGGGCTGCACCGCGCCCGGCCCATCGGCCGGTGGCAAGGCAGCCCGTTATCAAATACCCCCCGGTGGGGGCTTCCCAGTCCAACATCTCGCCGGCGCAAAACACGCCCGGTCTGTTGCGCAGCATCAGATCGTCGTTCAGCGCCTCGAACTGCACGCCCCCCGCAACCGAGATCGCCTGATCCAGCGGCGCCAGCCCCTGGTGATCAAGCTCAAGCGCCTTGAGGGCCCGCGCCAGATCCCTTGCCGACCGCGGCAGGGGGTGCGCGCATTCCTGTGCGATGGCGATTTTCACCGGGTCAAGGCGCAGGGCTTTGCGCAGCGCCACCTTGGTGGATGCCTTGCGCGCAACGTTTTCAAGCCTGTTCTGGATTTGCGTCACATCCAGATCCGGCAGCAGATCAATCCGCAGCGGCGCCCCCGTTCGCAAGGCCCGCGACAACATATAGATCCCGCCGCCCTCAAGCCCGCTTTGGCTCAGCACCGCTTCGCCGCGGGTTGACAGATCGCCCGCGCTCAGGCGAACGCCTTTCAGCGCGGCGCCCAAATGCGGGGCCATATGGGCCGACCACGCCCGGCACAGCCCGGCATTGGTCGGTTGGAACGGGGCCAGCGCGCTGCCGGTTTCGCCCAGGGTTTTCACCCAGGCCCCGTCCGATCCAAGTCGCGACCAACTGGCCCCGCCCAGCGCCAAAACCGTGACATCGGGCGCCACTGATCCGCTGCCAAAGGCCAGCGCCGTGCCCTGCCATCCCTGCCAGCGTTCATTGGTTTTGATCGTGACGCCCAGCTGGTGCAGATACCGCAACCAGGCCCGCAGCAACGGCGATCCCTTCATTGCGACTGGAAAGACCCGCTGGGTGGAGCCGGTAAAGACCGCCTGGCCAAGGCCCTCGGCCCAGCGCATCACCGCCTGCGCATCAAACCCTGCCAGCATCGGCGCCAAGGCGGCGCTTGCCTCAAAGTAATGCGGCAGCTGCTGGTCAAAGGTTTCGTTTTTGGCAAGGTTCAGCCCCGATTTGCCCGCCATAAGGAATTTGCGCGCCACTGTCGGTTTGGCCTCGAACACGGTGACCAAAGCCCCGGCGCGCGCCAGTTCTTGCGCCGCCATCAGCCCGGCGGGTCCGCCCCCTATGACTGCGGCCTGTTTCACGCCTCGGCGGTGCACATTTGTTTGATGGCCAGGGCATGGGCCGGGGCCGCGCCAAGCGTGTCTTGCGCCAGGTCGCGCGCGCCCTGCAACAGGGCCTCTGGCGCCACGATCCGGTCAATCAACCCGAACGCCAGGGCCTCGTCAGCGTCGATTTTTTGTCCGCCCATCAAGATCAGCTTGCTGCGCGCCGGCCCGATCAGCGCCCGCAGACGCCCCGGATCGCTGGGTTGCGGCAAAAATCCAAGCTTCATCACCGGGTAAAAGAACCGCGCCTGGGGGACCGCCAGGCGGATATCGCAGGCCAGGGCCATGCCCATCGCGCCGCCTGCCAAAGTGCCGTTCAGCGCCGCGATGCTCAGCCCGTCAAAACGCGCCACCGCGCTCGAAAGCCGTTCCCACACATCAGCGGTAGCGAGCCCCGCGCGCGCGTCGTCCAGATCGGCCCCGGCGCTAAAGACCTTGCCGCGCCCTGTCAGAATGACCGCGCGCGCTGGGGCCGCCTGTTCCACCGCTTCAACCAGCTGCTCCAACATCGCAAAGGTCAACGCGTTGGCTTTGTCAGGTCGGTTCAGCGTAATCGTCACGATATCGCCGTCGCGCGCGGTTTCGATCATATCAGGCCAACCTTGGCGCGGATGCCCTCGTCGCGCAGCGATATTTCTTCGCCGCACCACTGGTCCGCCGCCGGGCTGCACATCCACAACAGCGCGCGGGCCGGCCAGTCGGCGGGGATATGGACCTCCCAGTCCAGCTGGCTGACCGGGTTTATCCCGCTGTCCTTGATGTCGCGTTGCATTTGGGTCGCCACGGTGCCGGGCGACAAACCGATGGCGCGGATCCCATGGGCGGCCTCTTCGTGGTGCAGGCTGCGGGTCAGCATCGCAGCCGCCGCTTTTGACGCGCAATAATGGCTCCAGGCTTCGATCGGCGCATGCGCCGCCCCGGAACTGACGGTCAGAACCGTGCCGCCGCCCGCCGCCTTCATCACCGGCACCGCGGCGCGCATTCCGTAAAACACCCCCTTGACGTTGATGTCGATGGCCTGCCCCCAGGCGTCGGGATCGGCCTGGTCCATATGGGCAATGGGGTCAATCACACCTGCGTTATTGATCAGCACGTCCAAACCGCCAAATGTGTCGACCGTGGCATCCACCGCCGCCGATATCTCGGCAAAGCGGGCAACGTTGCAAGGGATCGCCAGCGCCTTTGGCCCCAGCTCGCCGGCCAGGTTGGCGATCGCCTCTTGCGACCGCGCCACAAGCGCAACATTCGCGCCAGCCGCCAAGAACACCCGTGCAGCCTGCGCGCCGATGCCGCGGCTGGCCCCGGTGATCATCACCGTCTTTCCGTTCATATCCATAACTGCGCTCCGTGTTTCACGCTTTCGTGGTAATAGGTGATTGGCCGCAGGTCCAGCCCGCGTGCCTCTTGACCCGCTGCATCGCTTGGCAGACGATGAGGCATTGTATCAGTAAAGGATTGTCCGATGCGCATTCTAACCCGCCCCCTGCTTTCCCTTTTGTTTTCCGGATTGGCAACGGCCGGCCTTGCCGATGTGACCGCGCAGCAGGTCTGGGGCGATTGGCGCAACATAATGGAACGTTTTGGCTATCAGGTCAGCGTGTCAGAGCGCCCCAACGCCTCAGGGCTGGCCCTGCAAGATCTCAGCATCGCCGTCGATATCGACACCAACGGCAGCCGCGCCGAAATGATGATCGGCAATGTCGATTTCATCGAAAATCAGGACGGCACCGTCAATGTGATGTTTGTTGAACAGGTGCCGGCACAGGTCCGCCTGACCCCCCCCGAGGGCGAGTCGGTCGCCTTTACCATGAATTATCGTCAAAGCGGCTTGCAAATGCGTGTTTCGGGCACCCCCGATCAAATGCACTATGATTTTTCTGCCCAAAGCATGCGCGCCGAGCTGCGCGATTTCGTTTTGGACGGCACCGCCATTCCCAGCACGATGATGCGAATCGTCTTTGGCTTGGATGATCTGGATGGCACCAGCGAAACCGCGATGGATCAGACCGGACAGGTCAGCAAGACCTTCAACGCCAAGCGCATGCATTATGACATTGCCTTTGCCGACCCGCAAAGCACCGAAACCGCCACCATCACCGGCAGCGCGCAGGATGTGCGCTTTGATGCCACCTCGCGCGTGCCCGATGCCGCCAGCGCCCCTGCCGATGCGGCCGCCTTGTTGCGCGCCGGTTTTGGCCTGGACGGGGCTTTCAGCTATGGCCCCAGCCAGATGCAGATCGCCGCCAACAGCCCGGATGGCCCTTTCTCGGGGACTGCGTCCTCGTCTGGCGGGGGCTTGCAGATCGCCCTTTCGCGCGCGGGGTTGCAATATCGCACCCGGCAACAAGACCTGAACGTCAATATGACCTCGGCGGCCAGCCCCTTGCCGATTGCCTTCCAAGTCGCAAAATCGGCCTTTCATCTGGCCTTGCCGCTTGAAAAGCGCGACAGCGCATCGGATTTTTCGTTGGGATTTGAACTGGGTGGTTTCACCATGTCCGAGATGATTTGGGGGCTGTTCGATCCGGCCGGGCAATTGTCGCGCGACCCGGCCACCATCGCGCTGGATCTGACCGGCAAGCTGCGCATTGTTCTGGATTTGCTTGACCCGGCGAATATCGCCGCTGCCGGTCAGGCGCAAAACGTTCCCGCCCAACTTGAGGCCCTGACAATCAACGATTTGCGCCTGACGCTGGCCGGCGCTGCGCTGAACGGATCGGGCGCCTTTACCTTTGACACCCCGCCTGGCTTGGCCACCCTGCCGAAACCAACCGGCAATCTGTCCTTGCGTCTGGTCGGGGCCAACCAGTTGATCGACACCTTGGTGGGCATGGGGCTGTTGCCCCAAGAACAGGCCATGGGCGCCCGTATGATGATGGGGCTTTTGGCGGTTCCCGGCGATGGCCCGGACACCCTGGTGTCACAGATAGAGATCAACGCCCAAGGCCATGTCATCGCCAACGGCCAGCGCATCCAGTAACCGGCGCCCTTGCCCCCGGCGGCGCGGGGCGCTAGGCCTGCGCCAGCGGCGGCCAAGGAGCGAACGGACATGACCCAAACACTTGAGCAGCTAAGCGCGCAGGTTCTGGCAGCAGCCAAACAAGCCGGGGCGCAGGCGGCAGATACCCTTGCGGTTCAGCGCAGCTCGGTTTCTGTCGATGTGCGCGCCGGAACCCTGGAACAGGCCGAGCGCGCCGAAAGCATCGACATTGGCCTGCGGGTCTTTGTCGGGCAGCGTTTTGCGAATGTCTCTATTTCCGACCGGGCGCATGGGGCCATTGCCATGATGGCCGAACGCGCGGTTGCCATGGCCCGCGAGGCCCCCCAAGATCGCTTTGCCGGTTTGGCCGATCCCGGCCAGCTGTGCCAAAGCACCGATTCCCGCCCGCTTGAGCTGTACGACCCCGCCCCAGAGCCCACGCCCCAAGACCTGATGCAAGATGCGCAGGCCGCCGAAGCCGCCGCCCTAGACAACCCCGCTGTGTCGCAGGTGCAATCGGCCAGCGCGGCCTATGGCACCAGCCGGGTGCATTTGGCCGCCAGCAATGGGTTTTCGGCCGGATATACCCGCAGCACCCGTGGGCTGTCTTGTGTGGCGATTGCCGGCACCGGCACCAGCATGGAGCGCGACTATGACGGCGACAGCCGCATTTTTCAAAGCGATCTGACCCCAGCCCATGACATTGGCGCCAGCGCCGCCGCACGGGCCGCCGCGCGGATCGGGGCGCGCAAACCACCCACCGGCAAGTTTCCGGTGTTGTTTGATGAACGCATCGCGGCAAGCCTGTTGGGCCATCTTCTGGCGGCTGTCAACGGGGCGGCGATTGCGCGCGGTGGATCATTCTTGCGGGACGCGATTGGCACCCAGATCCTGCCCAAAGGTTTGTCTGTGCTTGAAGATCCGCACCGGCCAAGGGTGTCTGGGTCGCGGCTTTTTGACGGGGAAGGTCTGCCCACCCAGCCACGACAAATCGTCAAGGACGGCGTGCTGACGGGCTGGACGCTTGATCTGGCGAATGCGCGCAAACTGGGCATGGCCCCAAGCGGGAATGCCGCGCGCGGCACCTCGGCACCGCCCAGCCCAATGAATTGGAACGTCGCGCTTAGCCAAGGCCAGCAAAGCCGCGCGGCGCTGCTGCGCGATATGGGAACCGGGTTGCTGGTGACGTCGTTGATCGGCGCGACGATCAACCCCAACACCGGCGATTATTCGCGCGGCGCGGCCGGGCACTGGGTGGAAAACGGCGCGATTGCCTATCCGGTCAATGAATGCACCATCGCCGGCAACCTGCACGAGATGCTTGGCGCTTTGATCCCCGCAAACGACGCGCGCCTGCATCTAAGCCGGCCGGTGCCATCGCTGTTGGTCCCAAGGATGACCTTGGCCGGTGCCTGACAACACCGATGATCTGTCGCTGTTGATCGACGCGGCGCGGCTGGCCGGTCAGGTCGCCACCAGCTTTGCCGGGCTTTCGGCCAAACGCTGGGACAAGGCCCGCGGCGCCGGCCCCGTGACCGAAGCCGATCTGGCGGTCAACGCCATGCTTGAACACACGCTGCGCAGCGCCCGCCCTGATTACGGATGGCTGTCCGAAGAAACCGAGGACAACGCCCGGCGCCTGACGCACGAGCATGTCTTTATCGTCGATCCGATCGACGGCACCCGCAGCTTCATAGAGGGGTCACGCACCTGGGCGCATTCCCTGGCCATTGCCCGCAATGGGCGCGTGGTGGCCGGGGTGGTTTTTCTGCCGTTGCGCGACAAACTTTATGCCGCCGCGCTGGGTCGGGGCGCCTGGCTGAACGGTGCCGCGATCACCGCCAGCGCCACAGCCGACCCCGGCACCGCCAACATATTGGCGGCCAAGCCGACGGTTCAACCCGATCTTTGGCCCGGCGGGCTGCCGGGGTTTCAGCGGGCGCACCGACCATCGCTGGCCTATCGGTTGGGGCTGGTGGCGCAGGGGCGCTTTGATGCGATGCTGACCTTTCGCCCAAGCTGGGAATGGGACATCGCGGCCGGCGCCCTGATCGTCACCGAAGCGGGCGGCACCTGCACCGATAAATCCGGCGCGCCGCTGATGTTCAACAACCCGGTGCCACAGCTGAACGGGGTCATCGCTTCGGGGGCGGCCCTGCATGACCGGCTGTTGGGGCATCTGGCGCCGCTTGACCCGCGCGCAAAACCCACGCACCCTAGGATGAACCCTAAACCACAGGAATAAACATGACCCAACGCCTGCATCTGGTCTTTGGCGGAGAGCTGACAGACCCGTCAAAGAATGTCTTCAAGAACGTTGCCGACCTGCATATCGTCGGCATCTTTCCCAATTACGAAAGCGCCTATAACGCCTGGAAATCCGAAGCACAGCGCACCGTGGACAATGCCCATATGCGTTATTTCATCGCGCATTTGCACAGGCTGCGCGACGAAGACGCACCGGCCTCGGCCACAGAAGAGCTGGGCTAGGCCCCCATGGGCCGCTCGCTTAGTCTTGCGGCATATCGGGCGCTGTCGCGGCGCATTGGGCCGCGCGAATATGTGGCCCAGACGCCCCGCCCCAAGGGGCAGCTTTTGTGGATCAACGCGCCCGAACCGGCCGGGCAGAATGCGGCCCAGGATCTGGCCTATCGCCTGATGCAGCTGCGATACGATTTGTCCGTGCTGATCACCTGCCCCGCGCCCGAGGCCGGAACCGGCGCGGTTTTGTTCAGCGCGCTGCCTTCGGACGCGCCCCAGGCGGTGGCCCGGTTTTTGGATCATTGGGCCCCCGATTGCGGGCTGTGGCTTTATGGGGATCTGCGCCCCAACCTGATCCAAGCGGCGATCAAGGCCGGCTGCCCCCTTGTGCTTGCCGATGCAGATGCGGCCGGGTTCGGCGGGCGGCGTGACCGCTGGCTGCCGGATGTGCCGCGCAAATTGCTGGCCGGGTTCAGCACGTTGATGGTGCGCAGCCCCCAAGCCCACGCGCGGCTTGTGCAACTGGGCGTGCCTGCCAAGCGGCTTGAACAGCACATGCCCCTGCGGGCCGGCGGACAGGTATTGCCCTGCCCCGAGGCCTGCATAAACGCCCTGGCGACGACCCTGGCCGGGCGGCCAGTCTGGTTGGCCAGCAACGTGCAACTGGCGGAAATACCGGCTGTGTTGCGCGCCCACCGCCAGGCGATGAAGCTGGCGCACCGGTTGCTTTTGGTGCTGCATCCGGCGCCGGATGTCCCCATCGACGCCATTCTGGCGCAAACCACCCAGGAAAATTTCCGCACCGCCCGTTGGAGCATGGGCGAAGAACCAAACGAGGCGACGCAGGTCCTGTTATCGGAAGAGCAAGATGACCTTGGTCTGTTTTATCGCATCGCGCCCCTGTCCTTTATGGGCAGCTCGTTGGTGGCAGGGCACGGCGGGCAAAACCCCTTCGATGCCGCTGTTTTGGGTTCGGCTGTGCTGTATGGCCCGAACGTCAGGCGGTATTTGCCATTCTATACACGGCTGGCGCAGGCGGGCGCCGCGCGGATCGTCAATGATGCCCAGACCCTTGGCACCGCCGTGACACGGTTGATGGCCCCCGATCAGGCCGCCGCTATGGCCCATGCGGGATGGGATGTGATAAGCGAAGGCGCAATGGTCACGGACAAGATCATCGAACAGGTGCAGACCCTGCTGGATGCCCCCCCAAAGGAGCCAAAATGAACGCGCCCGAATTTTGGTTCAAACCGCCCGGCATTCGGGCCCGCCTGCTGGCGCCGCTGGGCTGGCTTTATGGGCGCGCAACGGCGCGGCGTCTTGCGAATGGCGCGCGCGCGGCACTTGGCATTCCCGTTGTCTGCGTCGGAAACCTGAATGCAGGCGGCACCGGCAAGACCCCGACCGTGATTGCGGTTGTGGAACATCTGCGCGACCGTTTTCACCAGCCGCATGTGGTCTCGCGCGGCTATGGCGGGCGCCTGCGCGGGCCGGTCCGCGTCGATCCGGCCAAACATTCCGCCCGCGATGTGGGTGATGAGCCGCTTTTGCTGGCCGCCTTTGCCGAAGTTTGGGTGGCGCAAGACCGCGCCGCCGGGGCGCGGATGGCACAAGAGGCCGGCGCCAGCATTATCGTGCTGGACGACGGATTTCAGAACCCGGCGCTGCACCATGACCTGAGCATCGTCGTGGTCGATGCGCAGCAGGGCTTTGGCAATGGGTATTGCTTGCCGGCCGGCCCGCTGCGCGAGGGGGTGCCCGCAGGGTTGGCGCGGGCCGATCTGTTGCTGTCTATCGGCGCGCCAGACGCCCAGGATCGCTTTGCCGCGCAGGCCCGGCGCGCCGGGGTTCCAGGCGGCTTGCCCCACGCAAAGGCGCAGCTTGTTCCCTTGCAAACCGGAATGGATTGGCAAGACACACCGGTATTGGCCTTTGCCGGCATCGGCCATCCGGAAAAGTTCTTTGCCACGCTGCGCGGGCTGGGCGCGCGGGTTCTGCACGCCGAACCTTTGGGCGATCACCAGCCCCTGACATCGACGCTGATGGCGCGTTTGCTGGCCGATGCCAAATCGCGGGGTGCCCAGCTTGTCACCACGGAAAAGGACGCCGTGCGCCTGCCGCTGCGCGACCGCGCGCAGGTCATCACCCTGCCGGTTCGGCTGGCACTTGCCCCGGAAAACCCATTAAGCCAAGCCTTGGACAAACTGTCCTAGCTGGGGGGATTGTCCTCGCCCAAACGGGGCGAGGGGCGATGCAACGCAAGCTGCGCCCCGGAAAAGCTGATCGGGGTGCGCACACCCGGCACACCGTCCAGGTCGATCTGCATCCGGCGGGCCTGCACCTGTGGATCGGCCATCACATCCGCCATATCGTTGATCGGCCCGGCCGGCACGCCTTGGGCCTCGCAGGCGGCCAGCAAATCATCGCGGGCGCGCAAAGATGTGGCATCATTCAGCCGGCGGGTCATTTCATCGCGATTGGCCAGACGATCGGCGTTCTTGAGGAATTCAGGCGCCTGCGCCATATCACCAAGACCCAACAGGTGACACAGCCGCTGATACTGCCCATCATTGCCAGTGGCGATAATCAGGTGGCCATCAAGACAGTCAAACACCTGATAGGGCGCAAGGTTGACATGCGCATTGCCCATCCGCCCCGGCGCCACACCGGTGGTCAGATAGTTCATCGCCTGATTGGCCGTGATCGCCACCGCGACATCCAGCAGGGCCATGTCTATATGCTGCCCCAGGCCAGTCGCATTGCGTTGGTGCACCGCGCTTAGGATGCCGACCACCGCATAGACCCCGGTAAAGATATCGGTGATCGCCACACCCGATTTTTGCGGCTGGCCGGTCGGCTCTCCGGTGATGGACATCAGGCCCGACATCGCCTGAATGATGAAATCATAGCCCGCCCGGTGCGCATAGGGCCCATCTTGCCCGAATCCGGTGATCGAACAATAAATCAGGCGCGGAAACTCGGCCCGCAGACTGTCATAATCCAGACCGTATTTCTGCAATCCGCCGGTCTTGAAATTTTCGATCACGATGTCCGCATCTGCCAGCAATGCCTTGACCTGCGCCCGGCCTTCGACGGTGCGAAAGTCGATGGTCACGGATTTCTTGCCGCGGTTTGCCGAATGGAAATAGGCCGCCGAAACATCATCATCGCGTGTCACAAAGGGCGGGCCCCATTGCCGGGTGTCGTCGCCCGCCGGGCTTTCCACTTTGATCACATCACAGCCCAGATCCGACAGGGTTTGCCCCGCCCAAGGGCCGGCCAGCACGCGCGCCAGCTCAACCACTTTTAAGCCTGCAAGCGGGGCTGTCACTTGGCGGCCTCGTCGATGATCCGTGCCATGTCGTCATAGGGCATGTTGGCGTATTTCTTGCCATTGATCAAAAAGCTGGGCGTGCTTTCGATGCCGTCTGTCTCGGCGTTTTGTTGATACCACGCCACCAGATCGCGGGCCTTGTCCTCGTCTTGCAGGCAGGCCTCAAGCTGATCGCCGCCCAGCCCGGCCAAACGGCCAAGCTTGCGCAGCTGATCAATAATCGCTGCCGGCTCGCCTGCGCGGGCCCATTCGGATTGCCCCTTATAGATCAAATCAGCCATGCCAAAGAATTTCTCGGGGCCGGCGCAACGGGCGATCATCGAAGCCCAAAGGCCATAGCGGTCAAAATAGACCTCGCGGTAGATAAAGTTGATTTTGCCGCTGTCGATATAATCGGACTTGAGCTGCTTGAACCCCTCGGCGTGGAACCGCGCGCAATGCGGACAGGTAAAGCTGGCGTATTCGATGACCGTCACCGGGGCGTCGGGGTTGCCCAAGGCCATTTCGGCAATCACGCTGTCTGATGCGGTCGCCTGCGTGTTCTGGGTTTCCTGGGAATCCAAGGTCTGCGCCTGTGTCGAAACATCTGAAGAGACATTTGTCGGGGCGTCTGTCGCCGGCCACATCAAATAGAGCGCAGCGCCCCCGATCACCACAACAGCGGCCAGAACGGCCAATAATCTAGACATGAGACATCCTTTATTTAGCGATTTGTCTTGTTGAATATGTTTTCGCCCAAACGCGCAAGGGCCGCACGCAGGTCATCATCGGCCACCGCCTGAGTGTCTTGCACCGCCTTGGCGCGGACCGCTGGATTGGCGGGTGCAGGGGCCGCGGGGGCCTTGCGATGCTCAAAGGCCACCTGCCCTTCGGAAAACCCGGTGGGCGCCGTCTGGGTGATCTTGATCCGCGCAATCGCGTTATAGCCGTAAACCCCGTTTACCTTGGTGCGCAGGCGTTCTTTTTGCATCTCGAGGACGGGGGCATGGGCGCCCGTGGTCAGCAACGTCAGCGTCGCCCCCATGCCGCCCCGGCCATAGCTGACCTCGACCGGGCGGGCGCAGGCGGCGATATCCTGGCCGGCGATCTCGGCCCAATCTGTCAGCAAGCGGCTTTGGGCAAAGCCGCGGCTTTCGGACGCACGGCGAATGCGCGACACCAGCAAGCTTGAGGTGCGTTGAAAGCCTTTTGCACTGGCGCGGCGGGATTGCATTGCTATCTTCCTTTGATATGCCGCACAGCATAGCGGCTTGGATCGGTTTCGCCAGCCCAACCCATGTGCAAAGGCCATAAAGATTGTGTGACAAATCCCCCCCCATGGCCGTGCCACGCCTGTTGCTGGATTGGTATGACGTCAATGCCCGCGCCTTGCCTTGGCGGGTGCCCCCCGCCAAGCGGATCAGCGGCACCCTGCCCGATCCCTATCGCGTCTGGCTGTCCGAGATCATGTTACAACAAACGACCGTTGCGGCGGTCAAAGCCTATTTTGCCCGGTTTACCGATCTTTGGCCCAATGTGGGTGATCTGGCCGCCGCACCCGATGCGCAGGTCATGGGCGAATGGGCCGGCCTTGGCTATTACGCGCGGGCGCGCAACCTTCTGAAATGCGCCCGGTTGATCAATTCTGATCTGGGCGGCGTGTTTCCCCGCGATTATGCCACGCTGCTGAAACTGCCGGGCATTGGCCCTTATACCGCAGCGGCAATTTCCTCGATCGCCTTTGATGCACGCCAAACCGTTCTGGACGGCAATGTTGAGCGGGTGATGGCGCGCCTTTTTGATCTGCATACCCCCCTGCCCGCGGCCAAGCCGGATTTGTATCTGCTGGCCGATGGGCTGACGCCCAGCCACCGGCCCGGCGATTATGCCCAGGCGGTCATGGACCTTGGCGCCACCATCTGCACGCCACGTTCCCCGGCCTGTGGGATATGCCCCATCGCCGCGATCTGCGCCGCGCGGGCAAAGGGCACACAGAATGAATTGCCAAAAAAGACCCCGAAAAAGCCGAAACCGGTCCGCTATGGCCATGTCTATGTGGGGCGGCGCACCGATGGCGCCTGGCTGCTTGAACGCCGCGCCGACAGCGGTCTGCTGGGCGGAATGCTGGGTTGGCCCGGCCCGGAATGGTCGCAATCCCCGCCCGCAGGCGATCCGCCCTGCCAAGCAGATTGGCAAGAGATCGCCGGAGAGGTGCGCCACACCTTTACCCATTTCCACTTGGTCCTGCGGGTTTATTGCGCGCCATTGCATCCCGGCTGTGTCCCGGCACGCGGCGCCTTTGTCCCAAGCGATGAGTTCCGCCCCTCGGACTTGCCGACGGTGATGCGCAAAGCCTTTGATCTGGTGACGCGCTAAGGGCCGCCCGCCCAACAAAAAAGCCCCGCCAATTGGCAGGGCTAAGGTGGGCGCCGCAAAGCTTGCCCAACCGGGCAAGGGGCGCCAGCAGCACGGTCCGGCAACGCGTGCCGGCAAACCGCCGTGTCAGTTCGCCAATTCAGCGCGGATTTGCTGGCGCAAATGGTCGATCAGCACATGTTTGCCGTCTTTTTTGTAACACCAATAGGTCCAGCCATTACAGCTTGGGGCGCCTTCCAGTTTGGCGCCAACCTGATGGATTGATCCTTTGACGTCCCCGCCGATCAAGGTGCCATCGGCGCGCACTTTGGCAATATGACGGTTGTTCATGGAATAAAGGTTTTCGCCCGGACGCAACATGCCCCGTTCGACCAGCTGCCCAAAGGGCACGCGCGGCTCGGCCCGTTTGGAGGTGGTGACCGCCAGCGCTTCGTTTTCAAAGCGGCGCACCTTGGCGATGCGGGCCTTTGCAACCTTGCGATAACCTTCTTCGCGTTCAATCCCGATGAAATCCCGGCCCAGCATCTTGGCCACGGCGCCGGTGGTGCCCGTGCCAAAGAACGGATCCAGCACCACGTCGCCGGGGTTGGTTGAGCCTATCAAGACCCGGTGCAGCAGGCTTTCCGGTTTCTGGGTCGGATGGGCTTTGTCGCCCTTTTCATCCTTGAGACGTTCGTGCCCGGTGCAAATTGGCAGCACCCAGTCTGACCGCATTTGCACCCCTTCGTTCAGCGCCTTCAGCGCCTCGTAATTAAAGGTGTATTTTGCGTGCTCGTCCTTACCGGCCCAGATCATCGTTTCATGAGCGTTGGTCAAACGTTTGCCGCGAAAGTTCGGCATCGGGTTGGTTTTGCGCCAAACCACATCATTCAAGATCCAATAGCCCTGATCCTGAAGCGCCGCGCCAACGCGGAAAATGTTGTGATAGCTGCCAATGACCCAGATCGCCCCATTGGGCTTAAGCAGGCGCCGCGCAGCCTTGAGCCAGGCATGGGTAAAATCGTCATAGGCGCGAAAGCTGGCGAATTGGTCCCAATGGTCATCCACCGCATCCACGCGCGAGTTGTCCGGGCGATGCAAATCCCCCTTGAGCTGAAGGTTATAGGGGGGGTCCGCAAAAATCAGATCGACTGATGCGGGGGGCAGGCTGTTCATCACGTCGATGCAATCGCCCGCCAGAATACTATTCACAGGTAGCGCCGAAGCGCTTTGGTTTTGTTTTGTCATGTCTCTGCCTCTGCCCGGCCCTTTTTGGGCTCTGTGGTTGGTGACAAAGATGAGTCAAAGCTGATTCGCCGTCAATTTCTTTTTTGAATCAAGGTTTTACGTTTTTATCTTGATACAAGATGTTGTGTATGGGTTTGAAGGAACACCTATGATGGGGGGTCACGCCAAGGGATTGCAGCGCCGCAAGGTGCTTTTTCGCGCCGTATCCCATGTTTGTTTCCCAGCCATAGCCCGGAAACTGTTGCGCCAAATCCACCATGATCGCGTCGCGTGCTATTTTTGCCACAATCGACGCGGCAGCGATCGAAACGCTTTTGCCATCGCCCTTGATCACACATTGCGCCGGGATGGTCAGACCTTGGGGGATCATATTGCCGTCGATCAGGATGTGATCGGGCGCGCAGCGCAGCCCACTTAGCGCCCGGACCATCGCAAGGTGCGAAGCCCGCAGAATGTTATGCGCGTCGATTTCAGCCACGCTGGCATGGCCAAGGCTGACATCGGCGGTGTCCCATATCAGCCGGGCAAGGGCGGCGCGGGCTTTGGCCGTCAGTTTTTTCGAATCGTTCAGACCGGCGGGAATGTTGAGTGGATCAAGCACCACGGCGGCGGCCGTGACCGGGCCGGCCAGCGGCCCGCGCCCGACCTCGTCCACGCCAGCGATGCGGGCAAAGCCCAGGGAGTGGGCGCGGCTTTCAAGGGAATAATCAGGGGTCATGAGACAGGCACAAAGCGCAATTGCACCGCCGAGGCAAGGGCCCAGGACATCGCTGTCGCATTGGGGCGCGCGTGACAGGGGGGGCGATCTTGTCAATTCAAGAAAGAGAAAGGGAAAGACGCCCGAACGTCATTTCCCTTTCAGGGGCGCCCGATGGGACGCATCTGCCGCGTATTTGCGCGGCTTGGAGGGGGGCGCCGGAAGCGCTGGCTGCGCATGGGGTGAGGGGTGGAGCCTCCGGCGGGGATATTTAAGAACAAAAGAAAGGGGTTAGCTGCGGGCAACCTTATAGCCATGTTGACGCAGGCACGGCAGGCTGTAGCCGCGCTGAACCCGGTCGAAGCCTTGGATGCGCAGGCTGCATCTGGCGGGCAAGTTGCGCGCGAACGCATAGTGACGGTCAAGGCAGCGGCCGCTGAGCATGCGGGTTTGGCCGCCAAAGCCATCGACCTGGCGCAGGCATTGGCTGGGCAGTTGTTTGCGCTGAACCCGTTTGGGGAGCGGGCGCGTGGGCACCGCAGCATAATCTGTTTGATTGTTCTGGCGGTCGTTGATCATTGTCCCGATCAGCGCGATCCCAAAGAGCGCGGCAAGGGCGCGGGTCATGTCGTCGCTGGCGGCGGGGGCCGGGTTTGTCAGCAGCAATGGCAGGCAAAGGCTGAGGCAGGTCAGGATTTTCAGCGGGGCGGGGCGGCGTGATGTCGGCATCGGGGGCTTCCTTTATGTTATCGGCGTTGAGATCTTGGCCCAGCATCCCGCCGAGCGCCCCGGCCAAGCAATATCACCGCGCGGTTATCCAATAACCGTGCCCCGGCGCCGGGATTGTTATTGAATATCGGCGCCGGTCAGCCAAAGATGGCAGTATGAAACATGCTGTTGTTGCCCTGTTGCTGTTGATGGCCGCCCCGGTCGCCGCGCAAGATTGCTTTGCCGATTACAAGGCCAAGCAGAACGCCCCGCTGCGCCTGCATTACGGGGTGGCCAAATTGGCCAATTGCGCCCCGGCTGCGGCGCGCGCCGAACTGTCGGTTCGCCTGCAAGCGCAGGGGTGGACCTTGTTGACGGTGCTGTCGATTTTCGGCCCTGAGGGGCTTGCCGAGAGGAAAGAGAGTGCCGGAGCAAACTTCCTTCGATATTGATCGGCTGGGGCCGGGATCGCGCGGCGTCTATCTGGGGATCGGCGCGATTGTGTCGATTTTGGTGGTCGCGGCGCTGGTGTTGTTGGCGGCTTTGCCCGATGCCAACGCCTTTGATGCGCGGGTGGAGCAGCTGTTCATCGAGAACGCCGATCTGACAGGCCAAAGCCAGGTCAAGCTGCTTGAGATCTTGGCGCAGTCGGGCACGGCTTTTGCCGATACCCTGGCCAGTTATCGTCTGGTTATCCTTGTGTTGCTGGTGTTTTCGACGGCGTTGATCGTTGCGGCCCTGGTGTTCTTGTTGATGCTGGCAGGGGTTAACCGGCGCATGGCCCAAATCGAACGGGCAGGCATTTCCGTCAGCTCATTGATGATCAGCCGCGAAGAGAACACCGTTTATCTGAACAATCTTGAGTTCAAGCTGACCGAAGCGGCCATGGAAACCATCTGTGTTCTGGCCGAGGCGCGCCTGGACGACGATATCTTGAGCGGGGCGCAATTGGAGGGCGTCATATCGGGGCGCAACGCCGCCGATTGCGACGAGGCCGCCGGGGCGACGCGGATCAAGCGATTGCGCGACACCTTGGGCAATCAGATGGTGGCCACCCTTTTGGTCAAGAACATTGCCCGGCGCGGCTATATGCTGGCCATCGACAAAGACGTCATCCAGGTGCTTTAGCCTCTGGTCAGGGGCGTGGCACCGGCGCTAGGGTGCGGCAGATCAGGTCATATTCAAGGACAGCGCCATGCCCGCCCCAAGCAATCCGTTCAAACGCGCCCTGCGCCAAGGAGAAACCGTATTTGGCTGTTGGCTGGGGTTTGCCGATGGCTATGCCGCCGAGGTCATGGGCGAGGCCGGGTTCGACTGGTTGGTGATTGACGGCGAACATGCGCCCAATGACTTGCGGTCGATTCGCGATCAGCTTCAGGTGCTTGGCAACAGCCGGTCCCATCCGGTGGTGCGCGTGCCGGTTGGCGAGACGTATATGATCAAACAAGTTCTGGATGCCGGGGCCCAGACGATTCTGGTGCCGATGGTGGAAAGCGCCGAACAGGCGCGGCAATTGGTGCGCGACTGCCGCTTTCCGCCGCTGGGGGATCGGGGGGTTGGTTTTGCCTTGGCGCGGGCCTCGCGGTTTGGGCAGACGCCGGATTACGGGCTGACGGCAGATGCCGAGATCAGCCTGCTGGTGCAGGTTGAAAACCGCAAAGGCTTGGCCGCATTGGATGAAATCCTGACCATAGAAGGCATCGACGGCGTGTTTATTGGCCCTGCGGATTTGGCCGCCGATATGGGCCATATGAGCGAGACATCACACCCCGACGTGCAGGCCGCCATCATGGGGGCCATTCGCCGCATCCGCGCCGCCGGCAAGGCGCCGGGGATCTTGTCGCAGGACGACCAAGTCATTGACGCCGCGCTGGAGGCCGGGGCGCAATTCGTCGCGGTCGGGATCGATATTCTGCTTTTGCTGCGCAATGCCAAAGTTTTGGCAGCAAAATGGCAGGGATCGCGGGGATGACGCCAGGGATTTTGCTGCTGACGCTTGCTTATGTGCTGAGCCAGTTTTTCCGCGCCTTTCTGGCCGTATTGGCCCCGGTTCTTGAGAGGGATCTGGGCACCGGCCCAGAGGCGCTGGCCTTTGCGTCGGGTCTTTGGTTCTTGGTGTTTGCGGCCATGCAAATTCCGGTGGGATGGGCGCTTGACCATCTGGGGCCGCGCCGCACGGCCTCGGTCTTGTTGATGATCGGCGGCGGCGGGGGCGCCGCGGTTTTTGGGATGGCGACCTCGGCCCAGCATATCAACATTGCCATGGCGCTGATCGGGATCGGCTGTTCGCCGGTTCTGATGGCCGCCTATTACATTTTTGCGCGCCAATATCCGCCCCGGCAATTTGCAACCCTGGCCGCGTTGATCATCGGGGTTGGATCAATCGGGAATTTGATTGCCTCGTATCCCATGGCCTTTGCGGCGGAAACCCTGGGCTGGCGGGCGGCGCTGTTTTGGCTGGCGGGGGGCTCTGCCGTTGTGGCGGCGGGGATCTGGGCCTGTGTGCGTGATCCGCAAAAACCCGAGGGCGAGGCAAAAGGCCGTCTGATGGACCTGTTGCGGCTGCCGGCAATCTGGCTGATCTTGCCGTTGATGTTCGTCAGCTATGCGCCGGCCGGTGCGATTCGGGGGCTGTGGGTTGGGCCTTATCTGGCGGAAACTTTTGCCCTGAGCACCGGGCAAATCGGGCAGGCCACATTGGTCATGGGGCTGGCGATGATCTTGGGCACCTTTGTCTATGGGCCGCTGGACAAGGTATTTGGCACCCGCAAATGGGTGGTGTTTGCTGGGAACCTTTTGGCGATGGTGGCTATATTCGGATTGGCGGTGTTGCCGGATCAAAGCCCGCTGGTATCGGTTGGCCTGTTGGCGATTATCGGTTTCTTTGGCGCCTCTTTTCCGATGCTGATCGCCCATGGCCGGGGGTTTTTCCCGGCCCATCTGACCGGGCGCGGCGTGACCTTGTTGAACCTGTTTGGCATTGGCGGGGCGGGGTTAATGCAATTTGCCTCGGGCCAGGTGCATGGGGCGGTGACGCTTGCCCCCTATCCGGCGATTTTTGCCTTTTTCGGCGTGGCGCTGGCCGCCGGGTTGATTGTTTACGGTTTTGCGCGGGACAATATGACCTAGCGCCCCCTTTCCCCCGCAGGCCAAGCGGTATATGAGGCGCCCACCATCACACTTATACATTGGAGAAATCAGATGGGTTACCGCGTCGTCATAGCGGGCGCCACAGGGAATGTGGGCCGCGAAATGCTGAATATTCTGGCGGAACGCCAGTTCCCTGTAGACGAAATCGCAGCCCTTGCCTCGCGCAAGTCGCTGGGAACCGAAGTCAGCTTTGGCGACAAGACCCTCAAGACCAAAGACCTTGAGACCTTTGATTTCACCGGCTGGGACTTTGCGCTTTTTGCTGTTGGGTCCGAGGCCACCAAGACCTTTGCGCCCAAAGCCGCCAAGGCCGGCTGCGTGGTGATCGATAATTCCTCGCTTTATCGCTATGACCCCGATGTGCCGCTGATCGTGCCCGAGGTGAACGCCGACGCCATCGCAGGTTATGCCAAGAAAAACATCATCGCCAATCCGAACTGTTCGACCGCCCAAATGGTTGTGGCGCTGAAACCTTTGCATGATCGCGCCCGCATCAAGCGCGTGGTGGTGAGCACCTATCAATCGGTATCTGGTGCCGGCAAAGAAGGCATTGACGAGCTGTGGGACCAGACCAAATCGATTTACAATCCTGTCGATGAAAAACCAGCCAAGAAGTTCACCAAACAGATCGCCTTTAACGTGATCCCCCATATTGACGTCTTTATGGAAGACGGGTCGACCAAAGAAGAATGGAAGATGGTTGCCGAAACCAAGAAGATCATTGATCCGGCGATCAAAGTGACGGCGACCTGTGTGCGCGTGCCGGTGTTTGTTGGTCATTCCGAGGCGATCAATATCGAATTCGAGGATCATTTGGATGAAGACGAGGCCCGCGATATCCTGCGCGAGGCCCCCGGCATCATGGTGATCGACAAACGCGAGGACGGGGGCTATGTGTCGCCGGTGGAATGTGTCGGCGATTTTGCCACATTTATCAGCCGCATCCGCCAAGACAGCACGATCGAGAACGGGATCAACCTGTGGTGTGTCAGCGACAATCTGCGCAAGGGTGCCGCGTTGAACGCGGTGCAGATCGCCGAGCTGTTGGGTCAAAGGGTGCTGAAAAAGGGCTGAGCCGCTGCCCGCCGCGCGCGGGGTGGTGGCCGGAGCCTCCGGCGGGGATATTTAAGAACAAAAGAAGGGGCCGGTTGGCCCTTTCTTGCGTTTTTAGGCTGCCTTTTGGGAGCGCCTGCGGGGTGCGCCCCGGTCAGAAGCGTTCGGCGCGCAGCACTTGGCAATCGGTGACGCTGACCACGCCGATATGGCTGTTGACCACTTTGAAGGCCGCATCCAGCAGCGTGTTCAGGCGTTCGGGGCGGATAATGCAGATCACCTGCACCATGCCGGTGGCGCGGCTGACCTGGCCGGATCTGCTCCATTCGCCGGAGCGGCCTGAGCCACCCAAAACCGGCAGGACCGTGAAGCCTGTGACCTCGGCGTCGAGCAGGGCCTGGGTGAGGCGGCGCTGCATGATCGCTTCGATGGTGATCTCAACCCGTTTGGCGTTGTGGGTTTGCATGGGTCAGGGTCCTATTACGGCTTGGGCCAGCGCCAGATAGAGCGGGATGCCAAGCGTCAGATTAAAGGGGAAAGTGATGCCCAAGGACAGGGTCAGGTAGATTGAGGGATTTGCCTCGGGGAGAGCGACGCGCATGGCGGCCGGCACGGCGATATAGGACGCCGAGGCCGAGAGCACCATCAACAGCACCGTGCCGCCCAGGCTGAGCCCCAAGAACCAGGCCGCAGCCAGGCCAAACGTGCAGCCGACCAGCGGCATCAGGGCGCCAAAGGCCAAAACGCCGGGGCGCAGGTTTGCCCCAGCGGACCGCAGCCCGCGCCCGGCGACCAGCCCCATATCCAACAAAAAGAGGCAAAGCACCCCCTTGAAGGGCGACACGATAAAACTTTGGATGTCGCGCAGGCCGTCTTGGCCGCTGATCCAGCCGATCACGAAAGCACCGATCAACAAAACGATAGAGCCGTTCAGAAGAATTTCGCGCCACAAGTCTTTGTCCATTCGCCCCGATGCACCGCCCGATGACACCAGCCAAAGCGCCGAGAGAATTGCCGGGGCCTCCATCACGGCGGCGACGGCGACCATATATCCTTCGGAGGCGATGCCGCTGCCTTCGAGCACCGAGGAGGCAGCAACGAAGGTCACGATCGAGATGGAGCCGTAATGCGCCGCGACGGCGGCGGCATCGACGCGGCTGAGGCCGGTCATTATCTGCAACAGGCCAAAGGCGATCAGCGGGAGCGTCGCGGACAAGAGCGCCCCGGTCAGCAAGGCCAGGGCAAGGTTGGCGTCAACCCCATGATCGACGACGCTGACCCCGCCCTTGAAGCCGATGGCAAACAGCAGATAGATCGACATGGCCTTGGCTGCGGCCTCGGGGATGGTTAAATCCGAACGCGCCAGCGCCGCCAAAGCCCCCAGCGCAAAGCTGAGAATGATCGGCGACGACAGGTTCTGGGCCGCAAGGGAAAATATGTCAGACATGCAGATTCCCGCGCGGCTTAAACTGGTAGGAAGGCGGCCTCATCGGGGCTGTAGAATTCCAAGCCCCCCTCTCCGATATCTGTCCAAAGCCCATGAAGCGTCAATTCCCCTGTGTTGATCTTGTCCTGCACGAAGGGGAAGGTAATCAGATTTTCAAGGCTGGCAACCACGGCATGTTTTTCCAGCTGGCGCGCCTGCGCGGCGCCATCGCTGACCTGGGCGACCAGATCGTATTTGGGTTTGAGAATATCCATCCAGCGGCCGACAAAGCTTTGTTTTTGTTCCAGTTCGGGCGCGCGGCCCTGACACATGTCGATGCAGCCCTGCACGCCGCCGCAATTGGAATGCCCCAGCACGATCAGATGCGTGACCTTCAGCGCATTGACCGCGTATTCAACCGCGGCGCTGGTGCCGTGATGATCGCCGTCCGGCTGATAGGGGGGGACCAGATTGGCAATGTTGCGATGGATAAAAAACTCGCCCTGGTCCGCCCCAAAGATCGAGGTAACATGCACGCGGCTGTCACAACAGGAAATCACCATCGCGCGGGGGCGCTGCCCCTCGCTGGCGAGGCGTCGATACCACGCTTGGTTTTCAGAATAGCTTGTGGCCTTCCAGCCGTGATACCGCTGTAGCAAGTAGCTTGGCAAAGGTTTTGCCTGGTCCATTTCCGCCCCCTGTTCTTGACGCTTGTGCGCTGAACTATCGTGAATTCATGACGAATTCGAGAGAAAACGCACAGGCGCCTCAACACTTTTGATACGGATTGGGGGCTAAACCCACGCCGTGGGATTAGAAGGAGTGAGAAGATGGAGCAGGTGCTCGAGATCCAGTTGCATGAAACGGTGTCCGTCGATCAGGACCGGCTGGGCGCGCTTTATGTGCAAATGGGTGAAACCGGCGCCGAGGATGTCGTGTGCCGCGCGATGGAGGAACTGGCCCTGCGGCTTGCCCATTGCAACCGGCTTTACAAAGGGCAGAATTCACAAGATTTACGCAAATGCACCCGTTCTTTGATCGCCATTGCCGATCAGATTGGGATGACGGTTCTGGCGCGCGTGGCGCGCGATGTGACGGGCTGTATCGACCGCGGGGATGATCCGGCCATCGCGGCCACCCTTGCGCGGCTGTTGCGGATTGGGAATCAGTCTTTGACCGCCATCTGGGACTTGCAGGATATCACCATCTGACACCTTGCGGCGCGCGGCGTTCCCGCTAGGCTGAGGGGAGCGATCATCCCCGAAAGGCCTTGTCATGTCCGCAAGATTCGCCGCCCCGGCGCCCAGCGATATCCCCCTTCATATCTTGACCCCTGAGGCATTGCCCGATTGGCTTGGCACCCAAGGCCCAACCGTGCAGGCCTGGTGTGCGGCGAACGGTTTTTCGGGGGGGCTGGGGCAGGCGCTGGTGGTGCCGGATGGCGCAGGCAGTATCGCAATGGCCTTGGCCGGGTACGGCACCGCCGACCAACGTGCCCGCGGGCGGTTTCACTTGGCATCTGCGGCGGCCAAACTGCCCGAAGGGGTGTATCGCATCGCATCGGGGCTCAGCGCGACCCAAGCCTCGGCCGAGGCATTGGGGTGGCTGCTGCAATCTTATCGCTTTGACAAATACGCGGCTGTCGCGCCGATGGCGGCGCGCTTGGCCTATGATCGCGGGGATGCCCCCCGGCTTGAGGCCATCGCCGCAGGTGAAAGCCTGACCCGCGATTTGATCAATACGCCGGCCAGTGACATGGGACCGCCCCAACTGGAAGACGCCGCCGGGCGTCTGGCCAAAACGCATGGGGCCAAGATGCACAGCACCATCGGGGACGCATTGCTGCGGGACAACTTTCCCATGATCCATGCGGTCGGCCGGGCCGCAGGGCCAAGTCCGCGCCTGATTGATCTGACTTGGGGCGATACAGGGCCAAAGATCACCCTGGTCGGCAAGGGGGTTTGCTTTGACACGGGCGGGCTGAACCTCAAGCCGGGTGCCTCGATGGGGTTGATGAAAAAAGATATGGGCGGCGCGGCGGCGGTGCTTGGGCTTGCGCATATGATCATGCAGGCCAATCTGCCGATGCAGTTGCGCGTGTTGATCCCCGCCGTTGAAAACGCTGTGTCGGGCACGGCGATGCGGCCGCAGGATATCTTGACTTCGCGCAAGGGGCTGACCGTCGAAATCAACAACACCGATGCCGAAGGGCGTCTGGTGTTGGCCGATGCCCTGACCTTTGCGGAAGAGGGCGCGCCGGATCTGATTGTGTCGATGGCCACGCTGACCGGCGCGGCGCGGGTTGCGGTTGGCCCTGATTTGGCCCCGTATTTCTGTGACGACACCGGCTTTGTTCAGCGGCTTGAGGATGCGGCAGCGCAAACCGGCGATCCGGTCTGGCGGATGCCGTTTCACACCCCCTACGAGGCCCTGATCGAGCCGGGCATCGCCGATCTGGACAACGCCCCCAAGGGCGGGTTCGCCGGCGCCATCACCGCCGCGTTGTTTCTGCGCCGTTTCGCCCCGCAAAGCCGCTATGCCCATTTTGATATTTATGGCTGGCAGCCCACAGATGCACCGGCACGGCCCAAGGGCGGTGTTGGTCAGGCGACGCGGGCGCTTTTTGCGGCGCTTGAGCGGGAAATCACCCATGACTGACCGGCGCAGCATCCCCGATCCGGCACGCATCACCCGGCGCCTTGCCCAAGAGATCACCCGCCCGGTGGTCGACCTTTGCGCCTATCCCGGCGGGCCACGCGACCGACAGTTGTTGCTGGGCGACCATGTGACCGATTTTGGCGCGGGCGACGGGTGGTGCTATGTGCAGGCGCTGCGCGATGGCTATTGCGGGTTTGTCCGCGCCGCCACCCTTGGCGCGCCACATCTGCCCAGCCACCGCGTCACCGCACGCGCCAGCCACGCCTATTGTGCCCCGGATATAAAATCAGGCGAACGTCTGGCGCTAAGCTTTGGTGCCCGCCTTGAGGCGTTGTCGGAAACCGCAACCTTTATCGAAACCGCCCATGGCTTTGTGCCACGCCAGCATGTTCACCGCCTGTCAGATCACGCCGAAGACCCATCGGCGATTGCCCAGTTGTTTCTGGGCGCGCCGTATCTGTGGGGCGGCAACTCGCACGCCGGGCTTGATTGTTCCGGGTTGATACAGGCGGCACTTCTGGCCTGTAATTTGCCCTGTCCGGGGGACAGCGATCAACAGTTGGCCCAGCTTGGCGCCCATGTGCTTGGCAAGGGGGATTATCGCAAGAATGATCTGCTGTTCTGGAAAGGGCATGTGGCATTGGTGCTGGATCCACAAACAATCATTCACGCCAACGCCGCCCATATGGCCGTGGTGCAAGAACCAATTCAAGACGCGCTGGACCGGATAGAGATCCAAGGCGACGGCCCCCTAATTGGTCACAAACGCCTTTGAAAAAGGCCAAGGTTAATCTATCGGCCGGATCAGTTTGCGTTCCAGCACCCGCAGCACGGTTTTCAGATCATGCCCACGCCGCAACACCTGCCCATCCATGCCAACCACCGCATAGATGCCCTGTTTGCCGCGCAGCTTGGGGCGTTTTTCGATGCGATACAGCGGATGTTCGGCCGTGCGGCGAAAAACCGAAAACACCGCAACGTCGCGCAAACAGGAAATCCCGTAATCGCGCCACTCGCCCGCGGCGACCATGCGACCATAAAGCGACAAGATCACCGAAAGCTCGGCCCGCTGAAACGCTGTTTGCGCGGGGGGAAAGGGGCGAATATTGCCTGTCGGCGGTGAATGAAGGCTCATCCAGATAAGGTTGCGTCAATCGCACAACAAATCAAGACCCCCGCGCCCTGCGGCCCTTGCAAAGGGAATATACAGACGAAACTTAATATGTTACATGATTGCAAATATTGAGCGAAATCGGAAACATAAATGACCGAATCTCTTTCTGCGCAGGCGCGTGCTGAAAAATCGGCGGCGGTGATGATGGCGCGCGATGCGGCGTCCAAGGCGCTGGGCATGACCATCGACCACATCGCCCCAGGTCAGGCCAGCCTAAGTATGCGCGTCACCGATGCGATGCTGAACGGTCACGGAATTTGCCACGGCGGGTATATCTTTACATTGGCCGACAGCGCCTTTGCCTTTGCCTGCAACAGCTTTAACCAACTGACGGTCGCACAGCAAAACCAGATTACCTATCTGGAACCGGTGCGCCTGAACGATCACCTGACGGCCCATGCGGCGCGGGTCTCGGGTGGGGGGCGATCGGGCGTTTATGACGTGCGCGTGACCACCGCCGACGGCACAACCGCCGCCGTATTTCGCGGCTTGTCCCGCACCATCAAAGGCCAACATTTCCCAGAAGACGACGGAGCCCCCGAATGAAAGACCTTACCCCGCCAAAAGCCTCGCTTGATCCGATCGAAATCGCCAGCCGCGACGAGATCAGCGCCCTTCAGCTTGAGCGGATGAAATGGTCGTTGCGCCATGCATATGAAAACGTGCCGTTCTATAAGACCAGCTTTGACAATGCCGGTGTGCATCCCGATGATCTGAAGACCCTGTCTGATCTGGCCAAGTTCCCCTTTACCGTCAAGGCGGATTTGCGCGACAATTATCCCTTTGGCATGTTCGCTGTGCCACGCGAACAAGTGGCGCGCATTCATGCGTCTTCGGGCACAACAGGCCAGCCGACGGTTGTGGGGTATACACAGCGCGATCTGGAAAACTGGGGGCAGGTGGTGGCCAGATCGCTGCGCGCGTCAGGTTTGAAACCGGGCGACATGCTGCACAACGCCTATGGCTATGGCTTGTTTACCGGCGGTCTGGGGATCCACCTTGGCGCCGATGCGCTGGGGTTGACCACGGTGCCGATTTCGGGCGGCATGACCCCCCGGCAGGTGCGTCTGATCGAAGATTTCAAACCCAACGGCATCACCGTCACCCCATCATATGCCCTGTCCATTCTGGATGAATTTGCCGCGCAGGGCCTTGATCCGCGCGCCTGTTCCTTGGATGTCGGCATCTTTGGCGCCGAACCGTGGACAAACGCCATGCGGCTTGAGATCGAACAGGCCTTTGATATGCACGCCGTTGATATCTATGGGCTAAGCGAAGTGATGGGGCCGGGCGTTGCCAATGAATGTGTCGAGACCAAAGACGGGCTGCACATCTGGGAGGACCACTTTTTCCCCGAAGTCATCAACCCCGAAACAGGCGAACCCGTCGCCGAAGGCGAACAGGGCGAGCTGGTGTTCACATCCCTGACCAAAGAGGCCTTTCCGATCATACGCTATCGCACCCGCGACTTGACCCGTCTGTTGCCCGGCACGGCCCGGTCCATGCGCCGTATGGAAAAGATCACCGGCCGCAGCGATGACATGATCATTTTGCGCGGCGTCAATGTGTTCCCAACCCAGATCGAAGAAGCCTTGATGACCGTCCGCAACCTTGCCCCGCATTTCCAGATAGAGCTAAGCCGCCCGGACCGCATGGACAAAATGCGGATCTTGACCGAAGCCGCAGATCCCTCTGTCGCACCGGCAGACCGGGCCGAGGCGGCCAAACAACTGGCGGCCAAGATCAAACAGACCGTCGGGATCAGCGTCGCTGTGGATGTGACCGATGTCGGCGGGGTCGCGCGATCGGACGGCAAGGCCGTGCGCATTTTGGACAAACGCCCAAAGCATTAGGCCCCATAGCGCGCCATGAACACATCGACCGCGCCGGCAACCACGCGGTCGATCTCGGGCGGGGTGATGGACGCCGAAACCCCAAAAATCAGGCGTGACCAGACATCTGCTTTGCACAGTTCGGCGAATTGGTCGGCGGCCAGAGGTTTGTCTTCTATGGCCAATTCCCCGCGCGCGATTGCCGCTTCGAAATAGCGCACGATCTCGGCCCGCATCACCGCCGGCCCGGATCCATAGAATTGGCGCCCCAGTTCCGGGAATCGATCAGATTCGGCGACACATATCCGAAACACCTGTTGCCCAAAGGTCGAGGTCAAGAACCGCACGAAATGCTTTCCCACCTGTTCAAGCACAACGCGCGGCGGCGCCGAGGTGTCAATCGTGTTGATCGCCTCGCAGGATTGGCGTTGGCATTCGGATGAAGCAACCTCAAGAAACAACAGCTTTTTATCCGCAAAATAGCTATAGAGCGTTGCCTTGGATACATTCGCCGCCCGCGCGATATCATCGACGCTGGCGCCTTCGAACCCATCCGCCATGAACACGCGGCGCGCCCCGTCAAGCACTTGGTCCAGCTTGCGACCCTTGCGGGTGATATCTTGGGGTGCGTTCATGGGGCCTCCTGATTGGATAAATATAAACTGAACGGTTCACTTCCAAGGTAATTCGTAAAATACTTGGTTTGGGGGCAATTGAATTTGACCGCCCCTATTCTTAGAGTTGCTTTTATACAAGCGAGGATTTCAATGCGGTTTACCTTTGCACGCAAGCGATTTCAGGACCTGACGGAGCAGCAAATCCTTGCCCTTGCCATTTCTTCCGAAGAAGACGACGCGCGGATTTATCGCGGATATGCTGAGAAATTGCGGGCCGATTACCCCGCCAGCGCGATGGTGTTCGAAGCAATGGCCAAGGAAGAGGACGGCCATCGTCAGAGATTGATCGAACAGCACAGCGCCCGGTTTGGCGACGTCATTCCCCTGATCCGCCGCGAACATGTGGCCGGGTATTACCATCGCCGGCCCATGTGGCTGGTCGAGAACCTCAGCCTTGAGCGTATCCGCGCCGAAGCAACCGCGATGGAACATCAGGCCGAACGCTTTTACCTTGATGCCGCCGCCGTCACCACCGATGCCGGCACCCGCAAATTGCTGGGCGATCTGGCCACCGCAGAAGCTGGCCACCACAAAAAGGCCGACAAGCTGACGCAGCAACATCTGGACCCAGACGCGCTTGAATCCGAAGAAAGCACCGCCCATCGTCAATTCCTGCTGACATGGGTCCAACCGGGCCTTGCCGGGCTGATGGACGGATCGGTTTCGACCTTGGCACCGATCTTTGCCACGGCCTTTGCCACGCAAGACACCTGGACCACTTTTCTGGTCGGACTGGCCGCATCGGTTGGCGCCGGAATTTCGATGGGCTTTACCGAGGCCGCCTCGGATGATGGGCAACTGTCGGGCCGCGGCTCTCCGGTCAAGCGCGGCATCGCCGCCGGCGTCATGACAACCCTGGGCGGGTTGGGCCACGCCCTGCCCTATCTGATCCCGGATTTCTGGACCGCGACCATCACCGCCATCCTTGTGGTGTTTTTGGAACTTTGGGCGATTGTGTGGATTCAAAACCGCTTTATGCAGACACCGTTTTTCCGGGCGACCTTTCAGGTGGTGCTGGGTGGGGCCTTGGTTTTCGCAGCAGGCGCGCTGATCGGATCGGGTTAACCGCCTGCGACCGGGCATTTGAAGGCTATCTTGCCTTGCCCAACACCGTCGCACGCGATAGCCAATCATAAATCAACATAGGAATTCGCCATGCAAACCCTGTCCACCAACGCCTGCTTCGGCGGCACCCAAGGCGTCTATAGCCACACATCCAAAGCCTGTAACTGCGACATGACCTTTGGCCTTTTTCTGCCGGAAGAGGCCCTGGAAGGCCCCGTGCCGGTGCTGTGGTATCTGTCAGGGCTGACCTGCACCCATGAAAACGCCATGACCAAGGCCGGGGCGCAATCCTGGGCCGCCGAGCATGGCATCGCCGTCGTCTTTCCCGATACATCACCGCGCGGGGCCGATGTGCCCGATGATGACGCCTATGATCTGGGTCAGGGCGCCGGGTTTTATCTGAATGCGTCGCAGGCCCCTTGGGCAACCCACTTTCGCATGTGGGATTATCTTGCCGACGAACTGCCGGCCCTATTGACGCAACACTTTGCCATCGACCCAAGCCGCCAGGCCATCACCGGCCATTCGATGGGCGGCCATGGCGCCTTGACGTTGGCAATGGGCCTTCCCGGACGGTTCAAGTCGGTCTCGGCCTTTGCGCCGATTTGCAACCCGGTCGCCAGCACATGGGGTCAAAAGCAACTGCGGGCGTATCTGGGCGACGATCAAACCACCTGGAGCGCCCATGATTCAACGCTGATGATGCAAAACACCGGGTTCAACGGCCCGATCTTGATCGACACCGGCACGGATGATCAGTTCATCGACGCGCTGGCCCCCGAGGCCCTGTCCCAAGCCATCGCAGCCCGCCGCCAACAGGCCATCGTGCGACTGCAACCGGGGTATGATCACAGCTATTTCTTTGTCAGCACCTTCATGGAAGAGCACATCGCGTTCCACGCCGATGCGCTGTATGGGTGATGGCGCTTTATATTGACGCAGACGCCTGCCCTGTCAAAGCCGAGGCCCAGCGCGTCGCCGAGCGCCATCAAATCCGCATGTTCGTTGTCTCGAACGGCGGGTTGCGGCCATCGGCCAGCCCATGGGTCGAAACCGTGATCGTCCCCGAAGGCCCGGATATCGCCGATATGTGGATCGCCGATCGCTGCGTCACCGGCGATGTCGTCGTAACCTCGGATATTCCGCTTGCCGCCAAATGTGTCGCAAACGGCGCCGCGGTTCTGAAACCCAATGGCGAACAGCTTACCCCGGCCAATATCGGCAATGTCTTGGCCACCCGCGATCTGATGACCGACCTGCGCGCGGCGGATCCGTTTCGCACCGGCGGGGCCAAACCCTTTTCCAAGGCCGACCGCTCCCGCTTTCTCAATGCGCTTGAAAACGCGCTCCGATCATCCAACCGAACGAGGCTCTCATGAATATTCAGGCTGTGGTTTTTGACATCGGCAATGTGCTGATTGAATGGCATCCCGAACGGTTTTTCGATCGGCAAATCGGGCCCCAGCGCCGCAAGCAGATGTTCCAGGACGTCGATCTGCATGCGATGAACGACCTTATCGACACGGGCGCGCCATTTACGCAGACCATCTATGACACCGCCGAGGCCAATCCGACATGGCGCGCGGAAATCCGCGCCTGGCATGACAATTGGATCGAAATCGCCAGCCCGGTCATCGACCATTCTGTCCGTCTGATGCGGGCGCTTCGCGCCAAGGGGGTGGCGGTTTTTTCCCTGACCAATTTCGGCATCCAAAGCTATGAACTTGCGGCACGGCACTATGATTTCTTGCACGAATTTGATCGCGATTTCATCTCGGGGCATTTACAGGTCATCAAGCCAGCAGCGCAGATCTATGCGATCCTAGAACGCGAAAGCGGCATCGCCCCGCAGCACCTGTTGTTCACCGACGACCGTCCCGCCAATATCGAACAGGCCCGCGCCCGCGGCTGGAACGCCCACCTGTTTGACGGCCCACAAGGCTGGGCCGACCGGCTTGTCTCCGAAGGGCTGCTAACCCCCCAGGAGGCACAATGAATATCCCGTTCATCCCCTTCGCAGAAGGCGACGCCAAGCTGGATTGGCTGCCCCTGACCGATGCGCTGGCCGCCGGACACCTGCGCCCAAAGGCCGAAATCACCGACAGCTTCCTTTACCGCGATCCTGACACATTGCTGAACCGTGCCGCCTGGATCGACGGGCTTGGCCTTGCTGTCAAATCGGCCACCGTGTTTCCCGGCAACCCCAGCCAGGGAAAACCGATGGTCAATGGCGGCGTCAGCCTCTACTCAGACCAGGATGGCACCTTGCAGGCGATCATCGACTTTCACCTCGTGACCAAATGGAAAACCGCAGGTGACAGTCTGCTCGCGGCCCGCCGCCTTGCCCGAAAAGACAGCCGCAAAATCTTGATCATCGGCGCCGGCACCCAAGGGCGCGGCCTTCATGCCGCATACAGCGCCCTCTTCCCCGACGCCCGGTTCACCCTCTGGAACCGCAGCCTCCCAAACGCTCAGGCTATGGCCAGAGACATTCCTGGCCTGCACATTGCACAGGATCTGGAAGCCGCAGTAAAATCCGCCGACATCATCACCAGCGCCACCATGTCGACACAGCCGCTCCTTCTGGGCGCATGGCTCCAGCCGGGCCAACATATCGACCTGATCGGCGCCTACCGCCCCGACATGCGCGAAGCCGACGACACCGCCCTGTCCCGCGCCCGCATTTTCGTCGACAGCTTTGACACCACTCTGGCCCACATAGGCGAGCTGAAAATCCCGCTTGAGACCGGCGTCTTGCAGCGCGGCGCTGTGATCGCTGACCACTATCAGCCAGAAAAATTCACCCGCACCTCAGACGATGAAATCACCCTGTTCAAAAATGGCGGCGGCGCCCACCTCGACCTGATGACCAGCCGCCATATTCTGGACCGCTGGCAAAGCTGAAGCGCCCGCCCCTTCTTTTGTTCTTAAATATCCCCGCCGGAGGCTCCGCCCATCGCCCCCACCACCATCGGTGGGTGGCAAATACCGATCCTAGGCAATCGCCAGACCTTCCAGCCGTTTTTCTCGAATGGGCAGGTGCACAATCGCGCTAAAGGCGCCAACGCCAACACCGATCCACCAAACCGTGGTGTAATCGCCATAAACGTCATACATGCGCCCCCCCAGCCAAACCCCTAGGAAACTGCCCAGCTGGTGACTGAAGAACACGATACCATAAAGCGTGCCCATATAGCGCAGGCCATAAATATGCGCGACCAACCCCGAGGTCAGCGGCACCGTGGCCAACCACAACGACCCCATCGCGACGGAAAACACGATCACGCTCAGCGGTGTGATCGGCAGCATGATAAACAACGCAGCAACGATCGTGCGCCCTGCATATATCCCTGCCAGAAGGTATTTCTTGGAATAGCGCTTGCCCGCCCAGCCGGCCAACAACGTCCCGGCAATATTGGCCAGCCCGATCAGCGAAATCGCCACAGCGCCCAACGCCGAAGTGGTCGTGACCCCGGCGCTGTGCAGCAAGCTGCCGGGTAAAATCGGCCCACACAGCTCGGTTACGAAGGCGGGAAAATGCGCCGTGACAAAGGCCAGCTGATACCCGCAGGAAAAGAACCCCAGAAAGATCAACGTATAGGACGGATCGCGAAAGGCTTTGCCAAGGATCTCGCCCAGGGTTTCCTCCAGCTCGGTTCGGCTGGCAATCTGCGGCGCGCGCATCAGCGGCAAGGTCAGGATCAGTGCCAAAATCGCACCGGCAAAGACGGTGAAGGTCATCTGCCAGGTCAAAAAGCCCAGCATCCATTCGGCCACCGGCGCCCCGACCACCTGACCGGCGCTGCCGGCGGCGGTGGCGATGGCCAAGGCCATCGAGCGGTTATCGGCCGAGGCCGCGCGCCCCACCACCGCCAGAATGACGCCAAAGCCAGTCCCGGCAATGCCAAACCCCACCAGCCAAGCATAGGCTTGATGGGCCAAAGGTGTCGCGGAATTGGCCGACAAGATCATTCCAAGGGCATAAACCACCGCCCCGATGATAATCGCCCGCCGGTCGCCAATCTTTTCGGCGACGGCGCCAAATATCGGCTGGCCAATGCCCCATGCCAGGTTTTGGATCGCAATCGCCAAGGAAAATTCGGCCCGCAACCAGCCGAATTCTTCGGCGATGGGGATCTGAAACACCCCAAATGACGCCCGCACCGCAAAGCTGACCATGATGATCACACAGCCCACGATCAAAACCGGGGTAAAAAGCGGTGCGCGGTGTTCCATGGGAATGTCCTTTAAAAAGTCGCGTTATATTGCCGGTTCCATCCGCTCCGTCAATTCAGCAATTTTTCAGCCCGCCATCAGGGAAATTGATGCAAGGGCATCTTTTCACCCCGCGAACGGCAAGCTATGCCGAAGGCTATGGAAAGTTTTTTGGATATTTATGAACAAAAGATTGCCTGCGGCGCCTTGCAAAGCGATCCGGCGCAGCGCGCAATCTTGCCCCGGTTGGATGCCTTGCGCCAAGGGCTGCTTGCCCCCCGCAAAAAGGGGTTGTTCCGCCGGGCATCTGCGCCGCCCAAGGGGCTGTATCTTTGGGGCGGTGTCGGGCGCGGCAAGTCGATGTTGATGGATTTATTCGTTGAACATTTGGGAGAGATCCCCGCGCGCCGGGTGCATTTCCATGCCTTTATGCAAGAAATTCATGCCGCCATGCACGAGGTGCGCAAAAGCGGCGCAGAGGATGCGATTGCCCCGGTTGCAGCGCAAGTGGCGGCGGATCTGCGTTTATTGGCCTTTGACGAAATGCAGGTGTCAGACATCACGGATGCGATGATTGTCGGGCGGCTTTTCCAGGCATTGTTTGATCAAGGTGTGGTGGTGATCACCACCTCGAACCGGGCGCCGGGGGATTTGTATAAGGACGGGCTGAACCGGCATTTGTTCTTGCCGTTTATTGCGTTGATTGAACGACATCTGGATATTCATGAATTGGTCAGCCCCACAGATTACCGGCAAGACCGCTTGGGTGGCAGCCCGGTCTATTTCACCCCGATCAACGCAGACAGCCGCGCAGCCATGGACGCGATTTGGCGCGATCTGGCCGGGGGGACGGGTGATCCGCTGGTGTTGCGGGTCAATGGGCGCGATCTGATTTTGCCAGAGTTCCGCAACGGTGCCGCGCGCGCGCGCTTTCATACGCTGTGCGCCGCGCATCTGGGACCGGCTGATTATCTGGCCATTGCGCAAGCGGTGCGGGTTTTGGTGTTGGATGACATCCCGGCCCTGTCGCGCAGCAACTTCAACGAGGCCAAGCGCTTTGTGACCTTGATTGATGCCCTTTACGAGGCCAAGGTGCGGCTGATCGCATCCGCGGCGGCCACCCCGGAAATGCTGTATCTTGAGGGCGAGGGCACCTTTGAATTTGAGCGCACCGCCTCGCGATTGCGCGAGATGCAATCGCAAGGCTGGGGCCTTTAGCCGTTCTCGCGCAGCACCGCCCCCGCCAGATAGAGCGAGCCACAAATCAAAATGCGGGCGCCGGGGTCTTGGGCGCTGAGCTGACGCACCGCCTGCGCGACCGATCCGGCCGTTGCCGCCTTAAGCCCGACCTCGGTCGCCATGGCAGCGGTGGCTTCGGCGGGCAGGGTATTGGCCTCGCCGGGGATTGAAACGGCGGTCAGGCTGGCCGCGACGCGGGCCAGGGGGCGCAAATACCCGCCAATGTCCTTGGTGTTCAGCATCCCGCAAATCAAATGTGTTGGCCGCGCCGGCAAAGTGGCCAACACATCGGCCAAAGCCACACCCGCCGCCGGATTATGGCCGCCATCCAGCCATAGGTCGGCCTGCGGGGCCAGGTCAATCAACGGACCGACCCGCAGCTTTTGCATCCGCGCCGGCCATTGGGCCTGTGTAACTGCGGCCTCGCAGGCGGCGTTGTCGACGCCAAGGTGGCGCAGCACCGCCAATGCCGCGCCCGCGTTTTGTATCTGGTGGTCGCCTGGCAAATTTGGGCGCGGCAGGTCCAGCAGGCCGGTTTCATCCTGAAAAACCATGCGCCCGTGTTCAGGGGCGGCATGCCAATGTTGGCCATAGGCCAGCACCGGCGCCGCCAATTTCGCGGCCACCGCCTCGATTACCTCAAGCCCGTCATCGCTTTGCGGCCCGACAACACAGGGCACGCCGCGCTTGATTATTCCGGCCTTTTCGGCAGCAATCTTGGCCAGCGTATCGCCCAGAAACTGTTCATGGTCGATCGACACCGGGGTGATCACCGTCATTGCCGGCTTTGCGATGACATTCGTTGCGTCCAGCCGCCCGCCCAGACCGACCTCAAGCAAGGTATAATCGGCGGGTTTACGGGCAAAGGCCAAGATGGCGGCACAGGTCGTGATCTCAAAATAGGTGATCGCCTGATCGCCATTGGCGGCATAGCATTCGTCCAGGATGGCGCTCAGCGCGTCTTCGCTGATCAATGCGCCCGCCAGACGGATCCGTTCGTGGAACCGGGCCAGATGCGGCGAGGTATAGGCGTGCACCTGTTTGCCTGCCGCCTCAAGACCGGCGCGGATCATGGCCTGGGTCGATCCTTTTCCATTGGTTCCGGCAATGTGGATCACCGGCGGCAGATCGTTTTGCGGATTTCCCAGCGCATCCAAAAGGCGCCAGACACGATCCAGCGTCAGGTCAATGATCTTGGGATGAAGGGCCATCATCCGGGCAAGGATGGCATCCGATGTTTGGGGGGTCATGGCGCCTCGGGTGGTGTCTTGTCGGTCTTGGGCGCAGGCAGATCACCCTTGATCGCCGGCGGTTGACCCAAAAGCATCCGCGTGATCGAGATCAGCTCGTCCCGCAATTGGGTGCGCGGGGTCACGCGGTCAAGCATGCCGTGGTCCAACAGGTATTCGGCGCGCTGAAACCCTTCGGGCAGCTTTTCGCGGATCGTTTGTTCAATCACCCGAGGGCCGGCAAAACAGATCAGCGCATTGGGTTCGGCGATATGGACATCCCCCAGCATCGCATAGCTGGCGGTTACGCCGCCGGTTGTCGGATGCGTCAGCACGACGATATACGGCAGCCCGGCCTCTTTCAGCATCTGCACCGCCACAGTCGTGCGCGGCATTTGCATCAGCGACAGGATGCCTTCTTGCATCCGTGCGCCACCTGCGGCCGAGAACAAGATAAGCGGCCGCTTGAGCTTAACCGCCTCTTGTGCTGCGGCAATGATCGCATTGCCCACATACATCCCCATCGACCCGGCCATAAAGGAAAAATCCTGGGCTGCGGCCACGATCGGGGTGCGGCCGATTTCACCGCAGGCCACCAACATCGCCTCGGATTCGCCGGTCTGTTTTTGCGCCGCCTTCAAACGGTCAGGGTATTTCTTTTGATCGCGAAACTGCAACGGATCGGGCTTGGACGCCGGGACTTTGACTTCGGTAAAGATACCGCCATCAAAAAGCGCTTCGAACCGGGCGCGCGGGGTGATGTGCATGTGGTGGTCACAATTGGTGCACACATTCAGGTTTTCGCTGACCTCGCGATGGAACAACATGGTGCCACATTCGGGACATTTGGTCCAAAGGTTGTCCGGTGTCTCGCGGCGCGAGAAAATCGAATTGATCCGTGGCCGGACATAGTTGGTGATCCAGTTCATTCTTCTCGCCCCTTTGGCATTGGTCAGGCCCTAGATAGTCGCCCGCTGGAAAAAGTGCAATCAGCGGCGAATGGCAATGCGCGCCACCAACCAGCTTAGCCACATCAACGCGAAATCCACCGGCAGCCAAGCCCGAAAGGCCTGGGTGTCGTTCATGTCAAACGGCCCGGTAAAAAGCGCCAGACCTGACAAACTGTCTGGCACAGAAATGATCAAAATCGCGGTGATGTTATTGACAAAATGCAGCGCAATCGCGGGGCCAAGCGTTCCGGCGCGCGCGGTGATATCCGCAAGCAGGACCCCAAAAACCATCGCCCAAAGCGCGATCAGGCCCGCGTTGTCGCCGGCTTGGTCGGGCATGAAATGGCCAAGGCCAAACAGCACAGACGGCACCAGAACGAACACCCACGCGCCGTTGAACCGCGCGGCAAGCTGCTGTTGCAGATAGCCGCGGAACAGCAGCTCTTCTGCGCTGACCTGCACCAGGACGGCCACCAAGGACAAAGGCAAAAGCCCCAGCCAAAGCGCGACAGGCAAATTGGCGCCCAGCGGGGCACCCAAATCCCACGGGGGCAGCACCAGCACCGCCCCATAAAGCACCACAAGACCCGCGCAGACCCGCCCGAACTGCCGCAAAAAGCGCCGCGGCGGACCGATCAATCCCGCAAACCCACGACCATGCACAATCATCGTGGCACAAACCACCGCGACGCCAAGCAATCCGAACCCAAACAACAGCACATACATCGCCAGCGGGCTGCCCCCTGCCGGCAGATGTCGGTAAAGATCGCCCCCCGCGTCGCCCAAGGCCATCCCCAGCACGGTCATCGCACCGCGTCCCAGCATCACATAGATTGCGACAATCAACCCCAGCCCCAAAATCAGGCGCCAAAGCTGTGCCTTTGGCCGTGCCTGATCAATCAGTGGCTGATACTCAAAATAGCGCATCTTTGCTCCGGCTTGGGATGTCGTTTGGCTCAGCTAGGAGGCGAAGTCTGCAAAATCAAGCGCAAAGACCGGCTTGGGGCGGTCAAAGCCTTGCAGCACGGATATTGGCCCGCTATTCCGGTTGCGACGATCCATTCAGCTGAAGGTCTGCCCTTATGTCCAATTCTACGTTCGACAAATCCAAATTGCCAAGCCGGCATGTTACCGAAGGGCCAGCACGCGCGCCGCATCGGTCCTATTACTATGCCATGGGGATGACCGAAGAGGAAATTCATCAGCCGCTGGTCGGTGTGGCGACCTGCTGGAACGAAGCTGCACCTTGTAACATTGCGCTGAATCGTCAGGCCCAAGCCGCCAAGATGGGCGTCAAAGCCGCAAAAGGCACGCCCCGCGAATTCACCACCATCACCGTCACGGACGGCATTGCCATGGGCCACGAGGGGATGCGCTCTTCTCTTGCTTCGCGCGAGGCGATTGCCGATACGGTCGAACTGACCATGCGCGGCCATTGCTATGATGCGCTGGTCGGTCTGGCGGGATGCGACAAATCCCTGCCGGGGATGATGATGGCGATGATCCGCCTGAATGTGCCGTCGGTCTTTCTTTATGGCGGGTCGATCCTGCCGGGCCGCCTGAATGGCAAGGATGTCACGGTTCAAGACGTGTTCGAGGCCGTCGGCCAACATCAGGCCGGCAATATGACCACCTGCGAGCTGGAAAAGCTCGAGGCCGTGGCCTGCCCCTCGGCCGGGGCGTGCGGCGGGCAATTCACCGCCAACACCATGGCATGTGTTTCAGAGGCGATTGGCTTGGCCCTGCCCAAATCATCCGGCGCGCCGGCGCCCTATGAATCGCGCGATGCCTATGCCGAGGCTTCGGGCGTTGCTGTGATGAACCTGATCGAAAAGAACATCCGCGCCCGTGACATTGTCACCCGCCAATCCCTTGAGAACGCGGCCCGGATCGTCGCCTGCACCGGCGGTTCGACCAATGCCGGTTTGCACCTTCCGGCCATGGCCCATGAGGCCGGGATTGATTTCTTCCTTGATGATGTGTGCGAAATTTTCCGCGACACACCTTATTTTGTCGATCTCAAGCCGGGCGGCGCCTATGTGGCCAAAGACCTTTACGAAGCCGGCGGCGTGCCCGTAGTGATGAAAGAGCTGCGCAAGGCCGGGTTGATCCATCTGGATTGCATGACCGCGACCGGGTTTTCCATGGGCGAAGAGCTGGACAAGATCGACCGCGAGGCCGACGGCCGGGTGATCTATCCGGTTGAAACCCCGATCAGCAAAACCGGCGGTGTTGTCGGATTGAAAGGCAATTTGGCCCCCGAAGGCGCCATCGTGAAAATCGCCGGAATGACCGAAGAGGACATCGTCTTTACCGGGCCGGCGAATGTCTTTGAGTGCGAAGAGGACGCCTTTGAGGCGGTCAAGAACCGCGCCTATTGTGAAGGCGAAGTGATCGTGATCCGCAACGAGGGCCCATCGGGCGGCCCAGGTATGCGCGAGATGCTGGCCACCACGGCGGCCTTGTCAGGGCAAGGGATGGGCAAGAAGGTGGCGCTGATCACCGATGGCCGTTTTTCTGGCGCGACGCGCGGCTTTTGTGTCGGCCATGTCGGCCCCGAAGCGGCGCATGGCGGCCCCATCGCCTTGATCCGCAATGGTGATATGATCACGCTGGATGCGGTCAAAGGCACGATCAGCGTCGATTTGACCGACGCCGAGCTGGCGCAACGCAAGGCGGAATGGTCCGGCCCACGCGAGACAATCTATGGTTCGGGCGCGCTGTGGAAATATGCCAAGCTGGTTGGACCGACCTATCTGGGTGCTGTGACCCACCCCGGCGGCAAAGACGAACGCCACAGCTATATGGAGCTTTGACCGTCGTTGTTTGACGGCTTGCCGCAATCTTGACCCTGTTTGCCCGGACGGGTGGGCAGGGTCTTTGGCGGCGCCAACTGTTTGGGATGCGGATCAGCAAATGCGGCAGATATCAGGTGAGCTGATCGCGCACCATAACCGCCAATGCCCCGCCGCAGGCCGATGGAGCCTCCGGCGGGGATATTTGAAAACAAAAGAAGCAGGCCCCCACGCAAAGGGCCGCGCCAGTTCAGCGCGAGGGGCCGAGCTTTGACAGGCCCTTGAGGATGTCGATGGCATAGGCCAGTTGATAATCCTCTTGCCGCAGTGCCGCGGCGGCGGCGGCCTTGGCGCGATCGGCTTCGATCTGTTCGATCTCATCATCGGTCAGGCTGTCGTTGTTGAGGCTGCCGCGCAGATCTGCTTCGGAGCGCGAGGGGCGCGCATCGCTTTGCTCTTCGGTCTCGGGGCGGCGGCGCGGCTGTTCCACCACGATATCAGGGGATACGCCAAGCGCCTGGATCGAGCGCCCTGACGGCGTATAGTAGCGCGCGGTCGTCAAGCGCATGGCGCCGTCGCTGCGCAGCGGCATCACGGTTTGCACCGAACCTTTGCCAAAGCTTTTGGTGCCCACGACAATGGCGCGGCGATGATCCTGAAGCGCGCCGGCCACGATTTCCGAGGCCGAGGCCGAGCCACCATTGATCAGCACGACCAACGGCTTGCCCTGAGCCAGATCGCCCGGTGTTGCGTTGAAGCGATCGCCATCCTGCGGGTCACGCCCACGGGTGCTGACGATTTCACCGGCCTCAAGAAAGGCATCCGACACCCGGATCGCCTGGGTCAGCAGCCCGCCGGGATTGTTGCGCAGATCGACCACAATGCCATTGATCTTGTCGATGCCGCCGGCCTCTTGGATCTGTTTTTCGAGGCCGGACTTCAGGTTTGGATAGGTTTGATCGTTAAAGGTTGTGACGCGCAGCACGATGGTTTCGCCTTCGGTGCGGGTGCGCACGGCTGTCAGTTTGATCGTGTCGCGCACGATGGTCACGTCGAACGGTTCGCTTTCGCCTTCGCGCACGACGGTGATGACGATCTCGGAGCCGACGGGCCCACGCATCAGATCCACCGCTTCGTCCAGATTAAGGCCCAAGACAGTTTCGCCATCCACATGGGTGATGAAATCGCCGGCTTCGATGCCGGCCTCGTCGGCGGGTGTGCCGTCAATCGGCGAGACCACTTTGACAAAGCCGTCTTCCTGCGTGACTTCGATGCCAAGCCCACCGAATTCGCCGCGTGTTTGCACGCGCATCTGGGCCGCGTCATCGGGCGACAAATAGCTGGAATGCGGATCCAGAGAGGTCAGCATACCGTTGATCGCCGCTTCGATCAGTTTGCCGGCGTCGACCTCTTCTACATATTGGGCGCGGATGCGTTCAAAGATGTCGCCGAACAGGTCCAGCTGCTCGTAGACGTTGGCGTTGGCATTGGTGTCCTGCGCCAGCAGCGGTCCGGCGATTTGCGTCGTTGCGACGACACCGGCCAAGGTTCCGCCCAGCGCGGCCATGACAAATTTCTTCATTGAGTTTATCCATCCTTGTCTGTCTGGAACCAGATCGCCGGGTCCACGGGCTTATCGTCCTGTCTGACTTCTATATAGAGCGCGTCTGTAGACAGGGTTCCAGTGCCATCACCATCAGTTGACCGCTTTGCCGCGTTTTTTTCGCTCAAATCCGCCATAAACCCCAAGGGGCTGCCGGGCAAAACCGTTTCGCCAGCGGTGGTCAGGATTGTGTCAAGCCCGGCAAAGATAAGCAAGCTGTGCGGGCGGGGTTCAAGGATCACGACATTGCCAAGGTCAAACAGCGGCCCGGCAAAGCGAATCGTCGCCACCACCGGGGCGGTGATCAGCGCCGCAGGCGGCACAGACAGCCAAAGACCGGGGCGTTCGCTGTCCACGCTGCTGGGCGACACAATCCGGGCCAGGGCCGGCAGCGGCAGATCCCCGGCGGGCCGCGCAGCCGGCGGTGCGGGCGCGGCGCTGGCGCCATCAACGGGGGCCGTGATCTGGCTGAGCCCGCTGGCGAACCCATCGAGTGTTTCAGTCGAGGCAATCAGCACAGCAGCCCGAATGGGATCAACCACAAAACGCCGGGGCAATTGGGACCGATCGGCCATGGCCTGCACCAAATCGGCGCGGGCCTTTTGCACCGCCTCAGCGCCATCTTGCATCCGCTGCACTGCCTGCTGCTGAAGGGCGCGCAGGATATGCAGATCGTCCATCTCGGCGCTCAGGCGTTGGCTGGTTTGGGCCAATTGCGGTGTGATCGCATCCAGCAGGTTTTGCGCCCGCGCCGCGCCCAGGGCCCCGCCGGGGTGGATCAACCCGGCGGGTTGGGCCGGATCCCCGATGCGCTGCATCAATTGCAAAAGCGGCACCAGACGCTGGTTTTCCGCGCTTAGCCCCTGGGCCAACCGAACCTCGTGCTGTGCCACCTGGCGCTGACTGCTGCGCATGGCGGCCAACCCGTCCTCCATCGCCAAAATCGTTTGCGTCAAGGCCGCGATCCGGTCCTCGGCTGCATCGGCCTGATCAAGCGTGGCAATCGCGGCCTCAAGACGGGTCAGCGCGGCGCGCGCCTCGGTCTGGGGGGCAGACCACGCAGGCGCCGCAGACCAAAGCGCCGCAATCAACAGGGCTTTTAGGAAATCAGACATTTTCCCGTCATTTCCGCCGGGCATGGCAGACCCAGCAATGTCAAAAGAGTTGGCGCGATATCCGCCAGGCGGCCAGAACGCAGGCGCGCGCCCTGATGATCTGAGCCCACCAATATCACGGGCACGGGGGATAAGGTATGCGCCGTATGCGCGCCGCCGGTGGCCGGATCAATCATCATTTCGCAATTGCCATGGTCGGCGGTCACGATCATCACGCCGCCCGCTTTTTCCAGCGCCTCAAGCACCCGGCCCAGCCCGCGGTCCACTGCTTCGCAGGCGGCGATGGCGGCGGCCAGATCCCCGGTATGCCCAACCATATCCGGATTGGCATAATTCGTCACAATCAGATCATAGCCATCCTCAATCGCTGCCACGAAACGATCCGTCACCTGCACCGATGACATGGCCGGCTGTAAATCATAGGTCGCCACGTTCGGCGACTTGGGCATAAAGCGATCCTCGCCCTGAAACGAGACCTCTTCCCCGCCATTCAAAAAGAAGGTCACATGCGGATATTTTTCGGTTTCAGCCAGACGGAACTGGCGCAGCCCATGTTGCGCGACCCAATCACCCAAGGTGTTTTTCAACGGCGCGCGCGGATACATGGTGGTCATATATTTGGCATGATCGTCCGAATAGCCGGCCATCCCCATGACCGCGCTCCAACTGGGGCGGGAGCCGGCATCAAAGGCATCAAAGTCAGGCGCCCCGATAGCGGCCATAATTTCACGGGCACGGTCGGCCCGGAAATTCAGGCAAAAGAACCCATCGCCGGCCTGTGCGCCCGCATATCCGTTCATCACCGTGGCAGGCAGGAATTCATCCGTGATCCCATCCGCATAGGCGCGGCGCACCACATCCGCCGCCGCCCCGTCGGCGTGTTGTTGCCCGCGCCCGTGAACCATGGCCTCATAGGCCTGCGCCACACGGTCCCAACGGTTGTCGCGATCCAACGCAAAATAGCGGCCGGTTACGCTGGCGATACGGGCACCCTGCGGCAAGCCCCCCTCAAGCGCGTCAAGAAACCCCGCCGCCGAGGTCGGTGCCACATCGCGGCCATCGGTGATCACATGGAGCGCCACCGGCACGCCTTGGGCGGTTATTGCCTGAACGGCGGCAATCATATGCGCCTGGTGCCCGTGAACCCCGCCATCCGAAGCCAGCCCCATCAAATGCGCCGTGCCCTTGCTGTGCTTTAGCTGATCAATAAAGGTCACAAGGGCGCTGTTTTGGTCAAAACTTCCGTCTTCGATGGCCAAATCAATCTGACCCAGGTCCATCGCCACCACACGCCCTGCGCCGATATTGGTGTGCCCCACCTCGGAATTGCCCATCTGCCCACGCGGCAGGCCGACATCCGGGCCAAAGGTCGTCAGGGTTGCGGCCGGGCACGCGGCCATGATCCGGTCCATATGCGGCGTATCCGCCAGCAAGGGGGCATTGCCTTCGCGTTCCTCGCGCAGGCCCCAGCCGTCAAGAATACACAACACCACCGGTTTACGCGCGCCCATAAAGCGACCCCACTCTTTGTGACTGATTTGCGCCCTTTTAGGACCAAGACGCCGATGGGTGAACCTCTGAACCGGAAAAACATTGCCCCTGTGCGCAAATATCGCCGATGGCGGGTCGGTTTGGCTTGGCTGTGGCCCTTGCCCAACCAGATTTCATTGGTCATAACAGGCGCAGTGTTCAAGCCCGATCAAAGGACCGCAAAGATGAGCCTGCAAGCGCCGGAAACAAAACAAGTCGAAACATGGCGCGTGGCCTGTGACGGCGGCGAAGGGGCCCTTGGGCATCCGCGCGTCTGGCTGCAAATTCCCCATGCGACCGGCTTTGTTGAATGCCCCTATTGCGATTGCAAATTCGTCCACAAAGACGCCTGAACCTTGGGGCCGGACCCTGGGGTCAGATATTTGCCCCTGCCTGTCCCTGCCCGCTGGAAGCGCCCCTGCGTTCGTGCCACAAAGGCAGGTAAATTCGCAAGCAGGAGCGCAGCATGTCCCAGGCATTTGGAAAAGGCCACCATCTTCACCTGATTGATGGGTCGGCCTTTATCTTCAGGGCGTATCATGCCCTGCCGCCCCTGACGCGCAAATCCGATGGCCTGCCGATTGGGGCCGTCGCCGGGTTTTGCAACATGCTGCACCGCTATGTCGAAGGCAACCACGGCCCCGATGCCCCCACCCATGTTGCGGTCATCTTTGACAAGGGCAGCCACACATTCCGCAACGATCTTTATGATCTCTACAAGGCCAATCGCGAGGCAATGCCCGAAGATTTGCGCCCGCAGATGCCGCTGACCCGCGCAGCAACCCAAGCCTTTAACATCGCATGCAAAGAAAAAGAGGGCTTTGAGGCCGATGACATCATCGCCACCTTGGCCGTGCAGGCGCGCAATGCCGGCGGCCGGGTAACGATCATCAGCTCGGACAAGGACTTGATGCAGTTGGTGGGTGGCGGTGTTGAAATGCTGGATGCCATGAAGAACAAGCGCATCGATCGCGACGGCGTCTTCGAAAAATTCGGCGTTTTTCCGGAACGGGTGGTCGATGTTCAGGCGCTGGCGGGCGATTCGGTGGACAACGTGCCGGGGGCGCCGGGCATCGGGATCAAGACCGCGGCGCTTTTGATCAACGAATATGGCGATCTGGAATCGCTGCTGCAACGCGCCGGAGAAATCAAGCAACCCAAGCGCCGCGAAACCCTGCAAACCCACGCCGATCAGATCCGTCTTTCACGCCAATTGGTGCTGCTGGATGAAAACACGCCGCTGGATTTCACCCTAGAAGATCTTGAAGTCCGCACGCCCGAGCCGGAAACCCTTTTGGCGTTCCTGGCCCAGATGGAATTCCGCACCCTGACAAAACGCGTCGCCGAAAACCTTAAGGTTGAGGCGCCTGAAATCGACGACAGCCCCCGCGCCACCGCATCAGCCGAACCGGATCAGACCCAAGTTCCGTTTGATCGCGACGGATACAGCCATGTTGCCGATGCCCAGGCCCTGCAAGGCTGGATCGACGCCATTTATCAGCGCGGGTATGTGGCGGTGGACACAGAAACCACGGGCCTGAATGAAATGACCGCCGATCTGGTGGGGATTTCGCTGGCGGTGGAACCCGGCAAGGCCTGTTACATCCCGCTGACCCACAAGGCCAATGCCGGCGACGATCTTTTCGGCACTGCGCAATTGGCCCAAGGGCAAATGCCCTTGGAAGAGGCGCTGGCGATGTTGACCCCGGTCCTGCAAGATCCCAGCATCGTCAAAATCGGGCAAAACATGAAATATGACGCCAAGATTTTTGCCCGGCTTGGCATTGAAGTGGCGCCGATTGATGACACGATGCTGATGTCTTATGCGCTGCATGGCGGCCTGCATGGGCATGGGATGGACACGTTGTCCGAACGGTATTTGCAGCACAGCCCGATTCCGATCAAGCCGCTGCTGGGCGCCGGCAAATCGGCGATCACCTTTGACAAGGTGCCGCTGACCGATGCGATCCCCTATGCCGCCGAGGACGCCGATATTACCCTGCGATTGTGGCAGCTTCTTAAACCGCAGCTGCACCGCGCCAAGGTCAGCCGGGTTTATGAAACCCTGGAGCGGCCCCTGGTGCCAGTGCTGGCCCAGATGGAGCGCACAGGCATCAAGGTTGACCGCGACACACTAAGCCGGATGTCAAATAGCTTTAGCCAAACCATGGCCGGACTGGAGGACGAGATATTTGCCCTGGTCGGGCGGCGGTTCAACGTCGGATCCCCCAAACAACTTGGCGAAATCCTGTTCGATGAAATGGCGCTGCCCGGCGGCAAAAAAGGCAAGACCGGGGCCTATGCCACCGGCGCCGATGTGCTGGAGGATCTGGCCACCGAGCACGAGCTGCCGCGCAAAGTGCTGGATTGGCGGCAACTGTCAAAGTTGAAGTCCACCTATACCGATGCGCTTCAGGATCACATCAATCCGGAAACCGGCCGGGTTCACACCTCGTATCATATTGCCGGGGCATCGACTGGGCGGCTCGCCTCGACCGACCCTAATCTGCAAAACATTCCAATTCGCACGGAAGAGGGCCGCCGCATCCGCGAAGCCTTTGTCGCGGAACCCGGTAAAGTTTTGGTATCGCTGGATTACTCGCAGATCGAATTGCGTATTCTGGCGCATATCGCCAATCTGCCGGCGCTAAAGCAGGCGTTCAAAGACGGGCTGGATATTCACGCCATGACCGCCTCAGAGATGTTTGACGTGCCGCTGGACCAGATGACCCCCGATATCCGTCGCCGCGCCAAGGCGATCAACTTTGGGGTGATCTATGGGATTTCCGGGTTCGGGCTGGCGCGGAATTTGCGCATTCCGCGCAGCGAGGCACAGGGGTTTATCGACCGCTATTTCGAACGCTTTCCCGGAATTCGCCGCTATATGGACGAGACCAAAGCCTTTGCCAAGGAACATGGCTTTGTTGAGACGCTGTTCGGGCGGCGCATTCACACCCCGGAAATTTCCGCCAAGGGCCCCCGTGCCGGGTTCGCCCAACGCGCCGCGATCAACGCACCGATCCAAGGCAGTGCGGCCGATATCATTCGCCGCGCCATGATCCGCATTCCCGCCGCCATCGCAGGTTTGCCGGCGCAGATGTTGCTTCAGGTGCATGATGAATTGCTGTTCGAAGTCGAAGCCGGGGCCGAGGCAGAGCTGATCGGTATCGCCAAAGAGGTCATGGAACAGGCTGCCGCCCCGGCCGCGCATCTGGATGTGCGCCTGACGGTCGAAGCCGGCGCCGGCCACAGCTGGGCCGAGGCGCATTGACGCGCCCGGCCCCCTCCGCCCGCCAATGGCCGGGTTATCGGCGCCGGCAGGAGCCTCCGGCGGGGATATTTAAGAACAAAAGAAGCCGTCAGGGCCGGCTGGCATAGAGCGCGATAGCCGCCGCGTTGGAAACGTTGAGCGACCCAAAGCCGCCGGCGGCGTCTATGCGCACCAATGCGTCAACCGTCTCTTTTGTTTTGGCACGCAGTCCTGGCCCTTCGGCCCCCAGAACCAGCGCAACCGGGCGGTCACGCCGCCCTTCGAGGGTTGCTTCGATGGTTTGCTCGGCCTCTCCGTCCAGACCAAGCACCAGATACCCCATTGATTGCAATTCGCGGATGGCATCCGAGAGGTTGCGCAGCCGCAGGTAGGGTTGACGTTCAAGGGCACCGCTGGCGGTTTTGGCCAAGGCCCCGGTTTCAGGCGCCGAATGGTGGCGGGTGCCGATCACCGCCGAAGCGCCCAGGACCTCGGCCGAGCGCAGGATCGCGCCGACGTTATGCGGGTCGGTGACCCGGTCGAGCATGACAACCCGCGGCGATACCGCGCCGATACACACATCCTCAAGCCGCCCCCAATCGAGGGGCTTGACCTCGAGCGCGGCGCCCTGGTGCACCGATCCGGGATCCAGGGGGGCGGAAAACTTGCGCGGATCCACCTGGATGGGGGTGATGCCGGATTGGTCGATGGCCTCTTGCAGTTTGGCCTGCGCGTTCATGGTCACGATCAGTTGCAGCTTTTCGCGGGCCGGGTTCAAGAGCGCATCGCGCACCGCGTGCAAGCCGAACAGCCAGACGGTTTCGCGGGCGTCATGCTTTTTGCCCTGTTCTTTTTGCACAACCCACTTGGGCTTTTTCATATCTGGCATCCCATTCGAATTTGACGTGGATTTTGCCACGTTTTCACCTTGACGGCCTTAAAGACCGCTTGTAATCACGCCTTCACGTTCAGCGCAATGATTGAACGTAAGTGGGCGACAGGCCGCAAGGTGTGGCAGGGGACTGTAACTCCCTCGCGGAGACGCACGCCTGGTTCGATTCCAGGGTCGCCCACCAAATTTCCTTGACCGATTCTTAGGCAGGCTTTGTGCAGGGATGCGCATGGCTGGATAGCGGCCGGGTGCGCGGGCGGCTTGTTGCTGTGCAAAAGGGCGGGTTATGTCCTGGGCGCAAGGCCGCTGGCCACAATAAACCATCGACATATGCGTCACAAAGCCCTAACGACAGCGCAATCCCCGCCTTTGGCCCGCCCGCCACGGGCCCAGCGGCCGTCGCGCCGCCAAGCAAACAGGTAGTTCCACGTGATCCAGACGCTTTCCGACGCACTTGCCCAGCAGGGCTATGACACTTTGACACCTGTGCAACAGGCCGTCACCGACCCCGATCTGCTTGGCAGCGATCTTTTGGTTTCGGCGCAGACAGGGTCGGGCAAGACGGTTGGGTTTGGCCTGGCCATTGCGCCGACGCTGCTTGGCGATGCCACGATGTTTCCCCCCGCCGCCAGCCCGCTGGCCTTGATCATTGCGCCGACCCGCGAATTGGCCATGCAGGTCACCCGCGAGCTGAGCTGGCTTTATGCCAAGGCCGGGGCGGTTGTTACCTCGTGCGTGGGGGGGATGGACAGCCGCGCCGAACGGCGTGCGCTGGAACGCGGGGCCCATGTGGTTGTGGCAACACCCGGACGTCTGTGCGATCACATCAAGCGCGGCAACATCGACATGACCGCCCTGCGCGCCGTTGTTCTGGACGAAGCAGATGAGATGCTTGACCTTGGCTTTCGCGAAGAGCTCGAGTTTATTCTTTCAGAAGCGCCCGAATCCCGCCGGACTTTGCTGTTTTCCGCCACGGTGCCTGCGGCCATCGCCAAATTGGCGCAAAGCTATCAAAAGGACGCCAAGCGGATTTCGACCGCCGGCGAAGCCAAGCAGCACAGCGATATCGAATACCGCGCGCTGAACACCCATCCGCGTGATACAGAAAACGCCATCATCAATGTGCTGCGGTATTACGAGGCCAAGAACGCCATCGTCTTTTGCAACACCCGCGCGGCTGTGGCCCGGCTGACCACCCGGTTTACCAACCGGGGCTTTTCGGTTGTGGCCCTGTCCGGGGAATTGACCCAATCCGAACGCAGCAACGCCTTGCAAAGCTTGCGCGACGGGCGGGCCCGGGTCTGTGTCGCCACAGATGTGGCCGCCCGCGGCATCGACCTGCCCAATCTGGAACTGGTTATCCATGCCGACCTGCCCAGCAATTCCGACACGCTGCTGCATCGGTCGGGCCGCACCGGCCGCGCCGGGCGCAAGGGGGTTTCAGCGCTGATCGTGCCGCCCAAGATGCGCGGCAAGGCCAATCGTCTGATCGGTTGGGCGAAACTCAAGGTGGAATGGGCCGATCCCCCATCCGCAGCCGAGGTCATGGCCCAGGACCAGGAACGCCTTTTGGCCGATCCCGCCTGGAGCACCCCACTGCCTGACGACGCGCAAAGCTTTGCCGACACGCTGCTGGCGACGTTCAGCCCCGAACAGTTGGCGGCAGGTTTTGTCAGCCTCTATAATGCCCGTCAATCCGCCCCGGAAGAACTGTCGGACCCAGCCAGCAGCGATGACAGCCGCCCCCGCCCGGCCTTTGGCCCATCGGTGTGGTTTTCTGTATCGCTGGGGCGCAACGATGATGCCGAACCGCGCGTCCTGTTGCCGATGTTGTGCCGCATGGGCGATCTGACCAAAGATGACATCGGGGCAATCCGCGTGCAGCCCTCGCACAGCTTTATCGAAGTTCTGGCCAGCCGCGCCGATCACTTCCTGGCGGCCATCGGCCCGGATATGGCCCTTGAAGGGGGCGCCAAGCTGACCCGCCTTGACAAGGCACCCAACCTGGATCGCGACAACAAAGGCAAACCGGGGCGCGGCCCAAAACCCACAGGGCCACGCGGACCAAGACCGACAAACACCGATCGCCCGCAAGGCAAACGGTTTGACCCGCTGCGCGAACGTCCGGCCCCCGCTGCGGGCAAATCCGACGCCCCGCGCGCCGAAACCCCGCGCGGCGAAGCGACCGCCAAGCCTTATAAACCCGCCGCTGCGCCCAAGGGGCACAAACCCGCCGCTGCGCCCAAAGGGCACAAGCCGCCAAAATCGCACAAGACCGAACGTTCCGCGATGAAACCGGGGGCGGCGCCCAAACCAAAGGCTGAGCGCGCCAAACCCGTCTGGACCAAGGACAACCGCGCCGCAACAACCGGCACCGACCGTCCGGCCAAGGGCGGCGCCAAACCTGCCGCCCACGCAAAACCAAATGAACGCCCAAACGCCGACGCCGCAAAACGCCGCGCGGCAGATCCGTCAAAGCGTTTTGAACCGCCGCACAAGCGCGGCAAAACCGGCGGCAAGCCTGCCCCGAAAAAGGCGCCTAAACGCTAGGTTGGCGTTCAGGCGATCGCCCCATAGGCGCGGCGCATCTGACCAAAGGACAACAGCTTGCGCTGATGTTCATCCCACAGGTGCAGCCGCGCACAGGCGATGCTTTCGCGGATGCTCAGCCGTTGCGCCTGGGCCAGCTCGGCGTGATCGCGAATGACCTCGCTTAGGCGATAAAACGGGATGCGGCTGTAAAGATGGTGCACATGGTGAATACCGATATTGGCCGTAAACCACTGCAATATGGCCGGCATAACGTAATGGGATGACCCCAGCAGCGCCGCTTCGTGCAGGCTCCAGTTTTCGGCGATATCCCAATGGGTGTTCTCAAACTGGTGCTGAACATAGAACAACCAAACCCCCAAGGTCGCGGCGATCAATGTGGTGGGGATGAACACGACAAACAGCAACGACAGCCCGCCGAAATACACGACCCCCAAAACCAGCAGCGCCAGCGCGGCATTGGTGGCCAAGGCACTTGTCCAGCACTGCCAGCTTTTGCGCAACTGACCGTGCGGCAGCCGGTTTTCAAGAAAAAACAGATACGCCGGCCCCAGAACAAACAGCACGAACGGGTTGCGATACAGCCGGTATTTCAGCCGCCCAAAGGCGCTTCTGGCCCGGTATTCCGATACGGTCAAGGTCATCACATCCCCCATCCCGCGCCGGTCCAGATTGCCCGCTGCGGAATGATGCATCGAATGCGACTTGCGCCACACGTCATAAGGCGTCAGCGTCAAAACCCCCAGCAGGCGCCCGGTCCAATCGCTGAGAAATCGGTTGTGAAAGAACGCCCCGTGACCGCAATCGTGCTGAATACAAAACAGCCGCACCAAGAACAGGCCATTCACCGCCGCCAAAGCAAACGCCAGCAAGGCGCTAAAGCTAAGCGCCCACCAGGCCAGCGCCCAGATCGCCAGGAACGGCAACAGGCTGACCGCAACCTCAAACACCGAACGTGCGGTATTTGGCTCGCGGTATTGGGCAAGAATCTTGACCCATGCTGCGGCTGGCCGCGCGCTTTGGGTGTGCATGGTTGCACCACCCATATCGGGGGTATGAATTGTCATGGAAAGTTGCGCCCTTCTGTCTGCGGCCTCACCAATAGAGAAATTGGCCAATAAAACAAGCCCGGCGACCCGGCACATTCATCAAAGTTAACAATGAAAAACGCCGGGCGTTGCAGGCCCGGCGTTCTATCGCGTTTTGCGTGTAACAGGGCCTAGCCCTTGCCCTTCCACGGCACCAACAGCCGTTCGGCATAGCGCATCAGCATATCAATGCCAAAACCGATGATGCCAATCAGGACGATCCCCATGATCACGATGTCGGTATTTTGGAACTTTGAGGCGACCATGATCATCATCCCCGCGCCCTTTTCCGCCGCCACCAGCTCGGCTGCGACGACCGTGCCCCAGCAAACCCCCATGGCCACGCGCGCGCCGGTAAATATCTCGGGCAGGCTGTTGGGAATGATCACATAGCGCATGATCTGCCATTTGCTGGCCCCCAGGGAATAGGCGGCATGAACTTTGGAAATCTTGACCCCCGAAACCCCAGACCGCGCGGCGATTGCCATGATCCACAGCGCCGCCAAAAACAACAGGATGATCTTGCCCACTTCGCCGATTCCCGCCCAGATGATCACCAGCGGGATCAACGCCAGCGGCGGCACCGGGCGCATGAACTCTACGATTGGATCGAACCAACCGCGGAACCAATTGCTTAGGCCCATCGCATATCCCAAGGGAATGCCAATGATCGCGCCACAGACAAAGCCGGCAACAACCCGAAACAACGACCAGCCAAGATGCCCCAGCAACGACGTGTTCCGAAACCCTTCGTCAGCGATCTTGAGCATCCGCGTCCAGACCGCCTCGGGCGCGGGCAGATACAATGGCTCCATCTGCCAACCATTCGCAGGCTGGAAATTGGGCGTGCCCTTATCAGACAGGCTGACCGTGCCGCCATCGACCTTGACCGACGCACCGGGGCTGATCGGTTGCCCATCAATCGCGACCACTTGTGCGCCATCGCGCTTGCGGATGTCGTCATTCTTGTCGACCGCGATCAAAACGTTGCGCCATTGCGCAACCTTAACGCCATCATCTTTGGCAAAGCCGTCACCGGGGGTGACCTCGGGGGCGTCCACCTCGACTTCGCGTTTGTGGACCAGCACCGTCACCGCGGCGTCATCGCGCCGACCGTCTTCTGCCTGCGCGGTATAGGTAAAGCGCGCGGTGCCCTCGAACGGTCCGGGCGCGTGCAGGAACCCCGGCAACAGGGCCGACCCGGTGAACATCCCCCACAGCAGGAAAATGGTCAGTATCGACACAACCCCCGCCGCCCGGTTTGGACGCACCGCACTTTCATCGCCAAAGGTCACAGTCTTAAGCGAGGTATAATCCTGCAAGGCCCGCCGCTTGGCAATCTGCGAGGCCACGATAAAGGCGATTGCGAAAATCGCTACATACAGCGCAAAGGGGATCATGCTGCGCCCTCCGTCCGGCCCATAATTTCTTCTTCCATATCCCAGATCATCCCCAGAATTTCTTCACGGCGTTCCGCAAATTCGGGGTGTTTCTTGACCTCGCGCAGGTCGGCATTCACGCCCATTTCCGCAAAGGGCAAACGGTATTCCTTGTGAATACGGCCAGGACGCGGCGCCATCACGATCAGACGTTCCCCCAGCAAAAGCGCCTCTTCGACCGAATGGGTGATCAAAATGATCGTCTTGCCCGTTTCCTTCCACAACTTCAGAACCAGGCTTTGCATTTTTTCGCGGGTCAACGCATCCAGCGCGCCCAGCGGCTCATCCATCAAAATGACATCCGGGTCATTGGCCAGGCACCGGGCCAGGGCCACGCGCTGCTGCATCCCGCCCGACAGCTCGTAAACGGCCTTTTCCTTGAAATCTTGCAGGCCGACAACTTCCAACAAATGGTCCACAACTTGGCTTTTTTCGGCCGTGGGCATTCCCTTCATAGAAGGCCCAAACCCGACATTTTCGCGCACGCTCATCCATTCGAACAGGGCGCCTTGCTGAAACACCATACCGCGTTCGGCATCCGGTCCGGTCACCTGATGACCATTCAGCACCAGCTTGCCGCCGGTGGGCGCCAAGAAACCTGCGACGATATTCAACAAGGTGGTCTTGCCACAGCCCGACGGGCCAAGCACGCTCATCAATTCCCCCGCCTTGAGATCAACCGAGACATTTTGCAACGCCTGCACCGCTCCGCCGCCGGGCAGATCGAACCGCATCGAAAGGTTGTCGATAGATAATCCAGTCATTTCTCTACCTTCTGGCAAACCCGCGGGCCGCCACTTGGGCAAAAACTGCCCCCAGTCAAAATGGTGAAATGGCTCTTTGAGGGATCCCCCAAAGAGCCGCTTTCAGTTTACATGCCTTTTGCCGCTGTCAACGGGCCGGTGTTGACCGTCCCGCCATAGCTGTCAAGCGCACCGTCGATGCTGCCTGAATCGACAAAGACCTTGGCGACACCGCCCATAAAGTCTTGGCTGCCGCCGCCAAGCCACTTGCCGCTTAGCTGCTCATCAATGCTTGGGAAGGTAAAGCCGGCCATCGTTTCGGCGGTCGCTTGTTCGTCCATACCCGCATCTTTGGCGATCACTGGCAACATTGCCTTGGCCGCATCACCGCCGGCATTCCAGGTCGCGTTCGCATCGGCTGTGACCTTCAGGAACTTGGCCAGCATTTCGCCATCTTCCGCGACGAAATCCGCCGGCGCCGATGTCACGTCGAACACCAAAATGCCCAGCGCTTCTTTTTCGGCGCCCGTCAGCAGAATGTTGCCGCTTTCTTTCATACGGCGCAGGGCACCGCCCCAGCCACAGGCCATATCAACCGCGCCCTGGCTCAGCGCAGCCGCGCCTTCTGCCGGGGCCATGTCAACCACGCTCATCGAGGCAACATCGACACCGAAATGCGACATCTGCTTCAAAAAGCCGTAATGCGCAGCGGTGCCCAGCGGCACAGCCACCTTCTTGCCCGCCAGCTCCGAGGCCGAATTCTTGTCGATCTCAAGCCCCGAGGCCACAACACAGTTGTCGTTCTCGGAATAGCTGACCGCAACATCAACGATCTGGATATCCTGACCGCCCGAGGTCGCAACCACGAAAGGTGGCACGCCCTGGCTGACGGCGATCTGAACATCGCCCGATGCCATTGCCGCGCTCATCGCGGTGCCGCTGTCAAAAGACACCCAGTTGATCTTGGCGCCCAGCGCTTCTTCATAGGTGCCATTCACCTTGGCGAACTGGAACGGCATTGGCCATTCAAGGAAATAGGCAACGGTGATTTCACCGCCATGCCCCGCGGCCATCACAGCCTGGGCCCCCGACAGCATCGCAACGCCGGCCACGGCACCCATCAATTTCGATTTCAATTTCATTCGTTTTCTCCCGTTTGTCGCCGCATGGCGCGGCCTTTTCATTCTCGGACGGTTCTCCCGTCTCTTGCGCTTGGTGCTTTGATTGACGCAAGCTGCCCCCTACCCGAGCCGAAATCGCGTTTCAGATCAACGAATATTTCAGATCATCTTGGGGCCAGCCCAGAATGTTTAAACGACTGGCGGCGAACCACCAACAGCTAATTTCACTGCAAACACGGGCATTTGTCGCATTCCGAAATTGAAATTTGGCGGAAAAATCTTGACAACTGGCTATAATGATGCGCGAAATCTGGCCCTACTTGGCAGGGCAAAAAAGCAGTCTGGTCTTTCCATCAAAAGGCCCCATTGCGGCCTGTTTTTTTCGATCACCCATCGGCAACGAAAGGTCTGACCCATGGACGGCACATTCAACGAAAACGACATCTCGCGCGTCGTCGAGGCAGACCGCGCGCATGTCTGGCATCACCTCAGCCAGCACAAACCCTATGAAACCACCGATCCGCGCATTATCGTCGAAGGCAAAGGGATGCGCGTCTGGGATCAGGCCGGCAAGGAACATCTTGACGCGGTTTCCGGCGGCGTCTGGACCGTCAACGTCGGCTATGGCCGCGAACGCATCGCCAACGCTGTGCGCGATCAGCTGATCAAGCTGAATTATTTCGCCGGCTCGGCCGGGTCGATCCCCGGCGCGATTTTTGCGGAAAAGCTGATTGCAAAGATGCCCGGCATGACGCGGGTTTACTATTGTAACTCTGGCTCCGAGGCGAATGAAAAAGCCTTTAAGATGATCCGCCAGATCGCCGCCAAGCGTTATGGCGGCAAAAAGCACAAGATTTTGTATCGCGAGCGCGACTACCACGGCACCACCATTACCACCCTGTCAGCCGGTGGTCAGGATGAACGCAATGCGCAATACGGCCCCTTTACCCCCGGCTTCGTGCGCGTGCCCCATTGTCTGGAATACCGCGCCTTTGAACAAGACGGCGCGCCACAGGAAAACTATGGCGTTTGGGCGGCCGATCAGATCGAAAAGATCATCCTGGCCGAAGGCCCTGACACGGTTGGCGGCCTGTGCCTTGAGCCGGTGACAGCCGGCGGCGGCGTCATCACCCCGCCTGACGGCTATTGGCCGCGCATTCAGGAAATCTGCGAGAAATACGATATCTTGCTGCACATCGACGAAGTGGTCTGCGGCGTTGGGCGCACCGGCACGTGGTTTGGGTATCAAAACTATGGCATCAAACCTGACATGGTGACGATGGCCAAAGGCGTGGCCTCGGGCTATGCGGCGATTGCCTGCCTTGTCACCTCCGAACGGGTTTTCGATCTGTTCAAGGACGACGCCAGCGATCCGATGAACTATTTCCGCGATATTTCGACCTTTGGCGGCTGCACCGCCGGGCCGACCGCCGGCATCGAAAACATGGCGATCATCGAAGAGGAAGGCCTGCTCGACAACACTTTGGCGATGGGGGCACGGATGCTCGATTCGCTGAATGCACTGGCGGACAAACACGCCTGTATCGGGCAGGTGCGCGGCAAGGGTCTGTTCCTGGGCGCCGAGCTGGTCGCAGATCGCGGCACGCGGGAACCCGCCGCCGAAAAGCTGGTGCAGGCGGTCGTGGGTGACTGTATGCAGCAGGGGGTGATCATCGGCGCCACCAACAGATCGCTGCCCGGCAAGAACAACACGCTGTGCTTCTCGCCCGCGCTGATCGCCACCGCCGATGACATCGACCAGATTTGCGCCGCCGTTGACGGGGCGCTGGGCCGGGTTTTCGCCTGACGCCACGCGCACCGGCATTTGCCCCCCGGCATTTGCCCCCGCTTGACCACAAAGCCCCAAGGAAACTTGGGGCTTTTCTTTTTCATGAATGACGTTTAATGATACTAATTGTCTCATTAATTGACTAATTGTTTGAGCGACCAACTATTGCCCCGAGACAATTTCTTTGGTCTATAATGCCAAAAAACTGAACGCTTAAGTCCAGACAAAGGATGGCTATGACTCTGCCTGTTGAAACGTTTTTCCTGCAACCCGGCGCCCAGGGGACATTGCAGGCGCAAATTCAGCAGATGATTGCCCAGGGGATATTGTCAGGGCGGTTTCAAGCCGGGGAAAAACTGCCGTCAACGCGCAAACTGGCCGGGCATTTGGGCGTCAGCCGAATCACCGTGACCATTGCCTATACTGAATTGCTGGCAAACGATTATCTGACATCGCGCGGGCGGTCGGGGTATTTCGTCTCGGACAATGCCCCCACCCCGCCGGCCTTTGTGCCGGTGCAAACACGCAGCGATGCCGTGGATTGGAATCGCGCCATAGGTCAGAAATTCAGCGGCGGCGAGGTCCACACAAAGCCGATGAACTGGGAAAAATATCGGTTTCCCTTTATCTATGGGCAGGCGGATCCGACCCTGTTTGACCACGCCAACTGGCGGCTTTGCGCGCTTCAGGCGCTGGGACAGCGGGACTTTACCGCGCTGACCACCGATTACTATGATCAGGACGATCCGCAGCTGATCGAGTTTATCGCCCGGCACACCCTGCCCCGGCGGGGGATTTCGGCGCGCCCCGAACAGATATTGATCACCCTTGGCGCGCAGAACGCCCTGTGGCTGACTGCACAAATTCTACTGACACAGCGGCGGCGCGCTGTCCTCGAAGACCCCTGTTATCACGCATTGCGCGATATTCTTTTGCAATCGCGCTGCCATGTAACGCCGATCCGCGTTGACCAAGACGGCCTGCCGCCCGACGCCATTCCGCCCGACACCGATGTGATTTTTTCCACCCCCAGCCACCAATGCCCGACCACAGCCACCATGCCGATGCACCGGCGGCGCGCCCTGCTGGACCGTGCGCGGGAATTGGATGCGCTGATCATCGAAGACGATTATGAATTCGAAATGTCCTTTCTCAAGGCGCCTTCCCCGGCCCTCAAAAGCTTGGATACCGATGGGCGGGTCATCTATGTCGGCAGCTTTTCCAAATCGCTTTTTCCGGGGCTTCGCCTTGGCTATCTTGTTGGTTCTGAACCATTTATCCGCGAGGCGCGCGCCCTTCGGGCATCGGTTCTGCGCCATCCGCCGGGGCATATTCAGCGCACTGCCTCTTATTTTCTGTCGCTGGGCCACTATGACGCGCTGATCCGGCGCACCGGCACCGCGTTGCACAAGCGCCGCAATGTCATGGAATTCGCCATCAAGGAAAACGGCCTTCAGATTGCCGGGCAAGGCGCCTATGGCGGATCATCCTTCTGGATGCGCGCGCCCGGCCATATTCACACCGGCAAACTGGCGGCCAGATTGGCCCAGCACGGGGTCTTGATCGAACCGGGCCACGCATTCTTCAGCGGCGCCACCAGACCCGAGAATTTCTATCGTCTGGCCTATAGCTCTATTCCGCCAGATCGCATTGCCGATGGCATCAAGATCATCGCCGATCAGATCGCCGCAACCCCTGCCGGCCCGTGATCTGCCCCGCGCCCGGACCAAATATCTGTTTGGACCTAAGGCATGACGATAACTGGACCTACGCAGATCCTGCCCTGACAACTAAGCTCCGCCCAACCGCGAAAGGATTCCCATTATGAAAATGACCACCGAAGAAGCATTTGTAAAAACCTTGCAACTGCACGGTATTGAGCACGCATTTGGCATTATCGGATCGGCGATGATGCCGATATCCGACATTTTCCCCGATGCCGGCATTCAGTTCTGGGACTGTGCCCATGAAGGGTCGGCGGGCATGATGTCTGACGGCTATACCCGCGCCACCGGCAAAATGTCGATGATGATCGCCCAGAACGGCCCCGGTATCACCAATTTCGTGACCGCCGTGAAAACCGCCTATTGGAACCACACGCCGCTGCTGCTGGTGACGCCGCAGGCCGCGAACAAGACCATTGGTCAGGGCGGCTTCCAAGAAGTTGAGCAGATGAAGCTGTTTGAGGACATGGTCGCCTATCAAGAAGAGGTCCGCGACCCCAGCCGCGTCGCAGAAACCCTGAACCGGGTGATCTTGCAGGCCAAACGTGCATCCGCACCCGCCCAGATCAACATTCCCCGCGATTTCTGGACCCAGGTCATTGATATTGAGCTGCCCGAGATCGTCGAATTCGAACGCCCCGCCGGTGGCGAGACCGCGATTGCCAACGCCGCCGAACTGCTGTCGAATGCCAAGTTCCCGGTGGTTCTGAATGGCGCCGGTGTGGTATTGGCGGCGGGCGGTATCGACGCCTCAAAAGCGTTGGCCGAACGTCTGTCCGCCCCGGTTTGCGTCGGATATCAGCACAACGATGCCTTTCCCGGATCGCACCCGCTGTTTGCCGGGCCATTGGGCTATAACGGGTCCAAGGCGGGCATGGAGCTGATTTCCAAGGCCGATGTGGTGCTGTGCCTTGGCACCCGGCTGAACCCGTTTTCGACCCTGCCCGGATATGGCATTGATTATTGGCCCACCGGCGCCAAGATCATTCAGGTGGACATCAATCCAGACCGCATCGGCCTGACCAAAAAAGTCACCGTCGGGATTGTCGGCGATGCCGCCAAGGTTGCGCAATCCATTCTGGCGCAGCTGGCCGATGATGCCGGGGATGCCGGCCGCGCCGATCGCGAGGCGCTGATCGCCACGACCAAATCCGCCTGGGCCCAAGAGCTGACGTCGATGGATCACGAGCAGGACGATCCCGGCACCAGCTGGAACGAGCGCGCCCGCGCTGACAAGCCCGAATGGATGAGCCCCCGCATGGCGTGGCGCGCCATTCAATCGGCCCTGCCGCGCGAGGCGATCATTTCGTCAGACATCGGCAACAACTGCGCCATTGGCAACGCCTATCCCGATTTCGATGCGGGCCGCAAATATCTGGCCCCCGGTCTTTTTGGCCCGTGCGGCTATGGTCTGCCGGCCATCGTCGGCGCCAAGATCGGGCAACCGGATGTGCCGGTGGTTGGGTTTGCTGGCGACGGCGCCTTTGGCATCGCGGTGAACGAGCTGACGGCGATTGGTCGCGGCGAATGGCCCGCGATCACCCAGATCGTTTTCCGCAACTATCAGTGGGGCGCGGAAAAGCGCAATTCGACCCTGTGGTTTGATGATAACTTTGTCGGCACCGAGCTGGACACCCAGGTGTCTTATGCCGGGATTGCACAGGCCTGTGGATTGCAGGGCGTCGTTGCCCGCACCATGGATGAATTGAAAGACGCCCTTGCCAAGGCCATCGACGATCAGATGAACCACGGCAAGACCACGTTGATCGAGGCGATGATCAATCAGGAACTGGGCGAGCCATTCCGCCGCGATGCGATGAAAAAGCCGGTGCAGGTTGCCGGGATCAGCAAGGCGGACATGCGCCCGCAGGCAGGCGCCTGAGTGTCGGGCCCGGCAACAGCATCCGCAGGGCGGACATGACAGCGATGCGCGATTTACTGTCGCGCGCCGCTGATCGCCCCGCCCATATCGTGTTAAGCGAAGGCCATGACCCACGGGTCGTGGCCGGTGCCGTTGCCGCGCAAAAACAGGGGGTTGCCCGCGTTACGCTGGTGGGCGATCCCAAGGTTGTTACCCCGCTGATTGTTGCCCAAGCCGGCGACACCGCCCAGATCACCATCGAGGATCCGGCGGCTTCGCCCCGGTCTGCGGCCTATGCGGCGGCCCTGGTTGAGCTGCGCAAACACAAGGGCATGACCGCCGATGCCGCCGCCACGGCGGTGCGCGATCCGCTGGTGTTTGCGGCATTGATGGTGCGGCTGGGGGATGCCGATGGCACCGTGGGCGGCGCGGTTTACACCACCTCGGACACGGTGCGCGCGGCGCTGCAAATCATCGGCAAGGCCGCCGATGCGCCGCTGGTGTCCAGCTTTTTCCTGATGATGCTGCCGAACGACGGGCCTCAGCTGATATTTGGCGATTGCGGTTTGGTGATTGATCCCACCGCGCCCGAGCTGGCGGCGATTGCCGCGGCGTCTGCCGCATCCTATCGGCAATTGTTGCAACGCCCGCCCAAGGTCGCGATGCTGTCGTTTTCCAGCAAAGGCAGCGCGGCGCATCCCTGTGTCACCAAGGTCCAAGAGGCCACGCAGATCTTGCACGCCACCCACCCCGACATCCAGGCCGAGGGCGAATTGCAATTTGACGCCGCCTTTATCCCCGAGGTCGGCGCCGCAAAGGCCCCCGGTTCGTCGGTCGCTGGCCATGCGAATGTCATGATCTTTCCCAACCTCGATGCCGGCAATATCGGCTATAAGATCGCGCAGCGGATCGGCGGGGCCACAGCCATCGGCCCCGTTTTGCAAGGGCTGAACAAACCGGCCAATGATCTGTCGCGCGGCTGCACGGCCCAAGACGTTTTGGGCATGATCGCGGTCACCGTTCTTCAAACCCGTTAGCCTCACCCAATCAGGAGCCCCCATGCAACAGCCCGTGATCGACCTGAGCCCCCACGTCTCGGACGAGGTGCGCAAGACCACCTGTTATATGTGCGCCTGTCGCTGCGGCATCAACGTCCACCTTAAGGATGGCAAAGTCGCCTATATCGAAGGCAACCGCGATCACCCGGTGAACAAGGGGGTGCTGTGCGCCAAGGGCAGCGCCGGGATCATGCAGGTCAACGCCCCCTCGCGGCTGCGCGCGCCTCTCAAGCGGGTCGGGCCGCGCGGGTCGGGTGAGTTTGAAGAAATCTCGTGGGACGAGGCCCTGAAGATTGCCACCGATTGGCTGGCCCCGATCCGCAAGAACAACCCGGAAAAGCTGGCCTTTTTCACCGGACGCGATCAATCCCAAAGCTTTACCAGCTTTTGGGCGCAGAATTTTGGCACCCCCAATTATGCGGCCCACGGCGGGTTTTGTTCGGTCAATATGGCAACGGCCGGCATCTATACCATGGGCGGCGCCTTTTGGGAATTTGGCCAACCCGATTGGGATCACACCAAGCTGTTCATGCTGTTTGGCGTTGCCGAAGATCACGACAGCAACCCGATCAAGATGGGCATCGGCAAGATCAAGGCCCGCGGCGCGCGGGTGATTGGGGTGAACCCGATCCGCACCGGCTATAATGCTGTGGCCGATGATTGGGTCGGCATTACCCCCGGCACCGATGGGCTGTTCATCCTGTCGATGGTCCATTGCCTGATCAAGGCCGGCAAGGTTGATCTGGAATATCTGGCGCAATTCACCAACGCCCCGGTTCTGGTCAACAGCGACCCTGATTCCGATGATTTCGGCCTGCTGCTGCGCGATGAAAACGGCAAGGAACTGGTGATCGATCGCACCACCGGCCAATTGGCGCGCTTTGACCAACCCGGCGTGCGCCCCGATCTGGCCGCCACCCACCGCATTGGCGATATCGAACACCGCCCGGTCTTTCACCTGATGGCCGATCAATATCTCAGCGATGACTACGCCCCCGAGGCGGTGGCAGATCGCTGCGGCATCCCTGCCCCGCGCATCCGCGCCATCGCCGCAGAATTGGCCCGCGTTGCCTTTGAAGAAGCCTTTGAGCTGGACCAGCCCTGGACCGATTTCAGAGGCGAAAAGCACCAGACGATGACCGGGCGTCCGGTGTCGTTCCATGCCATGCGCGGGATTTCCGCCCATGCCAACGGCTTTCAGACCTGCCGGGCGCTGCATGTTTTGCAAATTCTGCTGGGCACGGTCGAAGTGCCGGGCGGTTTCCGTTTCAAGCCCCCCTATCCCAAACCGGCCACCGCGCACCCCAAACCGCATTGCAAAGTCACCCCCGATGCGCCGCTTGACGGCCCCCACCTTGGCTTTGTCCACGGCCCCGAGGATCTGGTCCTGCGACCCGACGGCAGCCCGGCGCGTATCGACAAGGCCTTTACCTGGGAAAACCCGATGTCGGCCCATGGGCTGATGCATATGGTCATCTCGAACGCCCATGCCGGCGATCCCTACAAGATCGACACGCTGTTCATGTATATGGCCAATATGTCGTGGAATTCGTCGATGAACACCCGCGGCGTGATCGACATGCTGACCGACACGGACGAAAACGGCGATTATGTCATCCCGCGCATCATCTATTCGGATGCCTACAGCTCGGAAATGGTCGCCTATGCCGATCTGATCCTGCCCGACACCACCTATCTTGAGCGCCACGATTGCATCAGCCTGCTGGACCGCCCGATTTGCGAAGCAGACGCCGCCGCCGACGCGATCCGCTGGCCGGTCATCGAACCCGACCGCGACGTGCGCGGCTTTCAATCGGTGCTTTGCACCCTGGGGGCGCAACTGGGTCTGCCGGGCTTCATCAATGAGGACGGCAGCCAGAAATACAAAGATTACGGCGATTACATCGTCAACCACATCCGCAAGCCCGGCATTGGCCCATTGGCTGGCTTTCGCGGCGACGGCAGCCAGAGCGGGCGCGGCGAGGTCAACCCAGATCAGCTCGACCGTTATATCGAAAACGGCGGCTTTTTCGTCGAACACATCCCCGCCGAGGCCAGCTATTACAAACCCTGGAATGCCGCCTATCAGGATTGGGCCGTGAACATGGGGCTGTTTGACAGCCCGCAACCCTATCTGTTCCAGCTTTATTGCGAACCCCTGCGCAAGTTCCAGCGCGCCGCCGAAGGCAAAGGCCCCCACCAGCCGCCCGACCACCTGCGCGACCGGATCAAATCAACGATGGCCCCTTTGCCGATCTGGTATGAAACAGATCAAACCGGCAACGACGGGTTCTCCATTCACGCCCTGACCCAGCGCCCAATGGCCATGTATCATTCCTGGGGGTCGCAAAACGCCTGGCTGCGGCAATTGCATGGCCATAACCCGCTGTACCTGCCAACCAAACTGATGCGCGAAAACGCCCTGCAAGACGGCGATTGGGCGCGGGTGTCCTCTCCGCACGGCAGCATAACCGTGCCGGTTCTGGAAATGGCCGCGCTGAACGACAATACCGTCTGGACCTGGAACGCGATCGGCAAACGCAAAGGCGCCTGGGCCCTTGACGAAAACGCCCCCGAAGCCACCCGTGGCTTCCTGCTCAACCACCTGATCCATGAGCTCCTGCCGCCAAAAGGCGACGGGCTGCGCTGGGCCAACTCTGACCCGATCACCGGCCAGGCGGCCTGGTTCGACCTCAAGGTCGCAATCGAAAAGGCCCCCGCCCCCACGCAACCCGGCCCGCTTCAATCCAGCCCCAGCTTCGCGGCGCTGAAATCCCCGGTGCCCGCCGCGCCCAAAGACCTGGCCTGGAAGGTCGGCAAATGACCCCCACTGCCCTTCTTTTGTTCTCAAATATCCTGGGGTCTGGGGCCAAGCCCCAGGTCACCCTCGCCGCAATCAAAGGGGCCAGACCATGACCTCACTGCCAAACAGCACCCAGAAAAAACTCGGCCTGGTCATCGACCTGGACACCTGCGTTGGCTGCCATGCCTGCGTAATTTCCTGCAAAGGCTGGAACACCGAAAACTATGGCGCGCCGCTTTCGGACCAAGACGCCTACGGCAGCGATCCCTCGGGCACATTTCTCAACCGCGTGCACTCTTTCGAAGTGCAACCCCAGACCGGCGCCGCCCAGCTGATCCATTTCCCCAAATCCTGCCTGCACTGCGACGATGCCCCTTGCGTCACCGTCTGCCCCACCGGCGCCAGCTACAAACGCAGCGAAGACGGCATCGTTCTGGTCAACGAAAGCGATTGCATCGGCTGCGGCCTTTGCGCCTGGGCCTGCCCATACGGCGCACGCGAATTGGACCAGGCCGCAGGCGTGATGAAAAAATGCACCCTCTGCGTCGATCGCATCTATAACGAAAACCTCCCCGAGGAAGACCGCGAACCCGCCTGCGTGCGCACCTGCCCGGCCGGCGCCCGCCACTTTGGCGATTTCAACGACCCAAACAGCCATGTCAGCACCCTCTCGCGCGATCGCGGCGGCATGGATCTGATGCCCGAACAGGGCACGGCTCCGGTCAACAAATACCTGCCGCCCCGCCCCAAGGACGCCCTGCCCGAAATCGACGTTCTGGCGCCGTTCCTGACCCCCGTGGCCGAAACCCCAAAGGGGTTCCTGGGCTGGCTCGACAAAACCCTGGAGAAACTCTGATGCACCCCGCCCCCTCTGTGATCTTCTTCACCACCTTCAGCGGTCTGGGCTTTGGGCTTCTGGTCTTTCTCGGCATCGGCCTGCCCCCGGTGACAGGCGTCACGGCATTCGCGTTCTTTACCCTTGCCTACCTGGCCGCCGTCGGCGGGCTGACCGCCTCAACCTTTCACCTTGGCCACCCCGAACGCGCCCTCAAGGCCTTCACCCAATGGCGATCCAGCTGGCTCTCGCGCGAGGCCTGGTGCGCCGTTGCCGCGCTCTTGCTCATGGCCATTTATGGCGCAGCTCTGGTGTTCTGGAACACCCGTTTGCCGATCCTGGGCTATCTTGGCGCCGCGCTCAGCCTGGCCACCGTCTTTACCACCTCGATGATCTACACCCAGCTCAAGACCATCCCACGCTGGAACAGCCGCGCCACCCCGGCCAAGTTCCTGGCCTATGCCCTCACCGGTGGCGCCCTGCTGGCCGGGCAAATCTCTCTGGCCATCCCGGCTCTGGCCGCCCTCGCCGTTCTGCAAAGCATCGTCTGGAAACAGGGCGACACCGCCCTCAGCCGCTCCGGCAGCACCCTGGCCAGCGCCACAGGCCTCGGCCCCATCGGCCAGGTGCGCGCGTTTGAGCCGCCTCACACCGGCACAAACTACCTGTTGCGCGAATTTGTCCATGTCGTGGGCCGCAAACACGCCGCCAAACTGCGGCTGATCGCGCTGATCCTCACCAGCGGCCTGCCCATCGTGCTGCTGCTTGTCCCCTTCAGCCACTTCGCCGCCGGTCTGGCCGTTCTCAGCCATATCCTCGGCGTCTTGACCGCCCGCTGGCTGTTCTTCGCCCAGGCCGAACATGTGGTCGGCCTCTACTACGGCAAACGCTAAGACCCGCCCCAGGGTCTGGCCCTATTCTTTTGTTCGGCAAATATCCCCGCCGGAGGCACCTGCCCCCGGCCCAGTCCACCACCCCCGGCGCTGGCCCGGCGGGCCAGCCACCCAGGCCAAGCCCAGCGCTGACGCCTCAGTCCAGCAGCCCGGCGTGGCGCAATCCGTGATCGACCAAGGCTTTGGTGGCATCCGACAGCCCGGTCAGCGGCAAGCGCACCTCTTCCGAACACAGGCCCAGCCGCGACATGGCGTATTTGACCCCGACCAATCCCGGCTCGGTAAAGATCGCCTTATGCAGCGGCATCAACCGATCCTGCAGCGCCAGCGCCGCAGCGTAATCGCCCGCCAGACAGGCCGCCTGCATCTGCGCCAGCAATCCGGGCGCCACATTGGCCGTGACCGAAATACAACCGACGCCGCCCTGGGCGTTGAACCCATGCGCGGTGGCGTCCTCGCCCGATACCTGCATGAACTCGGGGCCACAGGCCAGACGCTGATCACAGACCCGCGCCAGATCGCCGGTGGCATCCTTGACCCCGATGATCCGCGGCAGCTTGGCCAGCGCGCCCATGGTCTCGGGCAGCATGTCCACAACCGACCGGCCGGGGATATTATAGATGATGATCGGCAGATTGCTCGAATCATGGATGGCGGTGAAATGCGCAATCAACCCGCGCTGGGTCGGCTTGTTGTAATAGGGCGTGACCACCAGCGCCGCATCGGCGCCCACCTTTTCGGCGTGCTGGGTCAGGCGCATGGCCTCGGTGGTGTTGTTCGATCCGGCCCCGGCAATCACCGGTATGCGTCCGGCAGCCGCCTTGACCACCTCTTCGACCACCAACTCGTGCTCGCGGTGGCTCAGGGTTGGGCTTTCGCCCGTTGTTCCAACCGGCACCAGCGCGCTGCTGCCTTCGCCGATATGCCACTCGACCAGTTTCTTCAGCGTTTCCAAATCCAGCTCGCCGTTTCTGAACGGGGTGACGAGGGCAGGCATAGAGCCTTTGAACATGTGCACGCTCCTTTATGGTCGCTTGGGCCGGATGGCCGATGAAAATGATGCCATGGCAAGATCGTGATTTGAAGCTGATCGCGCATGGGATATGTAGAAAAGCCTCTAGCCTTCAACCCATGGGGAATGCAAGTGATGACACGCATATGGACGCCGCTGACGCTGGTATTGGCGCTGGCCTTTCCAGCGCTGGCCGACAGCCCGCGCCCGCGTCCCCTTGGCTGGGCTTTGGATGCCGCGCAGCGCGGCAATTGGGACAGCGCCCAGGTTCTGGCGGCCAAGGATGGCCAGATCGCCAGCGATATCATCACCTGGATGCAGCTGCGGGACGGTCAGGGCGACTATCCTCGAATCGCTGCCTTTCTGGGGCGGCGACCCGATTGGCCCGGCCTTGCCTATCTGCGCGAACAATCAGAAGCGGCGGTGATCGCCGCCGGCCCCCCCGCCGTGTTAGAGTTTTTTGCCGATGCCGCGCCACAAACCCCCCAGGGGGCCTTTGCCTTTGCCCAGGCCCTGATCCAATCGGGCCGCCGCCCCGAAGCCGAAGCGCGGCTGGCGCTTGCCTGGCGCACCATGCCAATGGACGCGGCGCTGCACGATCAGGCCCTGCGGGATTTCGCCGCCATGCTTGCCCCGCATCACGCCGCCCGGCTTGACGCGCTGCTGTGGCAGGGCAATCAGGCGATGGCCACCGCGATGCTGCCGCTGGTGTCCCCCGATCTGCGCGCCCTGGCCAAGGCGCGGCTGGCGCTGCGCAGCGATGCCGCAGGGGTTGATCAACTGATCCGCGCCGTCCCGGCCCCCCTGGCCGGTGATCCCGGCCTGGCCTATGACCGGGTGCTGTGGCGTTTGCGCAAGGGCTTTGGCGACACGGCCATGGATCTTCTGCTTGAGCGCTCGGCCTCGGCGGTGCGCCTGGGTCGCCCCGAGGCCTGGGCCGGGCAGCGCCGCTGGCTGGCGCGGGCTGAAATACGGAATGGGCGCGCCAAACGCGCCTATGACATCGCGGCGCAGCACCACCTGCAACCGGGCAGCGATTACGCTGATCTGGAATGGCTGGCCGGCTTTATCGCGTTGCGCAAACTGAATGACCCCAAGACCGCCCTGGCGCATTTCAACCGTCTGGATGCGGCCGTGGCCTCGCCGATCTCGCAGGGGCGGGCGGGATATTGGCGGGGCCGGGCGCTGGCGGCGCTTGGGCAAGTGGCGGCGGCCGATCAGGCCTATTTGGCGGCGGCGCAGCACCAAACCAGCTTTTACGGGTTGCTGGCGGCGGAACAGGCGGGCGCGCCCTTCGACATGGGCCAGGTCTTTGCCCCGCCCCCCGGCACCTGGCACAGCGCCCGCTTTGTCCAGGATCCGTTGTTTCAGGCCGGGCTGTTGTTGCAGGCGTCCGGGCGCCGGTCGCTGGCCGAGCGCTTTTGGGCCCATATGGCCGAAGGCCTTGATGCCGAGGGCGCCGCCCTGCTGGGGCAGGCCGCGCTTGAACTGAACCTGCCGCATCTGGCGGTGATGATCGGCAAACGTGTTGCCCAGCGCGGTATCGTGATCCCGCTGGCCTATTATCCGCTGCACCCGCTGGCCACACAGCGTCTGGCCATGGCGCCAGAAATGGTGTTGGCCATTGCCCGGCGCGAAAGCGAATTCGACCCTTGGGTGCAAAGCCATGTGGGCGCGCGCGGCCTGATGCAGCTGATGCCCGCCACCGCCAGCGAAGTTGCCGCCAAGCTGGGGCTGTCGGCCCAGCACAGCACCGCGCGCCTGCTGAGCGATCCGATGTATAACGGTGTGCTGGGCGCCGCCTATCTTGCCAGTCTTGCCGGGCGTTTTGACGGCAACGTGGTGATGATGGCCGCCGGGTATAACGCGGGACCAAGTCGCCCCATCCAATGGATGCAAGAACAGGGCGACCCGCGCAACGGTCAGACCGATATGATCGACTGGATCGAGATGATCCCCTTTTCCGAAACCCGCAACTATGTCATGCGCGTCACCGAAAGCCTGCCGATCTATCGCGCGCGGCTGGGGAAGCCGGCCCTGCCTGTCCCCTTCTCGCAAGAGCTGCGCGGATCAGGCCTGGCGGCGTTCGCGCCAAAGGGTGAATAGGCCCGCAGCGATGATAATCCCCGCCCCCAGCGCCACATTGGGGCGGATCACCTCTTGGAACAGGGTCAGCCCGATGACCGCGACAAAGACCAGCTGAAAATAGGCAAAGGGCTGCACGGCCCCGGCCTCGGCGACCTCATAGCATTTGATCAACAGCCAATGCCCGGTCACCCCCGTCACACACAGCGCCGCCATCCACAGCCAATCGTGGGTTTGCATCGGCTCCCAGAACCAAAGGCCGACGCTGGTCATGCCAAGCGCCCCAACGGTGCCGGTCCAGAAAAAGCTGGTGGCGGTGCTGTCTTTGCGCGCGGCAAACCGTGTCAGCAGGCCATAAACCGCGAACATGATGGCCGAAATCAACGGGATCACCGCCGCCGGATCAAACACCCCCATGCCCGGCTGCAAGATGATCAGCACGCCGATAAACCCAACCACAATCGCCGCCCAGCGCCGCCAGCCGACCTGTTCGCCCAGGATCGGCCCCGACAGCGCCGCAACCAGCAACGGATAACAGGCGAACACCGCATGGCTTTCGATCAGCCCAAGAATGGTAAAGCCGATCACTGCGACGCAGATTTCGGCGACCAAAAGCAGCGCCCGCACCACCTGAAGCATTGGCTGGGTGGTGATCGCCGCCTGGCGCAGCCCCCCCGCCCGCCGCGCGGCAATCACCATGACGAAGGCCGCAAAGAACCAATAGCGGATCATCACCACCATATAGACGTTATAGGTGCCGGCCAGATGCCGTGAAATCCCATCCTGAAGGGCGAAAACAAAGGTGGTCAGGATCATCAACCCCACCCCAAGGCGGACGTTATTGGGCTGGCTCATACCGCGAGGGTTCCTGTTGTCATGTGGCGCTTGTGGCCAAATCCGGGACGGCGCGTCACATCGAACCCGGCCTCTTGCAGGGCGCGGCGCACAAAGCCGGCGGCGGTATAGGTTGCGAAACTGCCGCCCGGCGCGGTGTGATCGGCGACCGCCTGCATCAACGGACCAGTCCAAAGCTCGGGGTTTTTGGCCGGGGAAAACCCATCCAGGAACCACGCATCAGCTTTGCCCTGCCACTGCGGCAGCGCCGTGCGCGCATCGCCGATCACCACCTCGAGGGTCAGCTGGGGCGCCAGTTGAAACAGCCCACCCGTGGGCTGCCAAACGGCGCACAGCCTTTGTGACAGCGGCGCCAGCACCGGAAAAGCCGCCAGCGCCTGACCCATCTGGTCTGCGGTCATTGGAAAGGCCTCGAAGCTGGTGAAATGCAGGGCGCCGCGCGGTGTGCAATCGGCCCAGGCGGCCCAGGTTGTCAGCAAATTCAGCCCGGTCCCAAAGCCCAGCTCGGCGATGTGTAGATCGGTGCCGAACCGCGCCGGCAACGCGTTGCCCTGCACGAACACATGCTGGGTTTCGGACAGCCCGTCCTGAAGGCTGAAATATGGGTCGTCAAAGTGATTAGAGACCGGAATCCCATCCGGGTTCCACGTCACATCGGCTGTTTGGTTGCGCAAGGGAAGACCCTGTATTATCGGCAAGTATCGGCGCGACACTGGGGCAGGAAACCTAAATTGGCAATGGCAGAAATCACCATCCGTGGGGCCGGCATTTTCGGCCTGTCGATTGCTTGGGCCTGTTGCCAGCGCGGCGCGCGGGTGCAGGTGATTGACCCGGCGGGCCCCGCCGCCGGCAGCAGCGGCGGCATTGTCGGGGCGCTGGCCCCGCATGTGCCGGAAAACTGGAACCCCAAGAAGGCATTCCAACTAAGCAGCCTGTTGATGGCCGAAGATTTTTGGCACAGCGTGCAAGAGGCCGGCGGCCAAGATCCCGGATATGCCCGCACCGGCCGCCTGCAACCCATTGCGGATGATGCCGCCTTGGCCCTGGCGCGGGAGCGGGCCAGCGGGGCCGCCGGCCTTTGGCATGATCACGCACAGTGGACCGTTTGCCGGGCCGGCACCCAGGATTGGGAACCCCAAAGCCCCAGCGGCTGGCTGATCCATGACACGCTAAGCGCGCGCATCCACCCCCGGCAGGCCTGTGCGGCGCTGGTCGCGGCGCTGGCGGCGCGGGGCGTTCGCGTCACAGCAGACGGCCCCGCGCAGGGCCGCACCCTTTGGGCCACCGGGGCGGCGGGGCTGATGGCGCTTGGCGCTGGCCACCACCGCAGCGTCGGCACCGGCATCAAGGGTCAGGCCGCCTTGCTGCAATTTGACGCCGGCCCTCAGCCGCAGTTGTTTACCAAGGGCCTGCATATCGTGCCGCATCGGGATGGCACCGTGGCCATCGGTTCCACCACCGAACGGGAATTCGACGACGGGCGCGCAACTGATGCCCAGCTTGATCCGTTGATAGACATGGCGCGGCAGGCCGTGCCGGCCCTTGCCGGCGCGCCGGTGATTGAACGGTGGTCCGGGGTGCGCCCGCGCAGCCGCAGCCGGGCGCCGATGCTGGGCCCCTGGCCGGGCAGACCCGGACATTTTGTCGCCAACGGCGGGTTCAAGATCGGATTTGGCATGGCGCCCAAAATCGCCGAGGTCATGGCCAATTTGCTGCTTGAGGATAAAGACACCATCCCGCCGGGCTTTGACGTTGGGGCCTCGTATTAGCATGGCCCGGCTTGTGTTTTGACAAAGGCGCGGCAAAGCTGGCATCGTGAGCCAAGCAAAACGGGGCCAAAAAGATGAGCAACCCAAACCTTCAATGCCGTGTCCGGGTGCTGGATCATCTGGTCTTGACCGTCTCAAGCATCCCGCAATCGGTGCGATTCTATAGCCAGGTTCTGGGCATGCGCGGCGAACAGTTCACCGCCGCCGACGGCAAGAACCGCTGGGCGCTGCTGTTTGGCCAAAGCAAGATCAACCTGCACCAGAAGGGCCGCGAATTCACCCCGCACGCCAAGACGCCGCTGCCGGGTACGGCGGATTTGTGCTTTTTGACCGATGCACCGCTGAGCGAATGGCAAGCCCATCTGGCCACCCACCAAATTGAGATTGAGCAAGGCCCGGTCCCGCGCACCGGAACGCGCGGGCCGATCATGTCGCTGTATATTCGTGATCCTGATGGCAATCTGATCGAGATCGGCCAGCCTCAGACCTGATCAGGCGTTGGGCAGGATGACGATTTCGACCCGGCGGTTTTGCGCCTTGCCGCTGGCGCTGAGGTTGCTGGCCACCGGTTGGCTTTCGCCGCGCCCCATGGTGCGCACGCGCCGCTGATCAACGCCGGAGGTGATCAAGACATCCGAAACCGCCCCGGCGCGCCGTTCTGACAGAAACTGGTTATAGGCCGCATCGCCATCGCTGTCGGTGTGCCCGATAATCTGGATGGTCGACGCCGGATAGGCGTTCAGATTGCCGGCCACGGATTGCAAATCGCGCCGCAGGTCAGACCGCACTGCAAAGCTGTCGGTGGCAAACAAGATATCTTGGGGCAAGGTCACGATCAGCCGATCGCCGGCATTGGTGATCACCACATCGTCATTGCCCAGATCCTGGCGCAAATCCGCCGCCTGCTGATCCAAAGAATAGCCAATGCCCGCCCCCAAGGCGCCCCCGATAACCGCGCCCTTGACGGCGCCGCCGGCCCGGTTGCCATCGCCTTTGGACAAGGCCCCCAACAGCGCCCCGGCTGTCGCACCGATCACCGCACCCTGCTGGGTCTTGGGGTTGGCGGATCCGGCGCCGATCTGGCTTGGGTCTGTGCAAGCGCCAAGCATCATTGCGCCCGACATCACGATCAAAAAGGGATATCTAATTTGCTTCATTTATACTGCTTTCACGAAGGGCCCCGTTCGGGCGGGGCGCGTTATTGGACAGGGTCAGTATATAAGTCCAAACCCCATCACATGAACGATGAAAATACCATCGGCAGCATTTTGCCCATCATTTTTGCGCGATCAGCGCCCAGCCTGCGGGGGCAGGCTTTCATAGGCCAGCATTGCGCGCTTCATCGGCAGCCCCCAGTGATAGCCCCCCAAAGCACCAGATTTGCGCAAGGCCCGGTGACAGGGGATAAGCCAGCTGATCGGATTGCGCCCAACCGCGGTGCCCACGGCCCGCACCGCCTTGGGGTTGTCAATCGCCTGGGCGATCTGCCCATAGCTGGTGACCTGCCCAGAGGGTATCGCCAAGAGGGCCTCCCAGACTTTGATCTGAAACGGCGCGCCGATCAGGAACAGGGGCACCGGGTCGGCAGGATCGCCTTTGAAGGCCCGCGCCACCCAAGGCGCCAGCATTTCTGGGTCTTGAGCAAAGCGGGCGTTGGGCCACCGGCGCATCAGATCCTGCTTGGCCTCGGGGGCGCCCATCTCGGCGGCAAAGCCCATGCCGCATATTCCGCGCTCTGTGCCCATGACGATGACCGCCCCAAAGGGGCTGTCGAACCACCCCCACGCCACCCGAAGCCCGGCACCGGCGCGGGCGAACTCTCCTGGGCTCATGGCTTCCCAACGGGCGAACAGATCATGCAGCCGCCCGGTGCCAGACAGGCCAACCTGATGCGCGGCCTCAAGCGTGGTAAAATGCGCCCGCAGCAACTGTTTGGCGTGCCCCAGCATCAGATATTGCTGATAGCGCTTGGGCGACACCCCGACCCAGCGCGAAAAGACACGCTGAAAATGCGCCGGGCTTAGCCCCATCTCGGCGGCCAGTTCCTCAAGCGGGACGGGGGTTTGTGCCGCGTCGATTTGCTCAATCGCGCGCTTGATCACCGCGTAATGATATGTGCCATCGGGCAGGCCAAGGGAAAGGTTTTGATGTTCCATAACCGCAATCTAGGGGCATTAATGCCGCCGCGCGACCCGAAACTTGCGGGAAAGCGCAGTGCTGTCTCTTGCCCAGAGACGCGAAACCCATCATACCCGGCCCATGGCCAAACAGCTTGATTATCATACGATCCGCGCGATTTTTACCCGCTTTGAGCAGGCAGAACCAGAGCCGAAAGGCGAGCTGGATCATGTGAATGCCTATACGCTGGTGGTGGCTGTCGCCCTAAGCGCGCAGGCCACGGATGCCGGTGTGAACAAGGCCACAAGCGCCCTGTTCAAAGTCGCGGACACGCCGCAAAAGATGCTGGATTTGGGGATCGACGCCCTGACCGATCACATCAAGACGATTGGCCTGTTTCGGCAAAAAGCCAAGAACGTGATGAAGTTAAGCCAAATATTGGTCGATGATTATGGCGGCGAGGTTCCCAACAGCCGGGCGGCGTTGCAAAGCCTGCCGGGTGTGGGGCGCAAGACGGCCAATGTGGTGCTGAACATGTGGTGGCACCAACCGGCCCAGGCGGTGGATACCCATATCTTTCGGGTTGGCAACCGCAGCGGCATCGCCCCCGGCAAGACCGTCGACAGCGTTGAACGCGCCATCGAAGACAACATTCCCGCCGATTTTCAACGTCATGCCCATCACTGGTTGATCTTGCATGGCCGATATCATTGCAAGGCGCGCAAACCCATGTGCGGCACCTGCATCATTCGCGATCTTTGCGCATTTGAGGACAAAACCCTATGACCCAATACGAAGTTGTCGGCATCGGAAATGCCGTTGTCGATGTGATTTCCCATGCAGATGACAGTTTTCTGGACCATATGGGGATCGAAAAAGGCATCATGCAGCTGATCGAACGCGATCGGGCCGAATTGCTGTATGGTGCGATGCAGGATCGGTTGCAGACCCCCGGCGGATCGGTGGCCAACACGGTGGCCGGGGTCGGCGCGCTGGGCCTGCCCACGGCGTTTATCGGCCGGGTCCATGATGATGCGCTGGGCCGGTTTTATGCCCAATCCATGGCCGACGCGGGCACCGATTTTGTCAATGATCCGGTGGCGGGCGGCGATCTGCCCACCTCGCGGTCGATGATCTTTGTTTCGCCGGATGGCGAGCGGTCGATGAACACCTATTTGGGAATTTCAACCAATCTGGGGCCTGCGGATGTTCCGGATGACGTGGCAAGCCGGGCCAAGATCATGTTCCTTGAGGGCTATCTGTTTGACAAGGACCAAGGCAAAGAGGCCTTTGTTCAGGCGTCGCGCTTGACCCGCGCGGCGGGCGGTATGGCCGGTATCGCGATTTCCGACCCGTTCTGCGTTGATCGCCACCGGGCCGATTTCCTGCGCATGATCGAGCACGAACTGGATTATGTCATCGGCAATGAGGCCGAGATCAGATCGCTGTTTGAAACCGACGATCTGGAAGAGGCGCTGGCCAAAACCGCGGCGATCTGCCCATTGGTGGTATGCACCCGGTCTGGCGACGAGGTCATATTGCTGCGCGAAGGCACCCGCGCCGAAGTGCCGGTCAACAAGGTGATACCGGTCGATGCAACCGGCGCCGGCGATCAATTCGCCGCTGGCTTTCTTTATGGGCTGGCCACGGGCCGCGATCTTGAGACATGCGGCAAGATGGGCAACATCTGCGCCGCCGAGGTAATCAGCCATATCGGCCCGCGCCCCCAGGTTGATATCAAGGTGCTTTTTGCCAAGGCGGGCCTGCTAAGCCATGCTTGAAAACGGCTTTTACGACGTCGCGCCGGGCAAGCTGGCGATGATTGTCACGCATCTTGAGATGGGCCAGAAACCCGCCCTGCGCCCGGCGCAATTGCCAGACGGGGTGACATTTCGCCCTGTCTCGCCCGATCTGGCATGGTATCGGGATATTTTCCGCCGTGTCGGATCGCTTGAATGGCTGTGGTTTTCGCGGCTTGGGCTGTCGGACGCCCAGTTGGCGGATTTGCTTGCGAATCCAAAGATCGCCTTCTTTACCCTGCAAAAAGATGGCCGCGACGAAGCCCTGCTTGAGCTGGACTTTCGCGAAACCGGCGCCTGCGAGCTGGCGTTTTTCGGCCTGACCCGCGCCTTGATTGGCACCGGTGCCGGGCGGTTTTTGATGAATCAGGCGATTGATCTGGCCTGGTCACGGCCCATCGGTCGGTTCCATGTTCACACCTGCACCATCGACAGCCCCGCCGCCCTTGCCTTTTACCAGCGCAGCGGGTTCACCCCCATCCGCCAGCAGGTCGAGATCGCAGATGACCCGCGTCTGATCGGGGATTTGCCGCGCAGCGCCGGCCCGCATGTGCCGATGTTTCCGCCCGATTGATCACGTCGCGGCAAGGTGATCCTTGAACGCCGCCAGAACCTGCGCATAAACCGCACGCTTGAACGGCACGATGTTCGCCTCAAGCTGGGCGGGGTCCAGCCATTGCCATTTTGAAAACTCAGGATGGTCGGTTGCAATGTTCACCTGATCGTCGCGGCCCAGGAATTCAACCAAAAACCACTTTTGCTTTTGTCCGCGGAACTGCCCGCCCCACAGCCTGGGCACCAGATCATGCGGCAGATCATAGGGCAGCCAATCATCGGTCTGGGCAATGACCCGCACCAGATCGGCGGTGATGCCTGTTTCCTCGTGCAGCTCGCGCAGGGCGGCGTCGTGCGGCGCTTCGCCCGGATCCACCCCGCCCTGGGGCATCTGCCAAGCGTCAAGCGCGCTGTCCAGGCGCTGACCCACAAACACCTGTTTGTGCCGGTTCATCACCACAAGCCCCACACAGGGCCGATAGGGCAGTTGTTCGATCAATTCTGGGGTCATGGACGATCCTTTGTGTTGCCCTTTCATACCAGCATCGCAGCCCCCTGCAATCGCAAGATGACGCGGCGTTCCGCGTGACATGGGCACGGCATCCGGGTCATGATCCGGCAATCCAGCCTGAGGGAGCCAAAAAATGACCGCCTATCCACATCTTCTTGCGCCACTTGATCTTGGGTTCACCACCCTCAAGAACCGCGTGCTTATGGGGTCGATGCACACCGGCCTTGAAGAAACCAAAGATTGGAACCGGGTGGCCGAATTTTACGCGGACCGGGCGCGCGGCGAGGTCGGATTAATGGTCACGGGCGGCATTGGGCCAAACCTCGAAGGGTCGGTCCTGCCGGGCGCGGCGATGATGGTCAGTGATCAAGATATCGCCAATCATCAGATCGTCACCCAGCGGGTGCATGATGCCGGCGGCAAAATCGCCATGCAGATCCTGCACGCAGGCCGCTATGCCTATGGCCCCGCTTGCGTCGCCCCCAGCCCGGTCAAATCGCCGATTTCGCCCTTTGCCCCGACCGCGCTGGACAGCGCCGGGATCGAAAAGCAGATCGCCGACATTGTTGCCACCGCGCAACGCGCCCAGCAGGCCGGCTATGACGGGGTCGAGATCATGGGCTCGGAAGGGTATTTCCTAAATCAGTTTCTGGTGACCCACACCAATAAACGCGAGGATGAATGGGGCGGATCGTACGAAAACCGCATGCGTCTCCCGATCGAGGTGGTGCGGCGCACACGGGCCGCCGTTGGCCGCAATTTCATTATTATCTACCGCCTGTCGATGATTGATTTGGTGCCCAATGGGTCCAGCTTCGACGAGGTTGTGCAATTGGCGCAAGAGATCGAAAAAGCCGGCGCCACCATCATCAACACCGGCATCGGCTGGCACGAAGCCCGCATCCCCACCATCGCCACATCCGTGCCACGCGCGGCATTTGCATGGGTAACGAAAAAGCTGATGGGACAGGTGTCGATCCCGGTGATCACCTCGAACCGGATCAACACACCTGATGTGGCGGAATCCGTTCTGGCCGATGGCTGCGCCGATATGGTGTCGATGGCGCGCCCGATGTTGGCGGATGCCGATTTCGTCGCCAAGGCCAAGGCCGGCAAGGCCGAAACCATCGCGCCCTGCATCGCCTGCAATCAGGCCTGCCTTGACCACACATTTGGCGGGAAAATCTCAAGCTGTTTGGTCAATCCGCGCGCCTGCTATGAAACAGAGCTGACAATAACCCCGGCGGACGTCAAGAAATCCATCGCCGTGGTCGGGGCCGGCCCGGCCGGGCTGTCCGCTGCGATCACCGCCGCCCAACGCGGACACAAGGTCACGTTGATTGACCGGGCAGATGACATCGGCGGCCAGCTTAACATCGCCAAGCAAGTGCCCGGCAAAGAGGAATTCTGGGGTTTGGTCGATTGGTATCGCACCATGGTGGCCGATCTGGGCATTGATGTGCGCCTTGGCACAACCGCCACGGCCGACATGCTTGGCGGCTTTGATCAGGTGGTGATCGCGACGGGCGTGCAGCCCCGTGACCCCCAGATCCCCGGCCAGGATGCGCCGCAGGTTCTCAGCTATGTTGATGTGCTGGCCAACAAGGCCCCGGTCGGGGCGACTGTGGCGATCATCGGCGCCGGGGGCATCGGTTTTGACGTGGCCGAATATCTTGTCCACGACGGTCAGAGCCCCAGCGAAAACCTGCCAGAGTGGATGCGTGAATGGGGGGTCAGCGACCCGTCAGTGCACCGCGCCGGTCTCGCCCCCCAAGGGCCACAGCCCGCACCGCCCGCGCGCAAGGTCACCTTGCTGCAACGCAAGGCGGAAAAGCCCGGCAAACGTCTGGGGAAAACCACCGGCTGGATCCATCGCGCTGCGCTCAGCATGAAGGGCGTGACCATGGTTGGCGGTGTCAACTACGAGGAAATCACCAAGGACGGTATTTTGGTTTCTTACGGGGCGGCGCGCGAAAACCCGACGGTGATCCAGGCCGAGACCATCGTGCTCTGCGCAGGCCAGCTTTCAGATCGCAGCCTCGCCGATGCCTTGATTGCCAAGGGCATCCAACCCCATGTCATCGGCGGCGCCGATGTGGCGGCAGAACTGGACGCAAAGCGCGCCATCGACCAAGGCACCCGGCTGGCGGCCACCCTCTAACCGCCCCACACGCGCCCATCGCTCGCAGCTTTTCCAAAGGAAAAGCAAGAGGCTTGTCGCGCGGCGCAGCCGCTCCTTTGGATTACGGCCCCGTCCGCGCCCGGATCAGCGATTGCCAGGCGGCGCGGAACCGGCCAAACTTGCCCTGGGCAACATTGGGGGGGGCCATGGCGATCTGCGTATTTGATATCCAACCGGACGGCACGGCGACCGTGCCGACCGATGACCGGTTGACCGGCACAGGCGTTTACCGATGGTGGCACTTCGATCTGTCGGACCCAAGCCTGGCCCCTTGGGCCACCGCACATTTGCCCGCCATCCCCGCCGCCGCTTTGCTGCAATCCGAAACCCGCCCGCGCTGCGACCATTTTGCCGATGGGCTTATCCTCAACTTGCGCGGCATCAACCTGAACGCCGGACAGCCCTTTGATCAGATGGTTTCCCTGCGGATCTGGGCCACGCGCGATCTGCTGATCACCGTGCGTCTTCGCAAGGTCTTTGCCCTTGACGATATCCGCCGCGCCACCCTGGACAACCGCGCCCCGATCAGCGTCGCCGCGTTCTTGAACCAATTGATTACCAGCCTGACAGACCGCGCCCAGGAACAGGTGCTTAAACTGAACGAGGCCACAGAAACCTTCGAAGACCTTGCCCTTGATGACAGCGCCCCGCTTCCCGCGCGGCTTGGCACGACCCGGCGCACAGTCATCAAACTGCGCCGCTACCTGGAACCTCAGCGCACCGCCCTGCAACGGCTGGCCCAATCCGATGCGCCGCTCTTGACCCCGTCTGATCTGTTGAACCTGCGCGAACAGGCCAACCGCGCCACCCTTAATGTTGAGGCCCTCGATGCCCTTGGTGACCGCCTGACCACCATGCAAGAGCACCACGACACCCAAACCGCCCTGCGACAAAGCAAAAACAGCTATGCCCTGTCAGTGATCGCCGCAGTCTTTCTGCCACTGGGCTTCATCACCGGCCTGTTCGGCGTCAACCTGGGCGGCATGCCCGGCACCCAAAGCGACACGGCCTTTGGCCTGCTGATCCTCGGCATGATCCTGATCGCCGCCGCACTTGCCCTGCTGCTCCGATGGCTCCGCTGGCTCTAACCCCCCGCGCGCCATCAGAGCGGCAGAGCAACCGAGTTACACCTCTAATCCCAGCCTTCAAGTATTACAAACTCTGTGAGCGTCTGGTGACAGGCTTCGTTTAAATCGCGTTTGTCCCTGAGTAATTTTATGCAAACGGGGACTAGACCGTTACCTGCTAGCCCTTTTTTTCCAAGGCTACTGTTCCTAATCCAATCGTTCCTATCGGACGGGGAAGCATCTCTTAATTTTATCAGTTTGCCTCCGAGGCTAGGCACCGAAACAGCTGCTTTGAGCAATTTATCGTAATTTTCGAGATTATTATTTAAGAGTTGTTTACTAGTTTCTACGCGCTTAGTTAGTTCATCTTTTGATTGAACAGCTAACTCAAGGGCTCGGTTGACTCGGCTAAGTTCAGCTTCGTGATCCGCTAACAGTCGCACTCTGTTCTGTTCAGCAATGCCAAGATTTGCATTCGCCCTAGCGAGGGCTTCCTGCGTCCCAGCGATGGCGTCGTTCAGCCTCGGTTTAATTACACTGACCACCTGAGAAACGCTATCAGCAACATCAGTGCAATCAAACTTGAAGCTACCATCCTCAGAGAGTCCATCAATTACCCAAGAACTACGGCCTTCTTCCCGAAGATACCATACATCACCATTGAGGGGGTCTTCATATCTCCAACCGTTGACTGTGCGTTTAACTTCTGCCGTGGGGTCGGCTGTAATTACCCAACCATTGTTAGTTTCAAGGAAAACGATCGCTCCTCCGTCACAAATGAACGGCCTTACGCCATCCATCAATTCTTCGCCTGCTGTAACTTCGTAGGAGGCAAAGCCAAAAGCGATGAGTGCAAATGTGCATACTTTAAATTTGTGAAACATTATCAGTCTCCTCAATTATTACAGCAGTCCCAGAAGCCACCAGCATCACCATAGACCCTGCTGATGAAAGCTGTACGTAGTCCAAGTCTACACCTACGACAGCGTTAGCCCCGACCTCATACGCCTCTTGCTTAAGCTCATGGAGGGCAGTTCTACGGCTATCCCTCATAGTCTTCTGAACGGCCTCAGAGCGACCACCAACAACGTTACGAACACCCGCGAACAAGTCTTTGAAGATGTGCATGCCAAAGGCACACTCAGCAGTAACGATCTCAATGCGTCTGGTTATGTTTAGGTTTGGGGCGGTCTCTGTGGTGAGCAAAATTGCATCTACACACGCCCGTCTAGTCAGGGAGTTACTATCGTAGGTGCGTAGTTCGTGCTTTGCTATACTCTCTGCTTCGGGCGTCTTTAAGGCTGTCCGCAAGTGGGCACCGTGGCACTTGTAGCAGCGGCCATTTGGCATTGAGTTCCGTATAGTTAGAGCAATCCCGCAATCTACGCACTTTTCCAAAATCAGTCTCCGATATCTGTCCGCAAAGCCTAACAACCTACCACCAAATTTCAAGGTAAGACCAATCTCCGGGACTGACTGTCGCTGAACCCTCTTGAATAGTACCAGGGCAGCCCTCGGAGCCGCTGCATTGACCTGTGAGTGGGTGAGTTTGCCGCTTGCGGCCGCGAAAAGTCAGAGATCAGCCTCTAGGGCCTGTGCTTTTTGGCGGGGAAAGCGTGGGGGAACAGTTGGAGCTCGCGTTCAATTAGCGGCTGGCCACTCGCCTCAAACGAGGAAGGCACCGCTTCTGTTGCAGATGGCGTGGGCGTTCATGTCTTTTGCAGAAAGTGCCTGGCGAGGGCCCAAGCCGGCCGCCGTGATTGCATGCTGAGAGCGCACAGAGCGAAAGATTTCTGGGCCCGCGCGGCGGGCTAAGCGGCCATTCGTTCTAGGCGCGATGGTTGTAAGTTGGCAAAGGACTGAGGAGGCTGAACCACCGCGTCGCTGCTCAGTCAAACGAAAGCGATTCGTTTGCCCAATTTGAGATTATCTCGAACCTTTGCTAATTTCGTTGAGAACGCGATCGCATGGTCACACTTGTTTACGCGTTGATTATTGGCCTCAAGAAGGCGCTGGATTTGTGGCAAGCCGCGCCTGCCCAGTTTGTGCCATAGCGATGCTCATCTCGTCGCTGAGTATGTTCCAGAGCCGGTGCAGCCCCGGCTCTCCTCTCGCTGCGATGGCGAACTGCAGGATACGGCCCAGGAACACGAAATCTGCGCCTTGCTGCAGGGCACGCATGACATCCTCGCCAGACCTTATGCCACTGTCGAAAAACAAAGGAAAGTTAGGGCCGACTGCGGCACGTATACGCAGCAGCGCTTCTATTGGGGTCGGCGCGCTTTCCAACTGGCGCGCGCCGTGGCTGGACACTTGGATGGCATCTACGCCAGCTTTCTTTAGGTCTGTCGCGTCTTCTACATCCAGCACCCCTTTGACCACCAGCTTACCGTGCCACATCTCGCGCAATCTGGCCAGCGTGTCCCATGTGGCTTTGGCGCGGCTTTCTGTGCGATCAAAATCATAGCCGTCCATCTCAAAGTTGGCCATTTGGGGTTTGCCGGCTGCAAGCTGCGTCAGTGACCAACCGGGGTGCAGAGCAAAATCAATAAACTGGCGCGGCCCGATCGAAAACGGCATTTTGAAACCGTGCCGTAATTCGCGAGGGCGGCGACCAACCTCTGGCACATCGACTGTTAGAACCAGTGTCGTGTAACCGGCGGCTTTGGCGCGCTCGACCAACTTAAACGTACCGATCCCATCACCCGAAAAGTAGAGCTGAAACCAGGCGTGCCCATCCGCCACTTCAATGATCCGCTCGAGCGGCGTTGACGCCACGGTCGAGACGCCATGAGGTACTTTATATTTTGCGGCAAGACGCGCGAGCATAAGGTCGGCGCCAGGCGCGCTGAGGTTGCACATGCCCATTGGGGCAATGCCAAAGGGCCGCTCGGCTTGTGTGCCAAATATCGGGACGCCTAGGTTGCGGTTAGAAACATCGCACAGAATTCGTGGCCGCAAGGTAACGGCATCAAGGGCGGCCCTATTGCGCGCCGCCCCCGTTTCGGCCCCGGCAGAGCCATCAATGTAATCAAACACCATCCGAGGCAGCCGACGCTTGGCCAGACGGCGGGCGTCGACGGCGGAATGGATCGCGCTTACCGACATTTAGGCCTTCACAGCTTCCATAAAGCGGTGACGAATTACGACCGGGTCCAACGTGATGACCGGCAGCTTGATGTTACCGCTGTCGCATTTACAGACGATGATCGTCATCTCGTCGCTGTCTATGGCCTGTTGCAGGATCGGGCCCAGGTCTTTGTCCTGCACTTCGATCACGTTTTCGCAGCCACAGGCGCGCGCCACATCGGTCAGGTTGGTCTTCATGCCCGCATAGGTCGGCTGATCCCCGGTGGAGCCATAGGACCCGTTATCGATGATCAACAGCGTGTAGTTGCCCGTCGCATTGTTGGCGATGGTGGGCAATGTACCAAGGTTGGTCAAAACCGAGCCGTCGCCGTCGATGGAAATGACCGGTTTATCCTGCGCAAGTGCCAGACCAAAACCGATGGAAGACGACAGACCCATTGTGCCAAGCATGTAAAAGTTACGCTCATTGTCATCGATCATGTGCAGCTCTTGGCTGGGCAGACCGATGTTGCAGACAACAAGGTGTGGATTAAGGATCGGGGCGATTTCTTTGAGAATTTCAGAACGGATCATTGGTCGCCATAGCCTCCCCAGAAGTTGGCGTCGGTCAGGATTGCCACGGGTTTGTTGCACATGAAGGTGTATTTCAGGATGTTGTCGAGTTCTTTGACATCGTCCTGCCAGTGGAAGTGATAGGTTGGGATGTTCAACTGCGCCAGCAGCGCCTTGGTGTGGACTGCCATCTCGACCTGACAGGCCACAGGTTCGCGCAATTCGCCCCGGTAGGAGATGATCATCGGCAGCGGCATGCGGTAAAATTGCGTCAGGGTCGCCAGCGTGTTGATCGTGACACCAATCGCGGTGTTCTGCATGATGATCGCGGGGCGTTTTCCGCCCATAAACGCACCGGCGCACAGGCCCATGCCTTCGTCTTCTTTATTGGACGGGATATGGAAAATGTTTTCGCGTGCGTCGACCTCTTCGATCACACCAGCGAGCTGTTTACACGGCACGGTGGTCACGAAAGAGACGTCGTTTGCGACAAGATCATCCACGATCTTCTTGTCGATGTTCATAGGAAAAAGCCTTTCATATTGGATAGAATTCTTGTGAGTAAGCCGGTGTTAGGTGCTGCGATAAACGTGCACCGCGCAGGGGGCGTGCCGCACAACACGTGCAGCAGTCGTGCCCAGTAAATAGTCGCTGAACCCTGGTTTGTGTGATCCCATCACGATGCAATCAATGCTGTGCGTCGCGGCATAGTCAATGATGGAGCGATAGGTGTGTCCGATCACCATCTCGGCCGTCACGCCGCTCAGATGATCCGTCTTGGAACGCAGTTCGGCCCGCGCACGCGCAAGCCCTTCTTGTTTTGCCTCGTCATCGACATACGCCCGCACAGACTCTTGCGGCGCTTCATAGACATGCAGGGCAATAATCTCACCAGCACCGCCGCTCAGCGCCTTGGCGATTTCCAAGGTGCCTTTGGACACACCGTGGTCAAGCGCCATGGGAACAAGAATTTTTCGATACACAGGTTAGATCTCCGGTTGGGCCGTCGTTGTTAAGACCAGGGGGCCAGAATAGTTTTCGGCGTTGCAACCTTGCCCGCGCGCAGATCAGCAAAGGCTGATGCTCCGTCTGCCAAAGCACGGGTTTGTGTCCAGTCCAACGGGCCAAGACGCCCATCGAAAAGGGCAGTGGCCGTGTCGCGGAAATCAGCAGCGGTATAGGTGTAGGTGCCGATGAACGTGATTTCTTGCAGGGTGGCGCGCCGCACATCCAAGCCGGGGCCATCATCACCCAAGCCTACATGCGCTATGATACCGCCGGGCTGCACAAGGCGGGTAGCAGAAGCGCGCGTCACGCCGAAGCCGACCGCGTCGATTACCACTGGATAAGTTTCATCTGCCGCGGCAACCGCAGTTTGGCCCGCTTGGTCACACAAAAAGGCGCATCTGGCGGGATCAGGCTCAACGATTGTCACGTTGTGCAACCCCATCGCCTTCAGAGCAAGGGACGCGGCCAAACCGATGGCCCCGCCGCCGATCACCAACGCACTACGGTCCATAGCAGGGTGCAACGCCTCAAGCGCCAGTCGGGCGGCATGCCAGCTGACGGCCAATGGTTCAGCCAATGCGGCCTTTGCCAGCGGCACATGATCCGGCACTTCGACCAGATTGGACATCGGCATCGCCACATATTGCGCAAACGCGCCTTCACGTGGCGCCATTGAGATGATCTGCCGTTTTGGGCACAAATTTTCCCGGCCAGCCGTGCAAGCAGGGCAGACACCGCAGGTCACCAGCGGGTTTACTGTGACGCGCATCCCATCATGTGTGCCACCTACGATCGTGCCCGCCGCCTCGTGCCCTAAAATAAGCGGCGCGGGACGACGTGCGTCATGACCAAGATATGCATGCATGTCAGATCCGCAGATGCCAACGGCCTCAACCTTGATCAGATGTTCGCCCTTCTCGGGCACAGCATCCGGTACATCGGTGAAGTCAAGCGTTTCAACGCCTTGATAAACCAGCGCTTTCATTTTGCAGTGAACCCTCCGTCAACCATCAGAACCTGCCCTGTGACGAAGGCAGACGCATCAGAGCACAAGAACAGGATCGGACCATCCATGTCTTCAAGTATCCCGTTGCGACCGACACAGGTTTGCGCAGCATTGCGATCAGCACGTGCCGGATCGTTAAAAACTGCCGCTGTCAATTCCGTGGGAAAAAACCCCGGCCCGATGGCGTTGGCATTGATTCCGTAGGGGGACCACGCCTCGGCCATGGCGCGGGTCAGTTGGCTGATGCCGCCTTTGGTCGCCCCATATGCGATGCCGCCGGGAAAAGCCCGTGTGCTTTGCAATGAGGCAAAGTTCACGATGCGCCCCCAGCCCTTGGCACGCATAGCCGGCACAAAGGCCTGAGACAAAAAGAACGGCGCATTAAGGTTCAGGGCAATCGTTCGATCCCATCCTTCGGGAGACACATCATCCGCCGCTTGCCGCGTGTTGACGCCCGCCGCATGTATCAGAATGTCCGGTGCGCCAAACGGTGTAGAAACATCGCTTACCAGTTGCGCATGGCTTTCGCGGTCTGCCACATCGGCGACGATTCGCGCAGCGTTCGGGCCGATTTCAGCACAAAGGCTATCCAAAGCCTCCACACGTCTTGCAATACCCACAACCGAAGCCCCAGCCGCGGCTAGCGTGATCGCTGCGCGACGTCCAAGGCCTGAACTGGCACCTGTGATACAAGCAACCTTGCCCGAAAGGTCAAAAAGGGGGGCGGTTTTAGTCACGTTTTTAACCCTCGGCTGCCAGGTCAAAGTTTTCGCCAGGAAAGTACTTGGCCAAACGTACGTCTGCGGCGCGCGCGTGCCCTTCCATCCCCTCAAGCCGCGAGATACGGGCCGTTGCAATCGCCACATCCTTGGAGGCTTCTTGCGTCGCGCGCTGCCATGTGACGATCTTCATGTACTTGTGCACCGACAGACCGCCCGTGTAGCCTGCCGCCCCAGAGGTCGGCAGCACATGGTTTGTGCCCGACGCTTTGTCACCGTAAGAAACTGTCGTTTCTTCGCCCAAGAACAGCGACCCGTAGCAGGTCAGGTTATTCAGCCACCAATCGAGATCTTCGGCCATTACGGTCAAATGCTCGGGTGCGTATTCGTCGCTGCATTTGGCCATATCAACGCGGTCAGCACACACGATGACTTCTGCATAATCGCGCCAAGCGGCAAACGCGTTGTCGCGGTTCAGCTGTGGCAGGTCCTCGATCAAGCCCGGCACGCGCGCCATGACGTCTTGGGCCAATGCGCGGTCGTCTGTGATCAGCCACACCGGAGAGTTGTAGCCATGTTCGGCTTGGCTGACCAAATCGGTCGCAACGATGTGCGGGTCGGCGTGTTTGTCAGCCAAAATCAAGCTGTCGGTGGGGCCTGCGATCATGTCGATGCCGACACTGCCGAACAAGATGCGCTTGGCTTCGGCAACAAACTGATTGCCCGGACCGACGAGAATGTTGGCCTTGGGTAACCCGAACAGGCCGTAGGTCATTGCGGCTACGCCCTGCACGCCCCCCATGGCCAAGATCTTGTCAGCACCACAAATGTGCGCGGCATAGATGATGGCGGGGGCCACACCGACGCCCGGGCGCGGCGGTGAACAGGCGGTGATGTGCTTGCAACCCGCGACCTTGGCCGTCGTAACGGTCATGATGGCGCTCGCGATATGGCTGTAGCGGCCGCCGGGAACGTAGCAGCCTGCGGCATCAACAGGGATCGCCTTCTGACCGGCCACATATCCTGGTTGGATCTCCATCTCGACGTCAGCTACCGTGCTCCTTTGCAGCTCGGCAAAGCGTTTGACGTTGTCGTGGGCGAACTGAATATCCGCCTTCAGCTTTTCAGGGACCAAAGCGCTGGCAGCCTCGATCTCGGCTTGGGTCAACATTATGTTGCCTTCGTATTGATCGAACTTAGCGGCATATTCCATCGCCTTGGCGTCGCCGCCTTCTTTGATGTCATCCAGAATAGTAACAACTGTATCGTGGACGTCCGATGCACCAGACGCCGATGTGAGGGTCGCTTTCTTAAGGTATTCGCGTGTCATTGTTTTGGGGTCCTACTTGTAGATATCTGGAAGCAAAGTTGTTGAAACGGCCGGCACATAGGCAATGAACAAGACCACGACAAACATGCATAATACAAAAGGCAGAGCGCGCGCGGCGATCCTGAGGATTGATTCACCCGTGATGCCCGAAACAACAAAGAGGTTTAGGCCCAGTGGTGGCGTGATGAATCCCACACCAAGGGCGGTGATCATCATGATGCAGAACTGGATTTCGTTCATGCCGATGTTTTCGGCCAATGGTTGAAGGATCGGGGCCAAGATCACGATGTTGGGCGTGGTTTCCATCACACAGCCTGCCGCGATCAGGATGCCGATCATCAACAGGATCAGGATCCATGGCTCATTGGTTAGGCTGGTGGCCGAGGTGACAAAGCCTTGTGGCACACCCATGATCGCAAGGGCTTCGGCCAATGGGGCAGAAAAGGCGATGATGGGAAGGATCACGCCGTTGACCTTGGCCGAGCTGACCAACATCGCGGGGAAATCAGCAAGGCTGAGTGTTTTGAGAAGAAACCCCATCAAGATCGTAACAACAACAGCAGTTGCACCGGCTTCTGTTGGCGTCAGGCGCCCGGAGAAGATGCCATAAAAAATGATGCCTGGCACGATGAACGCGTACCAGCCAGATTTGAGCGCACCGCCCAGATTAGCCAGCCATTCGAAAAACGTCAGATTGCCGCCGCCCTCATAAGCATAGACCCGGTTCACAACGAGGTTGGTGATCAAGATCGCAAACAGGATGCACAAACCAGGGATCAAGGCCGCGAGGAACAAGGTTGAGGCAGAAACGCCCAGCACAAGGCCGATGATGATGTAAGCGATGGAAGGTGGGATCAGGATACCTGTACAGGCACCCGCTGCCACCAGCGCACAGGCATAAGGACGGGGGTATCCAGCCTCGACCAGACGGGCGATAGTCATGCGGCCCACCGCAGCTGCACCCGCCGCATCAGAGCCAGAGATTGCAGCAAACATCCCACAAACCAGCACGGTGGCAGAGCCGAAACCGCCTTTGGTAAAGCAGGTGAGTGCTTCGGCCACGTCGAGGAATTTACGACTGAGGCCCGTTCGGACCAGCACGTCACCGGTCAGAATGAACAACGGGATCGCCGTCAGTGCGAAAGCGTCAATGCCGGTGAACAACCGTTCGCCTACAAGGCTAAGCGGCAGGTCGCCTGACATGAGCAACATCAAAATGGCAGAGGATCCAATCGCCGCCCACACGGGCACGGCCATTGCGATAAGCGCCACGAACAGAAGGACGGGAACGTAGAAGTCCCAGCCAAGCTCAACAGTCTGCGCGACAGTATTCCAAAGCATCGCGTCGCTCCTCAATCAAACAGAGTGTCGCCCTCATAGACTGGCTTGCCAGTCTTGAGAGAAATGAAGTCGCGGCGCAGCGATTGCAGCAGGCGCCAGATCATCAAGCTAAAACCTGTGGGAACAGCCATAAGGAACCAAACCTTGGAGATCCGCAAACCGTCGGTGACAGATCCAAATTTCCAAGACACATGCACAGATTCAAACGACCAACAGAGCGCGATTACAGCTACGATCATCATGACGATGTCACCAAACATATAAAGGAGCGCTTTGGGCCGTTGACCGAGGTAATGCATGACCACATCAATGCGGATGTGCGCGCGTTCTTTCACAGCTGCCGAGGCCCCGATCCACGCCAGATAAATAAAGGAATACCGCACAATTTCTTCGCCCCAGATGGACGAATAAGCGAATATTTCGCGGCGGAGCACTTCGACGGCCATGGTGATGACCAGCATTACGTAGAAGGTCAATAACAGCCAGCGTTCCGCGTTTTGATCAAGTTTGCGCAGGAATTCCATAATTCCGTCCATTCGGTTGCCATGCGAACAGACGGCACATCATATGCACGAACGGTTTTGCATGTCGGAGAGAAGAGGGGGTCGGACGCCGTGGCGGCGTCCGACGGGTTCGGTTATGCGTCGTGCACGTAGTACCTGCCCTGTGTCGAGGCCGCTTCTTCCATCTGAGCAAAGGCATCCATGGAACCTGCAAGCTCGACCTTGAACTCGTCCCACTCGGGGCGCTGATAGCCGCCTGCGTCTTTCCACTCGGCCAGCTGATCATCGCTGAGGCTGTGGAATTGAACGCCGGCTTTGGCCAGCTCGGCCATGGCATGCGCACGTGCGGAGGGCACTTTGGCAAGGTTCTGGTGCGCAGTCATCTCGGAGCCCCACATAATGCCTTCTTGGATGTCGGCGGGCATGGAGTTGAACCATTCGAGGTTACATGAGTAGACCTGCGAGTCTGGGACAGCCTGCGTGAAGGTGACGTGGGACAGCATATCCTTGAAACCAAATACGAACAGCGCGCCAACCGACGGGTCGAGCGCATCAGCCACGCCCTGCTGGATCGCTGAAGGTGTTTCACCCCATGCGACCGGCGTGGGGTTGGCACCCACCATGCGGTAGTACTGCTGCAACATTGCGGAACCTGGTACGCGGAACTTGACGCCGTCCAAATCTCCTGGCGTCAGAACAGCGCCGTTGCCGCCTTTGCGAACTGCAACAACGCGGGGGTCGATGTTGACGTAGAACAAGGGCTTAAAGCCGTTCTCTTCAATCTTGGGTGTGACGTTGGTGTGCCAGAAGTCGGAGTTAACAAGGTTTGTGAAACGCTGGTTGGAACCGCACAGGTACGGCATGTTGATCAGATCAACAGTGGACGCGAAAGGCGCAAAGTTGGACAGCGAATGCTGAGCCGCTTGGATCGTACCACCTTGAACGGCCTGAACCAACGCGCCGCCTGCACCCAACTGACCACCTGGAGCCAGCTTGACGTAGACTTTGCCGTTTGTGGCGTTCTGGATGTTCTCTTTGAGGTCCAGCTGCATGATAGGATAGCTGCGCGATGCGCCCAGCACATAAGCTGTGGCGATTGTCATTGTGTGCTCGGCTGCGGCCTCACGGTCACGCTCTTCTGTGGCGGACTGCGCTGCGGCCTCTGTGGACCAAAGCGTGCCTGCGGCGCCTGCAACCAATGCGGCTGTGAAACCTGCGCTTGATGCAATTTTCAGAAAATTCCGGCGCTCTACTGACGCGAGCTCTTTGCGATCTTGTTGATCCATCTGGATCTTCTCCCTTTAGGTTTATGTGCTGTCGTCGCTCTTCGAGCGATCAGCTTCTTTTCTTAAAATGGCGACGACGAACAGAACCGACGCACATGACAGAACCAACATTTCCCCGACATCTCCGAGGATCGCAGCATCGGCAAACGCCCCCAACGCGACGTTCAAAAAGAATGCCGAAAATACAATAACTGCACCGACGAGAAACATGACGAGCCTCCCTGCTGTCTGGTCCCAATGCGAGTGTAAGCGCTTACATATGCAAATAGCAAGCGCTTACATATGCAATTGGGGCTATTGGTTTTTTGTGCTAGAAACCACCAAGCATGATGAATGGGTGCATAAATGCATGAAACACCACACATTCCCACATTAGATGATGTAGCCAATGCGGCGGGCGTATCGACGGCTACGGTGTCGCGTTGTCTTAATGAAAAGCAAAAAGTGTCGCCCAAGACGCTATCAAAGGTGATGGAAGCGGTAGAATCACTTGGCTACACGCCAAACTTCAACGCGCGTGCCATGGCAGCGAAACAATCCCATACAATTGGCGCGATCATTCCCACGATGGAGAACGCGATTTTTGCCCGCGGCTTGCAGGCATTTCAGGAAAAGCTTCTTGCAGAGGGATACAATTTGCTGGTTTCAAGCAGCGCCTATCAGCCCAAACTGGAAGCCCAGCAAATTCGCGAACTTGTGGCGCGTGGCGCAGATGGCCTGCTGTTGATCGGCTATGAACGAGACGAAGCGGTGTATGAGTATCTGGCCCGACGTGGGATTCCGACAGTGTTGGCATGGGCTTGGATACCAGATTCGAAACACGCCTCTGTAGGATTTGATAACCGCGCCGCAATGCGGCTGTTAGCCGACAAGGTCATCGACATGGGTCACAGGCGGATTGCTGTTATTTCCGGAATCGTTGACGGCAATGATCGTGCCGCGGAACGCCTGGCTGGAATTCAGGACAGCTGGCAGGCCCATGGCTTTGATCTACATGATCTTCCCATTATCCAAACGCCTTATGAAATTGAGAACGGTGCTGCGGCTTTTGAACAGCTGATTCACGCTGACGTTAAACCTACAGTCATTATGTGCGGGAACGATGTTCTTGCAACTGGGGTGATCTCAAGGGCACGCGACTTGGGTTTCAATGTTCCAAATGATATTTCGGTCACCGGGTTTGACGATATTGAGCTGGCCAAGCACGTTTATCCAGCCCTCACCACCGTGCATGTTCCGCACCGTCAAATGGGCCGTGTTGCCGCTGAAAGCTTGATCGACATGATCGAAAATCGAGGGGAAAAAGTGTCTCATCAGCTGGACGTGTTTATCGAGATGCGCGCGTCTTTGCAAAGATTATGAGAAAAAGCCAAACTGTAAAGAGATGGCAAGGGCCCGCTGAGCTGTGCCCCTCACGGAGTTTGCGGAAAACTCCTCGGCTTGGAAGCCCTCGGCGGATAAGTCGAACGCGATGCGGCCTTTGAAAAGGTTTTCAACTTCCACTCGGGCGGCAAAGCTTGATCACAGCATTGGATCTGCCGGATATGTAAGGAAATGGATTGCCAACAGGTGCCACGCCGCGCAAAGCGGCGCTTGCCCCGCGTCAGGCTAGTCTGACCAGATTGCAACAAAAGTGTGGTTTATGTGAGTGCGATATCTATACCGCTGAATGAGCTAATTGGTGCTTTGTGCCGCGGTAAAATAGCAAGCACGATGTAAACGTGAAGCGATGCTGCAGCAGCGAAGGCTGAATATCCGATATCGGTTTTGCCCCGCATCTTGGTCCTTACTGCAAACTGCAGTGAATGGCCGGTATGGGATCCGTTGACCACTGTCTCGGAAGCAGTGCCGCCGGACTTGGATGTAGCCCAGCCTACCAAGGGTTTCGCACCAGTTCGAACAACCACGCTGCCTTTGGGTGTCTTCTTTTGCACTGGTCGGAGACGAACCCCACGCAACTGCGGCGCAGCTCGATTACATCAACATACTGAAAGTCCGCCACTTTTTGAGTCCGCCTTGAATAGGGCGAAGGGCGGATGGAAAGAGCCGCAGGGCGTTCAGAGACCAATTTCGGCCAAAACCCCATCCTCCGAAAGTCGGTGGGCCTCGCTAAATCCCTTTGAAAAAAAGAAAAAGATCCCGTCAGGGACCTCGTCTCGGGTTTGCGAATGGTATGTAGTGGAGGGGGAGAGGGGTTTGAAGAAGCGGATCTGGTCGGGTGACGAGAAACGCACGAATTGCGCGCAGACGTTGACGCCGGGCGTTTCCGTAGCTCAGGTTGCGCACCGCTATTGGATGAGCGCGAACCTGATTTTCAAGTGGCTGAACGATTTCCGGTTTTCGCCGGCAGTGGGGTGTATCGCTCTTGATGGCGTTTTCCTGCCGGTCGAGATTGCCCCCTCCGCCTTGGAAAGCGACACTGCTCCCACGCGAATAGGCGCCGTGGCGGCTGCTCCTGTGGTAAATCGTAACGTGTTCGACAAAGCAGGCGATCAATTCCATTTTGTAAGCGTTATTGTATAATTAGGTAAATATATTTTCCTGTAATTCAACTTTCCTTACCATTAACATGCGTGCAGGCGGTCGATGACCCCCTGTTGTCCGATTTTCAGGCTCAAATTACCGAAAGACCTCTCATGAACAGTTTTGGCGGATTGTTGCAAACGTCCAACCTCATCGGCGGGAAATGGCGAGATGCGAACGATGGAACGACAATCGATGTCTTGAACCCGGCGTCCGGCGTCTTGCTCGGAACGGTTCCGAATTGCGGTGAGGGTGAAACGCGACTTGCGATCGAGGCGGCGGCTGAAGCCTTTGCCGACTGGTCGCGCAGCAACATGTCTTTCCGGGTCGGTCTTCTTCATAAGCTTCATGATGCGTTGCTGGACAACTGCGAACCGCTCGCACAATTGTTGACGGCAGAGCAGGGAAAACCGCTGGCCGAGGCGCGTGGTGAAATCGCGATCGGTGCGGCCTATATCCGCTGGTTCGCCGAAGAAGTACGTCGCGCCAAGGGGGAGATCGTGCCAGCCCCGACCGCTGACCGGCGTCTTATGGTCACCCGTCATCCTGTTGGTGTCGTCGGCGCAATCACGCCTTGGAACTTCCCCTCGTCGATGCTGGCCCGCAAACTTGGTCCGGCGCTGGCGGCGGGCTGTACCGTCGTTGCAAAACCAGCATCGGCCACGCCCTACTCGGGCCTCGCCTGGGGCAAACTTTGTCAGGATGTCGGTTTCCCAGAAGGCGTCGTAAACATCGTGACGGGCTCGGCCCATGCGATCGGCGGCGCCATCATGGCAAGCCCGGACGTTCGAAAGGTGACCTTCACGGGGTCAACCGAAATCGGCAAAGTCCTGATCCGTCAGTCTGCGGACAGCGTCAAAAAGGTTTCGATGGAACTGGGCGGCAACGCGCCCTTCATTGTTTTCGACGACGCGGATCTGGATGCCGCTATAGAGGGCGCGATGATCTCGAAATACCGTAACATGGGCCAGACCTGCGTCTGCACCAACCGGTTCTACGTACAGGCCGGCATCCACGACAAATTCGTGGCACGGCTGAAAGACGCAACCGAAGCCCTGAAGGTCGGAGACGGGTCAGAAGATGGCACACAGCAAGGCCCGATGATCGACGAGGCAGGTGTGAAAAAGGTCGAAGCAATGATCGCGGATGCAACCGCGAAAGGCGCGCATATCGTCACGGGCGGCAAGCGTCACGCGAAAGGGGGCACTTTCTTTGAACCCACAGTGCTGACCGGCGCCACTTCGGACATGCAATTCGCCACAGAGGAGATTTTTGGTCCCTTGTCAGCCGTATTCAGGTTCGAGGTCGAGGATGCCGCGATCACCGCCGCCAATGCGACCGAATTCGGACTGGCGGCATACGCCTATACACGCGACATCGGGCGGGTCTTCCGGCTGAACGACCAGCTTGAATACGGATTGATCGGGATCAACACCGGACTGGTCACGACGGTCGAAGCCCCGTTCGGCGGGCTGAAGGAAAGCGGCATGGGCAAGGAAGGCGGCAGCCAGGGTTTGGATGATTACCTGGAAACGAAATACATGTGTGTCGCCGGGCTGGACGGATAGGGGACGGCCGCGGCAGACGACTTTTCCCAGACAAAAACCGAAAGAGAGCACCATGCGCGCAGCAGTCATTAGAGAGTTCAACCAGGACCTTTCAATCGAGACGGTTCCCGATCCTTCCTGCCCCAAAAATGGCGTCGTGCTTCAGGTAGCGGCCTGCGGCGTGTGCCGGTCGGACTACCACGGCTGGGTCGGCGGGCATCCAAAGGTCAATCACGGCTCCATCCTGGGGCATGAATATTGCGGTACTGTCGTTGAAGTCGGCCCACATGCCAAACACAAGATCGGAGACAGACTGATTGCGCCGTTCATTCTGGGATGCGGTGATTGCCCCGCCTGTCAAACCGGCGCGTCGAACACTTGCGAAAGTGCCATCGTGCCGGGATTCGGAACGCCCGGCGCCTATGCCGAATTCGTGGCCGTCCCATTTGACCACAACCTTGTCCATCTGCCCAAAACGATGTCGCCCGCGCTGGCCGCCGGACTGGGGTGCCGCGTCACGACCGCATGGCACGCGCTGACGGACCGTGCCAACGTGCGTGCCGGTGAATGGGTCGCCATTCACGGCACCGGCGGCATCGGCTTGTCGGCCCTGCTGCTGGCCAAGATGTTGGGCGCACAGGTCGTCGTGGTCGACGTCGTCGATGAAAAACTGATCCATGCCAGACAGCTCGGCGCCGATGCAGCGGTCAACGCAACCATGCAGGATGTCGCCGCCAACATCCGGGAAATCACTGGCGGCGGTGCCCATGTCTCGATCGAGGCGCTTGGCATCGCGCAGACCACCAACGCGTCGGTCGAATGCCTGGCCCCCCTTGGTCGGCATGTTCACGTCGGAATGCCCGCAGGCGACGGAATGATGCAGATCAACATGCGCGCGATTTATTCCAAACAGCTGGCGTTTTTCGGCACGCGCGGAATGCCGGCATGGAAGTATCCCACCTTACTGGGCATGATAGAGCGCGGCGATGTCGATCTCGGTCCGATGCTTGATCGCGAGGTGACGTTGTCCGGCGCAAGCGCAGAGCTCCGCGCCATGAGCGGGCCGACGCGTCCCGGCACGGCTGTCATCACCGACTTTAAGCACTAGCCAACCTGCACAAGCGGACCTTAAGCGGCCGCCAGCTCATCCAGAACATGATCCGCGATCGCCAGCGACGAGGTGAGACCGGGCGATTCAATGCCGAACAGATGCACCAGTCTTGGAATCGCGTGAACACGAGGGCCGGCAATCAGAAAATCCGCCAATGGCGCGCCGGGCAGTGTGATGCGGGGCCGAATACCACAGATGTCCGGTTGGAGGGCATACTTTGGCAGATCGGGCCAGAAAGTGCGAATGCCGCTTTCCAGTTCGTCGGCGGCTCTGTCGTGCCGGTAGGATATGCGAGGCGGATCGAGGAATTCCGTCGTCGGGCCGAACCGGGCCGCCCCATGGACGTCGCGCAGCGCGTGCACGCCCGTGCTTCCCGATACAGGATAGATCAACCTCTCGAACGGTGATTTGGCCGACGACAACGAGAAATAACACGCCTTGACCAATGTCATTGGTGGAAGCCACATCATGTCATCACCCTGGACCCCTCGGGCCACATCCCACGCCCCCACACCGGCGGCATTCACCAGGTTGGTGCAGGCGATGCGGGTCCGATCCGGATCGGCGATCTGCAACGTGAATCCATCCCCTATCGTGCAGACCGACTGCACCGGAGAATGATAGGCGAACACAGCGCCGTGCGACACCGCCTCTGCCTCTAGGGCATGCATGAAGGCCGACACGTCGATGACACCGGTCGAGGGAGAAAGAACAGCGGCATGGCAGCGCAACTCGGGTTCCAATGTGCGGGCCTGCGCGCCGCAGAGGAATTCCAGATCATGCACGCCGTTGGCGATGGCAGTATCACAAAGGCCTCTCAGCCCTGCCACCTGATCCGCATCTGTCGCGATGACCAGCTTTTCGTACTTTACATGATCCACATGCCGCGACGCGCAGAAGTCGTATAGTTGTCGGCGCCCCTCGACGCAGAGCTTGGCTTTCAATGACCCGGGCGGATACAGGAAACCCGAATGTATCACCTGGGAATTTCGCGCGCTGGTGTGGCAATGGCCTGATGCTTCGGCTTCAAGCACCAGAACCTCATGGCCTGCGGCCGCGAGTTTTCCGGCGACGGCTAAACCGATAACACCACTGCCGACAACGACTGTCTGTACTTTTTCCGTCGGCATGGGGGTTCTTTTCCTCGTCTCACATAGGGCTTGGGATGACATGGGTGCCGTATCCCCCCAGGCAGGATGGAAATTCTCAAAACAGGAAAACAACCCGAAAATCCAAGTGCGCGCCGGTCATTTTGGATCGCCGGCCAAAACGGAACCGCGGCTGGCCCTAAGGCCCGCCCGAGCGATCGCGACGACCGTGATCGTGGTCAGCGCCCAGAAGAACCAGGTGATCGGTCCGCGAAAGAGGATCACTGGATTGCTGCCACTCATCAGCATGGCCTGACGAAAGTTGTCCTCCAACAGCGGGCCGAGGATAAAGGCGATCAGGAACGGAGCCGCCGGCACTTCGTACCGAAGCATCACGAATCCAACCCATCCCATGGCGAACATCACGCCCACGTCAAACAGGTTGTTGTTCACGGCATAGACCCCAAAAATGCAAAGTACCAAAACCGCGGGGAGAAGAACGCCGCGGGGTATATCGGCGACGTATTTGAAACCGCGTATCGCGATCGAACCGATGGCAAACAGGAATACGGAGCTGACGATAAGACCGATGAAAAGACCATAAATGATGTCCACGTTTAGGACGAACATCATCGGACCTGGCTGCAAACCATGGACCATGAAAGCCCCCATAATGATGGCGGTGATCACGTCGCCCGGCACGCCAAGCGCCAACAACGGGATCAGTGTCGCACCGGCGACACCGTTGTTGCCCGCCTCCGATGCTGCCACGCCTTCGATCTCCCCCTTTCCGAAATTTTCCCGGTTGGGCGATTTCCGCCGCGCTTCGGAATAGGACAGGAATGCCGAGGGTGCGGCCCCGATGCCGGGAATGGAGCCTAGGAAAACCCCGATGAAACTGCCGCGAACGATGGATCTAAAGCACTTCCTGTAGTCCTGAAATGTGACCCAGTTCCTGCCCAGGGATCGCGTATTGCCATCGTGCGCCTTGGGGTTCCAGACCATCGCGATGATCTCGGGGATGGCGAAAAGACCGATCAGCACCGCGATGAAATTCAGCCCCCCCATCATGTTTGGATTTCCGAAGGTGAAGCGGTTTGTCCCGTACACAAGGTCAAGCCCCACAGTGGCAAGCATCAGACCCAGCATGGCCGAAAGCGCGCCTTTCAAGAGGCTGTCGCCGGAAACTCCCGCAATGATCGTGAGGGAAAAGAGGATCAGCGCAAAGAATTCCGGCGGGCCAAAGCTCAGCGCGAAGGAGGCCAGCCATCCGGCGAACAGGATCAGCGAAAGATTGGATATCAGGTCCGCCGTGCAGGACGCCCAAAGCGCCATGCCCAGCGCCTTTCCGGCCTGACCGTTCTCGGCCATTGGGTAACCGTCGATTACCGTCGCCGATGACGCGGGTGAACCGGGTGTCTTGATCAGTATTGCTGGAATGGATCCGCCGAACACACCACCCTTGTACACACCCAGCAAAAGCAGGATGCCCGTGATCGGGCTCATGGCAAAGGTAAACGGTAACGTCAAAGCCACCGCCATCGTGGCGGACAATCCGGGGATCGCCCCTCCGATCACGCCGATTGCGACACCCGCCCCAAGCGCAAGGAAGCTTTCAAAGTTAGCGACAAGCGCTAGTCCGGCCAGCATACTGTCAACTATGCTCATGGGAGCCTCACGATTTCACCTTGCGGTATGGCCACACCGGCGACATGCGCGAAAAAGGCGTACAACAACAGTGGAATGGCAACAGCCGATATGACGGCAGAGACCGGATGATGCGTTCTGACCAGAAAGGCCACCGCGATGAACGCGACCATTGTCGTCCAGACAAGGCCCAGCCGGGGCATGGCATAGACCGTCGCCAGCATGACCATCGCGACGCCCGATAGCCGCAGAAGCGCCATGCCGCGATGGTCCACATCGACAGGTGTTTCCCGTTCGTCTTCGGGATGGCGCAAGGCCGTCAAAAGCAGTCCGATGCCGGTCAACCCCGTGAACAGCGCGATGGCATTCGGCCAGAACCGCGGCGACAGGATCACGTTCGGGACATTCGACGGCGCGGAAACAAAATTCGGGATCACCACCGCGACGAACAGGACGGCGGCAACGATCGCCCCGATACCCAACTGGATCTTCCCCGCGCGGTCGTTCATTTCCCCTCCAACCTGCGTCATCGGCGCCGGAACAACAAAGTCCGGCGCCTCATTCCTTCAGTTCAAAAGCCGCTCAGCCCTCGATCCGCATGCCAAGCTCATCAACAAGTGTACGGAACGTGTTGTACTGAGTCTCGATGAATTCGCTGGCTTTCTCGGGAGACATCAGCTGGATGATCGAGCCGCGCGCTTCCATTCTGGAACGGAATTCCTCGTTCCGGGTGGCCGCCGCCATCCACTCGCCCCACTTCGCAGCAACGTCATCAGGCAGGTCGTCGGGACCGGCGATACCGGTCCAGCCCACCAGCTGGTGCAGCGCGGGCTTGCCCAGATCGGCGGCCGTGGGCGCATCGAAACCCTCTACCGGTTCGGCCGTTGTCACCAACAGCGGTAAGAGCTGTTCGTTGGCCACGAAACTGGCAACAGCAGAGGAGTTCGTGCAGAAAAACGTCGCCGTCCCGTTCAGAACCGCCGTCGCCGCCGCACCACCACCCTTTTGCGGGATATGTGTCACCGCTTGCAGCGGGTTCTCGATGCCGAATTCACGCAGCACCATGACGGACGCGATATGCGGCATCGACCCGACGCCGGACGAGCTGAATGTAACGCCGCCCTCGTTCACCTTCGCGATTAGGTCGTCCATGCTCTTTATCCCCGACTGCGGGGTCACGGCGCAGGCGACCGGATTGATCTCATAAACGGTCACGAACCGGAAATCCTCCAGCGTGTAAGGCAGGGTCGCCTTCATCGCAGGGTTTACGGAATGCGACCCAACCCGCGCGAACAACATGGTGTAGCCGTCGGCCTTTGCATTCTGAACGGCGACCGACCCGGTCGCGCCACCGGCACCGGTGACATTGGCCATGACCAGAGGCTGTCCGACCGCATCGCCAAGCGGCTCCGCGATCGTGCGTGCCGAGATGTCGGTTGCGCCACCGGCCCCATAGGGGATCACCATGTTGATCGGGCGCTCCGGATACTCGGCGAAGGCGGCAGTTGCAGCAAGACCGACAATGGCGGCTGTCGTGAGAACTGAAGTTTTTCGTGGCATGATATTCCTCCCTTTTCGCTCAGAACCGCTGCACGCTGACATCAGCTGGGCCTCTTGAGGTATCGGTTCTTGACATTTTTTTAGCGTAAGTCATTCTTATTTTATAGTGTCAAATTTTTACAATTTCCGAAAGTAAATCTTACAATAAAGGATGGATCACCATGTCGATCAGGATGCTGAAAACACTCATCGCCATCGACGAGCACGGAACTTTCGGTGAGGCGGCAAAGGCTGTTTTCGTCACCCATGCGGCTGTCAGCCAGCAAATGAAAGCCCTTGAAAGCGAATGGGATCTAAAGCTTTTTGACCGATCGCATCGCACGCCCCTGTTGACCCCGACCGGGCGCGCGATCGTTGCCAAGGCGCGGGAAATCGTCAGGGAATACGACAATCTGATCCCGTCGACCATTGGCGGCGAAGGCCTGCAGGGAGAATTGCTGCTGGGGGCCGTTCCCACAACCCTGGTAGGGCTCGTGCCGCTGACAGTGTCATCATTGAAGAAAGACTACCCCAAACTGCATGTTCATCTGCAACCTGGCCTGACGAATGAACTGATTCTCCAGCTCGCGCGCGGGCGCATCGACGCGGCGATCATATCCCGCCCGGCGAGCATTCCCCGGGGACTGGTCTGGCAACACATCGCGGAGGAAGAACTTCACCTCCTGACGTCGCAAGTCACCACGTCCGACGATCCAGTCCGGATTCTGAAAGAAAACCCGTTCATTCGGTTCAATCGCAACGCGGTGGTTGGTTCCATCATTGAAGACTGGCTGAAGTCGCGCAACATCACAGTCACCGATACCATGGAGCTTGACGGGCTCGAAGCGATCGCAAGCATGGTGCTGTGTAACATGGGCGTGGCCATTGCGCCGCGGCGCTGTGTGCAGATCGTCGAGCCGCTTCCCCTGCGACGGATCTCGCTGGGGATGGATGCCCCGGTCAGGGAGCTAGGCGTCACTTACCGTGAGGACACCGCCAGGGAGGCTCCTATCGGCCAAGTCCTGAAACGGCTTCGCAAAGCTGCCAAGATCGGCACTTTTTCTCCGGGCAAGATCGAACTGGGTCCGTTTCATGACAGTTGATTTCCTGATCATCCTTCTTCTTGGCGCCGCGTCGGGAGGGCTGGTCAACGGGTTAGCGGGGTTTGGAACGGCGCTGTTCGCGTTGAGCTTCTGGTTACAAATCATGCCGCCCCTGCAGGCGGTCTCGATGGTGGTGGTCATGTCCGTAACCAGCGGCTTGCAGGGCGTCTGGCTGGTCCGCGCATCCATCGCAGACCAGCCCCGTCGGCTGCTGCGGTTTCTGTTGCCAGCCCTGCCTGGAATTCCGCTTGGCGTCGCGGCACTGACCGTTGTGTCCGCAACCTTTCTGAAAGTTGCGATCGGCAGTTTCATGATCCTCTATGGCGGGTTCTTCGCGTTTCGAAGTGCGTTGCCCAAATTCGAGCGTAGGACCCCTGTCCTTGACGGTTTGGTCGGGTTTCTGGGTGGCCTGCTTGGCGGGGCGGCATCGCTTTCCGGCGCCCTGCCCACGATGTGGTGTGCCATGCGGCCTTGGCCCAAGGCGGAAACCCGTGCCGTCCTGCAACCTTTCAACGTGGTCGTGCTGGGGCTTGCCCTTGTCGCCTTGGCCCTGCGAGGGGCCTATTCATGGGACGTGATTAAGCTGATCGCCATCGCGCTGCCCGCGACGCTGATCTTCGCACAGATCGGAATCATGATTTTCAAGCGCCTGAACGACGACCAATTTCGGCGCCTGATCATCGCCATGATGTTTGTGTCGGGGATCGGCTTGATGCTGCGCGTCTTGGCATCGGGTGTATGAGACTCAGATCAGTTCTTCGCTCTTGTCATCCGTCTCGCCAAACCGCTTGAGCGTTGCAGGCCGCGTGCCCTCATATACCTTGTGCAGGTTTTTCGAAATACGCTCGTTCTCGCGCTCGAAAAGGCAGTTGCCCTCGTGATCCGACGCGACGATAAACGGCCCCATCCTGTTGCAGCGGATAACCCACATCGCTTGCGCCAAACCAAGTTCTTCATTCCAGTGGATCGCCTCGACGTTGTCAACCCCACGGCCCAGCAGGGCCCCAGTGCCATAGCCGACGGTGCTAAGGTAGATCGCCCCATTCGGTACGAAATACGCCTTGTAGTCCTTGCTGCTCATGCCGCCCTTGCCGATCACCAGCTTGGCACCCGACTTGGCAAGCCACTCGGGCAACCACTTGGCGAAGCGGAAAGATGCCGTGGCGGTCACCGCGCCCATTTCGAATGTTCCATCCTCGTTGATGCGCGCAGCAGGCGAGCAATGGAAATTCGCGGCACTTTCGGCAGGCAATTCCATCGGGATGTTGGCCTTTTCATCCAGCGCGCGCTTATATACACCCTCGCGGGCAGTATACATCAATCCGTCCAAATAGACGATGTCCCCAAGTTTCAGCTTGGCCAGCTCTTCCTGGGTCGGCGTCGTGCTTAGGCGGATTTCTCGTGGTTTTGCGGTACTTCCCATTCCACTGTCTCCCGGCGTTGATAATCGGTGAACCATTGCGGGTCGGTGCGGTATTCGACACGCCCGTCGGCAAATACGCGCGCCACGGCGCGGCGCGATGACAAGCAGAAGGCATGCACCGACATCTGCATGCCCCCGGTGTGGCAATAGCCGACCTCGATATGTGCGTCGATGACCATCGACTTCCCGACAAAGCCCATTGCACCCATGCCGATGGAATTGCCCAACTCTTTCAACTCCATTTCAAGTTCTGCAATCTTGGGGTCGGAATTCCGGTCGCCCACCGTGCGCAGACAGGCCGCGCGTTTTCCGAGAACCATGCAGGTGTCCTTGCAGCCGCCCAGCCCGATGCCGATGATCGCGGGCTGGCAGGACAGACCGCGCTTACCAAAGGCCACAAGGCTGTCGAGATAAAAACGTTTGATACCCTCGATCCCATCGGACGGGAACAGCATTCGGTAATCCGTGCCGAACAACCCGCCCTTGTGCACGGTGATCAGGTCGATCCATTCCCCGCCCGGTTCGTAGCCGTATTCGATCTCGGGGGCGCCGATGCCCACGTTGTTGTCATGGTCGGTCCGCCACAGCGGATGCACCCTGTTCGGCCGCAACGGCACGCCGTTGGTCGCCTTGGCGGTGGCACGGCGCAACGCAGCCTCCAGCGCAACAGGGCCGCCTTCGACCTGCGTTTGGTTGCCCATCTTGACATACCAGCGCGGAGTGCCCGTATCACCACACATCGCGCGGCGGTCTTCCTTGGCCGCTTCGTAATTTTCCAGCATGGCCTGTAGAACGAATGACGACAGATCGCCATCTTCCACTTCGGCGGCGGCCTTCAGACCCGTGAGGTAGTCGTCTGGGATTTCGATTGCTGCCTTATTCATCAGGGTCACTGCGGTCTTTTCGATCAGATCCATCGGAATCATAGCTATGCCTCCACCAGTGTTTCGGGTTCACCTTCGGGTAGTATCGTCTCGCCCGGTCTGACGATCGTGAATTGCACCTGTTCGCGCGTGACTTCGACGTCGTCGCCGGATTTGCGGGCGACCGTGAAATAGGAAGTCTCTATATCTCCGGGTTCGGGGAAATCCTCGCGGAAATGGGCACCGCGGGAATTCTCGCGCGCGATCCCGGCCTCAGCGATCACCGTCGAGACGTCGCAAAGCGACCGCATGTTCAGCCAGTCATGCCAGGTAAGGTTGAACGCCAGATCGGTGCTGTCCACGCCCACGTCCATCAGGCGGTCGCTGATTTCCGCGACGCGGTCGATCCCGCGCAACATACCGGTTTCGGTCCGCATGACACCTACATCTTCCCACATCGCTTCCTGCAAGTCATGCCGAAGCGACTGGATATTCCCCGGCTTTCTGGACAACGGATATTGCGCGCGCTCGATCTCTGCATCCAGAACGGCCTCGTCTGGGTCGCGCAGCGCGCCCATCCTGCGAATGTCGGCGCCCATCACGTCGCCGGCCACTCCACCGTAAACTGTGGAATTGGCCACACCGTTGCCGCCCAGACGGTTAGACCCATGCGCACCGCCTGCATCCTCGCCAGCGACATAGAGGCCCTCCATCTGCGTTCTGGTGTTCTCGTCAACGACGACACCCCCCATGAAGTAATGCGCGGTCGGCACCACTTCGACCTTACCCGCTGCAAGATCGAAACCGCTGTCCGCGCAGCGTTTCACCATGCCGCTGAATTTCTGGCGCACGTTATCGGGCCCCAGATGCGCCATCGAGATATAAACGCCACCATTCTTGGATGTGTTGTTCTTGCGCATCTCCGCATAGATGCCACGGCTTACGACGTCGCGCGTGGCGCGCTCGCCACGCGCATCCACATCAAACATGAAACGGTGATCGGACCCGTTCAACAACTGGCCCCCTGCGCCGCGCAAGCCCTCTTCCAGAACGGTGCCGGTCATCTTGGTGTGATCACCCGCCAGCAGGCCCGTCGGATGGAACTGCACCATTTCCATATCCCGCAGCGGCAGCCCCGCGCGCAGGGCCATGGCAAGACCGTCCATCGTCTTGTCACCCGACGGTGTGTGATACTTGTACATTGTGGGGCCGCCGCCGGTGCCCATCATCACCGTCTTGGCGCGCACGAACCTAAATTTTCCGGTTCGCATGTCGATGAAAAGAACACCGGACAGCGCTGTGCCGTCCTTCGTCGGGATCAGGCCGATGGCGCGATGTTCCTGCAGCTTCTCGATGGGGCGCGACAAAACCTGCTCCATCAGCCGATTGATGATCTCGATGCCCGTCAGATCTCCCTTGTGCACAGTCCTGTCGGCGGTTTGACCCGCAAAGGCCTTCTGGTGCAGCGTGCCATCCGCGTTCCGATCGAAGAAGCAGCCGATCTCGTTTTCCAACTCGCGCACGCGGACCACGGCCTGTTCGCAGAGCTTCCAGGCCATGGCCTGATTGGGCAACCACTTGCCGCCGTTGATCGTGTCCATGAAATGCCGCTCGACGGTATCGCCGCCACCCATGGCGACATTATACCCGCCCTGCACCATTCGCGTGCAGCCGCATTTGCCGATCAGGCCTTTCACGGCGATACTGATTTTCGTGCCTGGGGGCGCGCTTTGCTGTGCGTGAAGCGCGGCGAACATGCCCGCGCCGCCGGTCCCCAGAATAAGAATGTCCGTGTCGTGACGCTCGATGTCGAACTTGAGGGGCATGGTCATATGGCCTGTAAGAAAAAGGTTCCGGAGATCAGAAACGAAACCGCGACGGCCGATGCAGCCAGTGTTTTCTGGTTGGCTGACCAGGGCAGCCATTCCAGCGCCAGAAGCCGCAAGCCGCCGAACATGTGAACTGCAAGTCCGAAGACAAGCCCGAATTCAGCGATCTTGACCAGTGGGTTCTCCGCGAAATTTAGGAAGTAATCCAGCCGCTCTGGCGCGGTCAGCGCCAAGGACAGCAAATAGAAATGCGCCGGCAGAAACAGCGCCAGCGCCAATCCCGAAACCCGGTGCAGCAAATAAGCGAACCAAAGCGGATGACCCCGATACGTCTTTCTCACAGCAATGTCACAGCCGTCACGGCACGCCCCCCCGTGAATAGAAGAACCAAACAAATGCCCCAGGTCAAAACCGATAGGGTAAGCCCGTTCAGTTTCAGCATCTCATGCGCGATGACCCGAAGGCCGATGGCCGAATGCACCGAAACCGCGATGACGAAGGTCGCATAGAACAGGAACCAGAACACGCTTCCCTGCGTCCGGCCCAGAATTTCCTCCGTGCTCAGCCCGCCCTGAATCGCGTAGACCATCACCGCGATATGAACCAGCACGAAAGGTGCCATGAACATCGCCGACAGGCGTTGCATCATATACAGTCGCAGATCGAGCATATGCTACCTCGCCTTTCTCAGAAATGAAATCGCCGTTTCGCGTTTCAGACCTGCGATGGCCTTCATGGGATTCAATTCGTTGGGGCAGTGAACGGTGCAACTTCCCTGACTGTGGCAGTTGTGGCAGCCCCCCGTGCCGGAAACCGCGTCCAGAATGACCTGTTTTTTCGCGTCTCGCGCATCATTGTAAAGCGTCCACGCCCGCTGTAGCGCAGCGGGCCCTAGATAGTCCGGATTGCCTGCAACCGTGTCGCAGGCCGCATAGCAAACTGAGCAATTGATGCACTCGATGCCGGAATTTGCCTCGACCCGCGCACTATTTTCTGGGTCGATCTGTTCGATCTGGTCCTCGCGTGACTTGCTGGGATGGTGCTTGCCCTCGGCAGCAACCCATTTGTCAAAGAACGGATCCATGTCGGTGGCGAGGTCCTTGATGATCGGCAGATTGCGCAGCGGCGCGACCCGCAGTCTGTCTCCGTCCGCTACTTTTTTGACATGGGTCCGGCAAGTCCATCGCGGCGTGCCGTTGACCATCATCGCGCAGGATCCGCACATGCCCACGCGACACGCATAGCGGTACGTCAACCCAGGGTCAGTATTTTGCTGTACCCACGACACCACATCCAAAATGGTCTGGCTTTCATATGCCGGCACCTGAAAACTCTGGAATTCGCCACCTGCGGCGTCGCCACGCCAGATTTCGACTTCCAGGTATTTTGTATCTTCTAGCAAAGTCATCGCCAACAAACGCCTCCGTCGAGCAAAACATACAAGGATATACCGGCTAACAAAAAGCGATAAAAACTGACACTTTGTGTAAGCATGAATTAACCTAAGCCGACCTTCCCCACTGCCCTGGTGCGCAAAGGGCGCGGCGCATGGGCTGAGGAAGATCGCCGCCTCGCCGGCCGCATAGGCTGGGGCGACGGTGAATTGGCTGGAAGCGATGTTCGGGTCGGAGGGTGGTAAAATGGCCATCCGCTACATGAAGTCGGCCAACCCGAAGAAGCTCGAGATCAGGGGGTGGAGCTGATGAAAATCCGACGCACTCGGCCCGCACCCGAATTCCGGGCGCCTGCACCGGGAAGTTATCAACAGGAAAACAAGGAAATAGAAATGCCGAAAGGCAATATGGCGCCCAGGAGAGGGATCAACTATCTGTTTTTACTTGTTTTTAATTGTCCAAGCTTGCTTCTATCCCCCTATTTAATTAGTCCCACCTGTCCGGTGCTGTCTTGTCTTGTCCGTGGGTATCTACTACCTTAGGGGGATATTTGGGTGGATGCAGGCAAGGCCGCTTGTTCTATGCCCAATAGGTGGATACGGAAAATAGAACATGCGCGCACGCAATCGGCTGTCACCCGCTTTCGTCAAGAAGGCCCCAGCGGGAAAATACTGCGATGGTGCAGGGCTTTGGCTGGTTGTGCGCGATGATGGCGGCGCGCAATGGGTTTGGGTGGATTTCCGGAAATCACACTTGCGCAAGCCCGCGAACTTGCCGGCCGCTGGCGCACGATGGCGAAACATGGGCGCGACCCCGTAAAGGAAAGGGAACGGGAGGAACGGGCCGCGCGGCGGGAAGATATATCGCTGGCAATCCTGACCCATGACGCTTTCGAAGCGCGCAGGGCCGAACTAAAGGGCGATGGCATAGCGGGCCGGTGGCTTTCCCCCCTGACCCTTCACGTTCTGCCCAAGCTTGGCAAAGTGCCGGTTACGGACCTTGACCAACGCGATATCCGCGACACGCTGGCCCCGCTCTGGCATACGAAGGCCGACACGGCACGCAAGGCGCTTAACCGGCTGTCGATCGTGCTGCGCCATGCCGCTGCGCTTGGTTTGGATGTAGACCTGCAAGCGACAGAAAAGGCAAAGGCGCTTTTAGGGAAATCGCGCCATGTGGTCACGAACATTCCTGCAATGGCTTGGGCCGATGTGCCGGACTTTTACACAAGCCTAGAAGAACCAACCCTGACCCATTTGGCTTTACGGCTCGTAATCCTGACCGGCGTTAGATCGACCCCCCTGCGCACTTTGCGGCTGGAACATATCGAAGGCGACGTTTGGACGGTTCCAGCCGAAGCCATGAAGGGACGCAAGGGTGCAACCGACGCTTTCCGTGTGCCGCTCTCGGATGAAGCCCTGCGCGTTATCGACTTGGCACGCCCGCACGCCCGCAATGGCTATCTGTTTCCGAACACGCGGGGCGGCGTGATTAGCGACATGACGCTTTCGCGGCACATGGGACGCCGAGGGCTTGAGGCGCGCCCACACGGCTTTCGCACATCGCTGCGCACATGGCTGGCCGAGGCGACCGACGCGCCGCACGAAGTTGCCGAGGCGATGCTGGCGCATGTTGTGGATGGTGGCGTCGTGCGGGCCTATCGTCGAACCGATTTTCTGGAACAAAGGCGCAAGCTGGCTGAACGCTGGGCCGACCATGTGACAGGCGGCACGGGCAATGTCGTGAAGATGGCGGGGGCGCGCTGATGGCACGGGACAAAACCGACAAAACCGACACAATCCCGGCTGCGAAACCTGCGACCTTAACTTCGAAAGGCAAGCAAACCGCAAAAATAACGTCGCCAGATATGGAAACCATCCTCGCCGTCAATGAAGCGCTCCGGGCGGACCCAAATGCAGAGTTTATTTTCGCTCTTTATTGGCGGGCAAGGACGCTATTGGATGACCCCAACTTACCGAAGGCTGCTGTTGTCTTCGAGATGATGCAAAGCGTTTTTTCGGCTTTTGAAGGCGGCTTGGCACACAACGATATTGCAGACGCTTACCCGGTGGCCGCGTGGCAAAAAGATACTGTTGAAATCCCCCGCGCTTGGCTTGGGGTTTGGATTGAAGGCTGGACAAAATACAAATCCGGCAATACCGGCTCAACACTTGGCGAAGCTTTCGGTGTCGAAGGCGGCGGGCAAGGCAAGCAGCCAGTAAGAGAACGCATAGGTCAAATCAATCGGGATATTCGGCTCTCAAACAAAGTGGAAATCGAATACCGCTCAGCGCAGGCCGACAATTGCAAAGCAACTTGGGAGGGGGCTTTTCAAGCCGTTGCCGACGATGAAGGCGTGAGTGTAGATACGGTGAAGCGCGCCCATAAGAAGCATAAAGAGGCAAAGCTTCAAAGAATGGAGTATTTAGGCCTCTTGAAGGCCGATGGAGGCAAAGCTTCGTTAAGCGATGCACCTGACTAAGTTTATTCAATTAGCCAAGTTTGCACCATCCGAAACGATAAAGGACGGTGCAAGACATGCAAACTTATCTGACACTAACCGAACTGCGCGCCAAGCTTGGCAATCGAAGCCGAAGCGCAATTTATCTTGACCTGGAAGCGGGCCGACTTCCCCAGCCGGTAAAGCTGGGCGGGCGGCTTTATTGGCCGGAAGGCGATGTAGAAGCGCATTTACGCAACCTTCACGAAAAGGCTGCTTGATATGAGCGGCGAGCAAATGGAAACCCCGGAGCGAGGGCAAGCGCAACCGGGGCAGGATGGCCGCTTTGCGACTGCGGCGGGCACCTGCAAACTAGAACATGGCAAGGGACCTGAAAAGCGCGCTGGGCATTATCAAGTCACCCCTGAAGGCAGAGAACCTTTCACGATTGAAGCCAAGGGCCGCGAAGCTTGGGCGCTCGACCCGCTCCGCCTTGCCGGGACGAAGGGATACACCCCGATAACAGAGCCCGCTCCCCGGTGGAGCGCATACGTTCACAAGTTGCGCGGACAAGGCGTGCCGATTGAAACCGTGTCGGAACCGCACAGCGGCGAGTTTTCAGGCACGCATGGGCGCTGTGTTCTGCGCGCCGTAGTGCGAAAAGGTGGTGCAGAATGACTGACGCGCGCGACCTGACCTTGGCGCTGGGCGGGCGCTGGCATGGCCGCTACGGCGCTGCACCTTGCCCTATCTGCCAGCCTTCAAGGCGGAAAGGAGAAAACGCCCTGACCCTTGCCGATGGCCGAAACGGGCGGCTGGTGCTGCATTGCAAGAAACGCGCTTGCCCTTTTCTCGACATTCTGGCGGCGGCTGGGCTGCGCTCGGGGGACTACTCGCCCCCGGACGCGGTGACGCTGGCCCAGCGCGAACGCAAAGCAAAGGCCGAAGCCCAGCGCAAGGCGACGCACGCCAAGCAGGTTTGGGAAGAAGCCCAGCCCATCGCGGGCACGGTGGCGGAGGGATATCTGCGTGGGCGGGGCATCACTTGCCCCCTGCCTGAATCCTTGCGCTTTCACGGCGAGTGCTGGCATGGGCCGACCGCGAGGCGCCATCCCGCGTTGGTGGCGGCGGTGCAAGGCGCGGGCGGGGCTTGCGTGCATCGCACCTATCTGCGCGACGATGGTATGGGTAAGGCGGCAATCGATCCTGCGAAAATGATGCTGGGCGGGGCCGCTGGCGGCGCTGTGAGGCTCACGCAGGGGCCGGGGCCGCTGGTGGTGGCCGAGGGCATTGAAACCGCACTGTCGCTTGCATCTGGCCTTCTGCGCGGACCTGCGGAGGTCTGGGCCGCGCTGTCAACATCCGGCATCCGTGGCTTGCACCTGCCCCCACAAGCCGGACGCCTGACCATCGCCCCCGATGGCGACACGGCAGGCCGTGAAGCTGCAAACGCACTGGCCGAACGGGCGCACGCGCTTGGCTGGCAGGTCGCGCTATTGCCTGCCCCTGATGGCCGAGACTGGAATGACATTTTGACAAAAAGGGTGGTCGCAGCATGAACGCGCAACCGATGAAAGAAACACCGTTCGCGCCTATGTGGCCGGACCCTGACTTTCGGTTCTTAAAAACCGAAAAACCCCCTGCCCCAAAATTGCTGTTGCGCGACGTGCTGTCTCCCCGCTTGGCGGAGTGGGTGGAACAGGCGGCGGAAAGCAAAGGTGCGCCCGCAGATTATGTTTTCGCGGCAATGCTGGCGGCGACGGGTGCAACCATTGGCAACACGCGTTGGGCGCTTGTCTGGCAGGGATGGGCCGAACCCCCGCCGGTTTTGTCAGTTGCGTCGGTTTTGTCCGAAGGGGGATGGCCCGCCCCCTCGCGGGCCCATGGGCTGGAACCTGACCCGAGTGCATATCTCGACCTGCTGCGCCATCACGGGCCTGCGACCTATGGCGCTATGGCTGACGCGCTGGGCCGGCGTGCAACGCGCGCTTGGCAGGCCGAAACGCGGCGGAAGGCCACCGGGCAGGCATCAATTGATAAGTGCGGGAACGTGTAGGGGGAATCAATTCACGCCACCAATATATTTCAACTACTTAACCCGCCTGTGGCCCCCGAAATACGGCTAATTGAAAGAGAGGGAAGCCGATGCCAGAACCCGACCCACACGGCGTAGAGCCGGGCAACAATGGGCCTTTGTCCCTGTCAGTGTCCTTTTTCTTTTGCCAGAACAAAAAGAACCGCCTTGCCCGAGCAAAGCGCATCCTGCGCAATATGCACTGGGGAGATTGGTGTTGCCCAGAATGCGGGGGCTATGTGCCCCTCTCTCGCCGCGCGGATGCGGTCTACTGCCGTGAGGCATGTAGGAAACGGGCGGCACGACAGCGGCGCAAGGAATAAGGAGTAATGAAGTGGCCTATTCGCCGCCGCCCCCTGCGCTTCCAGTAAAACTAAAGTAAGACTGCTTTGCTTAACCTGCAAACTTAACGGAGCGCCAGTATTTCGCCCCCATAACGCCTAGGATCAGAGCGCTATGTTTCGATATGCCGTCTGATATGGCTCCAACCGAAAACTGCGGGGCTTTTGGTGTGACCAGACAGCTTGATAACCACTTGTGAAACATAGCTTTAGTCGGTGTTTTCAGGCATTCGTGCGCGGGAATCACCTTAGGGCATCACTGACCCGCGAAACTGGCGAAACAGAAAACACCTTCTTAGCGTGCGTGACGGCTGACTTTGTGGTGACATTTTTCTTGCAGAACAGCGAGCAGAGATGGGAATCAACCAAGCGGCCTAGGGTGGATAATTGGGTGGATGGAAACGAGATAAAATCCCGCAACCATTTGATATTTCATCATTTTCGTTTGAAATATGGTGCCCAGGAGAGGACTCGAACCTCCACGTCCATACAGACACTAGCACCTGAAGCTAGCGCGTCTACCATTCCGC